>JBASHR010000068.1:0-68122 GCA_049654165.1 Bacteroidales bacterium
TACAGGAGGGCTGCATGAGTTATCAACAATTTAAGAAAGTTATTAGTCTCCCCCCAGACCCCCCTCGTATAAACAATATCAATTATATTTGTATAAAATATTGTCCAAATGGATTAGACCACCTCATTATACTTTTATATTTTTACCCTCAAATTTTAAAGCTATTTTATTTATTAATCAAAATTCTTAAAGTATGAAGAAAACAAATTTACTTTTCATTGTCATTACGGCATTGATGTTACTGCCTTCGCTGATGTTCGGGCAGGTTACTACCTCGAGCATGAATGGCCGTGTAACAGACCTTAACAAAAATGTGCTTCCCGGAGCTACTGTAATAGCTACTCATGGTCCTTCAGGAACACAATACGGAACCATCACCAATGCCGATGGTTGGTTTAACCTTCAGGGTATGAGAACAGGAGGACCATATTTGGTGGAAGTTTCATATGTAGGATATTCCACTGAGAAGTATTCTGACATTACCCTGTACCTTGGCCAGACTTTTGTTTTAAATGCTGCATTAAAACCGGGTTCAGTGGAATTGGGTGAAATTATGGTTATCGGGCAAAGAGCTTCAGCTTTTCAGGCTGATAAAACTGGTGCTTCCATAAATATCTCAAACCAGGAAATAACTGCAATGCCAACTATTACCAGAAGTATTCAGGACATAGCACGTCTTTCTCCATACGCTAACGGAATGAGTTTTGCCGGTGGCGATGGAAGATCTACAAACTTTACTGTTGACGGTGCTAACTTTAATAACAACTTTGGACTTAGCTCCAACCTGCCTGGTGGTGGAAATCCTATTTCCCTGGATGCTATCGAAGAAGTTCAGGTAGTAGTGGCTCCATTTGACGTTCGTCAGACAAACTTTATTGGAGGTGGGATCAATGCTATTACAAAATCCGGGACTAACACTTTCAAAGGTTCTTTATATACCTATTATAGGAATCAGGATATGCGTGGTAACAAAATCGGTGATACTGATTTTGGAGCCCGCGCTGCTGAATCTGTAAAGACCTATGGACTTTCGTTGGGTGGTCCCATTATTAAAAATAACGTATTCTTCTTTGTGAATGGTGAGTATGAATTAAAACCCGGTCAGGTAGTTAACTGGAGACCTTCAGAAAATGGAGTTGCAAACATAAACCTTCAGCTTTCACGTACAAGCATTGCTGATATGGAACGTGTTAAACAACATTTGATCTCAAACTATGGATATGATCCGGGTTCATATACAAGCTATCCGGCTGACGAAAGCAACAGAAAACTGATGGCAAGAATTGACTGGAATATCAATAAGGCTAATAAGCTGAGTTTAAGATATAACTATACAAAGAATCAGGCATGGTTCCCCACAAACGGTAACTCTACTGATGCTGGTCTTAGAAATTCATCAATGAATAGAATCTCGCAGCATTCAATGGCTTTCTCAAACTCAATTTATTCACAGGATAATATTGTTAATTCTGTTGCACTTGATCTTCATAGTCGTTTTTCAAATAAATTGTCGAATCAGTTCCTGACAACTTATACAAAGATTGCAGACATTCGCGGTTCAAACTCATCTCCATTCCCGTTTATTGATATAATGTACGGAGTCAATCCTGATGGCAGCCAGATTGTTGAGCCATACATATCAGCAGGTTATGAGCTGTTTACATGGAATAATGGTGTTCACAACAATATTTTTAACATTGTTGATAACGTGAACTTTTATATGAATAACCATAAAATTACTGTAGGAGCTAACTTTGAGCATCAGATGGCAAATAACTCATATATGCGTAACGGAACTGGTTACTATCGTTATGCAAGTATTGATGATTTCCTGAATCAGGCTGCTCCGAGAGACTTTGCAGTAACCTATGGTTACGGTGGCGAAAAGAACCCTGCTGCTGAGGTTGCTTTCAATCAGATTGGAATTTATGCTCAGGATGAATGGAGTGTGAATCCTAACTTTAAATTTACTTATGGTGTTCGCGCTGATTATCTGGCATACGAAGATAACCTTATTGAAAATAATGCTATTAGTGCTCTGGATTTTGGAGGTAAAAAGATCAATACAGGAAAATGGCCTACAGCTAAGGTTCAAATCTCTCCAAGGTTAGGATTTATTTATGACGTTCTGGGCGACAATACTCTTAAACTACGTGGAGGTACGGGATTATTTGCCGGACGACTGCCTTTGGTATTCTTCACCAATATGCCTACAAACTCTGGAATGGTGCAGGGAAGTTATGCTGCTGTTACAAGATATGATGCCAATGGTAATGTAACCAGTGCTGATCCTAAGCTTGCTTTGCTGGCTGGAAAAATGCTTACCGATATTGAAGAAATGATACGTGTTTTGGGCTTGCCTAGCACTATAACTCCTGAAGATGGCGCACTACCTAGAGATATTAACGGAACCGATCCTGATTTCAAAATGCCTCAGGTATGGAAAACATCATTGGCTCTTGAATATCAGCTACCCACTGATTTTCCGTTGTCAGTTACTTTAGAAGGGGTCTTCACTAAGAACCTTAATGGAGTAATGCTGAAGAATTATGACCTTAAAGAACCTGATGATACCTGGAAACGTTTCAGTGGTCCGGATGACAGATATATATATCCTGCAAAGGCTAACTTGTCATACAATAACAGAAATGCCTATGTATTGTCAAACACTAACGAAGGATGGGGTGCAATAGCTAATATATCAATATTTGCTGAGCCTGTAAAAGATTTACATCTGATGCTGTCGTACACAAAAACTGAATCAAAAGAAGTTTCCGGTATGCCTGGAAGTAATGCAGCCTCTGCATATACAGGTCTTTTCGAGATTGACGGACCTCATTTGCCACTTGTTCAGCGTTCACAATATGTCATGCCTTCAAAACTCATAGGATCAGTTTCTTACAAAATTCCATGGGGTAACGATGCTATGAAGTCTTCTACCATAGTTAATCTGTTCTACAACGGGTTTACTCCTTATGGAAACAGTTTTGCATATACCAATGATATGAATGGCGATGGTATTCTTACCGATCTTATCTATATACCGAAAGCAAAAGGAGATATTAAATTTATAAGCCAGGAAGATGAAGATGCTTTCTTCAAATTCATGGAGCAGGATAAATATCTCAGCAAGCACAAAGGTGAATATGCTGAAGCTTATGCAGCCCGTGCACCATGGGTTAACAGGTTCGACTTGCGCATTGCCCGTGAATATTATTTCAAGGTGGCTGGACAACGCAATACACTGCAATTTAGCTTAGATCTGCTGAACTTTGGTAATATCCTGAATAGTGAATGGGGTGTGTATAAAACCAATGCTAAGTCAAACAATGGCCGTATCCTGAAATATGAAGGCAAGGATGCTAACAATGTTCCAAGTTTCTCAATGGTTAAAGTTGGTGGCGAATATCCTACAGAAACATACTCACCGCTTTATAATTTTGGCCAGGCATGGCAATTGCAAATTGGTGTGAGATATTTATTCTAATATCTTTTTTTAATTAATTTATATAAGTCCCGCCCTTGAAAGCGGGACTTTTTTATTTATTTTTGCACTCACTACTCATTTTATTATATCTCGATATGAAAAAAATACTGACAATTCTCTTATTGGCTGCCTTATTCTGTTCCTGTAATAAAAAGTCAGGAAATAATTACCTTCTTGTGCTTTCTTTGGATGGTTTCAGATGGGATTATCCTAATATGACGGAAACTCCTAATCTTGATTCTATTGCAAGAGTTGGCGTTAGAGCTGAATCTGTACGTTCGGGTTTCCCTTCAAAAACATTTCCAAACCATTATACCATGGCCACAGGTCTTTATCCTGACCATCACGGGATAGTGAATAACCATTTTTATGACCCTGAAAGCGGCATGACCTATTCAATGCGCGATAGTGCCAGCAGAATGAATCCGTATTTTTATGGTGGTGAACCAATCTGGGTAACCGCTGAAAAACAAAATGTAAGAACTGCTTCATATTTCTGGGTGGGAAGTGAGCTGCCCATACAAGGTATACAGCCTTCAATATGGAAATATTATGAACATAATTTTCCGTTTGAACAACGTATTGACAGTGTTGTTGCCTGGCTGCAATTACCCAAAGCTGAACGTCCACGCCTTATTATGTGGTATATGCATGAGCCTGATGCAATTGCCCATAAATATGGCCCTGAAAGCGAAATAACTTTGGGAAAGGTAAGGTATCTTGACAGCCTTGTCGGGGTTTTTTGCAGAAAAATACGCAGCCTTGATCATGCCGATCGTATTAATCTGATATTCACTTCAGATCATGGCATGGGAGCCATTTCGCCCGAACGTGTTGTAACGCTTAGCGATCATATACCCGAGCACTGGGTTGAGAAGGCAGTGGGCGGGAATCCCGTTTACAATATTAAGGCTAACGATGGTTATATTGATTCTGTCTATACAAAATTAAAAGCGGTAGATCATATTCAGGTATGGAAGCACGGAGAAGTTCCTTCAGAACTGAATTATGGCACCAATACCCGCACACTGGACCTTATTGTAGCAGCAGATAGCTCCTGGAGCGTCAACTGGGCTCCAACGCCCGATCATTACAATTCAGGCGGCACTCATGGATATGATGTACGTCAGTTGGATATGCAGGCAATATTTTATGCTGTTGGCCCTGCATTTCGCAAGGGTTATGTTCAGCCAAAATTTGATAATGTTGATTTATACCCTCTTATAGCACATATTATTGGCGTAGAACCGGCAAAAGTGGATGGGAAACTTGAAAAAGTTAAGGGAATGCTGGTGAAATAATCCCGATTTTAGGTTTTAAATTGTGTTTTATTAAAAAAATGTAAGCGCTGAAAGTAGCGCTATTGTTGCATTTGTTAAATTATGATGAATTAAGTTGATCAAAAATTAGGATTTTCGTATTTTCTGTCTTATCTTTGTGACATTATTCAGAATTTTAATTTTTGAATTAAGGTTAAATTGAAGATTAAGTCATTATTAATAAAACCAACAAACCCATTTCATTAACACATTAAACCTTAAAGCCATGTACCAGAGTTTACCGGTTAATTACCACATCAATGAACTTCATTTAAAGGAAGCATTATCAGAGCGGGCAAAGAATATTTGTTTGGATAATGATATGAATAACCTTTATAAATTTCTTACTTTTTATAAAGAATATGGAAGTTTTCTGACATTACGCAATTGCGGGGAAAAATCTAACAGTGAATTAATAGCTCTTGCTGAAAAATACATTGATGATTATGATTCTTTGCAGGAGATGTTTATTGCTGGTGAACAGCATCGCACGTTTGAAGAATGTAAGATGTTGTGTTTTGAGTTTTTTAAACTTAGTTCAGCTCAGGCCGAAAGTTTTCGCCATGCTTTTCTGGAAGACCGTTTTCCGTTTTTTCAGTTTCTGATGCTTGTTATTAAAAATCTGCTAAAAGAGCGCGAATATTTTATTTTTGAACACAATTTCGGTTTTTTCGAAGATAAGAAAAAGCATACTCTTCAGGCTATTGGCAACAAGTTCGGTATCACACGCGAAAGAGCCAGGCAGATCGTCATGGTCCTTTTACCAAATATAAAAGATTTCCTGATGCCCTTTGCCGATGAACTGAATTTTATTGAAAATCATTTACAATATGAGGTGAAACATTACAAAGATTATATCCGTATTGACAATGCCACTAAAGAGGAGTTGAATGAAATTGAAGGATTAAACTGCACTTCAAGGTTCTTTTGTTTTGGTTTTTCAATTTTGTATCATAATAACTATTCGTTTTTTCAGGAAGCTCTTGAGCATTATGAGAATTATTATCTGATAAACCGGAAATTATTTGAACAGTTTAATTTTGCCAAGTTTTATAGCGACCTGAAACTGAAAATGAATACGAAGGTTCGTAAAAGCTATAGCATTGATTTTAGGCATTATATAAGGACTTTTTATAGACCAGGGAAATTTTCATATTTTGAAAGAATTGTTGAGGTTTGCAAACAAATTGCACTGAACGAGTTCGAATTGCGTTGTAATATAAATGATGAAATTATAATTCCCCGGAATACTAAGATCAGATTGCACGAACATGTTGAATATATTTTGGCTGAAACAGGGCGACCAATGCATTTAAGTGAAATCTATCAAATAATTAAAAGACGTAAGATCAAGGATAATATTTACCTTGAATCTCTGAGATCGGCAATAATCTCCTCGCCCGAAATAGCTACCATAGGTAAAAGCAGTACTTATGCACTTAAGTCATGGCATCATGTAAAACTGGGCACTATTAAACAACTTGCAATAGAATATTTAGATGAAAATGAAAACCCCATGCATATCTCAATGATAACCAAACATATAACTCAATATCGGAATACAAACGAAAAAAATATCTATTCAAACCTTAAGCTCGATCAGGATGGGAACTTTGTTTTTTACAAAGGTGGTTATATTGGCCTTTCATCAAAAGATTATACGGCATTTGAGCAAACAAACGTACAGCTTAAGTTGTTATAGTACTGAACGAAAACGAAACTATTTATAAAAGGACATTATGGTTGCATTTGTAAAAATATTAGTAGCAGCAGTAATAATTGTAGGATTGTCTTTTATGGCGATTGCAATAAAAATGTTTATTCAGAAAAACGGTGAGTTTAAGAAAACCTGTTCGAGTATAGACCCCAAAACGGGTAAAACTGTTCACTGCTCTTGTGGTGCTGGCGAGCCGGCAAATTGCCATAATAAGTAATAACGAAACAATAGCAGAAATCCAGTATCAAATTATTTGGATGTTCTGTATTCTTATTCTTATTAATTTAATTCCTTTATAAATAATCCCTTGAATTAAAGGTTTTTACACCTATCAGAATATCATACCTGGCACCCGGTTCACGATAATAAACATACACTGTATATTCATTTCCGGTTTCGGTATGGTTACCTTCAAAATACCCGGGGTCACCATTTTGCGAACCCTTTTTAAGCAAGGCATAATGGTAGTTGTAAAAGCCTTGTTTAAGGTACATTCTGAGTTCATAAGCTGAACGACGAGCATTATAGTACATTTTATTCTGATCCCTGAATTGCCAGTCGGCAAGCATTCCTGTAACATATACATCGGCATCGGGAACCTGCTCAAAGGGCAAAGAGAAATATACATACACATATTCTGCATCAATAGCCGGGTCAGAAGAATTTTCTGCCAATATCTGATATCTTCCGTTCAAATCCTGTTCATAAATATATGGTTTGGTAGTTTTGACCTGGTCAGGCCACAAATAAAAATGATAGCCATCAGTGTCGCGTTCAAAATCCCTGATATTTTTGCTTTTATATTTCAGACTTCTCAAGTCAAGGGTTCTGAATTCATTTACACCATAAAACGTATTACTTCCATCGGGAAACCTGAAATCAAGTAAGTTGCCGTTTGTTTGATAGGGTTGAAGGTGAAGCTCATTATCCCAGCGACAATTTTGTTTAACAATGACTTTGAGGTTGCGGCTGATATCGCTCAAAGGGTATTTATCTGAATTTACTGTAAAACCTATTTCCTGTTTTTGATTTCTTTCGCTTATAGTTTTCGGGGTTCGGATAAAACCATCAATGCTTACCTTCATGTCAACTACACTGAAACGGCGTGTAAGAACAACATCGTCAGGGTTATTGTCATTGAAAACAATTAGCAGATAATTACCGGGCAAAATGAAATTAAAATTATCGTTTGGAAAGATAAGCTCATAATGGGTATAAGGCTGAATAGTGTTGAACGACGACTGATAATCATGTATCATATCATCGGGAAATCCTGAAATATAATCTGATTGCCATAAATCAGACAGGTTCCATAAGGCATCGCAATGAACAAAAGTATATCTGAAGTATTTTATATCTCCGTCAAGGTCGTCGAAAGTAAGCTTTAGCTGTTCGTCGGAATTGAAATTGATGACAGGAAATGACATTTCATATCCCAGACGCTGTAATCTGACGGTTTGAATGTTTTTTGCGTAAACATCATCCTGAATCCGGTATGTTTTATCACTTTGTGCACTGGCAGCGAGAACCAGAAATAAGGATATTGAGAATAAAACCAAGAGGTTCTTAAAAGCAATGCGATTATTATTCATATAATTAATAGGGTTTTGACAAAAATAAAATAAAAAACATAATCAAGTATTAAAGTATTTACTTTTCTATATACCTTTGCGCCCATAAAATGCTTAACATAAATATAACATCCGATTATGAACAAAATTGTTAAGATCAAAAAAGGTCTTGATATTCCTCTTGCCGGGCACGCCGAGAAAGTACTTAAAGATCTGGATTCAACCAATTATGCAGTAAAACCAACTGATTTCATTGGTGTCGTTCCCAAGCTACTTGTTAAGGAAGGTGATGAAGTTAAAGCAGGCACCCATTTGTTTTTTAACAAATATCAGGAGAGAATACTTTTTACTTCACCGGTAAGTGGTAAAGTAACAGAGATAAGACGTGGTGAAAAACGTTTGCTGGAAGAGATCAGGATCGAATCTGATAATAAAAACAGCTATGTGGATTTTGGAGCAGCCAATCCGGAAAAGATCAGCCGGGAAGAAATCATTGAAAAGCTGATTAACAGTGGTATCTGGCCTCTTATAAGGCAGCGCCCTTATGCTATTATTGCCAATCCTGACAATACACCAAAAGCTGTTCATATTTCAGCTTTTGACACTGCTCCGCTGGCACCTGATTATGATTTCATTGTTAACGGACAAGGTGATTATTTTCAGACAGGTATTGATGTTCTCTCTAAATTGAGTAATGGAAATGTTAACCTGAATATCAGTGATAAAACAAAGGCAAAAGAATTTTTGAATGCCCGCAATGTTATCCTGAACTCATTTTCAGGACCTCATCCGGCAGGAAATGTTGGCGTTCAGATCCACCATATTGACCCGATAAACAAGGGCGATATAGTTTGGGTTACTGATGTTCAGAGTGTCATAACAATTGGACGTCTTTTCAGGGAAGGCAAATACGATTCATCAGTTATTGTAGCCCTGGCAGGTTCTGAAGTACTTAAACCCCAGTATTTTAAGACCCGAAGAGGTGCGTCAATAAGTAAAATGGTTGATAAAAATGTTAAAGAAGGCGATTTAAGATATATTTCAGGTAATGTACTTACCGGAACACAAATTAGAGCCGACAACTATCTGGGGATCTACGATTCTATGGTTACTGTTATTCCTGAAGGCAATTATCATGAGTTTCTGGGTTGGGCATTACCTGGCTTTGGCAAATACAGCACTTCCAGAACCTTCTTTTCATGGCTTACACCAAATAAAAAGTATGCTTTAAATACCAATCTGAATGGTGGACATCGTGCCTTTGTGATGACTGGTGAATTTGAAAAAGTGTTACCAATGGATATTTATCCGTTGCAGCTTATTAAAGCCATTTTGTTTGAAGATATTGACCTTATGGAAAACCTTGGTATTTATGAAGTTGAACCTGAAGATTTTGCTTTATGCGAATTTGTTGACACTTCAAAAACCGAGATTCAGAGCATTATAAGAAAAGGACTGGAACTAATGAGAAAGGAAATGAGTTAATGCTCAGATTTTACTAATTAATCAGATTATTAATAAAACAAGAATCAACATAAATTTTAATGAAATCGCTCAGAAAACAACTGGACAAAATCAAGCCTCAATTCCAAAAGGGCGGAAAGTTCGAAAAGTTGCATTCTACATTCGATGCTTTTGAAACTTTCCTTTTTGTTCCCGACAAAACGACTTCGCAAGGCAGCCATATCCGCGACAGCATTGATATGAAGCGTACCATGAGCATTGTTGTTATTTCGGTGATTCCTGCATTGCTGTTTGGGATATGGAATGTTGGTTATCAACATTATCTGTCTGTGGGGCAAACTGCAGGATTTTGGAGTAATGTATTGTATGGCTTGGGAAAAGTGCTGCCTATAATCATAGTTTCTTATGTTACAGGGCTTGCTATTGAATTTGCTTTTGCTCAGGTAAGGCACCACGAAGTGAATGAAGGGTTCCTGGTATCAGGTATGCTTATACCCCTTATAGTCCCTCCTGATATTCCGTTGTGGATGGTGGCTGTTGCAACTGCTTTTGCTGTTGTCATCGGCAAGGAGGTTTTTGGAGGTACCGGAATGAATATCCTTAATCCGGCTTTAACAGCTCGTGCATTTTTGTTTTTTGCCTACCCCGCTTATATGTCGGGCGAAAAAGTATGGATTGCCGATAAAGCTGATGGATTCTCAGGTGCTACCCCATTGGCAGAAGCTGCCGCCGGAATTGATGCCGGTTCGGTTCATTTCTCACATTCTTTTATGGATATGTTTTGTGGATTTATACCCGGATCAATTGGTGAAACTTCTACAATAGCCATTTTGATAGGCGCTGTTATTCTGGCCTTTACCGGTGTGGGTAGCCTCAGGATAATGATTTCTGTGGTTCTTGGCGGAATTTTTATGGGCGGACTTTTTAATCTTCTTGCTGTAAATGCATATATGGAAGTGCCTTTTTATTACCATCTGGTAATTGGAGGTTTTGCTTTTGGTGCGATATTTATGGCTACCGACCCTGTAACTGCAGCACAAACCGCTACAGGTAAGATCATTTATGGCTTCCTGATAGGTGTCTTTGCAGTGCTTATCAGAGTTTTGAATCCGGCATATCCTGAGGGTATGATGCTGGCAATTCTGCTTATGAACGTTTTTGCACCACTTATTGATAATTATGTGGTAGAAGCAAATATTAAAAGAAGGCTTAAACGTATGAAACCGGTAAAAGCCTGATATTTATACCAACTTAAAAATAATATATCATTATGTTCAGTAACGGTTATATATTCAGATATGCTTCTATCATGGTGATACTGGTAGCAGCAATGCTTTCGGCAGCAGCTCTTCTGCTTAAACCCGCACAGGATAGAAATGTAAAGATCGAGAAGATTCAGGATATGCTCAGCTCGGCAAATATTGAATCAACTCCTGCAAATGCAGAATCACTTTACGACAAACATATTACCAGAGAAATACTTATTAACAGTGCCGGTGAAGAAGTGAGCGTATATGCTGACGGAAAGTTTGAAATTGGAAACCGCAGGGCTTTTGACGTTGATCTTAAAGCGGAATTAAAAGCCAGGCAGGATATTGCTCAGGGCAAACAGGCTGAAGAGCCAGTTTTCCCTTTGTTTGTATGCGAAAAAGGAGAAGAGATTGTTTATATAATCCCATTGAGCGGAACTGGTTTGTGGGGTGGAATATGGGGAAATATTGCACTTAAAAGCGATTTTAACACTGTGGAAGGTGTTACTTTCGGCCATAAGGGAGAAACTCCTGGGTTGGGAGCTGAAATATCCACCGAAGTATTTACACATCAGTTTCCTGATAAAACCATTTTTGACAAATCAGGTAACTTCGTTTCAGTACAGGTTGTAAAAGGTGGAGTAGCAAACTCTAATATTGACCCTGTACATGGTGTTGATGCAATTTCGGGAGGAACTATTACCAGTAATGGCGTTTCGGCAATGCTGAAAGATTGTATGAAAAATTATATTACTTACTTTAAAAATCAGAAAGCTTTATGAGTACAGCAAAAACTGAAAGAGAACCTTTATTCTCAGCTAAAACAAAAAAACTGTTATTGGGTCCGCTCAACAAAGAAAACCCCATAACTGTTCAGGTGCTTGGAATTTGTTCAGCTCTTGCTGTAACAGTTAAACTTGAACCTGCTTTTGTCATGGCACTATCAGTAACCATTGTTACTGCCATGTCGAACCTGACCATATCGGCACTTCGAAATACCATACCGCCAAGGATCAGGATCATTGTTCAGCTTGTTGTAATAGCTGCACTTGTAATCCTTGTTGACCAGGTACTTAAAGCATATATGTACGATGTAAGCAAACAGCTATCGGTATTTGTCGGGCTTATTATTACAAACTGTATTCTTATGGGACGTCTTGAAGCTTTCGCCATGGCTAATAAACCATGGGATTCCTTTATTGACGGTATCGGAAATGGTGTAGGATATGGAATCATTCTGATTGTTGTTGCATTCTTCCGTGAATTGCTCGGCTCAGGAACTCTTTGGGGATTTAGGGTTATGCCTCAGGCTTTTTACGAATTAGGCTATGTAAACAACGGATTGATGATTTTGCCTCCAGCAGCTTTGTTCCTGGTAGGAATCATTATTTGGATACAACGTTCTAAAAACCCTGATTTGCAGGAAGAAAATTAGTCAATTATTTAATACGGATTGATTATGGAAAATATTTTTAACATCTTCATAAAGTCAATTTTTATTGAGAATATGATTTTTGCATACTTCCTGGGTATGTGTTCATATCTGGCAGTATCAAAAACATTGAAAACTTCAGTAGGATTGGGTGTTGCAGTAATTTTTGTAATGGTGGTAACTGTACCGGTTGACTATCTTATCCACAATTATCTTCTTCGTGAAGGAGCATTATCATGGCTTGGCGAGAGTTTTGCCAAAGTTGACCTTAGTTTTCTCAGTTTCATCATGTTCATTGCTGTAATTGCTTCAATTGTGCAGCTTGTTGAGATGATAGTCGAGAAATTTTCACCTGCATTATACAACTCTTTGGGTATTTTTCTTCCCCTTATCGCTGTAAACTGTGCTATACTTGGCGGGTCGCTTTTTATGCAGGAGCGTGATTATGGTTCAATTGCCGAAGCTACTGCATTTGGTTTTGGAAGCGGTATAGGATGGTTCCTTGCTATTGTTGCAATTGCTGCAATAAGGGAAAAAATACGTTATTCAAATATTCCCAAACCTCTCAGAGGGCTGGGAATAGCATTTATTGTTACAGGCTTAATGGCAATAGCCTTTATGAGTTTCATGGGAATAAAACTCTAAAAGCTGTTAAGGAATTAATTATTAAACACTGAAAAATTATAATATGGGAACCGGAACAATTATTTTGATAAGTATTGTGGTTTTTCTTGCCATAATCCTGCTCTTGGTTGGCATTTTGCTATATGTACGTGCAAAGCTGACCCCTGCCGGAAAAGTTAAAATTACTATCAACGATGATAAAGTCATTGAAGCTGACCCGGGTTCGTCGCTTTTAAGTACTTTGGCACAGCAAAAGATATTCCTGCCATCAGCATGTGGAGGACAAGGTACCTGTGCCATGTGTAAATGTCAGGTTTTTGAGGGAGCCGGAGAGATCCTGCAAACTGAAAAAGGCTATTTTACACGTAAAGAACAACAAAATCACTGGAGATTGAGTTGCCAGGTTAAAGTGCGTGAAGACCTGAAGATTGGCGTTCCAAAAGAAATATTCGGAATTAAGAAATGGGAATGCGAAGTGGTTAGTAACCGGAATGTGGCAACATTTATCAAAGAATTTGTTGTGAAATTACCTGAGGGCGAAATACTTGATTTTCAGTCAGGAGGTTATATTCAGATTGATGTGCCAAAAACTCAGGTAGATTTCAAGGATATTGAAGTTGAAGAAAAATTCCGTGAGGATTGGGATAAGCTTGGTATTTTTGAATTGAAGATGAATAATCCCGAGCCTATTTTTAGAGCTTATTCAATGGCAAATCACCCTGCTGAAGGTAATATTGTAATGCTTAACATTCGTATTGCAACACCACCGTGGGATCGCACCAAGAACCGTTTTATGAATGTTAATCCGGGCATTTGTTCTTCATACATATTTTCAAGAAAGCCGGGTGATAAAGTTATGGTTTCAGGACCTTATGGTGAATTCCATATTAAAAATACTGATAAAGAGATGGTTTATATAGGTGGTGGTGCCGGAATGGCTCCATTGCGTTCGCAAATTTTCCATCTTTTCCATACCGAAAAAACAACGCGTAAAGTATCGTATTGGTATGGAGCCAGGTCGCTGCGCGAAGTTTTTTACGACGATGAGTTTCATGAAATTGAAAAGAAATTTCCTAATTTCAAGTTCAATCTTGCTCTCTCAGAACCATTGCCGGAAGACAACTGGACAGGCTATACAGGCTTTATTCATCAGGTAGTATTGAATAATTATCTTAGTAAACATCCTGAACCTGAAGAAATTGAATATTACCTCTGTGGACCACCAATGATGAACGATGCGGTATTTAAGATGCTCGATAACCTTGGGGTTCCAAAAGAAAATATTGCATTCGACGATTTTGGCTCATGATAAAATAATGTTCTGAAAATTACAAACGACACATTAGGTATTGAGAGTTGTCAATGCAAATAATGTGTCGTTTTTTTATTTGATAATATGAGAAATTTATTGATTTTCAATGTATTGATCCTGATTATCTCCGCCTGCTCACATTCCGGCAATGAGAAAATGATCAGGTTTCAGGGAGCAGCTCAGGGTACTTATTACGATATAAGTTATTTTGATAATCAGGAACGCAATTTCCAGAAGGAAATAGATTCCCTGCTCGATGCTTTTAATTTTTCGGTTTCAGTTTATGAGCCAAACTCGATTATTTCAAAAATCAACCGGGATGAAACTGATACAGAAGTGGATGGCTGGTTTATTACCGTTTTTAACAAGGCATATGAGGTAGCGGAAGCAACAGACGGATATTTTGATTTTTCGGTAGGACCTCTGGTAAATGCCTGGGGGTTTGGTTTTAGTGACAGGCTGCACCTTGACAGTAACACAATTGATAGTTTATTGAAACTGGTTGGTTACAGAAATTTTAAACTTCAGAATAACAGGATAATAAAGGCTGTTCCGGGTGCTCAGATTGACTTTAATGCTATTGCGAAAGGATATGCAGTTGATGTGGTTGCGCAATTTATTGAGTCAAAAGGTGTTAGAGCATATCTTGTTGATATTGGTGGTGAGGTGATAGCCCACGGACGCAAGCCAAGCGGGAAATTATGGAAAGTAGGAGTGGAGAAACCATCAGAAGACCAGAATAGTTCACGTGAACTAAAAGCTATTGTGGAGCTTGAAAACATGGCAATAGCTACTTCGGGAAATTACCGGAGGTTTTATGTTGAGGACGGTGTTCGATATTCTCATACCATTGATCCCTTTACCGGCTATCCGGTCCGGCATTCATTGCTTAGCGCTTCGGTACTTGCAAAAGACTGTATGACTGCCGATGCTTACGCTACAGCTTTTATGGTGATGGGGAATGAAAAAACTATTGAATTTCTGAAAACCAGAAAAGATCTGGAAGCTTTCCTGATTTATTCAGAAAATGGCGAAGAACTACAAACATGGATAAGTGAAGGCTTCAGATCAAAGATTGTGGAAAGAAAATAATCAATCATCGGTTAATCGCCTTAAAAAAGTTTGTTGTAAGGATTTACTCATATCGTAACGAATCAACCGGATCGAGATTGGCAGCTTTTGTAGCCGGCAGGATACCGGAAACAAGGGCAACCAGGAAGCACAGAATAACACCTCCTATTATCCACAACCAGGGAACTATAAATCCGGAACCTATTATAGCGCCAAGTGCATTACCTGCAAGTATTCCAAGAATTATACCGATAATACCGCCAAACTGAGCTATTACTATTGCCTCAGCAAGAAACTGGTTTCGGATGGTTTTCTTTGTTGCTCCTACAGCTTTTCGTATTCCGATTTCGCGGGTTCGTTCAGTTACTGAAACAAGCATAATGTTCATCAGCCCTATGGCAGCGCCTAAAAGTGTTATCAATCCTATAATAGTAGCAGCCAGTCTCAGGTATTTCAGGTTCTCAAATAGTATTTCAGCTATATTGTCGCTTTTTGTAATATCAAAATTGGTTTCTTCACCTGTTTTAACCTGCCTTATTGTCCGGAATAAACCAATAGCTTCACTTTCAGCTTCTGAGATCAGTTCGGGATCCTTAACCATTACATTTATTGAGTAATTCATGTTAGGCCTTGAAAAATTACGCCTGACGGTTTCAAGGGGCACAATACAATGATTGTCGCTTGTGATACCTATTGAGGAACCTTTTTCTTTTAGAACACCAATCACCATATATTTGTCAGAACCTATTCCAACCATTTTCCCCAAAGGGTCAACACCTGCTTTAAACAGTTTCGAAACCACATTGCTGCCTATAATGGCTACGTTCGACCCGAGTTCCAGTTCAATTGCATTGAAATCCCTGCCTTTAGCTACCTCATTGCCTGATGTTATAATGTATTCATTATCAGCACCTATTACAGGTATGTTTGGATTGGTTTTTTCCGAACCGTAATTCAGAGTTGCTACTCCTGAACCATATATATAAACTGAAGTATAGGCATTGAAGTCAAATTCGTTTTTAAAACGTATTGCTTCCTTATAAGTAATGTAACGATAGGTTTTCGGGCGTATGTTGGTTGCACCTATCTGTATCCTCATTCCCCTGTTTTGGATGGTGAGAGTATTGGCACCCATCATTGAGAAATTCTCATTTAAAAAATATTTGATAGCATCAATTGAGGTTAAAATTCCAACTAAAGCGGTTATTCCCAGAGCAATGATCATTATTGTAATGATTGCTCTGAGCAAATGACTTTTGATGGAATGAACCGCCAGTTTTATATTTTCACTGATAAAAAATAGTTTTGAATCCATCATTGATGCCCGAATTTAGATAAATGCCTTAGTCCTTGGCTCCGAAAGCCAGATCACCTGCATCGCCAAGTCCGGGAACAATATAAGCCTGGGCTGTCAGATCAGAATCAACTGCTCCAACCCAAAGAGTAGCAGAATTTTTGAATTTTCGTTTTAAATATTCAATCCCTTCGGCACTTGCCAGTACTGTAACAAGATGTGTATGACTTGGAGTTCCGTTGCTTATCAGTTCCTTATAACACAAATGCATTGAAAGACCTGTGGCAAGCATAGCATCAGATAAAATCAACACTTTGTCTTCGATAACCGGACATGACGAGTACTCAACTTTTATATTGAAATTACCATCTTTATGATAACGACGATATGCCGAAACAAAAGCATTACTTGATTTATCAAAAATGTTCAGCAAGCCCTGATGAAGAGGCAGACCTGCCCTAAGTATTGTTGCCAGCACCGGATAATTTTTTAGCATAGGTACATCAGCAACACCAAGTGAAGTAAGCACCTGCCTTGTTTCATAATCCAGTTCTTTACTTATTTCATAGGCGAAAAGTTCGCCTATTCTCTCAAGATTATGTCTGAAACGCATACTATCCTGCTGAATATTTGCATCTCTTAGTTCGGCAATATACTGATCAATGATCGTGTTCTGATTGCCCAAAATTTTGATAAGCATGTTGGAATAATAGGTTTTGTGATCCTTTTATGTGGTTATGTAATACAGCTATATTTCGACAAAAATACATAAAGCTGATGAATGGCAAAGGATAATAATAGAAAAAAACTGAACTTTGATCTATTTCAATCCCGTTCGTTTCATAGCTTCAATTATCATCTTTACGAAAAATGGCAGATTATTATACTGAAGTGCAGGATAGCGGGTCTCGGCTGAACCAAAGCCAGCATAGAACCTTGCCAGTCCTTCTATTTCCGAACCTTCGAAATCGAGTGTAAGAGCTTGCCCGGCATATTTTTTTATTATGCTGTCTATTAATAAATGCATAGCACCGGTATTTCTGGCAATGGAATTATTTGCTGAAAAAATCAATACCAGCCTGTGATGACTTCTGATAATAAAAACGCCGGCACATAATCTGTTCTCGCGCGTATATGCACCGGAAACTGAGGCTATATTCTTATATAAACTGCGGTAAATAAGCTTTTCAAGGATTTTGTAATGACGCTCACCCATCTTTTTCAGTTCCCGCCCTTTTTCCTGTCTGAATATTTTAATAATGCTTCTTGGATCACTGTTCTCTGAAACATTTATCCCTTCTTTAACGGCTTTTTTAATATTACGCCTGGTGTTTTCCGAATAATTGCCTTGTAATTGTTCGTATGGTTTAATAAGATCGAGTTCGTAATTTTTTCTGAAAGTTATTTTATAATCATTATTTTTTATCCTGTTGTAACGGTTAAGGTTTATTTCGGCAAAACGGTAATGATGTGTAAGTATTTCAAGAAAATCATTGTTTGAATAACCGGATTCAGGCGTGGTTGAAAATATACCAAGTTGTTGTGTGAATGGTGGTTGATACAGATATTTTATGCCATATTTCTTACCTGCCGTAACAGGCATGACTTGTTCGTAATCTCCTGCTATTATTGCATCCCAGCCTTCACAAACCAGATCAAGATACCACGACCACGCATAAAGATTGCCATTATATGAACGCTCAATGCAATCATCCCATTTGTTGTAGTCAATTTCAGAATTTATCAGGTATCTTATCATAGAACCGTTAAATTAGTTTAAGGTACTGCATTTTCGATCAGCGATTCATATACCCGCAGCCATCCAAGCCATCTGTCAGTTTCTGAAAGGCTTTCGTTATGCCACAGGCTCGAGAAAACTCCATTTACTGCCTTTACTTCTGCAATCAGTTCATTAATAGTATCAATTGCTTTATCAGGGCTTAGTTTCATATAATCTTTCAGTGTGCCATCCATAACAGCAAAAGGTGTTACGGTAATTGGAACAACCGTTTCCATATCAATATCGTAGAACTGATAGGGTGTGCAAATTCCTGCTCTGAATCCCGGCAGGGCAGCAAAACCCATGGTATAATCCTGTGAAATACCAAAATTTGCAAGATTCCGGTAAGTATCTGGCAGGTGCAGTTTCAAATAATGCTGACGGCTATGATGAATTTCACGGTTCAATACTTTCGATAGTTCTTTAATTTCTTTGCCAAGTATCTCATTGCTCGAATTTGATGAGTATGATGGATGAATACCGGTTTCTGAATAATCAGCAATATATTTTATCAGATTCCGGTAATGTGTATTTGAAGTAGCTATGTTTTTATCATACTCACCGTATTTACCAAAAAGAAAGAAATAGATAGGCTGCAGATGGTATTTCATTTGCAGGTGTAACTGGTACTCAAAAGTGTCGAATGGGTCTTTTCTAAAGCCGGCAATAACCCTTATTCTTTCAATAACATTTGAGAAATCACCTTTGATAGCTGATTTTGCCAAAGCGCGAGTAACACGCAGAAAGCCTTTGTTTTTATACGACCATGCCTGATCAATATCATAAGTTGGTAAAAAGCGATAATGCCTGGGTTTAATTTCTAATCCATTGAAATGATTTTCAAGGGTTTTCCCTACATCAAGCGTCCAAATATTTACAACAGGCTTATGAAGGAAGCCAAATTTATACGCAATACTTTCCATTGCTGTGAACCGCCCGAATTTATCTTTCCGGTAATGCAGATATTCCTCGTAACGGGAAACCATAAAAAATACTGCTGCAAACGGATCGTAGGGAAGTGCTGCATTACGCTCATTAACCGGAAATAATACCTTGTTGCCGTTATACTCCTTACTTAGCAAATCCAGATTATGGATTCCGGTTTTAAAAAGTAAATCTGTTGAAGCAAAATACAGATCATTATCCTGAAATCGTTTTCCATAACTGAATTTCGCCCCTGCATACGATTGGAATTCATCAGCATCGGTAGTGATTGAAAAGTCAAAACCGAGCAATTCCCTTAATATCAGGTGTAAGGTATAACGCAGGCGAGCCGTGGATTTTGGAGCAAAAACAAGGATCATTTATTCAAATTGCTTATGCAGATAACAAAACTAAATATTTTTAGCGTTCGTGTAATGAATTGTAAAAATACTTTTTGCTTATTGCTTATACTTTGTCTATCCAAATATTATGAGCAAAAAAAAACGGCACAAGGCCGTTTTTTGAAAATCAATTACTAACGCTTTTTTCTTGATTTTAAATCAAAATCAAAAAACTCATCTAATAAATCATACGAACCATCAGAATAAACAATGGCTAATGTCGGCATTTCACCACCGAAAGGATGTGAAACAGTAACAAACTCAATATCGCCGATTTTAAGACCTTTGCTCATTTGTATGAGTTTAAGATCTATTTGAGCATTCAGATCCTTCAAATTATATTTATCGGTTTCATCATACTTGTCCATGAGATCATTCAGAGCTTTTACTTTCACAGAACCTTCTACTTTAAGAGGAGATAAAAAATAGTTGCCTGACAGTTTTTCAACATCTTCCATATCGGAAGTATAATTTATGTTAATGTCATGACCCATAATTGTTGTAGCTCCTTTTTTTGATGTATGCTTGGTATTAAACGATTGACCGCTGCCACTCAATGAACCGGTAATATTATACGGAGCTGCATCGAAGCTTACAGATGCTCCTGTAGGGAAACCATTAGGGTTAAGGTCAGCATTATAGCTACCGGATATAGTAGTAGCACCATCAATTTTTTGAGTAGCATTAAACTTAACAGGTACTTCTTCCTCATAAGTCTCTGTAATCCACTCATTATTCCAGTCGTCATAATAGGTTTCGGTATATTCTACTACGACCAGTTCAATGTTCTCTACCAGAAGTTCAGCATTATTTTCCTGATCTTCATAAGCTGTTTCATCTGCCGGATAGGTAACTTTAAAAATGCTTTCAGATTCCTCTACAAGAGTAAAGTCATCTATTTCAAAATTAAATACATAAATCCCAAGATTGAGATCGTCAAAATCATTGGATGATTTAAATGAGTTTCGTGGCATAAGAGCTTGTTTTATCTTTGCAAGGTGAATTTTACCCGGCTGCTCCTTTATCTTGTTAATAGCTGATTTTCCCAAATCAATGTCCATGAGTTGAGAAAGAAATGCTAAGGACTGAACCGAAGGCTCCGCTAAAAGCGCAAATGCCTCATTATTAATTTCCTGGATGCTGTTTCTGATTTCTACCTTAGCATCCTCAGCTTTCATTTCATCATCTTTTTTGTTGCATGATATAGCAGTCATTACCAGTACAGACGCTACAACAAAAATTGCCAAAAGTTTTGCTTTCATAATTAAAAAAGTTTTGTTAGTGAATAGATAGTTTTATAATGCAAAGGTATGATTGTTTAACAAATTTCCAAAAAAAATATTAAAAATCGACTTTTATACTGGAATTATTTTTTTTAATAGTTTTGACATCCGTTTACAAAGTAATTCCGAAACCAATGCTTTTAAAATATAAGTTAATTGACTTTCTGCTAATAATTGTAGTTTTCACATCTTGTAACGAGAAAAATCCTGACTTATTTGATTTCTCAGATAAGAATAATGTAATTAATCATTGTGTCGTGGGCATCAATGAATTACGACCCGGAGACATTCTGGTTCGACCTAATCTAAGTTTTTTGCCTGGCTCAGCCATTGTGCCGGGCGGTTCTGACCATGGTCATGCAGCTATAGTTACGAGTTATTACAAACATGATGACCTGGATAGTCTGCTGGCAAATACCACTATAATTGAGTCCATTGCCAGAGATGTACCTGTAACTTATCAAATCAGGGAAATAAAAGCATTGACTAATAGTAAAATCCTGGCATTCACGAGTCTTAATTTCGATAACAGATATTCAGGTAGCAGATATCGCTTGCGTTTGAACCTACCACAGTCAACAATTGATTCAATAATTGGATTTGCTCGTAGTCAGAAGGGTAAGTATTCTGCATGGAGTGCTCCTAAACGGTTTGAAGGACAATTATATGCTAATGAGTTGGTAAATAGTGGCTTGCGTAAAGACTGGTCAGATAACACCCATTGGTATTGTTCACTTTTGGTTTGGAAGGCTGTTTTAAAATACACAGGTATAGATCTTGACCCCAACGGTGGATATATGGTATATCCGAACGACTTAATTGCAAGTCCTGTTTTTGATAGTATTGGAGAGGATTTTATCGGCAGAGCAAGATTCTGAGATCCTCAGCTAATGCCTGATTTTAAAATTCAATAGATACTTGACACTTAGCATTATATCTTCAAGTTCATCAGTTGAGCCATCGTTATACTGAACATTGATATTAAGGTAGTCCCGTTCAGGATGATCTTTTAATGAAAGTTGCGCAATACTGTTTCCTTTATAGTCCGTAACTCTTATTTTGCTCATTTGGTTAAAATCATCAGTAAATGTTCCTACAGACATATTAATAAACGGATAGTCAGAAACCATATTTAGCTTTAAAGGATATACACCTGCTTTAATTTCTTTCTTCCCGAAAATGAGAGTGTTATACTCTGATAAACTTACTTTGGAAGATATATTAGCCCAAAGAAGTTGTTTTTCTCCTTCTTTGATTGTGACGCTGGAACGAAGATGAGAGCCGTGTTTCCTGAATTTTATTTTTGATGTAAAATCAATGGAAATTGGGAAGGAAGATACTTTAAGCGAGATGTTTTCAGGAAACCCATATTTTATTGAGGCTTCCAGATTAAGATTAAATATTGTTTTGCCTTTTGAGTAAATCAATGCTTCTGCTTTTACAGGCATCATATCACCCGTTGCGGTAACACTTTCTTCATATTTACTTAAGATAAAACGTGTTTTGTTTTGTGGTTTGCCATCAGGTTTAAAATCAATAATAAGTGAGTCCGATTGCCGCTGAAATTCTATTTCGCCATTTGCGTTTTGTATATAATATCCTGAATGCTTCTTCATTTCAAACATGACATAAGTATCTGATTCAGGCACATATAGCCTTTTGAAGGGCAATGGTGCTGTTTTCGTATAATATAACTGAGTGATAGCCCTGAACGCATCAGAATCTTCGATCTTCTGAGCGATCCGTATGATCTCCTGATCGGCAGCTTTAATATATTTACGTGCTTTCTCGGCAGGAAAGGGTTTATTACAGCCGGCAACCAGAAAAATCAAAATTAACAGTAAAGACATTTTTGTAGCTGTTAATCTGCAGTAATCATTTTTCAGAATGCCCTTTAATATTAATGTCATACTATTTTTGATGTCCATTATCTTGTTTTCGCAGCTAAAATAGATCAAATTTATTTGGCAGCCTTTTTCCTTGGTGGAAATTCATCAATATATTAAGCAAACAAAGATCGGAATATTTATTTTTCAGCAGGTGCAGAGTTTCTAAATTTCCGGCTTGCTCTCCTGTTTTCGAAGCCAAACTTATTTTATCATCAGAAAACCATATGTTGAAAATACTTGACTTAGTGGAATTTAGCTTCAAAAGATGTGTCATTTGTGTTTTTTAATTTTTTATTGATTTTTATTGACCTGTGATTAAGATCTGTAGGGCAGGTTTCTTCAGGACTATCATATTTATGTTCCATAAATGTTTTCAATGATTTGGATTGAAAGATTAATGCTTATGAGAAAACCAACCGAAATAGTATTACATTTGCCAACCGGCTTGTTAAATATGGGTATATGACTTGTTATAAATATATTCAAACTCATTATTACAAGATTAATAGCCGGCAGCTAAAGGCCACTGACAAATAATCAATTTATGAATTATCAACTTTTATTAACTTATAATCAAATAATTAAGTCATGACTAAAAAGATTGTTTCAAAGATTTTATTCCGGTTTACACTGTTTTGTGTTCTGATTGCTGCTTTACCGGCTTTTTCACAAAAGAAATACGAGTATAAAACCGTTCCCAACGATCCATTACAGGCAAGGATTTATACTCTTGACAACGGACTTACGGTATTTTTGAGCGTTTACCGGGATGCTCCACGTATTTATACTGCAATAGCTGTTAGAACCGGCAGTAAAAACGACCCTCCTGACAATACCGGGCTTAGCCATTATCTGGAACACATGATGTTCAAGGGGACTAAAAATTATGGAACCATCAATTACGAAGAAGAAAGTATTTATCTGAATAAAATTGACAGTCTTTTTGAGGTTTACCGCTCGTTAACCGATACTGAGGAGCGCAAGGCTGTTTACAGGGTAATTGACAGTGTTTCGAATATTGCCTCGCACTATGCTATTGCAAATGAATATGATGTAATGATGTCGGCGTTGGGTGCAAAAGGTACAAATGCCTATACCAGCGTTGAACAAACTGTTTATATTAACGATATTCCTTCAAACCAGCTTGAACGTTGGCTTACTATTGAAGCTGAACGTTTTGGGAATCCTGTTTTCCGGCTTTTTCATACCGAACTTGAAACCGTTTATGAAGAAAAGAACATGAGCCTCGACAACGATGGCCGTAAAGTCATGGAAGCTCTGATGCTAGGTCTATATCCTACACATACCTATGGAACGCAAACTACACTAGGTTCGCAGGAACACCTGAAGAATCCTTCGCTTAAGAGCCTGAAAGAATATTATGATAGCAGATATGTGCCAAATAATATGGCTATTGCCCTTTCAGGTGAGTTTGATCCCGATGTGGCTATACGGCTTATTGATGAAAAATTTGGCGATCTTAAACCACGAAAAATTGTACCTTTTGATGTTCCTCTGGAAAAGCCGATAACTTCTCCTTTGATCAGAGAAGTGTTTGGCCCGGACGCTGAAAATCTGCGTATAGGGTTCAGACTGAAAGGTTATAAGAGTCAGGACGCTGATTTACTTAGTATTTTGAATATGATACTTAATAATCGCTCGGCTGGCCTGATTGACCTGAATCTTGTGCAGGCTCAGAAAGTGTTGTCGGCAAGTTGTTTTCCTTATATAAAACAGGATTATTCATCTCATATTTTTTCAGGTTCTCCAAAATCAGGACAATCATTGGAGGAAGTTGGAAAACTGATTCTGGAACAGATTGAGCTTGTAAAAAGAGGTGAATTTCCTGACTGGATGGTTAGCGCTATTATTAACGACATGAAGATGAGAGAATTGAGATCGTTTGAAAATAATTCATCAAGGGTAAGCACTATGCTTAATTCTTTCATTATGAACATGCCTTATGAATTTGTGGCTAATAGGCTTGAAAGACTTTCAAGAATAACAAAAGATGATATCGTAAGATTTGCACGGGAGAATTATGGCGATAATTACGTCATGGTATATAAGCGCACAGGTGTTGATAATTCCGTTGCAAAGGTTGAAAAGCCTTCGATCACACCAATTGAAGTTAACAGGGTGGCACAGTCCGACTTTGTTAAGAAGATTCTTGATACACAAGTTCCTGATATTGAGCCGGTTTTCCTTAAATACGACAAGGACATTCATCAATTTATGCTCGACAAAAAAGTCCCTGTTTATTATATCCAGAATGTGGAAAATGATATTTTCAACCTGTACTACATTGCCGATATGGGCAATAATAACGACATACGTCTTGGCTTGGCATTAAATTATCTTCGCTATCTGGGAACTTCAAAATATAGCCCTTCTGAAATTCAGATGGAGTTTTATAAGCTTGGCTGTTCGTTTAATATTTCTGCAAGCGACGATCAGGTTTATGTTTCTCTTACAGGCTTAACAGGGAATTTTGCCCAGGGACTTGAATTGTTTGAACATCTGCTTGCTGATGCGCAGCCTAACGAAGAAGCATTACAAAATCTTATAGCCGATGTGCTGAAACAGCGTAACGACAGTAAACTTTCAAAATCATCTATTTTATGGGGAGCACTTTATAATTATGGCGTGTATGGATTAGATTCTCCATTCCGTAACATACTCAGCGAAGATGAGCTCAATAGTCTTAAAGCCGGTGAACTTGTGGATATGATCAGGGATCTGAATAATTATGAACACCGGGTATTATATTATGGTACTTTGAATCAGAATGCGCTGGCTCAAATCCTTACCAAACTGCATCGCGTTCCAAAGAAATTTAAACCCATACCTGCTGAAAAGCAGTATAAGGAACTGGAAACTAATACCAACAAGGTTTTTGTGGTGGATTACGATATGAAGCAGGTGGAAATAGTAATGCTGTCAAAATCTGACAGATACAGAAAAGACAATACACCTTCGATCAATCTTTTCAATGAATATTTCGGCAGAGGAATGTCATCAGTTGTTTTTCAGGAACTTCGCGAAGCCAAAGGACTTGCCTATAGTGCTTATGCAACATATTCAATCCCTTCACGCCCTGATCGTTCACATTATATTACCTCTTTCATAGGAACTCAGAACGATAAGCTTCCGGAAGCTATGAGCGGAATGCTTGGTTTGTTAAACAACATGCCGGAGTCAGAACGTAGTTTTAATACAGCACGCGAGGCTATTGAAGAAAAGATCAGAACCGAAAGAATTACAAAATCCAGCATATTGTTTAGCTATGAAAGAGCCCGAAAGCTTGGCTATGATTACGATATACGTAAGGATGTGTTTGCAGGTGTGCAAAAAATGAATTTTAATGATCTGAAAGCCTTTCAGGAAAAATATCTGAAAAATAAAAACTATCACGTCCTGGTTCTGGGTAATAAAGATCAGCTTGATATGAATACCCTGCGACAATATGGCGAAGTGGAGTTTCTGACACTTGAAGAAATATTTGGATATTGATCTTTGATATTCTGATCATTTCCAATATTTGTTAATATTCTGATAATTGATTCAAATGACTGTAAAACACGGTAATACGCATGTATTGCACATTCCACGTTGGTATCCCCACCGGGGTGACCCTATGCTAGGGCTATTCGTGAAAAATCATATCGAAAGTTTACCGGACGCCTTCAATAACAGTGTTTTGTTTTTGCAATTTGTTGATAAACAAGATGATGCAATAGAAATTGACACTCAAATAATAAATGATGTTTATAATTGCACTGCATATATCAGGAAGGCATCATTCAGGATTTCGTCATTAAATTCAGTAATTAACCTGTATCGTTATTTTCTGGCTTTCGCACGGTGTTACCGTAAAATACGCCGTCAACAAGGCAAACCTGCAGTTACGCATGTTCACGTGCTTACCCGCACCGGATTGCTTGCATTGATAATCAGGGTTCTTACCGGTGCGCCCTATGTAATTACTGAACACTGGACGCGATACTTGCCAACAACTGATTCATATCATGGAGCGGCTAGAAAATGGTTAACTGCTCTCGTTGTTAAGTATGCGGGAGCTGTTATGCCGGTTACTGCAAACCTGCGTGATGCAATGATCTACAGAGGTCTGATCAATGAAAATTATGTTGTGATCCCAAATGTGGTGGATGTTGACAAATTCAAACCTGCTGTAAAATCTGCAAAAAGAGATAAAAAGATCCTGGTTCATCTGTCGTGTTTTACTGATAAACAAAAAAATATTTCTGGTATTCTCAGGGTCATAAAAAAATTAAGTTCTGAAAGAAATGATTTTTTGCTAAAACTTATCGGCGATGGTGAGGATTTTGATGAAATGAAACAACTTTCTGATAAACTGCAACTTACTGACAAGTTTGTGATTTTTACCGGATTGAAACAGAATGAAGAACTTGTAGAGCTGTTAAGTAATTCCGATCTTATGATAATGTTCAGCAATTATGAGAACCTTCCGGTGGTGATACTTGAAAGTTATGCCTGTGGGGTACCGGTCATTTCAACAAGGGTGGGAGGGATACACGAACATTTGCATTCCGGACTTGGAAAGCTTGTTGAAAAGCAAAATGAAAAACAGTTTCTGGATGAACTCAGATCTTTCCTTGATAGTCCCGATATATACGACAAGCTGGAGATAAGAGAATATGCCGTTAGTAATTTCAGTAAGGAAGTAATTGGCAAATCTCTTGCTAAGGTTTATGATGAAGTCATAAATAAGAAATGAACTCAAACGATTTGTTTGTTTAATGGTTTTGATTGTATATTGCTGATCTTCAGTAATGTATTAAAACAGAACCTCTTTACTAATGAGCTTAAATCAAGGCTGTTAGTTCATAATGAAGCCTGAGAGTTTTTATTATTCTTAGAGGCTGCCTAGAAATGAATCCTGAATATAAACAAACATTGTTTTGTCGTATCATCCATTCTTTCTGAACTCCCAGCAAAGGATCGCTGTAGCCATAGCTGCATTTAAAGATTCTGGTCTTTGCATGCCGGCGCCTTCAGCAATAAAAGAAGGAATAAACAATGGGTGAGTGATAAACTGCTGAAGGACCGGAGAAATCCCATGTGCTTCATTACCTATTATTATTACTCCATTTTTTGAAGGATTTATTTCAGTCAGCGGTTTTCCGTTGAGCAAGGCTCCGTACACGGGTGTTTTGGTGTTGGACAGAATGTCTTGAAGGTCAAGATAGTAGGTGTTTATTCTGGCTATAGAACCCATTGTTGCCTGTACAGTTTTTAAATTATAAATATCAACTGTGTTTTTTGAGCAGATAACATGCTTAATGCCAAACCAATCGGCAGTTCTTAAAATAGTGCCAAGATTTCCGGGATCGTTAATGTTGTCAAGCATCAGAACTATCTCTTCATTCAGGATTTCGTGGTTGAACTGAAATGCTGGAATATGAAAAACACCAATTGCCTGATTTGCTGATCTTTGAGTGCTGATTTGCTCAAGTTCAGTTTCCGTAACAGCAAAAGTCTTTATATTTCTACTAGCGATAACTGATCTGTTTTTATGCAACCATGCATCAACTGCAAAAACACTATGAGTTTCAAGCCTGCCTGATATAAGTTCCTCAACAAGTTTACTGCCTTCGGCTACGAATAATTGAAGTTCTCTCCTTATCTTCTTTAAATGCAGAGATTTAATGAATTTTATTTGCTGACGGCTGAGCATAAAAAAACCCGGTATTATGAACCGGGCTAAATTAATAAATAACTGAACGTAAATTATTCGGCAACCACCTCAAATTTAATGGTGGCTTTAACTTCTTTATGCAGAATAACTTCAGCCTCATAGTTTCCAAGCTCTTTTATTGAATCACCGTCGAGTTTTATACGTTTGCGGTCAACATCAAAGTTAAACTGCTCTCTGAGTGCTTCTGCAATCTGAATAGCATTAACTGAACCGAAGATCTTACCTGTAGAAGCGGCTTTTGCACCAATGGTAAGAGTAATATCGCGAAGCTTTGCCGCAAAGGCTTCTGCCTCACTGCGGATTTTAATTTCCTTAAACGATTTTTGTTTCAGATTTTCAGCATTTATCTTCTTGTTTTTTTCATCGGCAACAATAGCCAGTCCCATAGGGATAAGATAATTGCGTGCATATCCGTCTTTTACGGTTACAATATCATTTGTAAAACCCAGGTTGTGAATATCTTGTTTTAAAATAACTTCCATGATTCCCTCCCTTTATTTAAGTAAGTCAGCAACATATGGTAACAATGCTATATGTCTGGCACGTTTAATTGCCTGGGCAACTTTTTTCTGATATTTGGTAGATGTACCTGTAACGCGACGAGGTAAAATCTTTCCTTGTTCATTTACAAATCTCAGAAGAAAATCGGCATCCTTATAATCAATATATTTAATCCCACTTCTCTTAAAGCGGCAATATTTTTTCTTTTTAATATCTATTGCTATCGGCGTGAGATATTTAATATCGGCATTTCCTTGTGTACTCATTTTTTTAACAGTTTTAGATTCAACAAAACTTTATACTTCTTCAGTAACAGCCTCAGCGGCAGCTTTGGCAGTGCGTTTTTTCTCATTGTAGGCAATGGCATGTTTATCCAGTGCTACTGTAAGAAATCTCAGGCAACGTTCGTCGCGTTTAAACATTACTTCCAGATCGGCAATAACAGAACCTTCGGCTCTGAACTCGATCAAATAATAAAATCCCGTTGATTTTTTCTGGATAGGATAGGCTAACTTACGCATGCCCCAATTACTTTCAAAAATAATTTCTGCTCCTTTCCCTGTTAAAAAATCTCTGACTTTTTTTACCGCTTCCTTCATCTGATCTTCAGATAAAACGGGAGTCATAATGAAAACGGTTTCATACTGTCGTACCATTTTAACAAAAAATTTAAATTAATGATTATTTAATTGCTTTATTATCAGCGTGAAACGCTTTTTATAAAGTGAAGTGCAAAGGTAGATATATTTTTTGAATTACAGATATATAATTGATGATTTTCTGTAACTATAAACACTTATTTCCTTTTCCTGATATATTTCAACCAGCCAATAGTATTCTCCATATTCAATATTTGCATACTTTTGCGCTTCCATAAAATTAACCTGGAGTTCATACATAAATTATTTGTTCATGCTTAGTAGAAGGGTTATCAGGATCAAAGTAATGCAGGCATTGTATGCTTTTGTCCAGAATGAGGATAATGAGTTGCCTGCAATGGAAAAGAACCTGATAAAAAACATTGATAGGGTATACGAGCTGTTTATCTGGCAGTTATCGTTTCTGGTTGAACTGATTGATTATTTCAGGTTTCGTATGGAGGAAGCAAGGCAAAAGTTTCTGCCTACCGAAGAAGAATTACACCCCAATACAAGATTTGTTGATAACAGGCTTATACAGCAGCTTCAGGAGAATGAGGATTATAATCAGTATCATTCGTTATATAAAATAAACTGGGCAGGCGAACAGGAAATGTTTCGTTCTTTTTATAATGAGATCCGCAGTAGCGAAGAGTATATCAGCTACATGAATGCTGAAAAGAATTATTACGAGGACGATAAAAACATTCTAATCAAGCTTATCCGGGCTCATTTACTGCCTTCAGAGACTTTACAAATATTTTTCGAAGAGAAAAATATTCATTGGGCTGATGATTATAGCAATACATTGCTGATGGTTATGCGAACTCTTAAAACGTTTGCAGCAAAGCAGGATGCTACGGCTAAACTCCCGACCCTTTTTGAAGATGAGGAAACTGAAATTGACGATAAAGCCTTTGCAAGCGAACTTTTTGCCAAAAGTATTTTATACAGCGATGAATATTCAGCAATTATAGCTCTGAAGGCGAAAAACTGGGAACTGGAACGTATAGCCATGCTTGATGTTATTATTTTGAAAATGGCAATAGTTGAGTTGCTTCAGTTTCCGTCAATACCGGTGAAAGTAACTCTTAACGAATATATTGAGATTTCAAAACAGTACAGCACGCCTAAAAGCAAGGTTTTTATCAATGGTTTGCTTGATAAGTTGATAGTGGAGTTCAGGGAAGAAGATAAGATAAAAAAGTCAGGACGTGGCCTCATTGATGATTAGCTTCTGACAGTTTCGCAGGAAACAGATATCAGATTAACAAAGGATTAAGCGAAAAATATTAAATTTGCAGAATTCAAAATTTATATGAAAACTAACGGCATACTTCAATCTTTGGTTTTGACTTCGATAGTCGCGGTTTTGCTTGTAGTTGCCTCATGTGGGAGCAATTCGGGCAGAGAAAATTTGCCTGTGGATCTTATTCAGAACCCAAATACTGCTGAAGGTTTTAAGAAAGATGTGGAAATGCCGGCTTTTGAATTTGAAAAGGAAATTCATGATTTTGGCAGGGTCATTCAGGGTGAACAGGTTTCATTCGGGTTCAAGTTTAAAAACTCAGGCAATGCATTATTGCTCATATCGAGTGTTAGTTCCTCATGCGGATGTACTGTGGCTTCATTTCCCGATAAACCTTTGAAACCCGGTGAAGCAGGAGTTATAACAGTTAGTTTTGACAGCAGAGGTAGAATGGGTATGCAGGTGAAAACGGTTACTATTCTGGCTAATACCCAGCCGAATACAAAACTGTTAATGGTTCGGGCTAATATTGTTGTACCGGAAACTATGAATTTTTAATTGCTGAATCTCAAATAAGTATAATTAAATCGGATTGTTAAATATTTAAATTAACTCTATGAACTCAACAATTTTAAGCAGCATTTTACTTTTTGCACCACAAAACCAGGAAGGCGGTGGTGGCGGTTTCGGTTCCTTATTTGTACTAGTAGCCATAATGGTTATTTTTTATTTGTTTTTTATCCGACCGCAAATGAAGCGTTCAAAAGAACAGAAAAAGTTCCGCGATAACCTGAAAAAAGGAGATAAAGTAGTTACTATTGGTGGTTTGCATGGTAAAATTGCAGAAGTACAGGAAACCACGTTTACCCTTGAACTTGCTGATAATGTTAGAATAAGAATTGATAAATCAGCCATAGCAATGGATAGCCAGTCGCAAATTGGCGAACAGAAATAGAATTATTAAAAATCTTGTGAATTGAAAACCGGTATTCCTGATAATGAACAGCCTGTTCAGGATTCTTTGATGAAAAGATTCCGCGACCAGTTTTCAGTTTTTTTTGTATTTCTTGTTTTTTCAAGCTTTGTATGGGTTGTAATAAAATTGTCAAAAGATTTTACTTCAACAATCACATACAATGTCAACTTTAAAAATGCTCCTGAAGGCAGGATCATATCCGCGTCAAGCGATACAGTTATCAGCGTAGGGCTTGATGCTAAAGGATTTACATTGATCAAATATCATTTTTTGCAAAAGAAACCGGTCATTAATATTGATCTGGCAGGATTGAAGATCAGATACCATGCCGGGAAGGAAGAAGGCTGTCTGCCATTGGATGACCAGATACAAAAAATTGCCTCCCAGATTGGAGTAAAGCGCGATCTTGTTTTTGTTTCGCCTGATACTATCAGGTTTGAGTTCCTGACTAAATACAGAAGGCAAATACCTGTTTTGCCACAGGTTAGCTATGAATTACGCCCTCAGTTTATGCTGTACGATTCAGTTCAAATACAGCCCGACAGTATCTGGGTTTTTGGTCCTGAGGAATTGATTGACACAATTCAGTTCATTTATACTGAACAAAAATCCTTTACGGATCTTGCTGAAAATCAGGAATTAGAGCTCAGGCTTCTTAAGCCGGAATCAAATCTGATTTCATTGTCAGAAAATCGGGTTAACATATTGATTCCTGTGGAAAAATATACTGAAAGGTCTTTTGAACTTCCTGTAAATATTGTTAATTCAGGAACTGAATATGCACTCAGGATATTTCCGGAAAAAGTAATTGTAAACTGTCTGGTTGCGCTTAAAGACTACAACAGGGTTGATGAAGCCATGTTTGAAGCGGTTGTTACTTACGATTCGGTTGAGATGCAAACGGCTACCAGATTAAAGGTCAATCTTGTCAAATATCCTTCGTTTGTGCATATTGCCCGTGTTGAGCCGGAAAGGATAGAATTTATTCTCATCAAATCTGCCAATAAGCCTTAAAATGTTGAAAATTGGTCTTACCGGAAATATTGGAAGTGGTAAAACCTTAATAGCGAAAATCTTCAGTACGTTTGGTGCAGCAGTTTTCAACGCCGATGATGAAGCAAAGCTGATAATGAAAGAAGCAAGGGTGCAAAAGCTTTTAATTAAGCGTTTTGGCAGCCATATCCTCAATGAAGAAAATACTATTGACCGAAAGTTACTGGCGCAGCTTCTGTTTAACGATAAGGATGCCTTGAATTTTGTAAACCATTTGATACACCCTCTTGTAAGGCAGAACTTCAAAGATTTTTGCATAAAACATGCAAATGCTCCCTGTTGCATTTATGAAGCGGCTATAATCATCGAAACCGGTTTTTATAAAGACCTGGACAGGGTTATTCTGGTAACTGCCCCGGAAAAGCTGAGGATTCAACGTGTTGTTGACAGAGATAAAGTAAACGAAGTTCTCGTAAAACAAAGGATGGAAAATCAATTGTCAGAGGATAAAAAAATCCCTTTTGCTGATTTTGTAGTTGTTAACGATGGTTCAGAACCCCTTGTAAAACAATGTGTTGATGTGTTTAATAAAATTTGCGCTGAGTAATCATTAAACAATGCCCACAATTATTTCATACCGATTGTAAATACAAATCGTATTATTTAAGTTGTTAAGCAAAGTATCAGCAAATTAAAGCAAGCAGGTTTTATTCCTGGCTATCATTCTGCAAACCAAGAAAATACTCAACCGGCTTAAAAAGATTCTCAAAAAGATTGTTTTGTGCCCCACTGAAAACTGAACCGGGATTTTGTGAGCTGGTAATAAAATAGTTATGGGTAATGTCAGCCGGAAAAGCAAGAATTTCAATTGCTTCGCCCGAGTTTTGTTTTATGGTCATTTTGTGTGATGCAAGGGTTAATTTACCTTCAGCATCTTCGTCAGCAAATCCTATGCTTCGCAGTGCAACAAGTTTCCTGATAAAATCAGTTGTTATAACTGAATCGGCAGGCATTTCATTAATCATCCATTTATTTTCATCCCTGCTCAGGGTATAATTCAGATTTTCAAAGCTAACATTGATCCTTTCAATACTGGACTCTGAAGTATTTATTACTGTCTGATTCCGGTAATGCTCAGCTCCCAGAGGGAATACAGAGCCGAGAAAACCCTGCACAGTATAAACATCATCTTTTCCGGCAAGACGCACAAAAGTGCTTATTATAGGCCTTTGCTGTCCCTGTATCATTTGCGACTGGAAATCCATTTTGCCATAAATAAACTCGTCAGTAAGACGCTTGCCCTGATAAATTTTGATACGGGTTCCTTTGTCACCACTTATCTCATATTCATCAAGGTTATCTTTCCCTCGTGACACCAGTTGTTCAGGAACAAGAGGTGAAATAGTCTGGAAAATACGGCTGATATGTTCGGGATTAGCCGGATACATTTTGCCCGGGGTTCCGACTTTCCATATCCCATCAGCTTTTTCAAGAATAATGGCATTGTCAGTTTCTCCATTTGGAATTATTACTATACTTGTTGTTTTATCAGCATCAGCATTAGCGAGTTCACGAACAAAATTTCCTTTCTGTTTGCGCGAATCCACTCGCAGAAGAACAACTGACAGGATCAGCAGCAATGCCAGTAAAGCAAATAAAACCGGTGATTTTAACTTTCTAAACATAAACATCCTCCATTCTTTTCATTCTAATATTACGGTTGCGGATCATTCTGAATATACCATAACCAATTATTAGTAAGATGGGTAGTGAAAAATTAAGCAGCTTTAGAAACAGCTTTTTACTATCTTCTATTTCGTCCAGTGGGCGGGCTTTAGCTCCCTTGGTTCTTAATTCAACCAGACCGGTATCGTCTGATAACCAGTCAACAGCATTGACAAGGAGATTAACATTTTCTTTCTGAACGCTATATCTTTGATCGGCGGCTACCGGGAAATCAGCATCACCAAAAATTACCATGCGTGTATTACTGCTTCCGGCAACAGCTCCCTGCAATGTAGCTGCCACTACAAGGTTTGGATTAAGAAAATCGGCGTCACGCCACTGACGCTGCACATCAAAATATAAAGGTACGTTTCGTGCATCTGATTTTTCGGAACTGAAAGCAATAGGTTCAAAAATTAAAGTAGTATCTCCGGTATAAACAATAGGGCTTGCAAACTGAAGCAGTACATTACTCAATCCTTTGGTTATAGGGTGATCAGCAAAATTATTTATCAAAGGAAGATAAGGAAATCTTATCTGAGTAGTGTATTGCATAAACCCGGCCTGTTGGGTTAAACCTACGGTACCACAATTGGCATCAATTATAAAGCGGCTTTCAACTATAACACCTTTTTCTGTCAGCCAGTTTTCAATACCGGTTTCTACTGCAGTGCCCTGAAGGGTAGTGAAATCTCCCTGAACCCTGTTTAGAGCTACTAGCAAATTACCCCCGTTTGCCATATATTCATCAAGCTTGTGCAAATGTTCCTCAGGAATAGTTTCACTCGGACCTATCATTATCAGTGAGCTGTATTTTGATAAATTCAGAACGCTATCATAAAAATTAACCTCTTCCACGTTGTTCAGAACAAGCAAGCCTGCTACTACCTGTTGCAAAAGATTAAGTGCTGGTTCGCCATGACCCTGAATAAATCCTACCAAAGGTTTTTCTGTAATTGATAATTTCTTAATTGCTGACGACAGGTCGTATTCCATTGAGGCTTCGGGTTGAATAAGAGGGATGATCTCTTTATTTTTTCCCATCTTTACAATTGCGCCCATAAAAGCTCTTTGCTGTTTTACCTGGTCACGCTCCCTTATATTTACAATTACCGGCTGAACACCTGCCTGCATGGCAGCCATTTCATCTTCCTCATCTTTTGGATCATTCATTTCAAAAACAACCATGCCACGTGATATATTGCCATATTCAACCAAAAGGTCAGTAAATTCACGGCGAACATTGATATATTGCGGTGGAAGATCGCTTGTGAAATAGGCACTGATAGTTACAGGCTCCTTCAGGTTTCGAAGTATGTTTTTTGTTGCAGAACTGAGGGTATATCGTTTATCCTGTGTTAAATCAAGACGCAGAAAAAATCTGTCAGCCAAAATATTGACAAGAACAATTACCCCAACAATCATGAGTAACTGATATGTAATACGATTTTTACTTTTCATAACTGAAATATTTTTTCATCCAAAACTAAACTGCATTACGTCTGGCAATAACTGCCTCGGTTCCTACCAAACCAAAAAATGCAATAGACAAAAAATAGATAATATCCTTTGAATCAATAACTCCGCGTGAAATAGAATCGTAATGGTTCGAAAGACTTAGATAGCTGAAGATTGAACCTAACGAGCCTTTAATGCTGTACGACAATACATCGAAAATAATATGGAAAAAGATGCTGATAAGCAATGCAAGCAGAAAAGCTATTATCTGATTATTTGAAATACTGCTTGCAAACAGCCCTATACTTACATAAGCAGCACTCATGAAGATCAGCCCAATGTAACCGGTAATGGTTGCGCCATGGTCAATGGTTCCGAGATTAGCCACTGTAATATAATAAGGAATGGTAAGTGCCAGTGCTATGATTATCAGCAGCATAACAGATGTGAATTTGCCAAGTACTACTTCCCAGTCGCTTATAGGTTTTGTAAGCAGCATTTCTATGGTTCCTGTTCTGTTTTCTTCGGCAAGCAGCTTCATGGTAAGTGCTGGTATAAAGAAAAACAAGGTCCAGTAGGCAATTGAGAAAAACACCTGTAAGCTTGCCTGACGGACAAAGAAAATATCAGCACCGTATAACCAGGTAAAAAAACCACTAAAACCCAGAAAAGCAATCAGCATGATATATGCCATAAGCGAATCGAAAAATGATCTGAGTTCTCTTGTTGCAATTACCCAAACTTTCATAAATCCAATTATTTAGTTCTGAAATTAATAATCTTAAAAAATCAGGTTGATAAAAATGATATCTTTAACTGATTGAAATACACTATTTTAATGTTAATTCTCTGAAAACATCCTCGAGTTTGGTTTCAAGAGGGGTGAGCTCGGTAAGAAACCAGTTCTTATCACTGCAAAGCCGAAAAATTTCCCTGCGGGACGAATAATTAGTGCGGCTTTGTATTTCATAGTAATTTGGCTTATCTTTCACAAAATCAACAGTTTCTACTGTGTTTAATTCCCTGAGTGCTTCAAAAACAACATTAGGGTCTGCATCTTCAATACATATATGTAAAACTTCTTTTCCCTGAGCACGTTTACGAAGTTCATTGGCAGAGCCATCAGCCACAATGCGACCTTTGTTAATGATTAAAATCCTGTCGCAGGTAGCTTCTACTTCAGCAAGAATATGCGAGCTGAGAATTACAGTTTTTTCACGCCCGATGCGTTTTATAAGTTCACGTATTTCAACAATCTGGTTCGGGTCAAGCCCGGAAGTAGGCTCATCGAGGATAAGTACTGCCGGATCGTGGATCAGGGCTTGTGCGAGCCCTACACGTTGCTTGTAACCTTTTGACAACTCGCCGATTTTTTTATGTTTCTCAGCTCCCAAACCACATACTTCGATCATTTCATAAATCTTATCCTGGATTTTATTTGCCGGAATACCATGAATCCGGGCAACAAATTTTAGATAATCAATCACAGGCATCTCAGGATATAAAGGATTGGTTTCAGGCAGGTAACCTGTTAATTTCCTTACTTCATCAGGGTCTTTGGTAATTGAATAAGGTCCTACTTTTATATCACCGGCAGTAGGCGAAAGAAAAGTAGTAATGGCTTTCATGGTGGTAGTTTTACCTGCACCATTAGGGCCAAGAAATCCAAGAACTTCACCGGTTTTAACAGTAAACGAAATATTGTCAACAGCCTTTTGTGCTCCGTACTTACGGGTAAAATTATCAACTACTATATCCATATTCCATATGTTAATTTGAGTGCAAAATAAATAAATCACTCGTTAATAATCAATTAGATTAACATTTTTTAACAGCGTTCTGAGGCTTGATGTTTGATTTTTATCTTTTATCCATATGCTCATATACGGTTAAGAATAAATAAGTTAGAGCCTGATAAAAGCTATTAATATTAAGGAGCGGTGCATATGTTGTTTGTTCTTTTTATAATCTTTAAAAAACAAGCTTAAAAAATCCCCACTTTATTTTTCTTGAATAATCAAAATTCAGGATTTAAATATTTTTTTCTTTTTAAACTATCTTCCAGATATTTGTTTTATAGTGATGATAATAAATAATCAGATTCGTAAAACAATATCCGGGAGCCCAGTATTATCTGATGAATAACTATCTTTGCACTGAGAATTGGAAATTTTCTTAATGATTTAGAATCATCCTTTATTATCTGTTATTGATAAAAGTAATAATTTGTTATGATTGAAAAATATTCTGATTTAATTATTTCCTGGCTGACAAGCTTGTCAATTTCTGAAGTTACTGCACTGAAACTCAGTAATCTTATCATTTTTGGTTCATTAATACTGCTTGGTGTTATTATTTATCTGATACTGAAATATATAGTTCTGAAAATAATTAAAGCATTTGCAAAAAAGACTCCCAGCAAATGGGACGATATTTTAGTAGAGAACAGATTCTTTCAAAGAATTATCCTTCTGATTCCTGCCATGATCATCTATAAGATTGGACCTGACATCGTTAAGGATATTTCCGGTCTAAGCAGGTTTGTTCAGGTTGCCTTGCAGATTTATATTGTGTCTGTTCTTACATCCATTATTAATGCATTTTTAAATTCAGCTCATGATATATATCAGCAATATGATATTTCGAAGGTGAAACCCATAAAGGGCTATATTCAGGTAGTTAAGATCATTATATATATTATAGTAGGGGTGCTGGTACTTTCAATTCTGATAGGTACTTCTCCCTGGCCTATATTAACAGGAATGGGAGCTGTTTCAGCAATCTTACTGCTGATATTCAAGGATTCAATACTGGGACTGGTTGGTAGTGTCCAATTGTCGGCACTTGATATGATAAGACCCGGTGATTGGATTGAAATGCCAAAATACGATGCGGATGGTTCGGTAATTGATATGAACCTTACTACCGTAAAAGTAAGAAATTGGGATATGAGTATAACCACCATTCCTACCTATGCACTTATAAGTGAATCGTTCAGGAACTGGAGGGGGATGACAGAATCAGGGGGCAGACGTATTAAACGTTCAATCCTGATAAATATGAACAGTGTCAAATTCTGTACTCCTGAAATGCTTGAGCGTTTCAGAAAAATCCATCTGATAAAGGATTATATTGACAGTAAAGAAGAGGAGCTTCTGGAATATAATACTGTGAATAATATTGATAGCACGGTAATAGTTAACGGACGCAGGCAAACAAATATTGGAGTATTTAGAGCTTATCTGAAAGAGTATTTAACGAATCATCCATTTTTGAACAAGGATATGACCCTGATGGTAAGGCAATTACACCCTAATGAAAAAGGTGTGCCTATGGAAATTTATGTCTTTAGTGCCGACAAAGCCTGGGTTAATTATGAACAGATACAATCTGATATTTTTGATCATATTCTCGCTTCTGTACCTCAGTTTGATCTTGAAATCTTCCAGGTACCTGCTGGAACGGATTTTAGAAAACTAAGCCTTGATGCAAAATGATTAAGCTGTTTTGATAAAATAAATGCTTTTGTGATTAGTGAAATTTAAGAAGTGCTTTGCTGAATTGATATTATTTTTAATTTTGCAGCCGAAAATAAGGATTTAACGGTTTAAGCCCGGATAATACAAGTTCATTATAATTCATGGCGAGGTAGCTCAGGTGGTTAGAGCGTCGGATTCATAACCCGAAGGTCACGAGTTCAACTCTCGTCCTCGCTACATACTAACCCTGTAAGTTGCTGATTTACGGGGTTTTTGTTTTTATGATCCTGGGTTTTGCAACAATCATGAAAATGGATTGTTAACTTTAATATTTTAGTATTCCATGATTTATTATAAAACACCTTACTGAAAATGAAAGTCAACTCTTTGATACTGTGGATTCTTACAATAATACTGACATTTGGCACATCAGTTTATCAGCGGAGAACCGGTCCCACAAAACCGGTAAGAGGCAAAATAGAAATAGCAGGTGAACAAATAAAATATAAATTGATTAGAACTCATGAAACCGGCTCCGATGCTGCCATACGTATTCAGGCTTCAAACCCCGGTATCAATGGCATTTTAAAATATCGCCGTTACAAAAGTTATGATTCATGGACTGAAACACAGATGATAAGAGAAGGCAGTGAGTTGGTGGCTTATCTGCCAAATCAACCAGCAGCGGGTAAAATCATGTATGATGTTGTGTTGCAATACGCCGATCAGAATATAAAGCTTAATGATGAAAATGTAATTATACGTTTCAAAGGTGCTGTACCTGCCGGTATACTTGTTCCACATATACTTTTTATGCTTTTTGCAATAATATTTTCAATACGTACAGGTCTTGAAGCCTTGTTTAAACGACCAAAAACTTACATTCTGGCGTGGTTCACAGTTGTGTTCCTTACACTTGGAGGTGCAGTATTTGGACCAATAGTGCAGAAATATGCTTTTGGCGCTTATTGGACAGGCTGGCCTCTTGGCACTGATCTTACAGATAATAAAACAGCATTAGCTTTGATAATATGGATCATAGCGCTTGTAAAACTATATAAAAACCGACAGGAAAGAACCTGGGTATTAATTGCAACTGTAGCATTGCTATTAGTTTATCTCATACCTCACAGTATGCTTGGTTCTGAGATTGATCATACTGCAGGCGTTTCAGTTGAGTAAAGGATCGGGAGGGTAATTAGCCCATATAGCAAAGTCTTTTCCAAGTGTCTTTACTATATCACGCCATAAATTTTCAGGATTTTGAGTAATTAGCTGCTCAGTTGTAGCAGTAGCAACAACCCATGAGTTTTCATCAAGTTCGCGGTCAAGCTGTTTGCTTACCCAACCGGCATAACCTATAAAAAACCTTATGTTCTCAGGATTTAACTGTCCAAGAGTCATCATTTCCTTAACCTGCTCAATATCTCCACCCCAATAAATTCCTTTGGTCAGTTTAAGGCTGTTTTCAATAGCATCACCCAAAGTATGAATGAAGTATAAATTACTGGTTTGAACCGGACCTCCAAGATACAAAGGAGCATTGAATTTTGGAAATCCCTTTATGATATCATTAAAACGAACATCCACCCGTTTATTGACTATAATACCAAACGAACCTTCTTCATTATGTTCAGCCAATAAAACTATTGAGCGCCTGAAATAGAAATCCTGCAGGAAAGGCTCTGAGATCAGAATCCTGCCCGGTGCCGGAGGCATTAAACCGTATCTTTTATTTGCGCGTTCTCCTGACATTTTATTTAATACTTCAGTATTTAAAACTATATGCGACCGCAATTATTACTTTTGCAGTGATTTTGAAAGCGTAAAGATAGTCAAAATTTTCATTTGCACCATGTCCAACTCTAACAAAAAGTATCTGAGCCTTAGAAACGAATATCCGTTCATGGTTTTTGAGAAATATCATATCTATAAGGATATTAACTCATTAAAGGTGCAATTTGTTTTTAATCTGGCTGATAAAATTAAATTTTCACCTGAATTTTATATTGAAAATGTCAATAGCATAAATGCCTTACCCGATTCATTGCTGAATAATCTGGTTTTCAATATTGGCATGGTTGAAATGATAAGTTACTGGAAAGCTGCCTGCCCTCCTGTGCTTATTGTAAAACCTTATGTTTTGGATGATTATGCAGTTGCATGGTGGAGGAAATTGTTTTTTTATGGCTTAGGCGAGTTTTTTTATACAAATAAAATTGAACCGGATTTTAACGATTTTCTTGAGATCAGAAATAAAAGCGATCAGGCGATAGAAAAACAACAGGTCAGACTTGATAATTCGGTTTTGATACCGGTTGGGGGAGGCAAGGATTCTGCCGTTACACTGAGAATTCTTTCAAACCTTGAAATACCACTTATCCCTTTTTATCTGAACCCGGTTCAGGCTGCTGTTAATGTAGTACAAAAGACAGGAACAGAAAAAGATGCATTGATTGTAAACAGAACCATTGACCCCGAACTCCTGAAAATGAATGAAGCAGGATTTTTAAACGGTCATACTCCGTTTTCAGCACTGCTTGCATTTTATTCTTTACTTTCTGCCGCATTGAGCAAATCCAGATATATTGCCCTAAGCAATGAATCCAGCGCCAATGAGCCTACTATACCCGGAACAGGGATAAATCATCAATACTCAAAAAGCTATGATTTTGAAAAGGATTTCAGGGAATATTGCAGAAAATATATCAGTGACGACTTTAATTATTTTAGCTTTTTGCGCCCTTTAAATGAGTTGCAGATCGCCGGACTTTTTTCAGGTTTGTCTCAATATCACAGTGTTTTCAGAAGTTGTAATGCCGGTAGCAAACAAGGGATTTGGTGCGGTAAATGTTCAAAATGTCTTTTTACTTTTATAATTCTTTCAGCTTTTCTTGATTCCGAAGCACTTATCAGGATATTTGGCAGTAATCTGTTAAACGACAATGAGTTGTTGTTTTATTTTGATCAGTTGTGCGGCATTGAAGAAGAAAAACCTTTTGAATGTGTTGGCACTCTGGATGAAGTGAATACAGCTTTGCATATGGCTGTGGGTAAATATGAAGAGAATAATATACCTGTATTACTTCGGCATTACATGAACAGTAACAAATACTCAAAAGAAAAATACCAAAACGCTGAGAAGCTTTTGTCTCAATTTAATGACCAGCATTTTCTCGAGGAACCATTTTTAAGTTTGTTGAAAAAATATTTGTATGAAGCAGGTCATTAACAGTAAGATTGCCGGGAAAAAAGTGTTGATCCTTGGTCTTGGTATTGAAGGCAGCTCAACATACAGATTCTTGCGCAAAACGCTTCCGGATCTGCCGATTACACTTTCTGATCAGCGTATTGAACTTCGAAATATTGATGAATTCCGGCATGTAAATACCATCATGAATTTTGGAGAGAATTATCTTCGTGACCTCGAATCTTTTGATGTAGTTATTAAAAGTCCAGGGATTCCTGAAAACCTGCTTCCTGCCTCATTGTCTGAAGAGAAACTTACTTCGCAAACTGAGCTTTTCCTTGAGGCATATCGAAACCAGACCATTGGAATAACTGGTACAAAGGGAAAAAGCACAACTGCCAGCTTAACACATCACCTTTTAAACTCTGCTGGATATAAATCCTTGCTTGTTGGAAACATTGGGCTGCCACCTTTTGATGTAATAGACCGGATACAGCCTGAAACTCTTATTGTTTTTGAGTTGTCTGCCCATCAGCTTGAAAATGTAAAGGTTTCTCCACATATTGCCGTATTGCTGAATATTTATCAGGAACATCTTGATCATTTCAAGGATTTTAGGGCGTATCAGCTTGCTAAATTCAATATTGCGAAATGGCAGACCTTCAACGATTTTTTGATTTACCCGGGTAAGGAACACTCTGTTGTGAATTTAATAAATCTCTCTACTATAGTTTCAAACAAGCTCACTTATGGTTTTGGAACAGAGCCGGGTTTAGATACCTGTTTTAAGGATGATCAGATTTTTTTGAATACCCCAGATACCTTAAAAATAATTTGCGATCTTACCGGAATTAAATTTCTGCCCGGAAAGCACAACCAATTAAATCTGATGGCTGCTTTTTCGGCGCTTATTGCTACCGGAGTAGCTGATTTTAATTTTTGTAACTCATTATCTGACTTTCGTAGCTTGCAACATAGACTGGAATTCATTGGAACTTATAACGGCAAACGATTTTATAATGATTCAATTGCAACTATTCCCGAAGCAGTTATTTATGCCCTCGATACCATTAAAGATATTGATTGTTTGCTTCTTGGAGGCTACGATCGTGGAATAGATTATTCCAAATTAGTTGACTATCTGGCGGATTCTGAAATACCTAATTTCTTCTTTACAGGCGATGCCGGTAAAAGGATGATGAGTATTATAAAACCACGTCTGACACGAATGCAGCATTGTAAATGGTTCAAAAATTTTGATGAAATGGTGAGGGAGGCAATTAAAAGTACTTCTGAAAACCGTGCTTGCCTTTTATCTCCGGCAGCAGCAAGCTATGATGAATTCATGAATTTTGAACACCGTGGAAACAGATTCAGGGAATTGGTTAATAACTGGTTTCAAACCCCTGAAAGATAAGAACACAACAAAACTTTCCGGTAACTCATGATGCTACGCTCGATTGCTGCAGATAAAGCTCGTAGTACATTTACCGGTATATTGTCTGGATATAGTTGATTATCAACAGGCTAAACAAGAAAATTATTCAGCATCCTTAGTATCTTCCTTCTCTTTATCTTTCTCAGCAGCTTTCTTGCTTACAGTCTTTTTCTTCTTTTCCTCAGCAGGAGCTTTTTCTTCATCAGCCTTAGCCTCAGTTTTAGTTTTCTTTGCAGTTGTTTTCTTTTTCTTTTCTTCAGTTGCTTTTACTTCTTCAACAACCTCCTTAGCAGTTTCAGCTTTGCCCGATTTGGCTTCTGCAACTTCACTTTTTTCGATAACCTCAGCTACCGGTTCTTCTTTAATTTCCGGAGCTGAAATTTTTTCTTCTACTATTTCAGCAGCTTCTTTTTTAGGTGATGCTGCTGCCGTGAAGCTTGCTGTTTTTCTTTTTATTTTCTTTTTACGCCTAACCCCGTAGGTTCCGGCAACTATTTTACCTCTTCGGGTTTTCTTATCTCCTTTGCCCATAGATTTAGTTATTTTAGTAATTTAAGCGGTAAAATTAAGAATTTTTTTTAATAATGAATATCTTTTATAAAGTATTATGATCTGTATTTACAAAATAGTCCAGGCTGTTTTATAAATTATGCCGGTGGTTAAAACATTAAGAACAATTGAGCGGAGCGATAATTTGTCTGTTATTTTTTTTAAATCGGTATTATTTCAAATTGATTGAGTCTTAGCCAGATAGGATATTTGAGCAGGAAAGGACAAATGAAAATTTGTCTAGTAGATTTGAGGTGGTCAAAAACCTGTCTGATAAAACTATAATCCAACATGTGCACCGTGGCAGAAATCCGAAATTATTAATTTCTCATCCTTCACTCAATAATTTTATTGCTATCTTTCCCTCACCTCACCACCACCTTTGTCATCCTCCAGAGCTTTTCATCCCATAGCCTTACCATGTACAAGCCTGACGGCAGACAGGCAGTTTCTATTTTATGAAATTGGCCTGTAGGATGTGCCCGGTAAATCAACCTGCCTGTGGGGCTGAACATCTCAATTTGCGCTTGTGCCAGTAGTATGTTTTCGGGCATTTGTAGCCATTCTTACTCTCGTATGGAGACATTATTTGGTTATCTGCACCCTGTGGTGGTGGCGGGAGTGGAATATCAACAAATAAACACTGAGCCTTTACTATAGGCTGATTCAGCATAGCAATAAGCATTATGCTAATGAATAACGATAACTTTCTCTTGATAAATATGATTTTGTTGTTAGTACTAATTGTTTATTTGAAAATAATTTTACCAGTTAATGGTTTCATATTTTGGCCTGAAATGCGATACATATACAAACCAGATTTGTAGTTGAGCTTACTAATGAGAATCTGCTTGTTATCACTGATATTTATACGATTAACTTTTTGACCAAAAACATTGTAGAAGTCGATGTATTGGTACAAGCAATCTGCAATAGCAGCTAAATCGATGACACTAATATTAGTTATCGGATGAGGAAATATTTTAATTATGTTGTTTACTGGCTTCATGTCGTTAATTGCTGTGAGTATCGGAAAGCAAGTGTTGTAGTTAGGGTTTAAGTATATAACCTCATCATCCTGATTAAAACATATTAATTCCCAATATTGAAAACCCGTTGTTTGCCAAGTAATGGGAGAAAGTAGTCCGCGTGTACTCCCAATGCCTTCAATCCAATATGGTTCAAAGTCTGCAAAATGAATTGTTTTTCGATAATTACCATTAATTAATACTGAATCTATGTTGCTAATAATAAGGTAGCCCCCCAAGGGCCAATTCCATCAGGACCCACAAATACAGTATCGCCAATGGATTTTGAGAAATCATAAAGCAACACTTCTTCATTGCCAGAGCCGGGATAAGTACACTCCAATCCGATAATAAAAATTCTTTTCGCACTGTCTTCTCGGATTGCTCCACAATATTGGCCGGGTACTATGGGGTAAATGGTATCAAGTAGTCTAAAGACTTTATGATATATTACAGTATTGATGATCGTATCGCCCGAAATTCCATACTGGTAAGTTTCAATTTCATCAGGCTGATAACTTGTAAAAACCTCGCTCCATATTGCGTTGGAAGATGGAAATGGAACATATTGCTGCCCTTGTACATCGGTTTGCCAAATCAAGATGAAAATCAAGATGTAAAATAGCAAAATCGCCTTTTTAAACCATGATTGATAAAAGAAAAAAATTGTTTTTTCAAAAACTTGATAGTAATGTTTTTTCATACGTAAAGATTTTTATTGTAATTATTTCATTAATAATTCATTAGTTTTTTATAATAATAATTTAGATAAAACAAATAAAACACTTATAGAAAGACAAATGTAAGGTATTGGTTTGATAAATAGAAAACAGCTAAAAAAATCAAAATTTCATACACGTGCTATTATAAAAATTTAATTTACAAATGCTTGCTATTATCTACGGTGGCACATCCTTAACCGGTAGCCCGGACACCTGCATTGACCTGATAAACCGGTAAGGATGTGCAAAGTATTTTGAGGATAAAACATGAATTTCATAACTCCTTCCTCGTATTTTATGCAATTCCCTTCTTTTTATGCTACCCCTGCTATTTTCTCTCTCTCTCTCTCTCTCTCTCTACAGTCATGCGGGTTTGCTGAGAAACTGCTTTCTTGTTTGAGAAATAAGCACAAGTCGTTAGTTTATATAAATAGGTTGTTTTCATGTTTCAATATGATCGGAAAAATTTGCCTTACAATTTTTAGGAACGACTTTTTGAATAATGTGCTAAAACTACAACAAATTTTCGTAAAAAGCAATAGTCAGGTGAAATTCAATGAATTTATTTGTTAAAGCATTGATTATCAACACAAATAGATGCAAAATATATACTCGTTAAAGATAACAACAGAGGGTTGTGAACAACTAGGTAGTAATTTATAAAAACTCAATAACACGGCTGTACTTCAGCACTATCTTACAAGATCTGTATTTACAAAAATGCACTGACTGTTTTGTAAATTATGCCGGTGGTTTAAACTCATATTGTATTCGCTGATTAAAATACGTAATTGATTCTTAGGATATAAAATAAAATACTTGTAGATGCTTTGTAATATATTGTTTATCAAAGCCCTGGCTAAGTTGTTATCTGCTGTTATTTGATTTGATTTTCCCGGAAACGTTTCTCAAGAAGTTCAGAATTTTTAATTGTATGTCTTGCCCAAAGCAGCTTTATTTCCGTTACTTCGTCCGGACTTAATTGCCAGGGTATTGGTAAACTGCGCATTTTTTCTGATAAATGATACAAACATAATGCAGCAGAAACAGAAATATTAAAGCTTTCAGTAAAACCATACATAGGGATCTTAACATAGGCATCACTCATTTCCATAGCTATTGGCGACAGACCACGCATCTCGGTTCCGAATAAAAGAGCTGTTTTCTGCTCCAGAGGTAATTCGTTGATAAGATATCCTTTTTCGTGAGGCGAAGTGGCTACAAGACGATAACCTTTTGATTTTAGTTGTAAAAGGCAGTCTTTTGTATTGTTCTCAAAACTATTGTATTTAATGATATTCAGCCATTTGCTCGAACCAAGTGCAACATCGGGATTTACATTATAAGTATTGTCGTTTTCAATTATATGCACATCCTGAATGCCAAAACAGTCGCACGAACGCAGAACTGCACTGGCGTTATGAGGCTGAAAGATATCTTCGAGCACAATGGTAAGATAACGGGTGCGATACCTGATCACTTCATCGAATTTTCTGTTTTTGTTTTCTGAAATAAACTCCAGCAAATAATTAAGTACTTGTTCTTCGCTCATAAGTTTGTATAGGGTTCATTCTTTATTAATCAACAAAGCTTCAAAAATAAATTTTTTTGCCGGTTTTGATGTAATTATAGGCTGTCGCCCGATAAAAAAGAAGGATTATTGATATTAATTATAGGTTCATAATTTGGGATAATGAAAAAAAATCTATTTTTGCACGCTAATTTAAGAAAATGTTATGGCTAAGAAAAAAGATCAAACAGAAAAAAATATTACAGCGGTTGAGGAAGCACTGAGTAAATCAGAACTTTTTATTGAAAAAAATCAAAAAATACTTACTATCATAGTCGGGATACTTGTTCTGCTTGTGCTGATTTTCTTTGGAATACGTAAATATTACATTGATCCTAAAGAAAAAGAGGCAGCTTCGGTAATTTTTAAAGCCGAGCAGTATTTTGCAAAAGATTCTTTGCACCTGGCTTTGGATGGCGATGGTAATTACCCCGGCTTTCTTGAGATCATCAATGATTATCCGTGGACTAAAACCGGCAGGCTTGCAAATTACTATGCTGGAATTATTTATCTTAAGCAGGGAGATTATAATGAAGCTATCAAACATTTGAAGAAATTCCGCAGCAATGATTTTCTGGTTAACAATATTGCTAAAGCCGCTATAGGTGATGCTTACATGGAACTTGGCAATCATGGCAAAGCTGTATCATATTATCTTAAAGCTGCCAGTAACAATGCTAACGATCTTACAACTCCCGGATTTTTGATGAAGGCTGCACAAACATATGAACTTATGGGAGAGTGGAAGAAAGCCCTGAATATTTACGAGAAAATTAAAAAAGAACATTATGAAAGCTTAGAAGCACGCGATATAGATAAATCAATTTCGCATGCTCAGGCTATGTCAAAATAATAAGGGAAATAAACAATAATTAAAAGAACCTGTCAGAAACGACAGGTTTTTTTATCTGAGATCATGAATAAGCCACGCGAAAAATTTAAAATAGTTTTCATGGGTACGCCTGCGTTTGCAGTACAATCGCTTGAGATACTGCTTAATTCAGGATATGATATAGCAGCAGTAGTTACTGCACCTGATAAACATGCAGGGCGTGGATTGAAATTCAAAGCAAGCGAAGTTAAACTCTTTGCTCAGGAAAAAGGGCTTAAATTACTTCAGCCTGATTCACTTAAAAATATTGATTTTGTTAATACACTCACCGAACTTAAGGCGGATCTTTTTGTAGTGGTTGCTTTCCGTATGTTGCCGGAAATAGTTTGGAGCATTCCTGCTTATGGAACAATTAATCTGCATGCCTCATTATTGCCTCAATATCGTGGTGCAGCTCCCATTAACTGGGCTATTATTAATGGTGAAAAAAAGACCGGTATTACTACATTTCTGATAGACCATGAAATTGATACAGGAAAATTGCTTTTACAAAAAGAGCTAAATATTGGAGATGATGAAACTGCTGGAGAGCTTCATGATCGTCTTATGATAGAAGGAGCCCGGCTATTGTTGAAAACAGTTGATGATCTGCGTAATAATAAATTAATCCCTGTTGCCCAGAATGAATATATATCAGGAATTCAAAAACTTAATAAAGCTCCTAAAATATTCAAAGAAGACTGCCGTATTAACTGGAGGCTCAGCGCATTAGAGGTTTTTAACCTAATCAGGGGCCTAAGTCCTTATCCGGCTGCTTATACAATATTACAATCAAAAGATGGAGTAGAACATCATTTAAAAATTTTTCGTGCAAAGCTGAGTGATTATTTTGAAAAAGATATACCAGGAACTATACAAATAAATGATAGAAAAATGATGTTCATTTGTGCAGGTGATTCCTGGATTGAACTAACAGAGGTACAGCTTGAGGGGAAAAAAAGAATGAGCGTTTATGATTTCCTGAATGGGTTTAAAATTGAAGATGGGCTTCAAGCTGTATAATTGTTTTGTAAGCTCTGCCTGGCAGGCAAATGAATGAAAAAATGCATAAAATCAGCGTTTTTTTTAACAAATATGCATTTTTATTAACAAATTTGCATTTTTTTCGCCCTACCTATTGCTTTTTTCTGTAAATGACTTATATTTGCAGATACTATTATTTTAAGAGGTTTTTAAGTATTAATTTAATTTTGAAAATTATGAACAAGGCAGAGTTAATTGATGCTATTGCAGCAGAAACTGGCTTAACAAAAGTCAATTCAAAAAAAGCTCTTGAAGCTTTTATTAATGCAACAAGCCAGGCACTTGCTAAGGGCGACCGCGTTGCTCTTGTAGGTTTCGGATCTTTTTCGGTAGTTAAAAGAGCTGCCCGTAAAGGACGTAATCCACAAACCGGTAAAGAAATTAAGATCAAGGCTAAATCGGTTGTTAAATTCAAACCAGGCGCCGAACTGGCAGCAAAGGTTTAATAAAACCCTTTACCGTGTGATTAAGAGGCTGTTCCAAAGGACAGCCTTTTTTGTTTTGTTCAAAAAAGCAGATGTTTCTTGCAGATTATTATTATGATTTTTTTCTGGCTTAATGCTTTCTCAATGAGTGGTTTACATGTATTACCGAAAATTATTTATCAATAAGTCTGTAAAGCTGTTTGTTGGCTTATTTTTGATATCTTTGGGGGCTTATGACATATTCAGCAAATTGAACTAAACTATTAAATAATGGACAATATTTTTAACAAAATTCATCAGGCTGCTCAATCTTACAAAGATTATACAGCCGAAAATCTTTCAAAACTTGTCAGAATTAAGTCTTTGAGTTCCAAAGAGAAAGATGTTCAGCTCGAGTTAAAGCGACAAATGCAGGAAGCCGGCTTCGACGAGGTTTTTATTGACGGGCTTGGCAATGTTATTGGAAGGATCGGCAATGGCAAAAAGATACTTGCCATTGATGGACATATGGATACCGTTGACCTTGGCTTGCTGGAAAATTGGGATTTTGACCCTTTAGCCGGTGAAATCAAAGATGGCTATGTTCATGGAAGAGGTACTGTTGACCAGAAAGGTGGTCCGGCAGCTTTTGTAACATCCGGCAGGATACTGAAGGATCTGGGTTTTGACAGGGATTTTACTGTTTATTTTGTAGGCAGCGTTATGGAAGAAGACAGCGATGGCTTGTGCTGGAAATATATTGTAGAAGAGGATGGTATAAAACCTGATTATGTTATTATTACTGAACCTACAAATCTTGGTATTTATCGTGGGCATCGTGGCAGAATGGAGATTCATGTGCATTTTTACGGGATCTCTTCACATGGGTCAGCTCCGGAAAGAGGAAAAAATGCTATTTATATGGCTTCAGGAACAGCACTCGAAATTGAAAAATTGAATGAAAGGCTTAAGTATGATGACTTCCTTGGAAAGGGTAGTATAACCATTTCTGAGATAATTTCGGGAAGCCCTTCACTTTGTGCAGTGTCAGATTATGCGCGTATTCATCTCGACAGACGGCTTACCTGGGGAGAAACAAAGGAATCGGCCATGAAGGAGATTGAGGAAATAATTGCCGGTATAAATGCCAAAGCCGAAATCCTTTATTATGAAGAAACAGCCTATACTGGTTTGAAATACGGGATGGAGAAATATTATCCTACATGGAAAATCCCGCAGGATCATGAAATTGTTGTTGCTGGAGTGAACGCATATAAAAAACTGTTTGATTCAGATCCTCGTGTTGATAAATGGACTTTTTCAACTAATGGAGTTACCATAAACGGTCTTTATGGAATACCTGTTATAGGCTTTGGACCAGGTAATGAAGTTCTGGCTCATGCCCCCAATGAAAAAGTACCTGTTACCGACCTTATTGCAGCATCAGCATTCTATGCAGCATTTGCATATTGTATTTAATTTGTATTCAAGGTTAGGTTCAGAAAAATTGTATGGATTAAAAAGGTAAAGTATGTTAGCATACCTGTGCTATTCACCTTGAAATCAGATGTTTAAAATGTAAAAATCATAATTCATTTCATTAATCAAAAAAATATGGATATCAGTATAAAGAACATAAAATCACAATTGCAGAAGATTGAAGTCATGAAAAATGGCATGTTTGGCAAAGATTTCCTTTTAACCTGGGAAAAGACTGAATCGGATCTTATCCTGATCCTCGGGCTGGCTGATTTGCTTAAAAATATGCGTAAGGAAAATATTTCGCCAAGGGTTTTTGATTCCGGCCTTGCTGTTTCTATTTTTCGTGATAACTCAACCCGTACCCGTTTCTCGTTTGCGTCAGCATCAAATTTGTTAGGGCTGGCAATACAGGACATGGATGAAGAAAAATCACAAATTGCTCATGGCGAAACAGTAAGAGAAACAGCGCAGATGATCTCATTTTTGAGTGATTTTATTGGAATACGCGATGATATTTATCTGGGTGAAGGAAACAAGTACATGCGGGAAGTAGCAGCTTCGCTGGATGATGGTTATGAAAATGGTGTTTTGCCGGTTCGCCCCGGAATCGTAAATCTACAGTGCGATATGGATCATCCTACCCAAAGCATGGCTGACCTGCTGTTTCTTAAAAATCATTTTGGTTCTCTTGAAAATCTTAAAGGTAAAAAATTGGTAATGAGCTGGGCTTATTCACCAAGTTATGGAAAACCTCTTTCGGTTCCACAGGGTATTATTGCCTTGATGACACGCTTTGGTACGAATGTAGAACTAGCATATCCCGAAGGTTATGGGTTGATCCCTGAAATAATGGCTCAGGCTTCTGATTTCGCAAATAAGCATGGTGGAAGCTTTAAGGTGAGCCATTCAATGAAAGAGGCATTTAAAGATGCTCATATTGTTTATCCCAAAAGCTGGGCACCGTATCATGTTATGCAACAGCGCACAGAATTGCTCAAAGTTGCTGACAAACCCGGACTGATTGAACTCGAAAAATATTGCCTTGCAAATAATGCAAAGTATATGGACTGGTGCTGTGATGAAGAAATGATGAAGCTTACGCATAATGGAAATGCTTTGTATATGCATTGTCTGCCTGCTGATATATCTGGTGTATCATGCGAACACGGTGAAGTAAGCGCCGGTGTTTTTGATAAATATCGTATTTTTACATATAAAGAAGCTGGTTATAAGCCGTATATAATTGCTGCCATGATGCTTGCTAACAGGTTTGAGAATCCTGCCGGAATTCTGAAAGCTTTGATTGATAGAAATGTGCAAAGGCAAATGAATGTTCTTTAGCTAATGAAAGATTAAGTTCGGGAAAATTTATGCTTAAATGATTTAATTGTTGAACCGATAATCATTGATATTCATACTGTTAGCATCTCTTCATTTCTTGTCAATACTCAAATTATCCTGAATAACTTATTTGTTTCGATAATAAAAAGTTAAGAAAATGGATACTTCGAACCCTAAATACGAATTGGGCATTTCACTTAGTGGGGGAGGTGCCCGGGGAATTGCACATCTAGGTGTGCTTGAAAGCTTGAAAAACCATCATCTTGAACCCGGTATAATCTCAGGTGCAAGCATGGGGGCGATTATAGGTTGTTTATATGCAGCAGGTTACGAAGCCAGATTTATTCTTGAAGAAATCAAAAAAGAGAAACTCTCCAGATTTCTTAGCTGGAGTCTGCCGGGCGATGGATTTCTTGATCTTGAGTATATGGAGGAGCTTCTTGCAGCTCATATTAACAAAAATGATTTCAGCGCTTTGAAAAAACCTTTGTTTGTATCGGTTAGTAATCTGAATACCGGACTTAGTGAGATAATCAGCAAAGGACCATTATTTGAATATATAATTGCTTCAGCTTCAATACCTATAGTTTTTAAACCACGTATAATTAATAATCAAACCTATGTTGACGGTGGTTTGCTTGATAATCTGCCTTCAACCGCCATAAGAAATAAATGTAAACGACTGATAGGAGTTGATGTTAACCAATGCGAGCCCACAGATCATATTAACGGAATTAAGGAAATTGCTGAACGCTGTCTGAGACTTGGTGTGGAATGTAATGTTAAAGAAAATCTAAAAGCGTGTGATTTTGTTATTGTTCCGAAAGGAATTCAGGAGTATTATACATTCGACTTTCGTAAAGCTGATGAGATTTTTAAGATAGGCTTTGACTATACCGAAAAAATTATTGGGCAAATAATTGAAATGATCGAGAAACCTATTGAGTGAATCTTAGTCCGTTTATAAACTTTATTGTGCCAATACCATTAGCAATAGCTTCAATTCAAAATAATATCAGTTGTACTCACCACATCTAATATATTTACAATTCCATCACCATCAACATCGGCGTTTTCAAAACAGAAAGGCTGTGGATTGTCGCCAAGCATATACTTAACTGTTGTTATTACATCCATAACATTAACACTTCCATTACAATTTGAATCCCCGCTTGTCAGGGGCATAGATTCAATAATTGAAACCAAACCATCAATACAGTCATGACAAATGTTGTAACTATGCCAGTTTCCCATAATACAATTTTCAGGTTCTAACATATAATTACCGGCCTGAGATGGTGTATTAAGCATAAACGACATTATTATACCGGTATTCCCTAAAAATTGTGTACTAAAATAATCAAAAGCAACAGTTCTGAATATGTTAGTGCCGGGTAATGTATTGCCTTGAACAATATGATTAACATGTCGTAAAGGATTAAGTACGGCTGAACCGGGCAATATATGAAAAACCGGATGGTAACGGAATATCAAACTGAAAAGCTGTTATAGGGTCATTATTTTCCATTTCAACATCAATAACCACAGTTGACTGTGGCAACCCAACAGCATCATGAATTTTGAAGATGTTAAGTTCAGGAAGCTGAGCTTTACCCGTAAAAGGGATCAATAACAGGGTAAGCAAAAGTAATTTTGGGATTTGGGTAATTTTTTTCATTGTAAAAAGATCTTAGTTTGTTTTCTTTAAAATGTTGTTAATAAAATAGCTTCAATTCAAAATAATATCAGTGGTACTCACCACATCTAATATATTCACAATTCCATCACCATCAACATCGGCATTTTCAAAACAGAAAGGCTGTGGGTTGTCGCCAAGCATATATTTAACTGTTGTTATTACATCCATAACATTAACACTTCCATTACAATTTGAATCCCCGCTTGTAAGAGACATGGATTCAATAATTGAAACCAAACCATGAATACAGTCATGCCAAATGCAGTTTCCCATAATACAATTTTCAGGTTCTAACATATAATTACCGGTCTGAGATGGTGTATTCAGCTTAAACGACATTATTACACCGGTATTCCCTAAAAATTGTGTATTAAAATAATCAAAAGCAACAGTCCTGAATATGTTAGTGCCGGGTAATGTATGGCCATAAACAACATGATTAACATGTCGTAAAGGATTAAGTACGGCTGAACCGGCAATATATGAAAAACCGGATGGTAACGGAATATCAATCTGAAAAGCAGTTATAGGATCATTATTTTCCATTTCAACATCAATAACCACAGATGACTGTGGCAACCCAACAGCATCATGAATTCTCAGGATGTTAGATTCAGGAAGCTGAGCTTTACCCGCAAAAGGGATCAATAACAGGGTAAGCAAAAGTGTTTTTGGGATTTGGGTAATCTTTTTCATTGTATTTATTTTTTGGTGGTTAATAATCAAATTAGCGTTAAAGTTCAATAAATCTAATCAAAGATCGTCGTATCAGAAAGCTTTGTTACCAACAGATTGTTTTAACAGAATACTCACTCTATGCATAAATACTGCCAATCCCGCTATTCTAATACTGCGTGAGATAAGTTGAAATTTGGGTTGCTAAGATAATAAAAAAAACTGAGAAAACCGCAAATCAGATTAAAAAATTAAGAATTAAATTTTTATTGCATTACTTAAGGCGGAATTCAAGTTTTGGCTTTTACTCTTGTTGATTACACTGAGCCTGTCTCAAATTGGTTTTTAATACTTTATTTTTTCTGAATAAAGTAGAATGTCTCTATAAGTTTGTGATTTTGTTATTGTTCCAAAAGTAATTCAGGAGTATTATATATTCGACTCTCGTGAAGCTGATGAGATTTTTAAGATAGACTTTGACAATGTCGAAAAAAGCATTGAACGGATAATTGAAATGATTGAGAACCCTATTGTTTGAATCTTAAATCGTTTAAAAACTCTATTGTGTCAATACCATCAGCATAATCGCTTAATGCCGGCTCCTGGGTTTTGCCAAAATCAATAGTTTTATAAGGCAAAAAAGGCAAGCCTGTTATGCATTGAATTTCATGTTTATGATTACTTATCAGGGAATTAAGGTTTTTGTTTTCATCATAAAATTCATAATGCAGAGTAGCAGGCTGTGAAGAAATTAGCGAGGAATTGATTAAAAGTATAAAACCATTATCAATAACTGTATTTTCCTGCATAGAGTTTAAAGCCTTCTGATAGCGATAATTATTCATAAATGGTTTGTGGTTTAAAACGTAATCCGCAGTTTTAAAGGCTTTAAGCAAATTTTTAAAATCATAGCCAACAGGAATGTATAGTTTTGAAACATTTCTGCAGCCCAGTCCAAAATGCATGAAAATATCTCTGGTCAGATCAATTAATTGTAATTCAGTTTCTTTACCTGATAAAATTGCAATTCCATTACGGTTTTGCCTGAAAATATGTGGTTTCGAACCATAAAAGAAATCAAAATATCTTGCTGTATTATTGCTGCCTGTTGCTATTACAGCATCAGCATTAGGAGGAATTTCGGGATGAAAAGTAATAAGGTCAGCAAACTTCTTATCAATATTTATTAATATTTCAGCAAAACATGGTAACAGATAAGGATCATCTGACGAAAGCTTACCGGCATACTTGTTTCCGGTGATGAGTACTGTTAAAAAATCATGAAACCCAACAGCAGGAATATTTCCGGCATTGATAACACCAATCTCTAATGGCTTTTTATCATGATTGCTGTTTAAATCGTAATGCTCCAGCCAGGAATCAAGATTTTGAAAAGTAAGCATATCGCTTATAGCCTGTAAAGCATATAAAATATGTTGCCGTATAAACCATTGATTATTCTCTGTTGATTTTTTAATTGATTGGTGTATCAGTTCATGATAATAACTGAAGTCAGGCTTTTTATTTTGTAAATTATGATCCTGCAGGTATGCTCTGATTGCATCACCCAAAGCTACAAATGCCTGTATTCGGTGTTTAAGCTTCATCATGGTTCATGAAAAATTGTAATAATGTGCAAAAATAAGCATCCCTGGGCGTTTAATTATATTTTTCCAATCGGTATTATTGGTTCGAAGTTAGGTTTTGTGATTGATTGCCATGTGTTTACACAATAATAGTTTGGTTATTTTAAAGAAAACAATCTTTATTTAAGAATAATTCCTACCTTGCGCTCGTTATTTGAAACCAAAAAATTACCATAACCGAAAATATTCATTTTCATTAAGTAGCTTGATTTTATGACTTATACAGCAGATCAGATTGCCAAATTCCTGAATGGCACAGTTGAGGGTGATCCAGATGTGAGCATACATAAATTATCAAAAATTGAATCAGGTGAACCCGGTTCACTCACGTTTCTGGCAAACCTTTTATATACTCCTTATATATACACTACACAGGCAAGTATTGTTATTGTTTCTAAAAGCTTTGTACCTGAGCAAAAAATTACTAGCACCCTTATCAGGGTTGACAATGTTTATGATGCATTTGCAAGGCTTCTGGAAATATATGATAAGGCAAAATTTAATAAAAAAGGAGTGTCAGCCAATGCTGCTGTTTCAGAATCAAGTATTGTCGGAAATGAAGTTTATATAGGCGATTTTGCTGTAATAAGCGATAATGCTGTCATAGGGCATAATGTGAAAATATTCCCACAGGTCTTTATTGGACCCAACGTAAAAATAGGAGATGATACTATTATATATCCCGGGGTAAAAATCCTTAATGATTCAGTTATTGGTAAAAATTGTATTATTCATGCGGGAGTTGTAATTGGAGGAGATGGATTTGGTTTTGCACCTCAGGAGGATAGTAACTACAGGAAAGTTGCACAGATCGGGAATGTAATAATTGAAGACAATGTTGAAATTGGTTCGAACACTACAATTGACCGGGCTACATTGGGCTCCACCATTATTCGCAGAGGCGTAAAACTCGATAATCTTATTCAGATAGCCCATAATGTGGAAATTGGAGAAAATACTGTAATTGCAGCACAAACCGGAATTTCAGGAAGCACCAGAATTGGTAAAAACTGTATGCTTGGTGGGCAGGTGGGTATAGTAGGGCATATTACTATTGCCGATAATGTTAAAATAGGCGCTCAATCAGGAATTTCATCAAGCATACGAAAACCCGGACATATTGTAATAGGTACGCCTGCAATTGACGCTTCAGTGTTTAAAAAATCAGCAGTATATTTTAAAAATCTGAGCCAGCTTGCTGATGATATTCAAAAGTTGAAAAAGAAAATTTTTGAATAATCCTAAATACCTTCTTGTTTTTTTAATCTGCAAATCCTTAAACTTAGATTTTAACAATGCTTTTATCTTTAGTAAAAGTGCTGCTAATCAGTATTTTGTACGTAAGATAATGTGCTTTCTTTATAGTCTCAGATTTGCTATAACATAAATTCAAACTTTTTGACTTCATGTTGTACATTTAAATTTTTATACCTTTGCCGACTATGAAAGAGAAACAGAAAACTATAAAGCAACCGGTATCTGTATCAGGTGCCGGATTACATACGGGTAAAACAGTAACACTTACTTTTAAACCAGCACCCGAAAATCATGGTTTAAAGTTTCAACGTATTGATCTTGAAGGTCATCCGGTTGTTAATGCAAGTGTTGAAAATGTTGTTGACACCAATCGTGGCACCAGCCTCGAACAAAACGGGGTTCGCATAAACACGGTTGAACATGTCCTCGCAGCATGTGTGGGCATGGGAATTGATAATCTTATTATTGAACTGGATGGTATTGAGACACCAATACTCGACGGAAGTGCCGGACAATATGTTGAAGCAATTGAAAAGGTTGGGATTATAGAACAAAAAGAAGAAAAAATTTGGTACGAGCTCGATTCAAACATAGCTTATACAAATCCGGATTCTAAGATTGAATTATTGGCAATTCCGAGTAATGAATACAGGGTATCAGTAATGATTGACTATGATGAAAATGTACTTGGAACACAAAATGCCATTCTTAATAAAATAAGTGATTTTAAATCGGAAATAGCACCTTGCCGCACTTTTGTATTTCTTCACGAACTGGAATATCTGATCCATAATAACCTTATAAAAGGCGGAGACCTCAACAATGCTATAGTATTTGTAAACCGTTTGATTGGTCAGGATGAACTTGATCGTTTGGCAAAGTTTTTTAATAAGCCGAGAATTGAAGTACTTAAACAAGGTATTCTCAATAATCTGGAACTATATTTCCCAAACGAACCGGCACGTCATAAGTTGCTCGACGTTGTCGGCGATCTTGCATTGATAGGTGTGCCATTAAAAGCTCATGTTATTGCTACCCGACCTGGACATACTTCGAATGTTCAGTTTGCCAAGCTGATAAGAAAACATATCAGAGAGGTGTCCAAACAACCTCTTGCACCATGTTATGACCCCGGCAAACCGCCACTATTTGATATTAATCAGATAAAGAGGATATTACCGCATCGTCCGCCGTTCCTTCTGGTTGATAAAATCCTTGAGATCGGTGAAGATTATATAATTGGCATGAAAAACGTTACAATGAACGAACCGTTCTTTGTAGGTCATTTCCCTGATGAACCTCTTATGCCGGGAGTATTACAGGTTGAGGCTCTTGCCCAGACCGGAGGTGTTTTTGTATTAAACAGCGTTCCCGATCCTGAAAATTACAATACTTATTTTTTAAAGATTGAAGATGTTAGATTTCGCCAGAAAGTAGTACCAGGTGATACTTTAATATTTAAACTCGAACTTTTGTCACCTTTCCGGCGCGGAATTTGTAATATGAAAGGAACAGCCTGGGTAGGAAGAAAAATTGTTACCGAAGCTAATCTGATGGCACAAATTGTCAAGAAAACCGATTATTAATACCATACATTATTATATATAGTGATGATTCAACCACTGGCATATGTTCACCCGGAAGCAAAAATTGCTGAAAATGTTGTAATTGAGCCTTTTGCTAATATCCAAAAGAATGTTGAAATTGGCGAAGGTACCTGGATAGGTTCAAATGTAACCATAATGGAAGGAGCACGTATTGGCAGGAACTGCCGTATTTTTCCAGGAGCTGTTATCTCTGCAATTCCTCAGGATTTGAAATTTGATGGTGAAGATACAATCGTTAAAATTGGCGACAATGTTACAATCCGCGAATTTGTTACTGTGAACCGTGCCACCAAAGCTAACTGGGAAACAGTTGTGGGTGATAACACACTATTAATGGCTTATGTTCATATTGCACACGATTGCATAATAGGAAAGAACTGCATTCTGGCTAATGTGGTCAATCTTGCAGGACATATTGTAATTGACGACTGGGCAATTCTTGGGGGGCTTACTGCCGTACATCAGTTTGTTCATATAGGTTCACATGTAATGATAGCAGGTGGATCACTTGTGCGCAAAGATGTTCCGCCGTTCACAAAAGCAGCTCGTGAACCACTGTCTTATGCTGGCATCAATTCAATAGGATTGCGAAGAAGAGGATTCAGTAATGAAAAGATTAACGAAATCCAGAACATTTACCGACAGTTATATCTTGAGAATAATAATGTAACCCAGGCACTACGCCAGATTGAAGCCAACTTCCCTGTAACTCCCGAGCGTGATGAGATCCTGAATTTTATTGCCGGTTCACAAAGAGGTATTATGAAAGGACTCAATAAGTATCAGGAAACGGAGTCAGAAGCTTAACAAGTCTGTAACTTAAAGGTGCAGAAAAGAATAATCCGGCTTTTTTAATGATTTAGCCTTGTTTCTGTAAATCGGTCATTTTATGCAAATTATCCTTGAAAACCTCGGAAAGCGCTTTAATAAACAATGGATATTTGATGGGCTGAATTATGAGTTCGAACAAGGTAAACGTTATGTAATTCTGGGCAGGAACGGTTCAGGTAAATCAACGCTCCTCCAGATTATTGCGGGATTTCGCGTACCCTCAAATGGAAAAGTGATTTTTAAAGGTTCTGATAAAGATATTCCGGTTGATATACATTATAAATATATCTCAATTGCAGCTCCTTATCTGGAACTTATTGAGGATTTCAATATTAGTGAACTTTTAAAGTTCCATTTTGGTTTGAAGACATTAATTCCCGGTATTGATCTTGATGAAATTGAGTCTCTGCTTCAGATTTCTGATATCCAGGGTAAGCCGGTAAAGCAGTATTCATCGGGTATGAAGCAACGCCTGAAGTTGGCACTTGCTTTTTTTACCCATACTCCGGTACTTCTTCTTGATGAACCATGTTCAAATCTTGATGCACATGGAATAAAATGGTATCGTGACTTATTGGCCAGTTATTCGGCTGAAAGATTAACGGTTATTTGTTCAAACCATCAGGAAAATGAGTACACTCCGGTTGATAAGATGATTGAAATAGAACATTATAAGTAAACCAAGCTGTTTTAATCCGGCGAAATTTAGTAATTTTGCACACTTTTTAGAAAAAATTAAATCTCATATTCTTTATGGCTACAACAGCAGATTTTAGAAATGGTCTATGTATCGAGTTTAACGGTGAATTGTATTCGATAGTTGAGTTTCAGCATGTAAAACCAGGTAAAGGCGCAGCTTTTGTCAGAACAAAACTTAAGAACCTTAAAACCGGAAAAGTGGTTCCCAATACCTTTAATGCCGGTGTTAAGATTGACGTGGCAAGAGTTGAAAGACGCCAGTATCAGTTTTTATACAAGGATGAGTCAGGTTATCATTTCATGCATAATGAAACCTTTGAACAAATATTCATTAATGAAGAAATGATCAGCGCACCTGGTCTGCTTAAAGAAGGACAGGAAGTTGAGATATCTTTTCATGCCGATACTGAAACACCACTTACTTGCGATTTGCCACCTTTCGTAGAGCTTGAAATAGTTTATACCGAACCAGGTGTCAGAGGCGATACCGCTACCAATGCCATGAAGCCTGCTACACTTGAAACGGGTGCAATAGTCAATGTGCCTCTATTCATTGATGCCGGCGAGCGTATTAAGGTAGATACCCGTACAAATACTTATTCTGAACGTGTGAAGGGCTGATAAACCTGACATTCTATCCTTCATCCTGAAGTAATATGCAATTCATTTCTCCAACTACTCTTAAGGAGCTTGCTGAATTTTTATCCGCAAACTACCATGGTGATCCCGATCACATTATAAGCGGTATCAACGAAATTCATATGGTACAGCCAGGTGATATTACGTTTGTTGATCACCCTAAATATTACAAAAAGGCTCTGGGGTCAGAAGCCGATACTATCATCATTAATACTAAGGTGGAAAAACCTGAAGGTAAAGCTCTGATTTTTTCAGATGATCCATTTACTGATTACGTAAAAATCGTGAAAAAATACAGACCATTTGTTCCTGCAAATAAAATGATTAGTTCTGAGGCCCTCATTGGTGAGGGAACCATAATCCAGCCGGGTGCATTTATTGGTAATAATGTGGTCATTGGTAAAAATTGCCTGATTCATGCTAATGTAAGTATTTATGATCACAGTATTATTGGCGATAATGTGATTATACATTCAAATACTGTTATAGGCGCTGATGCATTTTATTTTCAGCGGAAAGCTTCCGGATATTCAAAGATGGAGTCCTGTGGCAGAGTCATTATTGAAGATAATGTTGAAATAGGCGCATGCTGTACTATAGATAAAGGAGTATCGGGCGACACTATTGTAGGTAATGGAACTAAACTCGATAATCATATACAGATTGGTCATGATACTCAAATAGGGAAGAATTGTCTGTTTGCTTCAGCTGTTGTAATCGCAGGTGTTAGCAAAATTGAAGATGATGTTGTGTTGTGGGGGCAGGTAGCAGTTCAGAAAGACATTATTATTAAAAAAGGAGCCGTAGTACTGGCAACATCAGCAGTTGATAAGACTCTTGAAGGTAACAGGGTGTATTTTGGAGTACCTGCAATTGAAGCCCGGCGCAAGTGGAGAGAGCTTGCTGCATTACGACAATTGCCGGAATTAATACAACAATTGTAAAAGTTTTTGAAAATAATAAAAAAATAATGAATTTGATAGTGTTGATATTGAATGAATTAAAAAAAATGTGAAAAATATTTTCAAAAAATACTTGTGGGAATAAAAATAGTTGTACCTTTGCACCCGCTTTTGAAAAACAGAGTTCATTGAAAAGCTAATTACCTGATTTAGTGGAAGTACTAAAAAAAGTAAATTTTTTTTAAAAAAATGCTTGGTAGTAATGTTAAATGTACTATCTTTGCAGCCCCAAATTTAGGAGAGAGATATTTTTGAGTTGAAGGGACGAAAAAAAACACTATTTAGTTTGGTATATTAAAAAAATTATTAATTTTGCAGCCCTTTTCGTTTTTTGAAAAGGCATACAAAAAAGTTCTTTGAAAGTTTGAAGTGATACTTTAGCAGCAAATATCCTTTTAATATTAATATTAAATTGAAGAGTAAAACCTGAGATATTAAGATCAAATTTTTACAATGAAGAGTTTGATCCTGGCTCAGGATGAACGCTAGCGGCAGGCTTAATACATGCAAGTCGAACGGCAGCGGGTCCAGCAATGGATGCCGGCGAGTGGCGCACGGGTGCGTAACACGTATGCAACCTACCTTTAACCGGGACATAACCTCGAGAAATCGTGGCTAATATTCCATAATATCTTTGAATCGCATGGTTTTAAGATCAAAATTCCGATGGTTTTAGATGGGCATGCGCGACATTAGCTAGTTGGTGAGGTAATGGCTCACCAAGGCTACGATGTCTAGGGGGTCTGAGAGGATGATCCCCCACACTGGTACTGAGACACGGACCAGACTCCTACGGGAGGCAGCAGTAAGGAATATTGGGCAATGGGCGCAAGCCTGACCCAGCCATGCCGCGTGCAGGAAGACAGCCCTACGGGTTGTAAACTGCTTTTATACGGGAAAAAACCCTCTGACGTGTCAGAGGCTGATGGTACCGTAAGAATAAGCATCGGCTAACTCCGTGCCAGCAGCCGCGGTAATACGGAGGATGCAAGCGTTATCCGGATTTACTGGGTTTAAAGGGTGCGCAGGCGGAACGACAAGTCAGTGGTGAAATCTCCTGGCTTAACCAGGAAACTGCCATTGATACTATCGTTCTTGAGTCCAGTTGAAGTAGGCGGAATGTAGCATGTAGCGGTGAAATGCTTAGATATGCTACAGAACACCGATAGCGAAGGCAGCTTACTAAACTGAAACTGACGCTCATGCACGAAAGCGTGGGGATCAAACAGGATTAGATACCCTGGTAGTCCACGCCCTAAACGATGATCACTCGTTGTTGGCAACTATATCGTCAGCGACTAAGCGAAAGCATTAAGTGATCCACCTGGGGAGTACGATCGCAAGGTTGAAACTCAAAGGAATTGACGGGGGCCCGCACAAGCGGAGGAGCATGTGGTTTAATTCGATGATACGCGAGGAACCTTACCTGGGCTAGAACGCAGAACGACGTTTCGGGAAACCGGAATTCTCTTCGGAGCGATCTGCGAGGTGCTGCATGGTTGTCGTCAGCTCGTGCCGTGAGGTGTCGGGTTAAGTCCCATAACGAGCGCAACCCCTATTCTTAGTTGCCATCAGGTAATGCTGGGGACTCTAAGAAAACTGCCTACGCAAGTAGTGAGGAAGGCGGGGATGACGTCAAATCAGCACGGCCCTTATGTCCAGGGCTACACACGTGCTACAATGGCCGGTACAGAGGGCAGCCACCTGGTGACAGGGAGCAAATCTCCAAAGCCGGTCTCAGTTCGGATCGAAGTCTGCAACTCGACTTCGTGAAGTTGGATTCGCTAGTAATCGTATATCAGCAACGATACGGTGAATACGTTCCCGGGCCTTGTACACACCGCCCGTCAAGCCATGGAAGCTGGGGGTACCTGAAGTCCGTGACCGAAAGGAGCGGCCTAGGGTAAAATCAGTGACTGGGGCTAAGTCGTAACAAGGTAGCCGTACCGGAAGGTGCGGCTGGAATACCTCCTTTCTAGAGTGGTTTTTACTCTTATCCTGAATCTTCAGGATGATATTTGCTGCAACACTTCAAATTCTTGTGTTGATAATAATCCCAAATGAGTATGTGTATGCTCTTTGTAAAGCAAGAGCAAAAGGATATGAATAATAGTCCCGTAGCTCAGTTGGTTAGAGCACTACACTGATAATGTAGGGGTCAGCAGTTCAAATCTGCTCGGGACTACATCATCGCTCAAATGGGGAATTAGCTCAGCTGGCTAGAGCACTAGCTTTGCAAGCTAGGGGTCAAGGGTTCGAATCCCTTATTCTCCACAAAATGATTTGCAATTGATGGTTAATAAATCTTAATCTCAATTTTTAAAATCAGAAAGTTCTTTGACATATTGAAAGAAAATACAACGAGCCAATCTGTAATTATCCCAAGATAATAAAGATTAAATACAATATTAAGAAAGTATATAAGGGCGTACGGCGAATGCCTTGGCTCTCAGAGGCGATGAAGGACGTGACAAGCTGCGATAAGCTGCGGGTAGGTGCAAATAACCTTCGATCCGCAGATTTCCGAATGGGGAAACCTTTCCGGTTGAAGGCCGGAAATCCGCCGAAAGCGGAAGCTAACCTGCCGAACTGAAACATCTTAGTAAGCAGAGGAAAAGAAAACAATAGTGATTCCCTAAGTAGTGGCGAGCGAACGGGGAACAGCCCAAACCGGTTTTGTTACGGCAAAACCGGGGTTGTAGGACTGTAATACGGACTGTAATTTTATAGCAGAATATTTCTGGAAAGCTGAACCATAGAAGGTGATAGTCCTGTAAGCGAAATAGAATTACTACCAAGCAGTATCCTGAGTACCACGGGACCGGAGAAATCCTGTGGGAATCTGCCAGCACCATCTGGTAAGGCTAAATACTACTGAGAGACCGATAGTGGACTAGTACCGTGAGGGAAAGGTGAAAAGAACTCCTAACAGGAGAGTGAAATAGTACCTGAAACCGTGCGCCTACAAGCGGTCGGAGTCCCGTTTTTACGGGATGACGGCGTGCCTTTTGCATAATGAGCCTACGAGTTACTCCTCTCTAGCAAGGTTAAGTGTGTTAACGCATGAAGCCGAAGCGAAAGCAAGTCTGAATAGGGCGATTTAGTTAGAGGGGGTAGACGCGAAACTTTGTGATCTACCCATGACCAGGTTGAAGTTCCGGTAACACGGAATGGAGGACCGAACTAGTAAACGTTGAAAAGTTTTTAGATGAGTTGTGGGTAGGGGTGAAAGGCTAATCAAACTGAGAGATAGCTCGTACTCCCCGAAATGTTTTTTGGAACAGCCTCGAGTATAAGTGTCATAGAGGTAGAGCTACTGATTGGACTAGGGGGCTTCACCGCCTACCAAATCCTGACAAACTCCGAATGCTATGACATGTTCCTCGGGAGTGAGGCGTTGGGTGCTAAGGTCCAGCGCCGAGAGGGAAAGAACCCAGACCATCAGCTAAGGTCCCCAAATATATGCTAAGTTGATCAAACGAAGTCTGATTGCTTTGACAGCTAGGATGTTGGCTTGGAAGCAGCCATTCATTTAAAGAGTGCGTAACAGCTCACTAGTCGAGCGATCGGGCGTGGATAATAATCGGGCATAAAGCATATTACCGAAGCTATGGTTCCAAAGCGTTAAGCTTTGGGAGGTAGGGGAGCATTCCAGTCTGTATTGAAGGTGTGTCGTAAGGCATGCTGGAACGTCTGGAAACGAAAATGTAGGCATAAGTAACGATAAGGCAGGCGAGAAACCTGCCCACCGAAAGACTAAGGTTTCCTGATCAACGTTAATCGGATCAGGGTTAGTCGGGACCTAAGATCAACCCGAAAGGGGTAGTCGATGGACAACTGGTTAATATTCCAGTACTGGCAAGTACTGCGATGGGGTGACGAAGGAGTGTATGGCCTGCGTACTGACGGAATAGTACGTTGAAGGGTGTAGGTATATCTCATATAGGAAAATCCGTTTGAGATGCTGAAACCCGATAGTACCGTGAGTCTTCGGACAAGCGGATATGGTCTGAAACAAACTTCCAAGAAAAACCTCTAAGCTTCAGGTATTTGCCACCCGTACCGTAAACCGACACAGGTAGTCGAGGAGAGTATCCAAAGGTGCTCGAGTGAATCATGGCTAAGGAACTAGGCAAAATAGTCCTGTAACTTCGGGAGAAAGGACCCCCGCATGGGCGGGGCGCAGAGAAGTGGCCCAGGCGACTGTTTATCAAAAACACATGGCTTTGCAAAATCGAAAGATGAAGTATAAGGCCTGACACCTGCCCGGTGCTGGAAGGTTAAGAGGAGAGGTTATTCCGACTTGTCGGGAGAAGCTTTGAATTGAAGCCCCAGTAAACGGCGGCCGTAACTATAACGGTCCTAAGGTAGCGAAATTCCTTGTCGGGTAAGTTCCGACCTGCACGAATGGTGCAACGATCTGGGTACTGTCTCAGCCATGAGCTCGGTGAAATTGTAGTCGCGGTGAAGATGCCGCGTACCCGCAACGGGACGGAAAGACCCCGTGAACCTTCACTATAACTTAACATTGACTTTGACTAAATGATGTGTAGGATAGGTGGGAGACTGTGAAGCGGCGCCGCTAGGTGTCGTGGAGTCACCCTTGAAATACCACCCTTTGTTTATTTGAAGCCTAATCCCATAAATAAGGGAGACAGTGTTTGGTGGGTAGTTTGACTGGGGTGGTCGCCTCCAAAAGAGTAACGGAGGCTTTCAAAGGTACCCTCAGCACGCTTGGTAACCGTGCGTAGAGTGCAATGGCATAAGGGTGCTTGACTGTGAGACCAACAAGTCGATCAGGTAGGAAACTAGGACATAGTGATCCGGTGGTTCCGCATGGAAGGGCCATCGCTCAAAGGATAAAAGGTACTCCGGGGATAACAGGCTGATC
>JBASHR010000069.1:0-193404 GCA_049654165.1 Bacteroidales bacterium
CATCAAAAAGAGTAGGCTGTCTCGCTAATTCAATTGTCTTTTGCCAGTCTCTATCTGGATTTTCGAGAAAATTTAGTAGATGAATATAATTAAACAAATGAATTTTGCAAAAACTCACCAGATTTGAAAATGCCCAACTCCTTTTCAAACTTTTTTGTATTACCGTCATGAGCAAATTAGCAATCAAAGTACAATATATTTGAATCTTGATGGCGTTTTCATTGTCTCCCAGAAAATATTTCAACGGAAAATTTTGCTTAATCTGCTTAAAAAGAATCTCAATTTGCCAGCGTAACTTATATATAGCTGACAATAAATCAGGTCGCATCTCAAACAAATTGCTTAGAAACTCGAACTCACGTTTTAAGGCTCTATCGTAAAACCTTATTTTCCTGAGTTTTAACTTACTTGTTGTTATCTCTTCTTTTACAGTAAGTTCGATGATTTCATCCTGAAGAACGCCTGAATGAATATGCTCATCAATTTCATTCTCATAGACAGACTCATATACTGCATTGTCTTTAATTCGGGTAACAAATCCGGTTTTATTATCACTGAACTTTTTGAAAGCCTTGTAATCATTGTAACCCTTGTCAAACACATAAATAGTGTTTGGATTCATTTTTAGCTTATTCAACAAGACGTGGTCATTTGTTGCTGAATTGGTAAACCAGACTAACTTTGGAACCACCTCATCAACATTAATAACAGTATGAACTTTGATGCCTCCTTTGTGCTTTCCATCTTTTGGTTTTCTACCAACACATTTTAAAATATCTTTAAACAAACTAATAGTGGTGCTATCGAAAATCTCTATTTGCTTGTTAATGACATCTTTAATCCGGCTGTCCGAGAAAATATACCCATATTTTCTAAAGAGCTTGTTGTATATAATTCCGAAAACTTCAGCATCTCGTCGTTGATTTGCATCACTAAGCGTACTCCTTTTGGGTATGTGCTCCAATTGAAAATGTTTGGTCTTGCCTGATAATCCTAGCATAGCACCTGATACCTCTCTCAATGAAGAGCATTTTGCAAGTGAACAAAACACCATGCTTATCAAGTGATCTTTTGTTTTAAACTTCTTAACATACCGGTCGGCATTACAAGCTTTGCTGGCATCAGATATAATTTTAGTATCAATTAAAGAAATAAGCTGTCCGAAAACAGATTGACCGAAAAAAAATGTAGTTTTGCTCATTGTAGTTGGATTTTAACGAAGCAAAACTACTAAGAAAAGGAAGCCGGGCTGTCATGGCCTGGCTCTTTTCAAATTTTTATCGGACAACAGTGATTTAAAAATGAAAAAACTAACCTCAAAACTCTTTGCTGTCATACTTTTATTATGTATGACCATTAATGCCAAAGCGCAGGATGAAGGCCGCCTGCTGCGTTTTCCTGACATCAGCCAAAACCTGATCGCATTTGTATATGCAGGTGATATATGGACTGTTAGTGCCAATGGCGGTGAAGCCCGCCGGCTTACTTCACATGAAGGACTGGAACTTTTCCCAAAAATCTCGCCCGATGGTAAATGGATAGCCTTTTCGGCTGAATATTCCGGAAGCCGTCAGATATGGGTCATGCCTTCAAAAGGTGGTCAGGCAAAGCAACTTACCTATTACAATTCAGTAGGTATGATGCCTCCGCGTGGTGGTTTTGATAATGTAGTCCTGGACTGGACACCCGATAGTAAACAAATACTCATACGTGCCAACCGGACAACCTTTGGCGAGAGACAAGGCAAATACTTTCTTGTAAATCTGGAAGGCGGACTTGAAAAACCGCTTCAGATAGTAAATGGTGGCTTTGCAGCATTGTCACCCGATACAAAAAAGATATGCTTCACTCCTGTTGACCGCGAGTTCCGCACCTGGAAACGCTATAAGGGAGGTCGTGCTACCGATCTGTGGATATATGATCTGGAAAAAAACACTTCAGAACAAATTACTGATTTTGCCGGAAGCGACCAATGGCCTGTATGGTTTGGAAAAAATATTTATTTTACCTCTGACCGCGATCTGAGACTGAATATTTATCGCTATGACACTCAAACCAAAGAAATAAAGCAACTGACCTTTCACAAGGAATTTGATGTTATGTGGCCATCGGGGAAAAATGGAAAAATTGTTTATGAAAACGGTGGCTATCTGTATGTTCTGGACCTTGCAACCGAAAAGACCGGTAAGATCAGAATAAGCATGAATTTCGACAATCCTAATCTGGCTTCATATTTTAAAAATGTAAAAGACGATATTCATAGTTTCTCGGTTTCTCCGTCAGGCAAGCGTGCCTTGTTCGATGCAAGGGGTGATATTTTCTCGGTTCCTGCCGAAAACGGCGTTATTGAGAACCTTACCGAGACTCAGGGTATCCGTGAGATTTATCCTTCATGGTCGCCTAACGGGAAATATATTTCGTACTGCTCTGATGTAAGTGGTGAATACGAGATTTATCTGCTTGAAAACAAGCGTGATGCCAAACCCCGTCAGCTTACATTCAATTCGTCGGCATGGAAATACGAACCTGAATGGTCGCCCGACAGCCGCTATCTTGCCTACAGCGACCGCACCCTGAAACTTTGGTTAATTGATGTGGAAAGCGGAAAACAAACCGAAGTGGACCACGCTACTTTCAGTGAAATACGTTCTTTCAGCTTTTCGCCTGACAGCGAATGGATAACCTACGACAAGGAATCGGAAAACGGACTTTCAGCCGTGTGGGTTTATAATATTCCAACGGCAACAGCTACACAGCTTACCAATGATGAATTCAGCGATTATCAGCCTGTGTTTGGGAAATGTGGCAAATTCCTGTTTTTTGTTTCAAACCGCGATTTCAACCTTACATTCTCAAGCTTTGAGTTTGATTATCTCTATACCAAAGCAGCTAAAATTTATGCCGTAGCACTGATGAACGATGGTTCGAAACTTTTTAAAGATAAAACTGACACTGAACCGGTTAACGAAGACAAAAAAGCTGAGGAGCCGGCTAAAGGTTCGAAGCCAAAAACAAAAGATGAACCGGCAAAAAGTGAGGAAAAACCAAAAGTGAAAATTGATTTCGAAGGTATAAACAACAGGATCGAAGCTTTTCCGCTTCCTGCCGGCAGTTATCGTCTGATCGGTCCTGCCGATGGCGGTTTATTGTATATCAGCGACGGAAAACTTATGCGCTATAATGCCAGCGACAAAAATTCGGAAGAAATTATGAGCGGGATTTTCTGGGCAAAGCCAACAGCCGATGGCAAACAGTTTATGTACCGCTCAGGCGGGAGTTATGGCATTGCAAAAGTGGCTCCAAACCAAAAAGCGGATGCCGGCAAACTCAATCTGGATAAGATGTACATGAAAATTGATCCCCGTAAAGAATGGGATCAGATTTATAGTGATGGCTGGAGGATATTCCGTGATTACTTCTATGTAAGCAACATGCATGGCGTTGACTGGGAAGGACTTAAACAAACTTACAGCGCTCTGCTGCCTTATGTAGGACATCGCTTTGACCTGGATTATATAATCAATGAGATAATTTCAGAAACCAATGCCGGACATGCCTATGGCGATTGGGGCGATTTCCCGCGTGTAAAACGTGTTGACAACGGATTACTGGGAGCAGAGCTTGAAGCTGATGAAACTGCCAATCGTTACAGGATCACAAAAATATATGCCGGCGAAAACTGGAACCCTGCACGGCGCTCACCTCTTACTGAAGCAGGAGTTAATGTGAAAGAAGGTGATTATCTGATAAGCATCAACGGAAAAGAGATAACCACAAAAGATAATCCATACATGTTCCTTGAAAATCTGGCAGGACAAAGGGTTGAAATTGCGGTAAATTCAAAACCACAGGCTGACGGTGCTAAAATATCCACCATTACCACCATAAGCAGCGAACAGGAGTTGAAATATTATAACTGGGTGCTTGAGCGGCGTGAAATGGTTGATAAACTTTCAGGCGGACGTATTGGCTACATTCACGTTCCTAATACTGCACAAGAAGGCAACCGTGAGCTTTACCGCGGCATGTATGCTCTTCATAACAAAGAAGCCCTGATTATTGACGACCGCTACAATGGAGGAGGATATATTCCTGACCGTTTGATTGACCTGCTCGACAGGCGTACACTCAACTACTGGCACCGTGACGGATTATGGCCCAGCAAAGCTTCTGCAGTAGCCCACGACGGACCTAAAGTGATGCTTATAAATGGTTATTCTTCATCGGGCGGAGATGCGCTGCCATATTATTTCAAGAAAACAGGTCAGGGTAAACTCATCGGAACCAGAACCTGGGGTGGATTAATCGGGATTTCAGGAAATGCCCGCCTGGTTGATGGCGGATATATCTCAGTCCCGAGATTTGGTATCTTTGATGAAAACGAACAATGGATAATCGAAGGCATTGGTGTTTATCCTGATATTGAAGTAGTTGACCGTCCGGAAAAACTTGCCACAGGTATTGATCCCGGAATTGAGAAGGCGGTGGAAGTACTGTTGGAAGAGCTGGAAGCTAATCCGGTGAAAAAGATAAAATCACCTGCCCCACCCGACAGAAGTAAATGGATTGAGGTAGAAATAGAATAATGCCTGCATAGATCAATTTTCCTATCGGTATTATTCGTATTCTTCTTCGTCAAACTCCAGTTGCCGGTTACTCAGGAAATCAAAATGAGTGAGGCGCCTGAGCTCATAATAATTCCGCCAGTAGCTGTGTAATGCTGAGATATAGCCAAGTGCGGCATTATCTTTCTCAGTCTGTGCCATGTTTAATTCTATTATCCCTATCTTACCTATCAGGTAGCGCTGTTTTGTTACCTCATAACGCTTTAGTGCAACGGTATCGCTGCGGGCGGCTATCATAAGCTGATTCTGCTGCATGTTGAACTGTTTGACTTTCAGATTTACTTCCTGGTCAAAATCAATCTGTTCCTGTTCAACTGATGTTTTTACAAGCTCTCTGCTCGACTCAGCCATTTTTATTTTCCCTTTTGAAAGTCCCCAGTCAAGTATAGGAACCTGAACACCAATTGTTAACCTCTGCTGATCCTGTGGGTTCAGATAAGCATTCTTAAGCTTTTCGGCACTTTGGGTCAAGCCATATACTGCATAAAGATTGGCATTGAACCGGCTGTCCAATCTGGCCTTGCTGAGTTCACTTTCGGCTTCAATGAGGCGGCGCTGAAAGCCAAGGGCTGAGGCTCTGTTGTTACGCGCCTGATTAACAGCCTGTTCGGGTTCAATAATAAGTGTTGAAGTTTCGTAAGGAGGTACAAGTTCAATTTTAATTTCCTCCGGAAGACGAAGATAGGATTTAAGGTTGAACTCCTTGGTTTCAAGGTCTAATTGCGAATTTTCAAGATTGGCACGGGAATTCAGCAGATTCAGTTCGGTTTGCAATAATTCGTTTTCGGCAATGGTTCCCATATTGAACCTTCCCTGAGCTATCTGAAAAAGAGTATCGTTGTTTGCCATGTTCAGCTTCTGAATCTGGTTCTGGATCTGAGCCATCAGCAGATCGAAAAAATAATTAATTGTAGTGATAGCAGTAGCCTCAAGGTCTTCCACATAACGGCGCTGGGCTTCATTATATCTAAGCGGCTCTGTTTTGCGGCTCCAGCGAAACTGGTTATATGCAAACAAAGGCTGACGAAATCCGATGTTCAGCGGGGTGGATAAATATGAGGTTATTGTGGAATCGGCAAACAGGTCAATACGTTGCAGGTTTGTATTTAAAAATATCTGACCGCCTGTGAACCCAATGTTCTTGGCAAGCGAAAGGTTCATACTTGAACTGAGATACCGTCTTTCACGAAAGGCTTCGCTTCCGTCAGGCTGTGTGATTCGGTCAATTGAACGGTTAAGTTCAGGTATCGTAGCATCGAGGTTAAGCATAGGCATAAATCCTGCCTTATGAGTCCGAAACTGCCAATAACTGTTGCGGTAACGATGGCGTGCCATCATTGCCTCAGGCGATTGCCTTACAGCAATATCTATTGCGTCTTCAAGAGTGAGTTTGAACACGTTAGATTGCGCATTTACCTGAAAATCTTCCAATAAGAATAAGGAGAGCAATAAAATTAAAAAACAGCCTGATTTATTCATGAAAGGTCGAAAAGAGTAATTAATTGTTATTCAAAGTGATAATTCCAGGAAACTATATTTTTTCAAAGTCTGTTACTCATATCTCAGCGATGCCAGTGGATCCTGCTCCGAAGCCTTTTTGGCAGGCATATAACCAAAAATAATACCCACAGTAGCAGCCACCCCAAATGAAATAACGATTGAGAGAGGAGCCACAATAGTGAGGATCCCGGTAAACTCAGTAATACCTTTGGCAAGAAGGATCCCAAGGATAATGCCTATTATTCCTCCGCTCAGACTTATCATAGTGGCTTCGGCAAGAAACTGAAAGACTATATCAGTTTTACGTGCGCCTGTAGCCATACGTATCCCTATTTCACGGATACGCTCCATTACCGAAGCCAGCATTATATTCATTATACCTATCCCACCAACCAGCAGACTTATACCTGCAATAGCTCCAAGCACAATATTGAAAATATCCTTGGTGCGCTGCTCCTGCTTCAGTAAAAGTTCAGGAACTTTGATCTCAAAATCATCAACTCCCTGATGTCTTCTTTCCATCATTCGCTTTAACACCTGTGTAGTGGGGTTAAGTTGCGAACTTTCGTGTACCTGCACAACAATGCGATCCAACTGGTTGCCTTCGCCACCGGTTCCACTCGTTTGATAAGTTATCATTCCTCCGTTGGTCACAATTGAAGTGGAGCTCCCGCTTACTGAAGCTGAATTAACAAGCGAACGATCGCGAAACCTTAACAAGGCTGTTTGCAATGGTATGTAAACACTATTATTATAATCGCTAATTCCAAGGTTTTCACTTGATTCGGGATCGGCAGAACGATTCTCAAGTACACCTATAATTTTCATCCATATATGCCCGCATTTGATATAATCGCCAATAGGGTCCTTATGAGGAAAAAATTTGACCTTGATTTCTGAACCCAGAATTGCAACAGGTGCAGTTTCTTCAAGATGAGTTTCATTGAAGAGCATACCTTTTTCGGTTCTCAGATTGAAAACATCAAAAAATCCGGGTGTAACCCCGCTTAATTTTGCCATGCTCCGAACGCCATCCTTTATTACCGGCGCATCGTAAACCACTTCGGCACTGACCTTTGCAACTGAAGGAATGATTTCCTCAATACTTATAGCATCGTGAAGAGTTAATCCCGGGGAGTATTTACGAACCATACTCTGATTTTCTTCCTGTTCTCTTTGAGTTTCTTCAACCGGACGTGGCAGGATGATGATATTATTCACTCCTACCAGTTTTATTTGTTCCAGGATTTCCTGCTGAGCGCCGGCACCTATAGCAAGCATAGCTATTACAGCGGCTACACCAAAAATAATACCCAAGGCTGTAAGAATGGATCTGAAACGATTCGCAAAAACCGCTTCCAGTGCAATTTGCAGATTATAAATATGACGTTCCACTACAATCTATAAATTGATTAATTTCCACTTTTCAGCATTGGCAGGTGGTACAAGATAAATCTGTTCACCTTCCTTCAAGCCTTCAAGAACCACGATTTCATTTTGGTTACTGCGACCCAGTTTCACCTGTTTCTTAACCTGGCGACCTGTGCAATAAACAAATGATATTGAATCAATTGTATGAACACTTTCAAGAGGGATATACACTGCATCCGGGATAACATCGGTGATGATAGTGTTTTTGGTTGTCATTGCAGGTCTGAGAATAGTGTCACTTTCATTGATCATGATCCTGACTTCAAAAACCTTAGCATTGCTGTTGCGCAACTGTTCACCAATATTTGCTACTTCAATTACTTCGCCGGTATAGCTTCTGTCCGGAAATGCATCAACTCCGACCTCAACTTTCTGCCCCGTACGCACCTTACTTATATCAATTTCATTTACATAGGTTTTACTTATCATCTCAGTAAGATTAGGCAGTGATGCTACCACATTATCCCATCCGGTCTGAATAGTAGAGCCAATACCTTGCTTGCTGCCATCCCAGTTTCGCCGGTGGATTACCATGCCGGCTTTGGGTGCATATATCCTGAATTGCTTAAGTATTGTGTTTATTTGTGAATATTTTCGTTCAGTCTGCTGCAATGTAGCTGAAACCTCCTGCATATTTGCCCGTGCTTTATCGAGTTTAAGCTGATAATTGTTCTGAGCCTGTTCGTATGCTCTTTGTCCTTTTTCAAGGTCAATCTGTATTTGCCTTATGGTCGCCGGCGGTTCGTATTTGCTTTGATCATATCTGAGCTGCAATTCTTCGAGGTTATATCTGAGATTTATCAGCTCTTCCCTTGCATTACGCATTTCCATTGAAGTATCAAGCTGAATTTTAGTGTATTGCGATTGCAGCTTTTCCAGTTCCGTTTCAACATCTTTCATTTGGTTCATAAGATCCGAACGATCGAGATCGGCAACATAAGCGCCCGAATCCACAACAGTTCCATCAGGAATGATATCGTTTATCTTCACCTGCCATATACGAAAATCACGCAATCCGGATGGTCCTTTAATATCTTCAGAGCTTTTGGCTTCAAGTTCTCCCGAAGTGGTAACGAGCACCCTGAATTCACCAAATTTTGCAGGAACTATTATAGTGCTTTCAGTTTTGTCAGTTCGACCCAGAAAATACCATAAAACTAACAAAATCACTGCCAGCACTCCAAGGGTAATATAAATGTTTCTTTTCATGTGTTTGGGTAATGATCATCATTAAGTGAGTATTTGAAAACGAAGATACAACGGGTATAGTATGATTTTATTCATCTGCATATCAAATGATTTTGATGTTATGAAATTTTTCCCCAGTGCATTTTCTGCGACGAGAGATACTTCAGATATTCCCTGATCATCTCGTTCTCCTCTCTCTGAAGCTCAGGGTCCATTTCTATTATTTTTTCAGCAGCAGCTCTGGCTAATTGCAATATACTGCCATCTTTGGCAAGGTCAGCAATTTTAAATTCAATTATTCCGCTTTGCCGGGTACCCTGCAATTCACCGGGTCCTCTCAGGTTAAGATCCACACTTGCGATCTCAAATCCGTCATTGGTATTTACCATGGTTGAAATTCGGGTTCTTGCATCAGAAGTTAATTTATAACCTGTCATCAAAATGCAGTAACTCTGGTCGGCTCCACGTCCTACCCTGCCTCTGAGCTGATGAAGCTGCGACAAACCAAAGCGTTCAGCATTCTCAATTACCATAACCGATGCATTAGGAACGTCAACGCCAACTTCAATTACCGTTGTGGCAACCATTATCTGTGTTTCTCCTTTTACGAACCTTTGCATTTCAAAATCCTTGTCAGCCGACTTCATTTGCCCATGCACAATGCTTACAGCATATTCCGGCAGCGGGAATTCTCTTACTATACTATCATAGCCATCCATAATATACTTTAAATCAAGTGTTTCCGACTCCTGTATCAATGGATAAACTACATATATCTGTCGCCCTTCCTTTATTTGTTGTTTCATAAAACCAAATAACCTCAATCGCTGGGAATCGTTGAGATGAATTGTTTTAACAGGTTTGCGCCCCGGAGGCAATTCATCAATGACTGAATAATCAAGATCGCCATACAGGGTCATAGCAAGAGTACGTGGAATTGGTGTAGCGGTCATAACCAGAACGTGAGGCGGAATAATGTTTTTTTCCCAAAGTCGGGCACGCTGTGCAACCCCAAAACGATGTTGTTCGTCAATTATGACCATTCCAAGATTATTGAACTGAACCGCATCTTCAATCAGTGCATGGGTTCCTATCAGTATTTTTAACTCCCCGTTCAGGAGTGCTTCAGATATTTCGTTTCTTTTTGCAGTTTTTGTAGAACCCGTAAGTAGTTCAACTTTTATATCCATACCTTTAAGCATACGGCTGAGAGTATCGTAATGCTGTGTGGCAAGGATTTCAGTAGGCGCCATCATACATGCCTGATAACCATTGTCAATAGCCATTAACATGGTCATAAGAGCAACAACAGTTTTCCCGCTTCCAACATCACCCTGTAAGAGGCGGTTCATCTGTATTCCTGAACCAGTATCAGTTCGAATCTCGCGCAACACACGCTTCTGGGCATTTGTAAGCTCAAAAGGCAGGTAGTTATGATAAAATGTATTGAAAGTCTCACCTATTTGTGCGAAACGATGTCCCTGTGTTTTCAGTTTTCTTTGTTTGCGTTCAGAAAGCATTGGAAGCTGATTGAAGAACAATTCCTCGAACTTAAGTCTGTAACGCGCCAAAGCAAGTTTATAGGTATCGGCAGGAAAATGAATGCTCAGCAGTGCTTCTTCCCTCCTCATAAGCTTCTGTTCTTCTATAAGAGCATCTGATAAAGTTTCAGGGATATATCCTTTTACACGCTTGATGAGGTTCCCCATAATCCTGGCAATTCCCTTGCTGTGCAAGCCTTTGGATTTTAGTTTCTCAGTTGAATTGTAAAAAGGCTGCAAAGGCTCACCGGCAACTATTTTTGTTTCTTCTATAGGCTCTATTTCAGGATGTGCTATATTGAACCTGTTATTGAATATTGTTGGCTTTCCAAAAACCAGATATTCCGTATTTGGTTTTATTTTTTCCCTTGCCCATCGTATTCCCTGAAACCAGACTAATTCAACAGATCCGCTATTATCTGACAGGGTTGCAGTAAGCCTGGTAGTACGTTTAGCACCTATTTCCCTGAGATCACTGATTATGCCTTTAACCTGAATATAGGCAGCATCAGATTTTATATCCTTGATTCTGATTATCTCACTTCTGTCAATATGCTTGAAAGGGAACTGATACAGAAGATCTTCAAAAGTATAGACATTCAGTTCTTTTTTAAGCAGTTCAGCCTTTACCGGTCCTACACCTTTGAGGTATTCAACAGGAGTTTGCAAAAGGGAAACTTGCATGACAATATCTTAATTGAATTGATGCAAAGGTAAGAAAACAAAAGAGGCTACCCAATTATTGAGCAGCCTCCTGATAAATTTTGAGTTAAAGTTTAATATTCCCAAAGATCGCTTTCAAACCTGAACATCTCTTCTTTTATACGTTCAGCTTCGAGCAACGCATCAAGGCCTGTGGCATAATCGCTTATCTTACTGTTGCTTACATTATCTTCTTTGTAAATATAGCTTGTGAACATCCGTTTCATGAACAAATCATCGTAGCTAAGCCTGGCTCCGTTATTACGTGGATTGAAAACCTCTGCCTGCGCAAACACTTTTCTTGCATCTTCAAAACTGATCCAGAACAACGGATCATGACCTCTCCATTCACCATCAGGGGCATAACTGTCAATAACAGGGCAAAGCCCAATTATCCTTGCCTCAAATACTGAACGTTGCTTGTCGAACACCCAGTCTTCCTTAAGACGGAAAAGTTTAACATCCATTGGATTAAAAACCTTTGAAATAACAGTATCATAAAAATCGTACGGAGGATCAGGGCGTTGCATACGTACAGTATCAGCCTTACTCAAACGATTTTCAATTTCCTGATAGGTTTGAGGAACAAGAAAATCATCTGAAAGTCCTGAAGCATCATAAGCTTCAATCGTACCTTCTTTGAGTGCGTCCATGATAACTGTTATCAGACTTCTGTTTTCTTTGGTCGGTACTTCAGGAAAATAAAGTGGCTGGTTAAATCTTTCACGAAGATCAATAACTCTCCATATTCTTTTCACCCAGATAACGTCAGCTTCCCTGATATGCGATAATTCAACAGGTGTTCTGTCCATTATATGCTGCTTATCATACACAGCATTCCGGGGTGGGGAAACCTGTGCTGAGGCATCTGTAAAAACAGAAAAGATTAAACTTTGAAAAAGCAAAAGCAGGATTATTCTTTTCATTTTATTGTAATGTAAGATTAATAGTTCCTAATTTACGGGTTCCACCGTCAGGTCCGGAAGCATATATATCTTCCAGCCAGACTCTGTCGCCACGTCTTGCATTTTGAATATATGTTCTCATTTCATCAGTAAACTGATTTCCGCTACTCTGGCGTTCAAAAATATCGCCTGATCTCACTCCAACAAATCTGAAAGAAGTAATGCGGAAAGTAAGGTCAAATTCAAAGTCGGCAGGCATGGTAGGTATAATGGCATTAGCAGCCAGCAAACGATTTTTTTCAATATTTCCACCGGTTATATTTGCAATGGTAGCAGTGGGGTCAGGCACACGTTTAATACGAAACTCGCTGGAACCCATACTTTTACCATCGGCGGTTACACTTATAACGGCTTTTTGTGATCCGTCAGGAACACGTACTATCCAGTCGTTACCTGAACGGCGAATGTCACCTACCGAAATACGGGGCTCAATTTTTGTATCTGCCATACCTGATACCGATATAGATACCGGATTATCAACGCCGGTATAAAAAACATTCATTTTGGTAGCAGAAACAGTAACCGAGGGTCGCCCGACTATATACTCATGTCTGAAATTGTATGATCTCATCTGACCCGATGGATCAGGTACCATAATAGAACCGGCATAACGCTTAATTCCTTCTGAAGTTGCCGGTAAACTTATCTTGACCGATCCATCTTTACCCTTGATTTTTCTGGCTGATGCAAGGTTCTGAGTTGTAACCTTATCAGCACCATCTACAAATAATACTTCGGGATTGCTTTTGGTATCATAGGCAGCTACAAGGATCTCAGCTTCATATGTTTCGCCAAGGAACACAAAACTGCTCGATGGGATCACTTTCGCGTCAATAGCGTCAAACTTGTAGCTTTCAGCATCAATTGAAGAGAATAAAAGGTTAACAATGTCATATTCAGCATTCTGCACCTCGTTGATGATTTTATTAATAATTGTTGTATTGGCAGCAAGAATGGAATGATAAAAATTATGCATTTCCCAGGTTTCTTTCTGCTTGTTACGGTTATAAAAAGGTCCTTCGGTATCCAGCCCAATACTAAGCTTATCGCGATCAACAGGGTCAAGAACACTTAATACTTCTTCTTTATACTTTTCAATCTTATTTTTTATTTCTGTGGCTCTGCCTTCATTAATATAGAAATTAGTAGTTCTGTCGTATTTATCTTTACTGGCAGCATCCCTGAGCGACAACACTTTTGCTTCTTCAATACTAACGCCTTCGGCATGAGCCATTGCAGCAATGTTCATTTCAGTCAGATAATCAATAATTTCATTGGAAAGATTTTGTACCTGTATAGCTTTTTCATAATAAGGACCAACACGTGCTGGATTAAGCAGGTTTTGCTGTTCAAAACTATTATAAACTGCGTCAATCTTTTGTGAAAAGCTTTCATTGGTAGCTTCCATACTTTCGTTCACTGTAACGAAAGCTTCAAGTACCTGGACTGAAACGTTCAGTGCAAGAAGGGCTGTCAGCACGAGATACATCATGCCTATCATCTTTTGCCGAGGCGTTTCTCTAAATCCGGCCATATTTAGCTATTTGTGATTTATTTAATTATTGATTAATTTACTTGGGCTGTACATTCATTGCAGCCAGCATATTACCATAAACATTGTTCAGAGCAGATATCTTTTTGGTAAGCATGTCTACTTCTTCTTTGTATCTGTTCATGTTTGCTGTGGTTTGCTCAATATTGCTTACAAAATTACCCATGGTGTTCTGAATTTGAACACTGGCGTCAGCCTGCTTCTGAATACTTTGTAACTGCAGTTCATATACTGTGTTCAATGCCGATAAATTAGCAGCTACCTTTTTCAGTTGTGCATTGTATGTTTCACTTTCCATCTTGCTCTGATGCAGGTTGTCAAAAGCTTTTGAAACATTTTCGGCTGACTGGGCATATTTCTGAGCAAGCTCATTGGCTGATTGAGTAGCAAGGTTGATTGCTCCGGCAAATTGCGAAGTAGAGTGCAAATCATTCTTCAAAGCTATTGAAGCCTGTGAATACACATTTGAAAGCTCATTCACCTTTTGTGATGCATTGCGGATGCTGGAAGCAAATTCTTCAGTTACCTGCAGATCTTTATCAAGAATATCAGAAGTTTTTTCTGACGAAGTGGCTAATTTCCTAACTGATGAAGTAGCCTTTTGCATATTGTCAACAAACTCATCAGAAGCAACGGCGGCAGTGCTGATGTTTGAAAGCTTTGCAGTATTTTCACTGAACCTTCGTAAGCCATCGCCTAAACTCTGGATCAGTTCTGGACCTATTTTTGCTTCTGCCAGCAAATTATCAAGCTGTTGAGTTGTACCTTCCTGAATAGAGGGTCTGAGCCTACCAACTGGCTTTGAAGGTGCTTCTCCATTATGATATAGATGTGTAAGTTCAGGGTAAACCAGACTCCAGTCAGGATCAATAGGCGGTGCTTCAAAAGCTGAGAAAAAGAAAATAATGGATTCCATACTCATACCGATGAGCAGCATTTCATTAGCATAATTATAATGGTTAATCTTGAACAAAGCGCCAAGAATAACTATTGAAGCGCCAAAACCATAAAGTCTTGCCATGAAATTTTTAAAACCTTTGCTTCTGGCTAATTTAAACAATCCCATAATTTAAGAATTTTAGAAATGAATGATTTTGTTTTATTTTAAACCCTAATTGTATATTCTTGAAGCTTTCCGTGGATTATCACCTTTTTGGCGTCCCAGATAGCTTTGAACATTACGAAATCCAATGTATGATTTTGCAGTATCCTGATATTCGTAAGCACGTGTGCCTACATTCATGTAATAAGCAATATCTTTCCAAGATCCTCCCCGTATTACTTTACGTTTCATAACCGAAGGATCACTGTCTTTGGCCTCATAGGTATATGCCGGGTTCAGATCCCAGGTAAAATTATAAGCTGACTCATGATAAGCATCGTTAGTCCATTCGGCAACGTTTCCTGCCATATCATAAATTCCAAAATCATTAGGAGGGAAATGAGCAACAACCAATGTAGTAAGACCTCCGTCAGCCTGATAATCTCCTCTGCGAGGTTTGAAATTGGCAAGAAAACAGCCTTTTTCATTAAGTGTGTAAGGTCCGCCCCAGGGGTAAGGATTCAGAGTATTACCTCCCCGGGCTGCCCATTCCCATTCAGCTTCGGTAGGTAAACGAAACTCCAGAGTTGTGGCACGTTCTCTTCCTGTCAGATAACCTGACAGTAATTGTGTTCTCCAGATGCTGAAGGCACGGGCTTGTTTCCAGTTTACGCCAACAACAGGATAATGATCATAAGCCGGATGCCAGAAATATGTTTCAGTAAGCGGGTCGTTAAACGAGTAGGCATAATCATGTATCCACACCAGAGTATCGGGATATACATTTATTTTTTCCTTGTTCACATACACTGAACGGTCGCGCATACCTTGTGGACGATTGGCAAATGCACCATCTTCTACTTCATTTGACGAAAAATCCTTTTTTGCCGCAGCACGCAGGTCAATCCAGTAATATTCGTAATATAATTTACGAGCATCAATCTGTTTACGACGGAAATAACGCTCCTGCTCAGGAATGAACATGCTTTCAAGAATTTCTCGTTCTTCTTCACCATTCCATTTGATTTCCTTACTCCAGTTTAATAACGGAGGGTCGTAAACTTCACCTGTTTTACGATCTTCTTCTATAAGATAAATATCAGGCTGGGCTTCACCAAGCAAAACTCTTGCTATGGAATCTCTTACCCAGTGTACAAATTGCCGATACTCGTTGTTGGTAATTTCTGTTTCGTCAATAAAAAAGCCGGCTACAGAAACCGTACGTGGCTGATGATCATTTGAAGCCAGCAAATCTTCGTCACCTACACCCATAGTATAGCTGCCCATAGGAACATAGACCATGCCGTAAGGATCAGGCTGATAGTATTTTGGGCGCTTTTGCACACCTATCAGTTCTCCCTTTCCCGCCTTACCGCAACTTCCAAGTATCAGAAGTCCAAGAGAATAAATGATTAATCGTTTCATTATCGAATGATTGTGTTCATTAAGCAAATAACGGAGAGGCATTATTATTAGTATTTTTAATTATTGATTTGTACAAATAAAAATTGCTTTGAGCTATAAATACCTTGTATTACGATAGCTGTTTTTGAATTTTTCTACTTCAAGCTTAAAGCAATAACTCAGAATTACTTCATGACTACCATATCCTCCAACCACCGAAATAGGAACATCATATGAATAGCCTATCTGCATATCTTTGGTTGTAAAACCTACCATTAGCGAAATAGCATCCTGATGCCGGTATGTAACACCTCCATATACCTTTTTATTATAAACGACCAGTGTGTTGAAATCTGCCTGAATGCTGGCTCCATCCGATTTAATAAAAACCGATGGTACAAATTCATAGGCAGGATTTCTGCCAAGCTTAAACTGAAAACCTCCGGTTAAGTAGTAATGCCGCCTGAAATTATTGTACGCTCCCGAAGAATTATCGTACTCCTTGCTGCTTTCAAGCAGTCGGGTGGAAGCAAAACCTAAATAATATTTTTCAGGGACCTGATAAAACATACCAAGGTTCAGATCAAACATCATATTGCTCGCCTCACCTTTGAGGTTTTGAAGCAAAGGATCGGTTTCGTCAACAGGAAGAAATTTACCGGCATCGAGTATTGAATTGATAAAATTCAACTGCAAGCCAATTCCAAGCTTTGCCTCACGTATCTGACGATGATATGAATATCCCAGCTGAATATCATTAATTGTATAAAATCCAATTTTATCCTGCATAACACTTCCGCCAATGCCGCCATGCAGAGCTCTTACTGTTCCGTCAACAGAAATCAAATAGGTTTCAGGAGTTACCCTGTTTCCTTCAGCATCCTTAAATCCCACCCATTGCTGGCGGGCAATGCCTGTTGCACAAATAGCATTGTTCAATCCGGCATAACCGGGGTTGACACCCATATGATTGAACATATTATGTGTAAACTGAGGCTCCTGTTGTGCTGAAACAAGGGTAACAATAAACAGGGCTTGCAGTAATAATATGGTTTTCAGAACTAAACGCATTCGTCGGGCTTGTAGTCGTACAATTTAGTATAATTATTCCTTAATTCAGGATCGTTTTTAACTATTAAAAAACGCCAAAATCGGCTGCAATTATACAAACTTTCTCAGCAATACTGAACCACAGTATATGAATTGAACCGGTTAAGACTTTGTTAATAACTCCAGAATCCTTATTTTATTATTGAATTTATAAGTTAGCACTGCATATTCTTATATTTTTGCATAATTTTTATTATATTTTTTAAAACACTGGTATTATGGCGTTTATAGTTAAAGAGAAGCCTTTTTCAAAAAAATGGCTCATTAATTATGGTCTGATAATTTTAGGAACATTTATTCTGGCATCAGGATTTGTGTTTTTTATTACTCCTTATATGATAGTGCCCGGAGGAGTTTATGGTATTTCAATAGTAATACACTTTCTGACAAAAAATCTTTTTTCATTTGCTCCTGACGGGTTCCCCGTTGGATTAATGGGATTGATACTAAATATTCCTTTAACCATACTTGGAATAAAAATATTAGGACCCAGGTTTGGTGTTAAAACCATTCTTGGATTCGTACTTACCTCTTTTTTCATGGATGCCCTTACATGGTGGTGGGGCGAACAACCGCTGGTGGAAAACGATGCACTTCTGTCATCAATCTTTGGTGGCGTTCTGGTAGGCTTCGGACTTGGACTCATATTTAAATCAAAAGCATCATCAGGTGGCAGCGATATAGTAGCTATGATACTTGCAAAATATACCCGACTGCCTGTAGGACAGCTTATTATATACATTGATTCGATAATCGTGCTTGTTGGATTAATAGCTTTTGGCGACTGGCGTATTCCTTTGTATTCATGGATAGTAATTTTCGTTACCGGAAGAGTCATTGACGCTGTAATGCAGGGTATAAGCTACGATAAAACATTATTTATCATTTCTGACAAATACCAGGAAATACGGGATAAAATCATTAACGATCTTGATAGAGGCGGCACTTTTATTTCAGGAACAGGTATGTATAAAGGGGCTGAAAAAACTATTATTTTCACTGTTGTGAACCGCAGAGAACTTGCTGTGCTCGAAGAATTCATTCACAAAACCGATCCTCATGCTTTTCTCACTGTTATGGACGCTAACGAAATCCTTGGAGAAGGGTTCAGATCAATAAAAGAAAAACTGGCAGACTAAAAGCTTTCAGTTATATCCAATGGTAGAACGACAGTGTAACCATTAAACTGACTACAAATACTTAAGCAGAGAGTAAATCATTTTGACGGGTGAACACAGACATAGAAACGATACAATATTTAAACAACGAGTAATCCAACGCTCATTACCTACCCTTCTGTGTTTTAATTTTTTCCCACCACACATGTGGCAAATTTGGTTTTGTCATTCCCACAAGCCAACCCCTACATAAAACCAAAAGAACCATTTTCTGCCAATATACCAACAAAAATATTAACTTTGAAAACTATAAATTGAGATAAAAAGACAACATGTTTGAACAGACTTTTAAAAACATAGACGACATACTTTACAAGGACGCTGGAGCAGATAGCGAACTGGACTACATTGAACAGACTTCCTGGGTTTTATTCTTGCGCTATCTCGATCAATTGGAAAGTGAAAAAGCGGATGAAGCCGCTTTGGAAGGAAAGGAATATCAATACATTTTGGACGAGCAGTTTCGTTGGCCAAATTGGGCAATGCCTAAAAAGAAAAAAGCGAACAGTGAGCTTGCCGAACTGGATCATCACAAAGCCATGACCGGACCTGGTTTGGTGCAGTTTGTGGATTTAAAGTTGTTTCCCTATTTGGCAAGTTTCAAACTAAAAGCCAGCGACAACCCTAAATCTATTGAATATAAAATCGGAGAGATTTTCAACGAACTGAAAAACAAGGTAAAAAGCGGCTATAATCTTCGCGAGATTATTGAGTTGATTGATGAGCTTCCTTTTGGTAGTTCTAAAGACAAGCACGAGCTCAGCCATTTGTATGAAACGAAAATCAAAAACATGGGCAATGCCGGACGCAATGGTGGACAATATTACACGCCACGTCCTTTGATTCGTGCTATGATTGAAGTGATAAACCCGCAAATTGGTGAAAAAATTTACGATGCGGCTTGTGGTAGCGCGGGCTTCTTGTGTGAAGCTTACACATACTTATACAAACACATGGAGAAAACCACTTCCAATCTAAAAACCCTGCAGGAAAAAACCCTGTACGGTAAAGAGAAAAAGAACCTGGCTTACATAATTGGTGTCATGAATATGATTTTGCACGGCATAGAAGCCCCTAACATTATTCACACCAATACTCTAACTGAGAATATCAGAGACATTCAGGAGAAAGACCGTTACCATGTGATTTTGGCTAATCCACCTTTTGGAGGGAAAGAAAGAAAAGAAGTGCAGCAAAACTTTGATATTAAAACCAGTGAAACTGCTTCCTTGTTTTTGCAACATTTTATAAAAAGCCTAAAGGCAGGCGGACGAGCAGGTATTGTCATTAAAAACACTTTTTTGAGTAATACCGATAACGCATCTATTTCCTTAAGAAAACATTTATTGGAAAGTTGTAATCTCCACACCATTTTAGATATGCCCGGTGGAACATTTTTAGGGGCAGGAGTAAAAACGGTGGTGTTGTTCTTTACCAAAGGAGAACCCACCCAAAAGATTTGGTATTACCAATTAGATCCGGGACGAAATATGGGAAAAACGAACCCTTTGAATGATGAGGACTTAAAAGAGTTTGTGCAAAATCAAAAATCGTTCACCTTAGGAGATAACTCCTGGATGGTAAATATCAACGATGTAGATCCAAACACCTTGGATTTAAGCGTAAAAAATCCAAATAAAACTGATGAGGTTCAACTTCGCTCACCAGAAGAAATTTTGGAAGAAATGAAAGCCTTGGATAAGGAAAGTGCGGAAATATTAGAAACCATCAAAAATTTGATATGAGCAACCAAGAAAATAACGAAGGTTTTATACCGAAACACGGAGGTTATGAAAAACTTATAACCTACCAAAAGGCTGAAATCATTTATGATGGTACAGTATATTTTACAAATCGTTTTTTTACAAAATATGACAGAACTATTGACCAAATGGTACAGGCTGCCCGTAGTGGTAAACAAAATATTGCAGAGGCAAGTATGGCATCTGCCACTTCAAAAGAGACAGAAATAAAACTAACGAATGTAGCTCGAGCCTCTTTAGAAGAATTGATGATAGATTACAAAGACTTTTTGAGAACCAATAAACTGCCACTTTGGGATAAAGAACATAGATTGACACAGCGATTACGAGAGTTAAATAAAATACCTAATGCAAATTATGAAACTTTTAGAAAAGCAATAGAAAATGAAAGTCCCGAAATTTGCGCAAATGCTATGATTGGTCTAATAAAAGTAGTTAGTTACCTGTTGAGCAAGCAAATTGCTTCATTAGAAAAAAAATTTTTAGAAGACGGGGGCTTACGAGAGAGAATGACAAAAAGCAGAATAGAAAGTAGGAATAAAAAGAAATAAGAACTAAAAAGACACCAACGACTTTAGTCCTTTGTGTCTTTTTAGTTCTTAAATAATATAACCAATGAATCAAAATCAAATAAAAATATTACCTAAAGGTTGGGATATAAAAAAGTTGGGGGATGTGTGTACTATTCAGTTAGGAAAAACACCTTATCGAAAAAATTCAAAATTTTGGGATAAAGAAAAAAAGAGTGGAAATATTTGGCTTTCTATTTCTGATTTGAAACATGGAGAATATATCTCCGAAAGTGCAGAGCAAATAACAGATTTAGCTGTAAAAGATATCGTTAAAATACCAAAAGGAACAATGATGTTAAGTTTCAAACTTACATTAGGCCGTATCTCTTTTGCAGGGTGTGATTTATATACAAATGAAGCAATTGCATCTTTGCTGAATTTGAAAAAAGAAATTTCAAAAGAATTTATATTTTACTATTTTACTCTATTTGATTGGGATAAAGCAGCAGAAGGAGATATAAAAGTAAAAGGTAAAACACTTAATAAAAAGAAATTAAACGAATTAAAAATCCCCCTTCCTCCTCTCCCCGAACAACAACGCATTGTTTCCCTATTAGACCGTGCCTTTGAAGCCATAGACCAAGCAAAAGCCAATGCAGAACAAAACCTTAAAAATGCTAAAGAACTTTTTGAGAGCGTGCTTAATGAAAAATTGACAATTGAAAATGGAAAATGGGAAGTGAAGAAGTTGGGGGAAGTAATAGAATATGATAAAAAACAAAGTATTCACAAAAATCTCCCTTATGTTGGCTTAGAACACATACAATCTAACACCGGTGTTTTTTTAGGAAGTATAGAACCACAAGAAGTAAAAAGTTCAACTTTTTATTTTACAAAAAAACACGTTTTGTATGGGAGATTGCGACCTTACCTGAATAAAGTTTTACTGCCAAATTTTGAAGGTCATTGTTCAACTGAAATTTTCCCAATTAAAGTAAAGAAGGAAATCACAAGAGAATTTCTTTTTTATTGGTTAATGACAGAAACAACAGTAAAGAAAATTGATGCAACTTGGACAGGAGCAAGAATGCCAAGAGCAAATATGAACCAAGTTTTAGAATTTGATTTTGCTTTTCCTCCTCTCGAAACCCAACGCACCATCGTCCGACAATTAGATGCCTTGCGAGCTGAAACCCAACAATTAGAAGCCATCTATCAAAAGAAAATAGACGATTTGGAGGAGTTGAAAAAGAGTATTTTGCAGAAAGCGTTCAGCGGAGAGTTGAAAATTGAAAATTGAAAGTTGAAAATTGAAAATTGAAAATTGAAAATTGAAAATGATATGGATGTGAAAAATGAAAACATAGTTGATAAGAAATCTTATGCCTTTGCTTTGAGAGTTATTAAATTATATAAGCATTTAACGGAGGAAAAGAAAGAATTTATTTTGGCTAAACAGGTGCTTCGTAGCGGTACTTCCATAGGTGCATTAATAAAAGAAGCTGAACACGCACAATCAAAAGCAGATTTTATCAACAAAATGAATATTGCTTTGAAAGAAGCCAATGAAACATCATATTGGCTGATGCTTTTAAAGGATAGTGACTATATAGACGAAATTAGTTTTAATTCAATCTATGCAGATAGTTTAGAGTTAGTTAAATTATTGGCGAGTATCGTAAAAACATCAAAACAAAAGTCGTAATTTTCAATTTTCAATTATTTATCGTGAACAAAACCGAAACCAAAGTAGGATAAATGAACCAACAACAACTCATAGAACTGATAAACGAACTGGTAAAGCAGCCGCACGAAAGTGAATGGGTGGAGTTTAAACTCAATTTTCACTCTGCAGAGGAAATTGGCGAAAGAATTTCAGCTTTATCCAATGGAGCATGTATTCACAATCAGCCTTTCGGCTATTTGGTGTTTGGAGTAGAAGATAAAACGCATATCATAAAAGGCTCCGGTTTTAAAGCCAAAACCGCTAAAAAAGGAAATGAGGATTTGGAGCATTGGCTGGCAACCCGTTTGAACCCAAGAATTGATTTTACGGTTTATGAATTTGATTATGATGCCGGTCGTCATATATCCATTTATGTCATTCCTGCTACTAAAAACCAACCGGTTGAATTTCTGCATCAGGCATATATCCGTGTAAGTAGCATTACAAGAAAACTGAATGAGTTTCCGCATAAGCAGGCAAAAATCTGGAAGAAAGACCCGGTTCCTTTTGAAAAAGAAATTGCAAAAGACAATTTAAATGCGTCAGACATTACAAAATACTTAAGTGCCGAAACTTATTTTGATTTAATGAGATTGCCCTATCCATCCAACCAACAAGGGGTTATTGAAAAGTTTATGGATGAAGGGTTAGTCGTGAAAAATAACGGATATGCCATAACCAAATTAGGTGCTTTACTTTTTGCTAAACAGTTAAAAGATTTTGAAAGTGTGGAGCGCAAAGCTGTTCGTGTTATCGTTTACAAGGGTAAAAACAAAGTTGAAACCGAAAGAGAACAAATGGGCGTTAAAGGTTACGCTTTAGGTTTTGAAGGAATGGTGGATTGGATTAACAGCCAGTTGCCTGCCAACGAAGAAATTGGTAAAGCTTTGAGGAAGGAAACCCGAATGTATCCTCAAATAGCTATCAGAGAGTTGGTTGCCAATGCTCTTATTCATCAGGATTTAGCTGAAAAGGGATTCCCAATGGTAGAGATTTTTTCAGATAGAATTGAAATTTCAAATCCCGGCACCCCTTTGGTTGCTCCTGACAGGTTTATTGATGCCTATTTATCTCGAAACGAAAAACTGGCTGACCTAATGCGAAGAATGGGCTTTTGCGAAGAAAAAGGAAGCGGCCTGGATAAGGTGATTTTTTATAACGAGTTATATCAACTTCCTCCAATTAATGTAGTTACAGATGAAAATCGTACAAGAGTATGTTTGTATAGTTATAAAAAACTGAATGATTTGGATAAAAAAGAAAAGATCAGAGCTTGTTATCAGCACGCTTGTTTAAAATGGGTGTCAAATGAAAAAATGACCAATCAAAGTCTAAGAGAGCGTTTTCAGATTGAAGATAAAAACTATTCTATTGCTTCACGAATAATACGAGATACACTTGAAGAAAAATTGATTAAAGAAGATGATCCTGAAAGTAAATCAAGAAAATATGCGAGTTATTTACCTTATTGGGCATAAATCTTATGTGATGGTTATGTGATGGAAATGATTTTTTAAAAATTAAAACATTGATAATCAATATTTTTTTATGTGATGATTATGTGATAGCAGTATATTTTTATTGGGTGGTCACTTGACAAACTAGAAATTCTTATGTGATGGTTATGTGATAGAAAAGACCTTAAAAAATTAAGATACTGATAATCAATGTATCTTAATGTAATGGTTATGTGATAGTCAACTCGATTTTATTTGATGGCTATTTGATAAAACTAATAAAATGAATGAAACCGAAACAAGAGCAGAACTGATAGACCCGGCTTTAAAAGCAGCAGGTTGGGGTGTTGTGGAAGGAAGTCGCATTCGCAGAGAATTTCCCATCAACAAGGGTCGTTTAATCGGGCACGGTCAGCGAAGCAAGCCCGACAAGGCAGATTATGTGCTGCAATACAAAAACAGAAATCTTGCCGTCATTGAAGCCAAGGCAAGAGATAAATACTATACCGAAGGCGTTGGTCAGGCCAAAGATTATGCTGAAAAATTGCAGGTTCGGTTCACATACAGTACCAATGGCGTGCAGATATACAGGATAGATATGCAGGAAGGAGAAGAGTGTGATGTCGCTACTTTCCCTTCACCGGATGAATTATGGCACCTGACCTATAGTGAACAGTATAAACATGAGCCATTGGCAGCAACGTGGAAAGAAAAACTATTGTCCATACCATTTGAAGACTGTGGCGGTACATGGCAGCCACGCTACTATCAGGAAAACGCCATAACAAAAGTACTGGAAGCAATTGCAGACGGGCGGGAAAGGATTCTGCTTACTCTTGCCACAGGAACCGGTAAGACCGCCATCGCTTTTCAAATTGCATGGAAGTTGTTTCAGGCAAAATGGACGGTTCGACAAGCTCACCGCCCTCCTGCTAAGTCGCAGACTGAGCTTGCCGAAGCCAGAAGCCCAAGAATATTATTTTTAGCCGACAGAAATATTTTAGCTGACCAGGCATTCAACGCATTTTCGGTTTTTGAAGAAGATGCTTTGGTTCGCATCAATCCAGGCGATATCAAGAAAAAAGGTAGAGTTCCTAAGAATGGAAGTGTGTTTTTTACCATTTTTCAAACCTTTATGAGTGGGCCAAATAGCACGCCCTACTTTGGAGAATACCCGAAAGACTTTTTTGATTTCATCATCATAGACGAGTGCCATCGTGGTGGAGCCAATGACGAAAGCAGTTGGCGAGCCATAATGGAATATTTCAGCCCTGCCGTTCAGTTAGGTTTAACAGCCACACCAAAACGAACCATCAACGCAGATACTTACAATTATTTTGGTGAGCCAGTTTATGTGTATAAGCTAAAAGACGGAATCAATGACGGTTTCTTAACGCCTTTCAAGGTTAAGCAAATTGATACTACTATTGACGAATATTTATATACTTCTGACGACACAGTCTTAGAAGGAGAAATTGAAGAGGGCAGGCGATATACCGAGGCGGAAATGAACCGTATCATTGAAATTAAAGAACGGGAAGAATATCGGGTAAAGATTTTTATGAGCCTGATAAATCAAAATGAAAAGACTTTAGTTTTCTGTGCTACTCAATTACACGCTTTGGCCATTCGTGATTTAATCAATCAATATGCTGATTCCAGAAATCCCAACTATTGCCACCGAGTTACAGCAGATGATGGAAAATTAGGGGAACAATATTTAAGAGATTTTCAGGACAACGAGAAAAGTATTCCAACTATTCTGACAACTTCGCAAAAATTAAGCACAGGTGTAGATGCTCCCGAAGTGAGAAACATCGTTTTGCTTCGGCCTGTAAATTCGATGATTGAGTTTAAACAAATCATTGGTCGGGGAACACGATTGTTTGATGGGAAAGACTATTTCACGATTTACGACTTTGTAAAAGCACATCATCATTTCAGCGACCCCGAATGGGATGGAGAACCCGAAGAACCAGAAACAGCGACTCCAAGACCACAGCCACAACCTTGTGAATATTGCGGACAGAGACCTTGTATTTGTATAAGAGAACCTGAACCCGCTTGTGAAGTTTGCGGATATGTAATGTGTCGTTGCGACAATCCACCAAGACGAATGGTTAAAGTAAAATTGGCAGACGGCAAAGTGCGACAGTTTCAGCACATGGTTAGCACTTCATTTTGGAGTCCGGACGGCAGACCAATTTCAGCAGAAGAATTTTTACATTCCCTGTTTGGTGCATTACCCGAGCTTTTCAAAAGTGAAGATGAATTAAGAACCATTTGGAGTAAGCCTGACACGAGAAGGAAACTATTGGAAGAACTGACTGAAAAAGGATTTGCCAAACAACAGTTGACAGAGTTTCAGAAAATATTAAACGCTGAAAACAGCGACCTATATGATGTTTTGGCTTATATCGCTTTTCATTCAGACATTTTGGAGAGAACTACACGAGCAGACAAAGCAAAAATTCACCTGGGCAACTACGACCCAAAGCAGCAAGAGTTTTTAAACTTCGTTTTGAGCCAGTATGTAAAACAAGGTGTTGACGAATTGGACGACAGTAAAATTGGTGACTTGCTTGTTTTGAAATACCACGCGATTGCAGACGCCAAAAAAGAACTTGGCGACATTGCAACTATTAGAAATACTTTTATCGGTTTCCAGACTTATTTGTATGATAAAAGAGTAGCGATATAACAACAACAATGAACATATCATCCAACCCTTCGCAGTCATTCACATTTGCAAGCCGCACGACTTGTCCTGACACTTCTGGAAGTCAACGCACAGACCAAAGCTTGCAAAAGAGTATGTATGCATCAACGCAAGAGAAAATTCAAAATATTTTTTCCATCCCTTCAAAAAAAATTAAAACACTCGATATGCTGACCAACGCGACAAAGACACGAAAACTCAACAATGACAATGATTTACAGTTACGGTGGGCAAGAACCACTGGCTATAATAAACAGTTTGGCAAAAGCACGTCAGACATGATAAATTCATCGTTTGCACTTCTATCGGCATAAGAGATATATTTAAACTTTAGTATTTCGAATCCGTGCCTTCGCCAAGCTACCAAGCCGTTATCCGCCGTCGTAATTCCTCAAACTATGGTGCTCAATAAATCAATTATTCCTGAACAGCCCGGTACTTTTATGGATTTCTGATGCTAAAATCCTTATTTTTGCACAATTTTAATTTTATCTGATGACTCAGCTTCCCAGGATATGGCTTTCTCCCCCTCACATGTGCGGTCGTGAGCAGGAATTTATTAGCAACGCATTTGAAACCAACTGGATTGCACCGATGGGACCTAACGTGACAGGATTTGAGCAGGATCTGATTGATTTTACAGGTGTAAAACATGCAGTAGTGCTTAACTCAGGAACAGCAGCCATTCACCTGTCGCTTATAATGCTCAATATCAAGGCGGGAGATATTGTTATATGCCAAAGTCTTACATTTTCGGCTTCAGCCAATCCTATTATTTATCAGGGTGCAACCCCGCTTTTTATTGACAGTGAGCCTGATACATGGAATATGGATCCGGAATTACTTGAAAATGCTATAATTGCCTGTCAGGAAGGGGATTTCCATAAGTTGGGCAACGGATCAAAACATAAACATCTGAAGCCACAAAAGCCAAAAGCGATCATTGTTGTGCATCTTTACGGAATGCCGGCTAAAATGGATGAAATAACCAAAATTGCCGAAAAATATGATATCCCGCTTATTGAAGATGCAGCCGAAGCTCTTGGTAGCCGTTATAATGGAAAAATCTGCGGTTCGTTTGGCAAAATGGGAATTCTGAGTTTCAATGGAAATAAAATTGTAAACACCAGCGGCGGCGGCGCCTTAATATCAGATGAAGAAGAATATACTCTGAAAGCCAGGTTTCTAGCCACACAGGCACGGGATAACGCCCCTCACTACGAGCATAGTCAGATAGGCTATAATTACCGCATGAGCAATGTGGTGGCAGCTATTGGCAGAGGGCAGATGACAGTTATAAATGACAGGGTTGAGGCGCGTAGAAGAAATTTTGAACGCTACAGGGAATATTTTACAAAAGTCAACAAGCGGGGTTATGAAATAAATTTATTGGATGAACCAAAGGGCTTTTTTTCGAACCGCTGGCTGACAACCATAACTTTTGAACCTGAGAAAAACAATAACATTGACAGGGAAAAAGTGCGTATCTATCTTGAAACCAATAATATTGAATCGCGTCCACTGTGGAAACCAATGCACACTCAGCCGGTTTTTTCCGATTCATTACGTATTGTGAATGGTGTAAGCGAAAAATTATTTGACACCGGACTATGTATGCCTTCAGGTTCTAACCTTAATGATGAAGATTTTGATAGGATTTTCAATACTCTTGACCAAATCTTTATCTAAAACAGTATTTCCCAGAGTTTTAAGCTGCTGTTTTCAATACAGACAAAATAATAAAGGAGCATCACAGATTACGAATCTGTACTCGCTATCCTTCCCCATATTTTAACCAGCTCTTTGCTTGTATCTGATTCGGGGCTCCATTCAATAATACTTTTACAGTTGAGCATGGCTTTAGTTATCTCCTGATCGAAAGGCAATTTCCCGACCAGGGGGATATCCACTGAAATACAATGATCTTCGATCTGTTTGGTGATTACCTCATTCAGATCGTATTTGTTTATCATTACCATTGCCTTAGCTCTGAACCCTTTAACAAGTTCAATGGTTCGTTTCAGATCGTTCAACCCTGAGATGGTAGGTTCTGTAACTATCAATACCTTGTCAATACCGGTAATTGCAGAAATTACAGGACATCCGGTTCCGGGAGGGCCATCAATAATTATATGTGAGATATTGTTTTCTTCAGCAATTTTTTTAACCTTATCTCTGATCAGATTCACAAGTTTACCTGAATTTTCTTCACCGGGAGCCAGCCATCCATATACCATCCTTCCATTCCGGAAACTACCGGTAAACATGCGGCTATCATCATTTTTCTCCATTGTAATAGCTTGTTCCGGACAAACCCTCGAACACAAAAAGCAGCCATCACATAATATTTCGTCAATTATGATTTTATCTCCCTTTTGTGTAATAGCATCAAAGCGGCAAACCTCAGTGCATATTCCGCAGAGTGTGCATTTTTCGTGGTCAACCACAGCTTTATGACTGCCGATAAACACCTCTTCTTCTTTATTTTCTGGATTGAAAAGCAAAAAAAGATTAGCAGCATCCACGTCACAATCAGCCAGAACCATATTGGGTTCTAAAGTGGCAAATGCTGCTGCAACGCTCGATTTGCCGGTACCACCCTTACCGCTGATTATAGCCAGTTCCATGATTCAGTATTTTTTCAAAGGTTTCAAAAAGTTGTTCTTTTAAAGAAGGCAAGTTGTTAACAGCAATCTCGCCGCGGGAATAAAATTGGGCAATTCTTTTATCAAACGGTATCTCAGCAAGCAATTCAATATTTTCATCTTCTAGATAGTCATATACCGATTCATCACCAATTCCGGCACGATTAACTATTACTCCAAAAGGTTTATCCATCTGTCTGAGGGTATCAACACTTCTTTTCAGGTCACTCAGTCCAAAGGGAGTAGGTTCAGTAACAAGTATCACATAATCAGCAGAATTAACGGTGTGAATAAAAGGACATGAAGTTCCGGGAGGCGCATCCAGAATGGCGATCTCATTTTCTTTGTTTATCTCTTTTATCGCTGCCTTGATCACCGGTACAGGGGTCATGACTCCTACACGCGTCCGCGATTCAATCATTTCGGTTTTTTCGTTGCAGGTATGAAAAACAACCTCGCCCAGCTTAACCTGATTTTCAGTGATTGCGCCATCGTTACAGGCAACAAGACAGGCACCGCAAGAATGGCATAATTCTTCAATTACCTTGATAATCCTGAAATTTGGTAAAAAGAAAATTGCATTGTAATTACAATATTCATGGCATTTACCGCAAAAAGTACAAAGTTCAGTATTAATATACGGTATAGGCAAAGAAATATCAAGGGTTTTGGTTATGCTTGAGTTAAAAAACGCCATGGAATTTGGGGCTTCAGCATCACAGTCAATCAAAGTAACTTCTTTTCCGGCATCTTTTAAAACTCTGAAAAGATTGGTAGCTACAAAAGTTTTTCCGGTTCCGCCCTTACCACTGGCAACTGCTATTTTAAATGGTTTTGCTTTGATCATACAATTTCTTTTCTGAACATGAACGTTTGTCAGACTTTCTTTCCAGAACACATGGCTTCATGCCGACAGCCGGATATGTATCTGGTTCTGTATAATAAAAATAACAAGCAACCTGTTAAATACCAGCAACCTTAACAGGAGTTTTCCAAACCATATTTATCAGGTTGCTTTTTTAGGATGTTTTAATTAAGCCATAGGGAACTAATGACTGTGATGACCATGTCCGTGATGGTCATGGCTGCAGTAATTAGCTGAAAGCTTCAGTTCATCATTCAGAAAATCATTTACCAGGTCTTTAGTTTTACTAACAGGGGCACCGGTAAAAACATTTATTTTCTGATTGTTGAAAATTGTAATTGCCTTTTGTCCCATGCCACCGGCAATAATATCAGTTACTCCTTTTTCAGCTAACCAGACAGGATATAATCCTGGTTCATGTGGTGGTGGAGTTACCAACTGCTCGCTGACAATAGTCTTGTTATCAGTTTCAATTATTGAGAATTGTTCACAATGCCCGAAATGCGGACATAACATGCCATTTTCTATTGGGATAGCAATTTTTCGGTTCATACAATAGTGTTTGGTTAAACTCCGGCATGACCTGTTGGCTATGCCGGAGTTAGGTTAATTAATTTTGATATTTTACTTTCTCAGGATTCTGTTAAGAACGGTATCCTTATCGAGTTTCTTGGTACAGAAGAACCAGTCTTTACAATCCAGACCTTCTTCTTTTCCGTCCATACGATCTTTTGCTGTTCCGCATGAACCGGCAGGTGAAATAATTACATCATCGCCGGGTCTCCAGTCAGCCGGAGTAGCAACTTTAAACTCATCAGCAGCCTGCAGTGCAATGACTATTCTGTAAATTTCGTCGAAATTACGTCCAAGGCTGAGAGGATAATACAATATGGTTCTAACAACACCTTCGGGGTCAATGACAAATACGGCACGAACAGCCTGAGTACTGCTTTCGCCCGGCATCACCATACCATATTTCTTAGCTACGTTCATTGTAATATCTTCAATCAACGGGAATTTAACATCAACGTCCTTCATTCCTTTGTATTCAATTTTTTCCTTAATGGTACGCAGCCATGCAATATGACTGTATAAGCCATCAATTGACAATCCAACCAGTTTACAGTTTGCATTGTTGAACTGTTCTTCCATTGTTGCAAAGGTCATAAACTCAGATGTACATACAGGGGTAAAATCAGCAGGGTGGCTGAAAAGTATAACCCAGCTTCCGCGAAAATCTGACGGGAAATTAATGGGACCTTGTGTAGTAACCGCCTTAAACTCAGGCGCTTTGTCGCCAATTCTTGGCATTGAATAAGCTTGCTCTTCCATAATTTTGATTTTTTAAAAAATGAAACATGTTTTAATTAGTAGAAATATAATTATCTGATATACAAAGCATACTATGTACACTCGTAAGTTTTAAAGTCTTTAAATATTCGTCAGCAAAAATTGTCTCTGGCGAACTTATACTATTATTAATACATAAGTCCAGGACGATTTCTGAATCCTCTGCCTCTTCCCCATCCCATACCTCTGCCACCCCATGCCATTCCTCTTCCCCAGCTCATACGTCCCATACCAAAACCTCTGCGGGCATAAAATTCAGGATAATCTTCCATTGGTTCAGGTGCTGCTGTTTTAGCAGATGCTGCACCATAATTGGTACAGCGACCCATACGGCGACCAGTCATTGGGCCTTCGCCCCATGGTCCTGTTTTATCAAATCCAGGCATAACTACTCCTTTTTATTTTAGTTAAAAAAATTATTCATTACTTCTCAGACGTTTACCCTTACCTTCACCTTCTTCTTTTACTTTTCTGCGTTTACCCATACCCCGTCCAAGTTTTTTCAGCGCTTCTTCGTCGGTGTGTTCCTTGCACCTTCCTAATCCCCGGCCTGTGCCAGCGCCTTTGCCTTCAGGTCCGGTTCCGTCCATACGTGGCATAGCATTTTGTTTTTAAGAATTTAACATATCTATTACTTCCTGAATAGTTTTTTCAGAATTATATACTATCATTTGAATTTTAAGACTGTCGAGCAAAGATTTTATTTTAACTCCAAATTCTCCCGCAACGATCTTTTTCACCTCACGTCCTGCAACCAGTTGAACAGCAGCAGGTCCCGCACCATCATCAAGATCTTTGTTTGGGTTCGGAATAAATTCAACAGATTTGGAATCAGTATCATAAATAACGAAAAATGAACAACGGGCAAATCGCGGGTCAAGTTTCGATTCCAAAGTGTTACCGGTAGATGTAATAGCAACTTTCATTTTTATTTCAATTTTTTAGTTAATACTTCAATGAATTTCCCTGCCTCCCGGCATTCTTTTCCGGGTCATACGTGTATTGCATTCCGGACAAACCTGTAAACCACACGGATGTCCGTATTTATGCTCCAGCTCAAAGCCACAGGAAGGGCAGATACATATACTGACACGATGATGGGAAAAGCCACGCATACCTGCCTCTTTCTGACCTATACCATGCACTTTGGTACTTTTGCATAAAGGGCAGGTTTCAACCTTAATTTCTTTATCCGGATTGTTAAAATAACATGAACATTGCCTGCAATGATACCAGTCGCTGTCAAAGTAAATCTTACCTCCGTCAATATTTATCTGACTGCCTTCAACCAGAGCGCGGGCAATCTTCTGACGTGCACTTGCATAAATCCTGGTAAAAGTAGGCCTTGAAACACCCATAATATGCGATGCCTCATGATGATTGTACATTTCGTAATCGCACAATCTCATAGCTTCGTATTCTTCAATTAATAAGGAAACAGATCCGTGATTTTCTTCACCCCGGTTTGAACCAAAAGGCTTAAAACCCTTGATACAAGGGGGATTAATAACTTTCCGCAAACGTTTGTTTCTTGGCGACATATTATTATGAGCAAATGTTCGCTGCAAAGATAATGAACATTTGTTCAATATGGTGTAAAAATTAAGATTTTTTTTGAATTATTTTACATGTCGCTAAGGATCAGCGCATTAAATTTTAAAAATATTCTACAGAAAAAACATTCCATCCATTTTCACAACCCATCTGCATAGCATTCTGGTTCTGCATTATTGCACCACCCCATTGATTATGATCATAAGTGTGAGGATCACGGAACCAGTTTTCAATATTCATTGTAAATCTGGCTTTAACTGTTTGCCCTTTTTCTGCACTAAAGCCACTATCAGGAGGTTTTACCGAAAAATAATTTTGGATGAAGCGTATACTATCCTCCTCTGGTCCTGGACTATTCGTGTAAATCTGTCCAATGCCAAGATGAAAATTAAATGATTTGCGTTCACCGGCAGTATTGAGCCAAAAACCATTCAGCATCATATAATGATAACCACCGCCAAGTTGAGGAGGCCATGCCATATTAACTTCCGGCGGGTTCACAAACAAACCGGTTTTGTTTCTTTCTTCTGAAATACCAAAAATAAATGTCAGCGAATCATATTTCCCTGTTGGAATTTCGGTCTCAAGATCCCATATAAAGGTTGAAGGATCATTAGTGTCAATATAGTGAATGTCGTTGTCGCCCCCAGGTTTGACAGCAGAGCCATCGCTGCGGAATAATTTCAGTTCGGAAATAAAATACATGATCTCAGTAACTTCATATGGATTACCAGCTTCATTAACATACTCCATCTTGTTTTTCACAAGCTGTTTTCCATCCACATTATGGGTAAAATGTACCTGCATTGAAACCATATCTGGTTCCTTTTTACAATAACTGAAAAAGAAAAGCAGGCTTAAAAAGGCTAAAGTTATTAATCTCATTTTTTTTGAAATTTATATTTAGAAACATTGTTTGCAAACCAGGCTGATCATCTGAATATCAGATATATATAAGAGGTTGATTTGTTTCAGATATCGGCTTTAGGATCAGTAGTAAGAAAATCATAATTATACAAAAATACAAAATAAGAACTGATCAGATGCGATTATTATTCAATAACCCGGAAAAGACTTAGTTTTTCTTTTTAACTTTGCTTTTTGAACAAATATTTTAAAAAAATGACTGATACTGCATTTAAAAATGCCATATTAACAGGCATTCCCGAAGATTTACCACAGCTAAAACCAATTGATAACAGCGTAAGCCATGCTCCGGTTCGCAAAGATATTTTAAGCGCCAATGAAAAAAAACTAGCTTTAAAAAATGCACTCCGTTACTTTAATCCCCGTCATCATAGCGTTCTGGCTCCGGAATTTGCTGCTGAATTAAAAAATTACGGAAGAATTTACATGTATCGCTTTCGTCCTGATTATAAGATGTATGCAAGACCTATCCATGAATATCCGTTTCGTTCAGTGCAGGCTGCTTCCATTATGCTGATGATACAAAATAATCTTGACCCTGCCGTTGCACAGCATCCGCATGAACTGATAACTTATGGCGGGAATGGTGCCGTATTCCAGAACTGGGCGCAATATCTGCTCACCATGCAATATCTTGCTACCATGACTGACGAGCAGACACTGGTGATGTATTCAGGACATCCGCTCGGCTTGTTCCCTTCTCATAAAGATGCCCCACGTGTGGTTGTAGCCAATGGTATGATGATACCAAATTACTCGAAACCTGACGACTGGGAGCGTTTCAACGCTCTTGGAGTAACCCAGTACGGACAAATGACAGCCGGCTCGTATATGTATATTGGACCTCAGGGAATTGTTCATGGCACAACTATTACTGTTTTAAATGCAAGCCGTAAAATATCCACAAGCGGTGAAAGTACTGCCGGACGCTTATTTGTTACTTCCGGGCTTGGGGGCATGAGCGGCGCACAGCCAAAAGCAGGAAATATTGCCGGAGTGGTTAGCATCACGGCAGAAATAAATCCTGCTGCAGCAAACAAACGCTATAATCAGGGATGGGTGGATGAAATAGTTGATGACCCTGATAAAGCTATTGATCTGGCTCAAAAATGGCAACAGAAAAAGCAGGCTCATTCAATAGCTTACCTTGGAAACATTGTGGATTTATGGGAAAAGCTTGCCGAAAGGGATATTCATGTGGATCTGGGATCTGACCAAACCTCGCTGCATAACCCGTTTGCAGGCGGTTATTATCCGGTGGGCTTAAGCTACGAACAATCAAATGAGATGATGGCAAAAGATCCGTCGCGGTTCAGGGAATTGGTTTATGAAAGCCTTCGCAGGCAGGTTGCAGCAATAAACAAACTTACCGTAAAAGGCATGTATTTTTTTGATTACGGAAATGCTTTTCTGCTTGAATCCAGCCGTGCCGGTGCTGATGTCATGAAACCTGATGGCAGCTTTAGATACCCGTCGTATGTGCAGGATATTATGGGACCTATGTGTTTTGACTACGGCTTTGGACCTTTCCGCTGGGTTTGCACATCGGGATTGGAATCCGATCTCGGCAAATCGGACCGTATCGCAATGGAAGTGCTTCAAAAAATATCGTCAAAATCTCCTGATGAGATATCACAACAGATGAAAGATAATATCCATTGGATTGCAGGTGCCAAGGAAAATAAACTGGTGGTAGGCTCAAAGGCACGTATTTTATACGCCGATGCCGAAGGACGTATCAGCATTGCCGAAGCCTTCAATAAAGCAATAGCTTCTGGTGAGATAAGCGCTCCCATAGTTCTTGGTCGTGATCATCATGATGTTTCCGGTACTGATTCGCCTTTCAGGGAAACAAGTAATATTTACGACGGCTCACAATTTACTGCCGATATGGCTGTACAAAATGTTATTGGCGATTCTTTCCGCGGAGCTACATGGGTTTCGCTTCATAATGGAGGTGGCGTAGGCTGGGGTGAAGTGATAAATGGCGGTTTTGGACTTACACTTGATGGTTCGGACGATGCCGATCGGCGTTTACATTCTATGCTTATGTGGGATGTGAACAACGGCATAGCACGGCGTAGCTGGGCACGTAACAAGGGAGCAATGTTTGCCATCCGCCGTGAAATGGACAGAACCCCAAATCTAAGGGTAACCATGCCCAACATAGCCGACGATAGTCTGATTGACAGTGTTATAGGTGGGTAAGATTATTATATGGGACACTATCTCATTTAGTATGTAAGTATAATCAGAGGGTCTGGCGTTAAAGCCTGAGCCTTTGTGCAAAATAATCAAAAATTGATTAATAATACGTCCCCAGTCTCTAATTGACTGTGTCCACTTTTTTGAAGTTTCTCTAAGAGCCAGATAAACCGATTTGATTACTGCTTCGTCCGTTAGCTGCTGCATTTAATTTCAAAAGGATGATGAATAAATGGAAATCATCTTTTTGGCTCTTTTTTCAAAAATTATTAAGATGGGTCCTTGATCTTCTTTTTTTTCAAAAACAAAGTAAATGGGCTTTTAAAGGCTTGGCTAAATAAAGAACTAAGGGAATTAAAAATTCCTCATCAGTATTTTTCAACTGATGAGGAATCTGATTATTCGGGCGCATAAATCGTGAACGAATTTTTCATGCATCCGCGGTCCCAGTAGGGATTGTTTTTTGCCATTTTTCCGGCAGCTGCCCGGATGCCTCTGGATTGGCAGCAGCAATGAGGAGACAAATTTTTATTCGGGTTTCTTTGTAAACGGGAATCATGATGTCCAAAATGCATTCTGCATTCAGCTTTTTAAAATTCTGCCTTACATCATCTTCCATGAAAAAACTTTCAAAAGAGGCATTCAACGGATCTTCAATGCCCATACAGTTATTAAGAATATACCTATCACACGGATTGTAAGCAGTTATTTCACGCATAATTCCCATAAAATTTTAGTCCACTCATATGATATTCAATAAATTTAAAAAATCTGTTGATCAAAATCCTTTTAGAAAGGATGTGAGTTTCAATACCAAAACCAATTATTTATCAGGTGTAGATCTTCCGATGAATCTTGTGTTCATCGAGTAATAATGTTGCCACTCAATGGGTAGGGTTTTGATTATTTTCGGATCAATCTGGTAAAACAGTTTACAAATTTCCGCTCTGGAAACCTTTCCGAGACACCCCAAAGCGGGGTCGTCTTTGTAGATCAGGGTCAGAAGATCCAATAAAACCTCTACGTTCATTTTTAATAAGTTATTCAACAAACGTACAGAAATGTCCAGCTTATGAACCGAACAATTTAAGAATTCCATTGCTAATAGTGATTCTTCCATGTTTTTCATTCGCGAAATGTTTTAAAGTTATGAATCATAATAAATTAATTAAGGTGGATTATCTGAATTCTTATCAAGATTTCAAGGAACGAACAGGGCATAATTCACCCTGTTAAAGTAAAATTTTATGGAAAAATATGGTTTTGTCTGTGGCAAAAGCAGTCAAAATCCGTGCCAGATATTCATAAATAGAATAATTTGGTCAAATTCGTCAGATTTCTCGTTAAAAGGTCTACGAATCCGGACATTTAACCTCCTGATTATTTACAAACACAGTTTATGAGATACTACCAGTTTTGCAAAAGATATATGAACCCAATCTTCTGAGACCAGGCTAAACGCATAAACCAGTAATTATGAAAAGCAGCTTATAGCCTATTTTCAGGCACTGTATGCTTCAACTGAAGGATCGGCTTTTTTTACCAATCCCTGAAGCACGGTTCCGGGACCAACTTCAATAAAGGTACGGGCACCATCTGATATCATGTTCAGCACGGTTTGCGTCCAGCGAACCGGAGATGTAAGCTGATCAATAAGGTTTTGCTTTATGATATCAGGTTGTGTTGCAGGTAATGCATTAACATTTTGATAAACAGGACATATCGGAATATTAAAAGTGGTTTTGTTTATTGCTTCAGCCAGTTCAATCCGTGCCGGCTCCATTAACGGGCTGTGAAACGCACCGCCAACCTTTAACGGAAGCGCTCTTTTTGCACCAGCAGTCTTTAATTTTTCGCAGGCTATTTCAATTCCTTTAACCGAACCAGAAATCACAAGCTGTCCGGGGCTATTATAATTTGCAGGAACAACTATTTCATCAATTTCTACCAGAACTTTTTCAGTAGTTTCATCGTCAAGGCCAATAATGGCAGCCATTGTAGAAGGCTCAGCTTCGCAGGCTTTTTGCATGGCCATAGCACGTGCCGAAACCAGACGTAACCCATCAGCGAATGTTAATGCTTTGGCAGCTACCAAAGCCGAAAATTCTCCGAGTGAGTGACCTGCAACCATTTGTGGCTGAAAGCTTTCCCCAAGGTTTGCTGCAAGTATTACTGAATGAAGGAAAATAGCTGGCTGAGTAACCCTGGTCTGGCGCAAATCCTCATCGCTGCCGGCAAACATAAGGTCTGTAATACGAAAACCAAGTATGTCGTTGGCTTCTTCAAACATTGGCTTCGCCAGTGCTGACTCTTCATAAAGATTTTTACCCATACCAACAAATTGGGCGCCCTGTCCAGGAAAAATATAAGCTTTCATATCTGTATTGTTTTGAGTTGTCTATATATTTTACAGTTTTATAATTACAAGGTTTTTCTTAAAAACGGCAGAATCAGCACTAAGTAATTAAGATGAACTTATTGAACTAAATTCATTTATCCGGGCTTTTATATCCGGATCATACTTTTACTCTAAAGATTAACAACCTATTAATGCAGATTAGATCCTATAAGATGAACGAACTCGGCGCGGGTTTTTTCTGAAGTAAAAGCACCAGAGAAATCAGATGTTGTAGTTACTGAATTTTGCTTTTGAATGCCACGCATACTCATACACATATGTTGTGCTTCAATCACCACAGCTACACCCAAAGGATTAAGAGTGCGCATCAGCGATTCCTTAATTTCACGCGTAAGTCGTTCCTGTACCTGCAAACGGCGGGCAAAAGCATCAACGACACGGGGAATTTTGCTAAGCCCTACAATATGCTTATTAGGTATATAAGCCACATGAGCTTTTCCAAAAAACGGAAGCATATGATGTTCGCACATCGAATATATCTCTATATCCTTTACTATGACCATCTCTTTGTAATCCTCGTTAAACATGGCTGATAAAATAATGGCATCAGGATCGAGATCGTAGCCATGAGTAAGGAACTGCATAGCTTTGGCAACACGCTCAGGAGTTTTCATCAAACCTTCGCGTTCCGGATTTTCACCGATTAATTTAATAATTTCATGATAATGTCCTGCAAGCTTTTCAATAGTTTCCTGATTATAAAGGTCAATTTTTTCATAACCATCCATCATGTTTTCCTGCAACATTTCTTTTATAATCTGACTTGTCATATTTTTATTTTTTTAGTGTTTTCCAAAATATTCAACATAGTTATTTTCTGTTTCATGAACCCTGACGCTGTGTAGTTCAGCACCAATATATTTTATCGGGGTTTCAAGTTCTTCCCAAATAGCTATGGCAAGATTTTCAGTTGAAGCCAGTCTTCCTTTCATAAAATCCACCTCAATGTTCATATTTTTATGATCAATCTTGTCAATAATATGCTGACGGATGATTTCGCCAAGTGTCTTTAAATTGGCAACAAATCCGGTTTCAGGACTTACTTCGCCCTTTATTGTAACATATAATACATAATTATGCCCATGCCAGTTAGGGTTCGAACACTTGCCGAAAACTTCAAGATTACGGCTGTCAGTATAGTCCTCGCGATACAGCCTGTGTGCCGCATTAAAATGTTCGCGCCGGGTAATAAACATCATAACTTATCAAATGATATATTAAAGAATAAAGATTTGATTTTCATAGTCTAACAAAAATTAAACTAAAAATGTTTTTCAAAAATCCCAGAAAACTTACTCATAATGTTCATAACAGCAAATAACACCAATAATATCCTATCATTTGCCATTTATCAAAATATTTATTCTTCAGGACTATCTGGCTGGATATTATTTGTCCGGACATTATTAAGGTTTTCCATCTGACAGGTACCTGTAAAAATAGCACCCGGCTCAATTGATAGTTTGCTGGTAATGATATCGCCCCTGAATACTGAAGTTGCTTTCAGGCTCAGCCTCTCTTTAACCAGCAGTTTGGCTTTTAGTTCCCCTTCAATTTCAGCATTCTGACAAATGATCTCACCTTCGACCTTACCGGTTGTTCCAACTACAACCTTACCAGTTGAGTTCAGTGTACCATTCAGGATTCCGTCAATACGGATATCACCATTTGATTGTATTTCGCCGGTTATTGTTGTTTCTTTAGCTATAAAGTTAACCGACTGAAGATCAGGTATTTCTTTCTTTGACATGAGATTAAGATTTTAATTCTGATCGCTAAAACAAGGCAAAGATAATATTTTCAACATCGTAGAATTAAAAAACATCAATGAAAAATGAAAATATTTTAATGTAATCCGTTTGATTAGAATGTTGCCTGTAACTTAATATTAAGCTGTCTGGGTGTCAGATAATTTGGAATTGCATACTGCCTGTTCCTTACGTCACTAATCCAGATATATGACACCGTATTATTCACCTGCAACAAATTGAAAACTTCGAGACTTGCCCAAAGCGATTTAAAATGTCTGAACACAGGTCTTTCGCGTAAAGGCGAGTCATCTCCGATTATTTCTTTTGAGAAACCTATATCTACTCTGCGGTATGGCGGAATCCTCAGAGTTTGCTTGTATCGGGGCGAATTTGGTGGTCCAAAGGTAAGGCCACTGCCAAATAAAAGGTTTAAATGCATTTTATAGGTTGGATTTCGGGGAAGATAATCCTGGAAGAACAACGAAAAATTAACACGCTGATCGGTAGGGCGGGGAATATAACCCGGCTCTATTCTTTTTCCTTCTGAATTAATAAAAAAATCGTCTTTTATATCTTCCATGGTTTTCATTACTGAAAGGCTCACCCACGAATCAATTCCTTTCACAAATTCTCCGTTTATTTTAAAATCAATGCCCCGCGCAAACCCTTTTGCATTATTTAAGGCATGATAACGGATGCGTACATTATCAATCTCGTAAGGAATCAGATTATCAAGATGTTTGTAATAAGCTTCGGCAATTAGTTTAAACGGACGACTCCATGCAATAAAATTATAATCGGCAGCAGCAACAAAATGAATGCTGGTTTGTGCTTTCAGATCTCTGTTAATTTCCCCTTTAAGGTTACGAAGCTCACGGTAAAACGGCGGCTGATTATAATACCCTGCTGAAAACCTGAATAAAACGTCTTTCTGCCATACAGGCTTGTACGACAGGGTTATACGGGGGCTTACAAGCAACTGCTCGTTCAGGTCCCAATAATTGGTTCTCACTCCGGTGGTTAAATGGATCCTGTCAAGATCACCATCCAGTTTCCAGGTGTTCTGAATAAAGGCTGAATAACGGTTTGAATTCAGCACATTATTAGTAAGAATGGCTGAGTTCAGAAAGAAATCATGCTTTTCATTTATTTCTCCCGGAATACTTATTGGATGAGGTAAAGAGTATCCTGCCGAATCAATAAGCACCCATTCGTTCAAATGGTCGTCAATGAATTCATGCTGAAACTTCACACCCCATTGCCAGAATGAGTTGTCAAGTATATATGAAGCCCGGTGCTCAAAGCTGTAAACATTGGCATCGAGATAGTTCCTTGCATGGTTAAGATATGAACCAACCCCAACAGCTTCCACTATATCAGCATATTCACTGCTGCCTATATTCGAGTCAAGTCTTCCTATCCAGTATTGACCCAGTATATCATAAGTTTCACTCTCTGCCGAGCTGAACGCTGACCCTATAAGTTTGAGATTGATATTACTTTGTGGTTTCCATGAAAAACTCAGTGCGCTCATGTAATTTTCAAACCGGTCAACCTCCTGCCCTTCAAAATAAACCTTGAACCTATAGGCTTCATTAATAGTTCCAAAAGCTGTTTCCCTGTCTTGGGGCACTACCCTGAAATTATTGAGTGCATAATTACCCAAAAAAGAAACTTCGATATCAGATTTGGGTTTCCACGAAACATAGGTTTGAACATCGGTGAACGAGGGTTTGTACTCACCTTTGGTTTCCATAGCCTTTAGAACATATTGATTTGATTTATAGCGCAGTCCGGCAAGATAGGTTATTTTGGAATTATTTGATATTCCCTCAAAATGAGCAGAAGCGCCAAGTAAACTTGCCGAAGCCGAACCAGCAAACTGCAACGGTTTTTTGTACTGGATATCAAGTACTGAAGCCATTTTATCGCCGTATTTGGCATCAAAGCCGCCTGCTGAAAAAAGTATGGAGGAAACCAGATCAGAATTTAAAAAGCTAAGCCCTTCCTGTTGCCCCGATCGTATGAGAAAAGGACGATAAATCTCAATATCATTAACATAAACGAGATTCTCATCAAAATTACCACCCCTGACTGAATATTGCGAACTCAGTTCATTACCCGAAGCCACGCCCGGCATAGTTTTAATAAGACTTTCAACATTTCCTGAAATGCTTGGAATTGAAACAGCAACCTTGGGGTCAATCCGCGCCAGCGTAGATGTTCTGATTTGTTTGTCTTCAACCACAGGACCTTCAATTGTGGTAGATGTTTCAACCAGTGTAATATTTATGGTCTTTTCTTCCCCGGCTTTTAGGTTAACTGTGATACGTTCAGTAGTATAACCAAGATAACTGTAAACGATCGTTATAGTTCGCCCTGACGAAACCTGTATCCTGTAATTTCCTCCGACATCAGTAACCACTCCTTTGTTTAAATCCTGTAAGCTCACTGTTGCCAGTTCGATAGGCTTTTTGTTTTTATCTACAACCTTGCCTTTAACAATTGCAGTTTGTTGTGCAAAAGCTGTCGGAGCAATTAAAAAAGAGAAAAATATAAGGGATAAAAATTTTAAATATCTCATTTACCAATGGTTCACAGGGAAATACTGACTATGATAACGACTAAACATGGTCTTTCTTGCAAACAAAAGCGAATAATTGTCTTTTTTGATCAGGTATAATGATCTCAGCATTAATTTTTTCTGTTTCAACAAATATTAGTTTTAAAAATAATTATTCTTACCTGTCTGTTGTTTAACACTTTACATCATAAAAACAAAAAAGCCCATGGTATAACCAGGGCTTAATATCTTTATTGCTGATTTATAGTTTTATGCATCCAGATAGCCTTTTTCGGCTGCTTCTTTCAGGCATTCACTAATTCCTTTTTTATTGATATGGCGAATGCCATCGGCTGAAACGCGCAAGGTAACCCAGCGGTTTTCTTCAGGAATGAAAAACTTCTTAGTCTGCAGGTTAGGATAGAACCTGCGTTTGGTCTTTACGTTAGAGTGTGAAACCTTGTTACCTACCATCATACGCTTTCCTGTAATCTGACAAATCCTTGACATGGTTATGACTATTAAATACGTTTTTTAAAATTGGGGTGCAAAGAACGGCATTTTTTCTGAATGCAACAAAAAAGAGTGTAATTTTTTATTCATCTAAACCATAATTATAACTCTCAATAACTTAAAAATCTGTTAAAAGGCTTATAATTACAGATATTTCTGTAAAAAGCAGAAAAAGTATTTTAGAAACCCATTATTTATTTTTCTGCAATTCCTTTCTAAGCATGTTCAATGCGTTGAGCGCCGTAACGTGAATATTTCGCTCGCGATTACTGCCAAATAAAAAATGCTTTGCCTCCACTCCGTTTGGGCCGGCCAGAGCAATCCACACAGTACCAACGGGTTTCTCCTGTGAACCGCCTGCAGGACCGGCAATCCCGGAAGTAGCAAGCGCATAGGTGCAATTAATCTGTTTGCGTGCATTTATCGCCATAGCCTCCACAACTTCTTTGCTAACAGCACCAAAGGCTTCTAATGTTTTTGGCTCAACACCGAGCAGTTTTTCTTTCAATTCGTTTGAATACGATATTATTGCCCCCTTAAAATAGTCAGAACTTCCCGGGATACTGGTAATTTTATGTGCAAGGTATCCTCCGGTGCAACTTTCGGCAGTACAGATACTTGCTTCCTGTTGTCTAAGCAATGTACCAATTATATTTTCCAGAACATCATCGTCAAAGCCAAAAACGTAATCAGAAATCAAGTTTAAAAGCATTTCGAGCTGCTTATTTAATTCATTCTCAGTTTTCTTACGGTCATCACCACAGGCTGTAAGTCTTAGTCTGACTATTCCCGGTTGCGGAAGATAAGCCAGCCTGATATTCTTCGGCAAAGCATCTTCCCATCCGGAAATTATTTCTGATAAAAACGACTCGCCAAGCCCCATGGTAAGAACAGTTTTATGAATTATTACCTCACCATTGTTCATAGCTGCAAGGCGAGGCAACACATGATCATCCAGAAGTCCCTTCATCTCAAAAGGCACACCGGGCAGTGAGACAAGTATTTTTCCTTCTTTTTCGAACCACATACCCGGAGCAGTTCCATTAGCATTGAATAAGGGTTCACACTTGTCAGGAACTTCAGCCTGAAGGCGGTTTATCTCAGTAATTTCTCTGCCCCGCAGCTTGAAAAACTCTTCTACATGTTTCAAGGTAGGCTCATGGATAATCATTTTCGAATTAAAATACCCGGCAAGCGTATGTTTGGTAATATCATCCTTAGTAGGTCCCAGACCTCCGGTAAGTATCAGCACATCAGCGTTTTTAAAACCTTCATTTATTGACTCTCTTATATGTTCGCGGGTATCGGACACAGCACTAATCTGGCGTACCCTTATTCCTATTGAATTCAGCTTTTCAGCCATGTATGATGCATTCGTGTTCACAACCTGCCCAATAAGCAGTTCATCGCCTATATTTATTATATCTGCAATCATCAAAAAACCAGTTTTTTAAATCCAATGAATTTATTTTTGTGCTTTGTGGTATATTTTCCACTAATTTTGCACTTTTTTGCAAAAATACTCAGAAAGTTATGGACAGATTGCAGGAATCAGAATTAATTCTAAACGATGACGGTAGTGTTTATCATTTAAAACTCCGCCCCGAACATATTGCATCAACTATCATTCTGGTTGGCGATCCTCAAAGAGTTGAAATCGTTTCAGGTTTTTTCGACAAGGTTGATGTGAAAATTCAAAACCGCGAGATCATTACTCATACCGGATATTATAAATCAAAAAGAATCAGCGTGTTATCCACAGGTATGGGAACCGATAATATTGATATTGTAATCAATGAACTGGATGCTCTTGTAAATATTGATCTGAACACACGCCAGATTAAAAAAGATAAGACTCCTCTAAATTTAATCCGCCTTGGAACTTCGGGAGCCATTCAACCTGATATTCCGGTAAACTCATTCATTGTTTCTTCTCACGCTCTTGGGATTGATGGTTTGCTGAATTTTTATTCTGGCAATAATCCTTCATTTGACAACAAAATAGCTGAGGCTTTCATTAAGCATTCAAACTGGCCTGATATAATGGCAAAGCCCTATGTGGTAAAGGCTTCTGAAGCTTTATTAAAACAATATGGCAATGAACTGTTAAGCGGAATTACAGCTACAGCGCCGGGGTTTTATGGTCCGCAGGGCAGGACGCTTCGTTTGTCACCCCGTATCGAAGATCTGAATCAACGCCTCGAATCATTCGAATACAATGGTTTAAGGATCAGTAATTTTGAAATGGAATCTTCGGCATTGTACGGCTTGTCAGCATTACTCGGGCATAACGCCTTAACGATATGCGTTGCCATTGCAAACAGACATCATAAAGAATACAGCAAAGACAGTAAAACGCATATTGGTTTGCTCATAAAACATGTACTGTACCGTTTTGCCGTATAGACTACAGGTCAAACACGAATTATGAATAAATGGAAGTGAATCAGGATTTACAAAAAGATATACGCTCGCTTATCAGTATGCTTGACGAACCCGATATGAATTTGTACGGGAAAATAAGTCAGTCAATCATTAATATTGGCGATCCGGCTATGGAAATGCTTGAAGAAGCAAAAGAGAACACTTTTGATCCTGATATGAGTGAACGACTTGAAGAAGTTATTCTTGCAATACATACCAACAATATAAAAGAAGATCTTAAAGCCTGGAAACACTCCTACAACAAGGATATATTACAACTTCTGCAAATATTGAACAAATTTCATAATCGCAGGCTCGATACAGTAGAACTGAACAACCGGGTTAATTCCATGCATAAGGTCATCTGGCTTGAAATGAATGAGGATCTTACATCGCTTGAATGTATCAGACTGGTAAATCATTTTATTTTCAGAACCTGGCAATACAAACCTGACACTTCAGGCAAGCCTGAAACTGATCTTTTCTTTCTGAATAATGCTATTAAAAACAAGACAGCTCATCCTTCAATTCTCGGGGCTTTATATCTGGGTTTGTGCCAAAGACTTAATCTACCGGTATATTATGTTGCGTTGCCCGAAAATTTCATTCTTGCCTATACTTCCCAAACATCTTTTAAACCGGCTGTTGAGACTACCATAGTTCTTTTCTATACTAATCCTTTACTTGAAGGGATTATTTTTAACATGAGTGAAATAGAAAGATTTTTGAAAAACCATGATATAGAGTCCAGGCCAGAATTTTTTGAACCTGCTGACAATTTACAAGTAGCCTCATACCTGCTCGATGAGATGAAGAAACTCTATGAAAACTCAGGTAATAAAATGAAAACAAACAGTGTCAGTCAACTGATTGACAGCCTGGTGTAAAAAAACTTATTCAAAAACAAGACTGAAGCCTGAAAGAGTTACTGCCTTAATATAAGATTGACTACAACAATAACGTCGAGCAGATCAATAATTCCGTCATTATTTACATCGGCATTTTCCGGACAGAATGGCTGTGGGTTCGAACCTGTTATATAACCTGCAATTGCTATCACATCGAGAATATCTACTACTCCGTCGCAATTGGCATCGCCCGGAATTATTGTTAAAACCGGTCCCAGGGTGCCATCACTTTTAATGTTCTGAGCATAAACATCATAGTTGCCATTTCGATGATCAGCCCAAACAACAACAAATTGACCATTAAAAAACTCAGTGGCGTCATTATGCATTTTAAGGCTTGGAATCAGAGACACAGGAACATGTCCGCCTTCCCACACAAGTTCTCCACTATTACTTAATTTTGAAGCATTTACAATATAGTTATCACCAGGCGGTGAATCTATGTGAGAAATAATAGTTTCATTACCATCAACAACAATGTTCAAACCGCTTTTTTCGCCAAGCTGCATTGGTTCAACAACTACTCCCATATCTCCCCATAATCTGGTTCCGTTCAGTGATATCTTCTGAGCCGAAATACCCCGGTTACTTTGGTTAAAACTTTGCTCACGCCATGCAACAAAAAGCTCTTCCGTATTGTGATTATAGGCAATTACAGGATCAATTTGGTGAGTGCCTGAGCTAAGGCTCACAGCAAGGCCATTTGCAGGAAAACCAAGAGTTCCGGCTCCATTTACATGCTGCACATAGCTGTCAAAATATGAACCGTTATCGCGGTGCCAAACAATAAAAGCACCACCGTTTTTATCTGAAATGATCTTGGTTTTCACATAAGTAGGAATTCCAGCGTTATTTGAAATTGCAATACCATCACCCCACATAAGCTGACCATCGGCACTGAAGCGCTGTGCATATACGTTTTTTACCGGTGCCCATATAGGTCCGGTTTGTTTGAAAAAACTCATTATAATGCCATCGTCATCTGACGGAACAATAAATGGCCATGTAAAAGTTTCAGTACCCTGAAGCTGAATTCCATACTCTCCCCACTGTTTTATGCCTTCAGAGTTTAATTTCTGAACCATAATGGTATTATCACGTGTCCAGGCAAAAACATAGTTGTTCAGCGAAGTTACCGTAACTACCGGAGATGCTTCAAAATCGGGATTATTTGATAATGCAATCCCGTCAGGACCCCATAAAAAAGTACCATCAGGCGAAATTCGGTATGCATAGATATTATTATCACCGTTTCTGATATCCTGAAAAGTAATAATAGCACATGCATCATTGTCAACAGCCAGATCCCAGTCGGTCAGCCATGTCATTGACTGATGGTCGCTAACCAGCAAACCTTCTTCGGCCCATTGTTTTACACCATAGATATCAAATTTCTGCAGCCTTACATTATAATTGCCATTCTCAATGGAGTACCATGAAACATATGTTATTCCGGAAGGGTGCATGACAGTCTTTGGTAAAGATTGTTCACCCGGATCTATGGATATCGCAGTATTTTCATAAGGATTGTTACTCCACTGAGCAAATAAAAATGCAGGCAAAACTGCCAGTAATAGCAGCGTAACTGACTTTTTCATAATAAATTGGTTTTAGTTGGTAATTATTAATTTAACAGCCTTTAAGATTAAACAATTAATAAGCTTATGAGTTTACAAAAATCATTAAATATGCGGCAATTTATCAGAAAAAACTTCTGAGCCTCTTATAACCCTCCTGACTTGCACGCAGCTTATCTCCATTTTTCATTATCACAATATGGGTATTTTTCTCATAAAGCTCTATTGAAGAAATAAATGACAGGTTAACGATATATTTTCTGTGAATTCGCAGAAATGAATTTCCTGGCAAATGACTTTCATAGTATTTCAGGGTTTTATCTTTAAGATGACGGCCGAGTTCGGAATAAACCATTACATAATCATCCTGTGCTTCAAGATAATAAATCTTTTCAACATGAATAATGATAATCTTTGAGCCGAGCCGTGCAAGCAAACGGGTCAAAACATCTTCGCTTTCATCCGTTGTGTCCTGAAGTGCCTTTAATGATCTGATTTTCTCATTTTCATCGGCTGACCGTATGCGCATAACTGCCTTTTCAACAGCCTTTTTGAACCTCTCCCTTGAAAATGGCTTTAGCAAATAATCCACAGCATTCTTTTCAAAAGCTTTTAATGCATACTGATCAAAAGCAGTGGTAAAAATTATCCATGGTTTTGTTTCAAGCACATCAAGCAGTTCAAAACCATCAATTTTTGGCATTTGTATATCCAGAAAAACAAGCTCGGGTTTCAGCTCCATTATTGCCTTCAATGCCTCAAAACCATTCTCACATTCGGCAACAATTTCAATATCTTCAATATCCCTGACAAAATCACGGATGAGCTCGCGCGCCAGCAACTCGTCATCAACAATAATTGCTTTAATTTTCAGCATTCTTTGGAATTTTTAATTGAACTTCAAACTCCGATCCTGTATTATTTACTTTCATCAGATCATATCTTCCATAAATCGCTTCCAGACGTCCCGAAATATTCTTAAGCCCCGTGCCGGTACCTTTGCGAAGAGAATGGTCAGGATCGTAATTATTAAAAATTGTAATTGTCAAAAAAAACTCATCGCATGTTGCCTTAAGCTTTATACCCGATTTGCCTTCCGAACCATAAACACCATATTTTATGGCATTTTCAACCAAAGGTTGCAAAATCAGTGAAGGGATTGCCCACGACAAGGCCTTTTCGTCAATATCGCTGCTAAAATTCAATTTACCTCCAAACCTAACCTGCTCTATATCAAGGTAAAGTGTGATATTCTGAATTTCTTTTTCCAGGCTGCTCATCATCTCACCTTGCTGGCTAAGGGTATAGCGCATGAATTCCGAAAGTTTAATAACCATTTCCTGAGCCTGTTCGGGACGGCTCATTGTAAGCGAACTTATTGCATTCAAACTGTTAAAAAGAAAATGCGGTCTTATCTGCGAACGCAACATCTCAAGCTCTGCTTCTTTAAGCATAGTGGTAAGCTGCATCTCTTTTTTAATTTTTTCTTCCAGAACCCTGAAGCTTGATATCAGATAATAAATTACAACCAACAAGCCATAATACAGCAATCCGCTTATTACCCGCAAAGTAAGAGAGTGGTAAAGAAAATCAATATAAGCGGCATTTTCGCCAAATATCAATTCGAGGAGTGAGGTTGAAAGAATGAGCCAGATAAATAATAAAATAAGGCATGAAACCAGATGCTGTATAAATATTTCATGAGTTTTTTTCTTCAGTAACGATGAAAATCTGATGCTGAACCATAAACCAATGCCGAGCACCGAAAACATAATATTGAAGATCAGGCTGTCAGCTAAAGCAATAGTCAACTCAATATTATATATATAATGAAGTGCAAAAAAATGGATGACAGTTATTGCCATCCATAAAAAGATATACAGAAGCTGAAGTCTTATTTTGTTCAGAAAATCCTTCATTACTCAGGTTAAGTCAAAAATAGCAAGGCTTTAAGAAACAGCCATAATCGTGAACATCATTTATTACTGATGCAAACTTATCAACTTTTAATTTCTCCGCCACCAAAAGCGCATACACCTTTTATTATTAAAGTTTTATTCAGGTCAACCAAAGCAGGATTACGTTTCATCTCATAGCCGCCAAAAATATTAAATGCCTCTATTTTTATATTCCAATCCGGGGGTACTATCAGCGAAGTGCCTCCGAAGATACATGTAATTTCAAGTTCATTGACACCGGAACTTAAAGTTACTTTGCTCAGATCAATTTTCGACCCTCCAAAAACAGCAAGGATCCTGCCTCCCCTGAAAGAATCAGAATTTATTGAACGTTCAGAGCCGGCAAAAATGCTCACCTCCTCTATCAGGTCGTTATTAAAATTACTGATACTTACTTTTTGTCGTGAAAGCAACTTCGAGGAAGAAAAGATCATAACCAGCCCTACCAGGATTATTAATGAAGGTAAGGCAATTTGCCAGAAGTTCATAGGAAACCCATAGATCCTTGAGATCAGAAACATTCCGCCAACCAGGATTAATATACCACCCCAGGCTTTTGAATGACTGAGAAAGCTAAAAATACCAATGACAATGAACAGCATTTCCCACGAAAAAATGATATGAAACAAAGAGCGCTCAATCATGCCCATATTCCTGAGCAACAAAAGTGCTCCAGCCGCAATAACAATAATTCCCAAAACAAGGGTATTTGAGAATTTCCTTTTATGACCGGCTTCGTGATTGTAATTTTCAATGTTTTTATTCGTTTCCATAATTTTAAAAAATTTATATTGTTTGGCAAAAGTATGACAACATGTATTTAGCGTGCAAGCAAATATCGGTGAATCAGGGATTTTAGCCGATAAACGGGTTAATATTCCGGTTGTCTTGACAGACAACTCTGAAGTTGCTTCTGTGTTTTTTGATTTTTCAAAACGTATTTTTACTACTTTTGCAAACTATTTACAAATCAGAGGAAAAGCCTCATAAAATGAACAGGAAATATAAGGAATACAAGCAATTAAGTCTTACCGGCATTGGTAAGGATATTCTTAAATATTGGGAAGAAAATAATATATTTGAAAAAAGCCTTGAGGTTCGTAAGGATCATACCCCCTTTGTTTTTTATGAAGGACCACCTTCCGCAAACGGAATTCCGGGTATCCATCACGTAATGTCGCGTGCAATCAAGGATATTTTCTGCCGCTATAAAACCATGAAAGGTTTTTACGTTGCCCGTAAAGCAGGCTGGGACACTCATGGGCTGCCAATTGAAATGACCGTTGAAAAAACTCTTGGCATAACAAAAGATGATATTGGCAAAAAAATATCAGTTGCCGATTATAATGCCCAATGCCGCCAGGAGGTGATGAAATATAAAGATCTGTGGGATGATCTTACCCGTAAGGTTGGCTACTGGGTTGACCTTGACCATCCTTATATTACTTTCGAAAACAAATATATTGAATCAGTATGGTATCTGCTGTCAAAGCTTTATGAAAAAGGACTGCTTTACAAAGGATATTCAATTCAGCCTTATTCACCTGCTGCCGGAACCGGTCTAAGTACTCATGAACTGAACCAGCCGGGATGTTATCGCGATGTAAAGGACAATACTGTTACAGCACAATTCAAAGTTGTACATAACAGCCAAAGCGAATTCCTTTTCAATGATCCATTTGGTGATGTATTCATTTTAGCATGGACAACTACTCCGTGGACTTTGCCCAGCAATACAGCGCTGGCAATTGGTAAAAACATCACTTACCAAAAAATCAAAACCTATAATCCTTATACATATCAACCAATCACCGTTATTTTGGCAAAAGACCTTGTCGGAAGGTTCTTCCCTGAAAAAAACATTGGTTTGAACCTTAATGAATATGAAGCCGGTCAGAAAAACATTCCTTTTGAGGTTGCTGATGAATTTCCGGGTGAAAAGCTGCAGGGAGTCCGTTATGAGCAGCTTATGCCTTATGCACAACCTGAAACGGGAGATGCATTTATTGTTGTAGCCGGCGATTTTGTATCCACTGAAGATGGTACAGGCGTTGTACATATTGCACCCAGTTTTGGAGCTGACGACTTCAGAACCGGCAAGCAATACGGACTTGGATCGTTGACAATGGTTAATAAGGAAGGACGTTTCATTGATGCCATGGGCGAATTTGCCGGTCGTTATGTAAAACCTGAATACGACCCCGATTTTGACCCTGCCAAGGATGACAACGTTGATATTGACATCATAGTAAAGCTTAAAAAAGAGAACAGAGCTTTCAAAGCTGAGAAATACGAACACTCCTACCCGCATTGCTGGCGTACCGATAAACCCATATTATACTATCCTCTCGAAGCATGGTTTATAAAAACTACCGCATTCAAGGACAGGATGATAGAACTTAACAAAACCATCAACTGGAAGCCGGAAGCTACCGGTTCAGGGCGCTTTGGCAATTGGCTTGAGAACCTTGTTGACTGGAATCTTAGCCGCTCACGCTATTGGGGTACACCATTGCCGGTTTGGACAAGTGATGACGGAAGTGAACAAATTTGTATAGGCTCGGTAAGACAATTGAAAAACGAGATTGACAAATCCGTTGCAGCAGGTTTGATGACAAAAAATCCTCTGGCTGATTTCAATCCCGATAATCAATCTAATGAAAATTATCAAAGCTTTGACTTGCATCGCCCTTACGTTGACGAAATAATCCTTATTTCGCCTTCGGGTAAACCAATGAAGCGTGAAGCAGACCTGATTGACGTTTGGTTTGACTCGGGAGCAATGCCTTATGCACAGTTCCATTATCCTTTTGAACAAGGCGATAATCTTGAAGATTATTTCCCCGCTGATTTCATAGCCGAAGGTGTTGACCAGACACGCGGATGGTTCTTTACACTTCATGCTATAGCTACAATGGTTTTTAACAGTGTTTCGTTTAAGACTGTTGTTTCTAACGGACTTGTGCTCGACAAAATGGGCAATAAAATGTCCAAGCGCCTTGGTAATGCCATTGATCCATATTCAACAATTGAAAAATACGGCGCTGATGCAACCCGTTGGTATATGCTTACCAATTCTCAGCCCTGGGATAATCTGAAATTCGACCTTGAAGGAGTTGCAGAAGTACAACGTAAATTCTTTGGAACACTTTATAACACATACAGTTTCTTTGCACTGTATGCCAATATTGATAAATTTACTTTCAGCGAAAATGAGATTCCATATAAAGACCGTCCTGAAATTGACCGCTGGATATTGTCAGAATTAAATACTCTGATACAACAGGTTGACGATTATTATAATGACTATGAACCAACCAAGGCAGGAAGGCTTATTCAGGATTTTGTTGACGAACATCTGAGCAACTGGTATGTAAGGCTTTCAAGAAGACGTTTCTGGAAAGGTGAATATACTGAAGATAAAATTTCGGCATATCAGACTTTATACCATTGCCTCGAAACGGTTGCACGTCTTTCATGTCCAATAGCCCCGTTCTTTATGGACAGGCTGTTTCTGGACCTCAACTCTATTACACAAAAAATCAATGCCGAATCAGTTCATATTGCAGACTTCCCAGTTTCTGACAAGACCATGATTGATAAGGAGCTGGAAGAAAGGATGCAACTGGCTCAGAAGATTTCATCAATGGTACTTTCATTGCGCAAACGTACGAATATCAGAGTACGTCAGCCATTGAACAAAATAATGATCCCGGCTTCTGACAAATCATTCAAAGACAGGGTTGATTCTATTAAATCATTGATCCTGAGTGAAGTAAATGTTAAGGAAATTGAATTTCTTGAAGAAGATAACGAGCTGCTGGTGAAAAAAATAAAACCGAATTTTAAAACCCTTGGACCTCGTTATGGTAAAATGATGAAAGCAATTGCTGCTGCTGTAGGAAGTATGGGACAAAAAGAAATTCAGGAGATTGAAATGTCAGGTTTGTATAAGCTACAGGTTGAAGGTCAGGAAATAGAACTCACATCCGACGATGTTGAGATCATTACCGAAGATATTCCCGGACTGGTAGTTGCCAATATGGGCAACCTCACGGTAGCTCTCGATATTGTTATCACACAGCCTTTACTTGAGGAAGGAATAGCACGCGAGCTTATAAACCGTATCCAAAATCTGAGAAAAGAAAGCGGTTTTGAAGTAACTGATACTATAAACCTCGATATTGAAAAAAATAATGGCTTAATAAGCGCAATTGAAAACAATTATTCATATATTTGCTCGGAAACTTTAACCAGGAAACTTGAACTGCATGAAATAATCAATAATGATAAAAAAATATTAGTTGAACTTACTGACGATATCTCAACATATATTTTAGTAAGTAAGTCAAACAGCTAAAAAGCTTTGTGAACAATATAAAAAAGAGGAGGAACTGAATTATGAAGGAAGAAGTAACAAAAACACGTTATTCAGATGAAGAACTCCAGGAGTTCAGGGAAATAATTTTAACGAAACTGGAAAAGGCAAAGCGCGATCTTAAAATGCTTACCGAAGCCTATACCTTTAACAATGAGAATGATATAAACGATACATCACCAACGTTTAAGGTACTGGAAGAAGGATATCAGGTACTATCAAAAGAAGAGAACAGTCGTTTGGCTGCCCGGCAGGATAAATTCATAAAATCACTTGAAGCTGCTCTTATCCGAATTGAAAACGGAACCTACGGAGTTTGTCGGGTAACAGGAAAGCTTATTGCCAAAGAACGTCTTCGCAGTGTGCCTCATGCAACTTTAAGTATAGAAGCAAAACTTAATCAAAAATAGTGAAAAACTCTATTCCGGTTTATCCATGCACTCAGTAAGCAGGAAAATATTTCCCTTTGTTTAGCTGGTACGGGTATGCTATGAACACTGTTAAAAACCCCAACTTTTGAAAAAACCACTTTTGCTCATTTTCCTAATCCTTCTCCTCGACCAAGCTTCAAAGTTCTGGGTGAAAACACATATGACAATTGGCCAGGAAATCAGGGTGATTGGTAACTGGTTTCGTATCCACTTCACTGAAAACCCGGGAATGGCTTTTGGAATGGAACTTTCAGGCGAAAACGGAAAACTTATTCTAACCCTGTTCAGAATAATAGCAGCAATCCTTATTTTTATATACCTGTATCGTTTAACAAAAAAAGACTCTCATCCTCTACTCCTTATAAGTATTTCAATGATCCTTGCCGGAGCAATAGGGAATATCATTGACAGTGTGTTTTACGGGGTATTGTTCAATGAAAGCACATTTTACGAACCGGCAAAATTCCTATCTGCCGAAAAAGGCTACGCTCCCTTGTTTTACGGGCATGTAGTGGATATGTTTTATTTTCCTATTCTAAAAGGGCAGTATCCTTCGTGGGTGCCAATGCTGGGATCAAAAGAATTCATTTTTTTCAGACCCGTCTTTAATTTAGCTGACTCATCAATTACAATAGGTGTTTTTATTCTGATCTTGTGCCAAAGCAAATGCTATAAAAGTAAGGATAAAGAATCCATTCCCGAACAATCAGATATTCCTGAGGAAACAGATAATCCTGAAACTGTTGAAACACCCCTTCTCTCAGATGACGAACAAGTGTGAAAGTGATTTCCCGCTAAATTGTCAGGTTAAGAACTTTTAATACAATCATTATCGGATTTATTGCAATAAAAAAACCACTTACAACGGATTTGCTGTAAGTGGCTTTAAAACAGGTGGTACCAACTGGAATCGAACCAGTGACACACGGATTTTCAGTCCGTTGCTCTACCGTCTGAGCTATGGTACCGCCTTTTGAGGCTGCAAAGATAACAAGAATTTTAAATTACAAATATCTGATACGAAGTAAAAAATTATTTTTTTCAGATAATACTATATCAGAACCTCAATTCAGCCTGGATATATTCTTTGAATTGCAGCTATATTGCTGAATAACAACATGATTGTGATATTTATAAGACTGCATTAACAAAATTGCTGATTTCAGCCGGTAATTGGATTTCCACTTCCTTTTTCTGCTAAAACCGGATTGAATATGTAAACCATATTTCTGCATTATTTCAATAAATTGGTTAACATGTGATTAATTGCTCTGAAGTAAATGCTGTAAGATTTTAGATTATATTAATTTTGCAGGCTTAAGTTTGGTTTCAATAAATGACTAAGACCGATCAGTTGAAAATCGTTGTTGATATTGGAAATACGCTTGTTAAAGCAGCGATATTTAAAAGCGGCGAATTATTTTCACTTAAAACATTTAAAACCGGTAATTTTCAGCAGCTTGAAAAATATTTGCTGAGTCTTGAATCCGGTTCATACTGTATTGTCTCCAATGTAACAGATTATCCCTCATATCTCAGAAAAGTATTTGCTGAACATTTAGCAACTTTATTTTTTGATCCGAACACAGCATTGCCTGTTAAGAATCAGTATAAAACCCCCAATACTCTGGGAAAAGACCGAATTGCAGCAGCAGTAGGAGCATGGGATATGTTTCCGGAAAACAATTTATTAATAATTGACGCCGGCACAACCATTACTATGGATTTTGTATCAGTTTCGGGTGAGTATCTGGGTGGTGCAATATCGCCCGGTATAAATATGAGATTTAAGGCTCTTAACACTTTTACAGGAAAGCTTCCGTTAATTAAGAAAAAAAGTATAAAACATCTTACTGGTACCACTACAGAAGAATCAATAATTTCAGGTGTGATAAATGGAATTATTGCTGAAATTGACGGTATTATTGATAAATACAAAGCTATTTACCCCGGATTGAGAGTAATTTTTGGCGGTGGAGACAGTAATTTTTTAATTAAAAGATTAAAAAATAGCATCTTTGCATTTCCAAATATAACTATTAAAGGCTTGTACATTATTTTGACTTACAATATTGAAAACAAATATTTCATATAAATCAGCAATCTTACTGGCTTTAGCCTTAATTGCCATGCTTGCCGGCAATGCGCAAACCAGGATAAGTTCGCCATACTCACGTTTTGGAATTGGTGACCTGCAATTAACTAACAGCCCTGTCATCATGGGTATGGGTGGCAGCACGGTTGCGCTAAACAGCCCGGCTATTGTTAATTTCAACAATCCTGCATCCTATCATGCTTTCGAACAGAAATCATTTGTTTTTGAAGCAGGTCTTCATAATAAATTCTCAAGGCTAAAAACCGAAACTTTAAGTCAAAACAGCAATTATATCACACTGGGATATTTAATGTTGGGCTTTCCGGTTACAAAATACTGGAAATCAAGCTTTGGCCTGCTACCTTATTCAAGTCTGGGTTATAAAGTGGTAGACAACAGAACTGATGAACTGACCGGAAAAACAAGATATACATACGAAGGCTCAGGTGGAATACATCAGTTTTATTGGGGTAATTCTATTACAATAGCCAAAAAATTTTCTGCCGGTTTTAATCTTGTTTATTTGTTTGGCTCACTCGAGAGCAACCGCAGTCTATCATTTCCTGATTCTATATATATGTTGGGAACCAAGGTTTTAAATACTACTACAGTATCGGATTTAAAAATAAGTACCGGTTTGCAGTTCAACCAGAATCTTAACGACGCTTACAGACTAACTTTTGGCTTAACCTATAGCCCTGAAGTTAAAATTAATGCCAAAGCCAAAGAACTGACATACAATTACTTTATAGGCTCAAATCTTATTGATAACATCACCGATACGCTTGTCAATGTTGAAAAATTAAAAGGAGATTTTGTGTTGCCTTCTGATTTTGGTGCCGGAATTATGCTAAAAAATTCAAACCGATGGCTGGTCATGGCTGATTATAAATGGCAAAACTGGGAAAATTTTAAAATGTTTGATCGCAGCGATTCACTTGTAAACAGCATGTCAGTTTCTGCCGGTGCACAGATTTTACCGGTTTATACAACCATTTCGCCATATTGGAAAAAGATACATTATCGCTTTGGTTTCAGGTATTCACAAACTTATGTTGAATTAAACAATACCAGATTAAAAGAATTTGGCATCAGTTTTGGTACAGGATTACCATTGGTAAGAACAAGGTCAACAATAAATATTGGAATTGAAGCAGGAAGCAGAGGAACAATACGAAATGGTCTTATCAGAGAGTCATTCTTTAAGTTGTCATTAGGAGCTTCGGTTTTTGACAGATGGTTCGAACAAAGAAAATATTTTTAAAAACATAGCTAATTAAGATCAAAGTTTTAATTTTGTTTCACAATAATACATTCAATTATGAAAAAGATGATGAGAGTAAGCTTAATGATTTCGGCAGCATTTTTAATGTTTGAATTGCTTTTATTTGAAACCCCGGTTCAGGCACAAATTCCTAAAATTGGTGAGTATGAACAGATTACAGGTCCAAGATATGGCGAAGACAGCGTAACCTGTACTATTAACTTCTCGCTGTATCGTGAATTTCTTAAACAATGGAAACAGGCCGGAGGAACAGGAACTGTTATTGAAGAAGCTATAGTTCCCTGGAGATGGGTTTTTCTTAACTGCCCGCTTGCCAGCCAGAACACCTATATTGATGGGGTATCAATTGTTGAATATATGATAGCCAAAGAAAAGGACCCTGAAAAGAAAGAAAAATTAATTGATACTTTGATGATGGTTTATGATCAGCGTATACGTGCTTTTGGCAGAGAAGGTTATGTATTGGGTCGTAAAGCGTCTAACCTGATAAACCATCGTCCAAATGCAAATGAAGAACTTTTTGCTATGTTCCGCCGTTCAGTTGAACTTCTGGGTAACGAATCTGAAGCTGCAATAATAGCCCAGTATTTTAAATATGTAGAAAGAATGGCGCGTGAAGAAAAAATAAGTAAAGAAGAGTTCTTTGACCTTTATGAAGAAGCTATAGAGATCGTTAATTTCAATCTGGATAAATTCAAGAATGATCAGCAACAAGTATCTATCTGGGAAAATATTGGTGGTTTTATAGAGCAAACACTTGAGCCATATGCATCATGCGATGATCTGGTGAGTATTTTCTCTAAAAAAATTGAAGACAACCCTGAGGACCTTGAACTTCTGTATAAAGTGATAAAGCTTTTTGAACGAAAAGGCTGTACTGACACCCCTCTTTATCTGAACTCAACCCTGATGGCATACAAACTTGACCCATCACCTCTTTCAGCCTTTGGAATCGGCAAAATGTATTTTCGTAATAAGGATTTCACAAAATCAATAGAATTTCTGAAAGAAACAGAAAAGCTGGAAAATCCTTCTGACAGAGCTGACGGATTATTGCTCTTAGCTACTTCGTACAAGGAAACAGGTAATCTTATCAAAGCACGCGAATCTGCCCTGAAGGCCATACAGGCAAGACCCGGCGACGGACAACCCTATATACTTATTGGCGACCTGTATGCTGCAAGTGCAAAAGACTGCGGTACTAACGATTTCAATACCAATGCCGTGTATTGGGCTGCCGTTGATAAATATATGGAAGCCAGAAGAGTTGATCCTTCAACTGCCGAAGAAGCAACGCAACGTATAAATATTTATTCAAGACATTTTCCATCGGTCGAAACAGTGTTCTTTCATGGATATACTGAAGGTGAATCCTACAGAGTAGAATGTTGGATAAACGAAAACACTATAATCCGACCGGCAAAATAAAAAAAAGTAAATCCGGCAAATTTAAAAATGGAACCTTATTCCCGATCGGGACTTAATTTTAAAAATCCTATAATATTCAGCATTACCGCCTTGATTGCGGTAATGCTTTTTTCTTGTGAAAACGATATAACTCTGGTGAACGAAATTACCCGCAAGGATACTTTGCCGGTAATGACATCATATAATATAGAAATTCAATACAGCGAAAAAGGAAAACCACAGTTTAGCCTTAAAGCACCTGTGGCAACCGTGAGTATGGGCGAAAATGCATGCCAGGAATTTCCGGAAGGTTTTCATATTACTTTTTACGATTCGCTTATGAACATAAAGTCAGAGCTCTCTGCCGATTATGGCATTAGTATTGAAAACACAAAAATAATGGAGGCTCGCCGTAATGTTGTTGTTCTGAACCATGAAAGAGGTGAAAGAATGAATACTGAGCTTATGATCTGGGATCAGAACAAAAAAATCATCTTTTCTGATGCCTTTGTGAAAATCACTACTCCAACCGATGTATTATACGGCGAAAACGGATTTGAAGCTGATGAATCATTCAATAGCTGGGTCATAAAGAAAACATCAGGTGAATTTGAAATATCCGATGATAATGAATCGTCAGAACCATAGTAGTATTGAGTTTTTTTAAACCTAATAAATGGATAGTTACACACTTATATTATTAACCCTTTTGTTATCAGCTTTCTTCTCTGGTATGGAGATAGCCTTTCTCAGTTCAAATAAACTAAAGATTGAGCTTGATAAAAATAAAGGTGTTTTTTCAGCCAGACTGATATCGCAGTTTGTAAAAAAACCATCACATCTTATTTCTGCCCTGTTGGTTGGTAATAATATTGCTCTGGTAATGTATGGTTTGGTCATTGCCAAGAAGCTACAACCATTTCTAGCATTAAATCTTCCTGCGAGCCTGAATAACGATTTTTTTGTTTTTCTTTTTCAAACTATACTATCTACTCTACTAATACTGGTTGTTGCTGAATTTTTGCCGAAAATCATTTTCAGAATAAATGCAAACGCTATAATTAGCTTTTTTGCCCTTCCTCTTTCTTTATTCTATTACATTCTGTATCCGATAAACTTTTTGTTTACAGGCATTTCAGAATTCATACTGAAATATATTTTCCGTGTTAACATCAAAGGCAAGGAATACGAATTCAGCCCTGTTGATCTTGATAACTACATGAAAGAACTCGATAGCAAAATGCTTGATGAAAGTGAGGTAAAACAGGAAATACAAATGATACAGAATGCCATGGAGTTTCATAATATTAAACTCCGCGAGTGCATGCTCCCGCGTAATGAGATTGTGGCCATAGAAGAACTCGAGCCTGTTGAGAAACTTGCCGCAATTATGGCAAAAACAGGATTTTCAAGGATTCCCGTTTATCACGGGAGTATTGACAATATAATTGGCTATGCACATGTTTTTGATATTTATAAAAAGCCTGAAAATATCAAATCAATCATAAAACCCATTATTATAGTTCCTGAAACTACCACTGCCAACAAAATCCTTACTACATTTATTGAACAACACAAAAGCATTGCCCTGGTTGTTGATGAGTTTGGCGGAACTTCAGGAATTGTAACTATGGAAGATATCATTGAAGAAATTTTTGGAGAAATTGACGATGAGTACGACAAAGAAAGTAAAACGGAAAAACAAATTTCAGACAATGAATTTATTTTCTCAGGTCGTCTCGAGATTGATTACCTGAATGAAAAATACGCGCTAAATCTGCCGGAATCAGATGATTATGAGACTCTTGCGGGCCTTGTACTCCATTATCATGAAGATATTCCAAAAAAAGATGAAAAAATAGAAATTGAAAATTTCTCATTTACTATTCTTCAGGCTTCTCATACAAGAATAGAGCAGGTACGTTTAGAAATTACTGACCAATCCTGATCCCTTCCAGAATCCAAAAATTCCGAAACGCAAATAACTCAAAGTAAAATTTGCTAGGATCGAAATAATAATCGTCAGCCTTTTTTAGCTATTACTGTGCAAAAAATGATTTTTTTATAATAAAACAATGCGAAATTGAGCTTTTACTTTACAATTTTTAGTTTTTGCATCAACATTTCTATTAATTTTGCAAACTCATTAAAAAACGATTAAGAAATGGCAATAATTGGTGATATCAGAAAACGTTCGGGCTTACTGATAATAATTGTTGGTGTGGCATTAGCTGCATTTGTACTTGGCGACTTTCTTTCAACAAGACCTAGTCACAGATCAATTAATATTGGAGAAGTTGAAGGAGAAGAGATTCCAATTCTCGCTTATAATCAGCGACTTGAAGAAAATCTCAATATGCGCCGTCAGAATAGCCAAACCGGAACTCTCAGCGCTCAGGAACAATACAATGTAAGGCAATCAACCTGGGATGAAATGATCCGTGAAATTATTATGGATAAAAATTACAAGGCTCTCGGGCTTAATATTTCAACTGAAGAGCTTGACGATCTGGTTCGTGGACCAAATCCACATAGTTATATCCGTCAGAGCTTTACCGATCCTAATACCGGAACATTTGATCCTGCCTCGGTTACTAATTTTCTTAAAAACCTGAGTCAGGTTGATCCGCAAATGCGCGAGAGATATCTTTACATTGAAAAAGCTATTAAAGATGATCAACTTTCAAAAAAATACAATGACCTGGTTCTGAAAGCTTATTATATTCCTGAAGAACTGGCATTGAAAGATTTCGGAACAAAAAACCGTCAGGCAAGTCTGTCAGTAGTTTCACTGCCATACAAAAGTATACCTGATGAGGATGTTACAGTGAGCGATCAGGAATTGAAACGGTTTTATGATAATAATAAATTCCGTTTTACACAGGAACAGTCAAGATCAATTGATTATGTAATTTTTGAAATTCAGCCTTCAGAAGAAGACAGAGAAAAAATATCTGAGGAATTTGACAGATTATATGCAGAATTCAAGGAAGTGGAGGATATTCCTCTCTTTGTGAACACCAAATCTGATACCCGTTACGACAGCACATGGTTTAAACGCGAAGATCTGTCTCCAAGAATTGAAGAAGAATTATTTGATGCCCCGGTAGGGACAATTTTAAGCCCTTATGTAGAAGATGGAAAACATATAATGGCAAAACTGATTGACACTTCAAACCGTCCGGATTCATTAAAAGCTAGTCATATACTTGTAACCTATCAGGGCGCAGGTGTAAGTCAGACCACACGTACCAAAGATCAGGCTAAAAACAGAGCCGACAGTATTTTTAATGAAGTTAAACGCAACCGCAGTAAATTTTCAGAACTCGCAGCCTCGTTGTCCGACGATGGGTCAGCAGCCGAAAACAAGGGTGATCTGGGCTGGTTCCATGATGGTCAGATGGTTTATCCCTTTAATCAAGCCGTTCTTGAAGGCAAGGTGGGTGAGATCGTCCAGGTTGAATCGCAGTTTGGGTTTCACATTGTTGAAATAACAGGTAAGACTCAGCCTATAAAAAAAGTAAGGATAGCAATAATTGACCGGGTCATTGAACCAAGTACCCGCACCATACAGGAAATCTACGCCAAGGCAAGCCAGTTTGCAAGTACTAACAAAACATTGACAGCTTTTGAAAATGCAGTGGTTGACGCCGGCATTTCAAAAAGAAGCGCCGATAATCTGCAACCGATGGACAACAGCATTCCCGGTATTACAGCTCCACGCGAAATAATCAGATGGGCTTATAACACTAAAACCAAAGTTGGAGATGTATCTCCTGCTTTTGATGTGGATGGTTCATTTGTGGTTGCAGCATTAAAAAGTATAAAGGAAAAAGGAACTACGCCTTTTGATCTTGCAAAAGGAAGCATTGAACCTATTGTACTCCGCGACAAAAAAGCTGAGATCCTTGTTAAGCGCATGGAAGAAGCCATTAAAGAAAATGGCGACATTAAAGCTGTTGCAGCAAAACTTGGTGAAGATGTTCAAAATCTGGAACATATTCTTTTAAGTGCAACAAGCCTTTCCACTCTTGGTCGTGAACCGGATGTTATAGGTAAAATATTTGCCATGGAGGAAAATCAGACCTCAAAACCATTGAAAGGTGAACAGGCTGTGTATCTGATACGAGTTGATAAATACACTGTTACCGAACCTCAGGATGATGATTTGATGGGTATCCGCAGGGTTCATACAAATAATTACAGAAGCAGAGTAACCAGAGAACTGACTAAAACTATTGAAGATAACGCAAAAGTTACCGATAACAGATTGATGTTTTATTAAAAGACATTTTGAATTTTTTAAAAAGCCGGAAAGAAATAATTTTTCGGCTTTTTTTTATTTCCATACTCTGAAAAACTGATAATCGTAGGTTGAGAATCTTTCTATTCATAACTATCAGAGGATGCCTTTTTTATATTTGCCCAAAATGTGAAGGCTTTGACGCATATAACATGCTGTTACTAAATGGAATAGCTGTATATTGACTCGCATTTTATGGTTTTTATGAATAATTCAAATTAACAAGCATGCTTATACGTTTACAGCGAAAAACACTGTTGATTCCTAATGTTTACCAATTTTTCTGCAATTTGAAATTTACTTCCCCAAACCAGAAGGACAAGCCAGCATTACCAAAATCTTTTCCGATATAGATAATGAAATAGGGGCATTGGAAAAAAAATTGGAAAAATATAAAATGGTGAAACAGGGCATGATGCAGTTGTTGTTAACGGGAAAAATCAGATTGGTGTAATGGAAAAATTTCAAAACAAATATCGCATTTCTTCTGCCCGTGCCTACTGGTGGGATTACGGCAGCAACGCTGCCTATTTTTTTACCATCTGCACACAAAACAGGTTGCATTATTTTGGTGAAATTGAAAATAATGAAATGATATTTTCACCCCTGGGAATGGCTGCACAAACCTGTTGGAAACAAATACCAGATCATTTTCCATTTGTTCAATTGGGTGCATTCGTGGTAATGCCCAATCACGTCCATGGTATTATTATCATCAATAAATTGGTTGATATACCCGTGGGGACGCAAATCGTTGGAACGCAATCCGTAGAGACGCAAAATTTTGCGTCTCTACCAATAACAACAAAACAAAAATCACAACCATCCAACAACCAATTTGGCCCGCAATCAAAAAATTTGGGATCCATAATTCGCGGATTTAAAATTGGTGTTACCAAACAATCAAAAATCATTGCCCCGGATTTTAAATGGCAATCCCGATATCATGATCATATCATTCGCAACGAGGCGGAATATCACCGTATCGAGGAATACATATTGAAAAATCCTATTAATTGGAAAAATGATAAATTTAATAAATCAGTGAAATTTTCATGAGCACAGTAGGTAAATTAGAACGAGAAACCCAAAACCGTATAGTGACATTAATGCAAAAAGAATTGCATTATGAATATCCCGGTAATTGGGAGGATCGCGAAGACAACAGCAATATCGAAGTAGTTTTAAAAACATCACACACCAACTGCCTGGTTCCAGGCTATGGCGACTTGCCCGTTAGATATATTTATGTACATTTGGCAGGCTGTTGGCTCACAGGGCATGTATTGGGCACGCTATCGTCTGAAAACCATACCTCCAACCGTTACTAGCAGCAAAAATGTTTTATTGCTTCCGTCAAATCGCTGAACGACTTTAAGACCAAAGTCACTGATCCACGGGGCCTAAAATGCAGCACATGAATGAACCAGCAAAAATTTTGGTAAAACATATTTCATTTTATTCTTACAATAAATCCAGCCTGTGAGCATCCTGTTTTACAAAAGTAAACAGCAAAAGCGTGAATGCCATAAGCGAAGAACCGCCGTAACTAATGAATGGAAGCGGTATCCCAATCACAGGGACCAGGCCAATAGTCATACCTATATTTATAATGAAATGAAATATAATTACTGAGGCTACCCCATATCCGTAAATTCTTGCAAAATCAGATCTTTGTCTTTCAGCCATATTTATCAGCCTAATTATCAATATTATATAAAGGGCTATTACTATCATACTACCAATGAATCCCCATTCTTCTCCTATGGTGCAAAAAATAAAATCGGTGCTTTGCTCCGGAACAAAACTATATTTGGTCTGTGTGCCCTGTAAGAAGCCTTTTCCTTTTAAACCTCCCGACCCAATAGCAATTTTTGACTGATTCAGGTTATAGCCGGCACCTTTCAGATCAATCTCCTTGCCAAGGAGCACATTGATGCGGGATTTCTGATGAGCCTGCAGAATGTTTTCAAACGAGTACTCAACAGTAAATACAAATGCAGCAGCCACAAGAAATATAGAAATAACCTTCAGAATGTTAGCTCTGCTACGTTTTATAAACAGAATACTTACAGCAGCAATCACGGCTAAAGAAATGACTACAATACCAGGTTCTAACAGTAATGTCAGCACTGAAAGAACGATTACGGAAAATCCTACAATAAACAAATAACCTGAAAGTCCTTCACGGTAAAGAGTTATTAAAAAAGCTGAAAAAACCAGGGCTGAGCCGGTATCGTTCTGTAACAATATCAGAATTGCCGGCAATCCGATGATCGCAAATGTAATTGCTTTTCCTTTAAGGGTTTTCATATCAACAAAATCACTGCTTAAAGCCCTGGCCAAAGCAAGGCAGGTAGCATATTTTGCAAGTTCGGCAGGTTGCAGTGCAAAACCACCAATCTGAAACCACGATTTACTTCCTGCTACTACTGCACCTTTAAATAATACTGCTATCAGAAGTAAAATTACAACGGCATATATCAGATACGAGAAAGCCGGAAAAAATCTTATGTCAATAAGTAAAATGATCATTGCAAGAAATAAGGCAATGGCAATCCATATCAATTGTTTACCATAGTTCTGGGAAATATCGAAAATACTGCTGTGATCTTCCTGGTACACAGCAGCATAAATACTTATCCAGCCAATAAGCACCAAAGCCAGGTAAATCAGAACGGTTATTTTGTCTATGCCGGCAAAAAGGCTGTTACGTTCTCTCATATCAATACAGAATCGCATTTACCATACGCTCTTCAATATGTTTGCGTACTATTTCACCATTAAAATATTTTTCCATCATCAATGTGGCTATAGGAACTGCCCAGGTTGCCCCAAAACCTGAATTTTCAACTACAACTGCTATTGCTATTTTGGGGTTATCCATTGGAGCAAAGGCAATAAATAAAGAGTGGTCCTTGCCATGAGGATTTTCTGCCGTGCCTGTTTTCCCACACATTGGAATAGTATCAATTCTATACCAGCGGGCAGTTCCATGTGAACCGCTAAAAACCTGATGCATTCCGTCAACAATATCATGAAAATATTTTTGATCAACGCTGGTATATTTCTTTTTAAATTCGGGTAATGCAATGCTATCGCTTCGCTGCGTGACGGATCTCAATAAATGCGGAGGATAGTAAGAACCTCTGTTTGCATAAATTGCAGCCATATTTGCAAGCTGAACAGGAGTAAGCAATATCTCCCCCTGCCCTATTGATAATGAACGTATTGTAAGCGCACGCCAACGATTCACTCCATAAATCCTGTTATATTCTCCGGATTGGGGTATTTTTCCCGATTGTTCACCAAACAGATCGCCTCCCACTGGTTTTCCAAGGCCAAAACTATGTATGGTTTCAGTCCATTGCTGAAATGCCTCAGCAGTGTTCTTAAACTTTGAACTACCGATTAAATCACGAAAAGCCCCCCAGAAATAAGAATTACATGAATGCTCGATAGCTCCACGAAGTGCCAGCGGCGATTCATGGCTATGTGTACAACGTATTGGCTGGGATTGTTTTCCTGAACAGCCATATCTGGATTGAGGGGTTAATGTTTCATATTTCAGTGCAACAAGTGCATTAGCCATCTTAAATGTTGATCCGGGCGGATAGGTAGCCATTAATGCTCTGTTAAACAAGGGTTTGAGTGAGTCTTTCGACATCAGAAAATAATTTTTTGTACGTTCCCGCCCTACCATAAGGCCAGGGTCATACGTAGGACTGCTTACCAGTGCAAGTATTTCTCCGGTTACGGGTTCAATGGCAACAATGCTCCCTCTTTTATTTTTCATCAAATATTCGCCATAAGCCTGAAGCTCAGCATCAATCGTTAAATAAATATCAGAACCCATTTCGGACAAGGTGTCAAATTTCCCTTCCATGTAACTACCTACTTCTCTGTTATGCACGTCAACCATCATGATCTTAACCCCTTTTTTCCCTCTCAAAATCTCCTCATAGGTTTTTTCAATCCCACTTATTCCAATATAATCGCCCATTTTATAATAGGGATTGGTTTCTATCACTCTGTTGCTTACTTCTCCAATATAACCAAGTATATGTGCTGCAATGGGTTCGGAATATTTACGAAGTGTACGGGTTTGAACAAAAAAACCGGGACATTTAAACAGTTTTTCTTCAAGGAAACCATAAGTTTCGCGTGATATCTGAGCCTCGAAAACTGAAGGTTTGAAAAAAGAATATTTTTTTGCGCGGTTTATATTGCTGATAAAGGTTTCCCTGTCAATGCCAATTATATTGCAGAATTCAACTGTATCAATATTTTTAACCAGGCGTGGCACAACCATAAGATCGTAGGCAGCCTCATTATATACCATCAATTTCCCGTTGCGGTCATATATAAGACCACGCGCCGGATATTGGGTCATATATCTCAACACATTATTATTGGCTGAAAGCTTATAACTCTTGTCAATGATCTGAATGTGAAAAAGCTTCAGAATAAAGATGATTCCAACAGCAATCACAAAACCAATAACAATATATTTCCTGTCGGCGTAAGGTTTTCGCATTGAATGACTTAAAAATAAAACACCAGGACTCTTCCTTTCAGCAAAATTACTTTATTTACCTGTAATAGGGCAATTGAATTTGCAAAAGGTCCTAATCAATAATTATGAGAGGTGTGCGAATTGTATTGCTTTCATGTAATGCCCTGTCTTTCAGGCTAACATCAAAGGCTAATGTATCGTTAAGTAAGAAAGACCTCAACATGGGATAATCAAAATTATATTCAATAACTCCCTCTATTGGCTTATTGTCAGGATTTGGAGCAACTATAGGAATACGCCCGTTAAAATTAACAGTGGAATCTTCGAAAATTATCTTTTCCAACTGCCCTTTTTTCATTTTTAAAACATCAATGAAAAGATTGTAATCGTAAGGCGGGGCTATCATTGTTGAATCAAGCCCGACATCGCCATCGCCATCAGTAAATGAAATGCTCAGAATAAGTAACTGAGGAATAGTATCAGGTGGAATAATTACCTTTGTAAAGTCTTTGAAAGCTATCCGGGGCTCAACAGGGAACTCCTTTTCTTTCATACAGGACGAAAGAACAAGAAAAAGCAAAACCAGAAAGGTTAAAAATAATCGCATAAACATTTTATTTATCAGCGTATAAAAATACTAATTTTTTCGTTTCGAAACCTATGAATGAGTTTAAACCCGATATAAACCGGATCTTTAATATTAGCACTGAAACTGAATTTCAGGAATGTGCTTTACAGATCTTTCATTTTCAATACTCGCAAAATGAGGTTTACAGGCGGTTTTGCGACTTGCTGGGAACAGGAAATAAAGTTGGCGATATTTCTGCAATACCTTTTCTTCCGGTCGAGTTATTTAAAACCCACAAGGTTCAATGCGGGTCAGAACCGGCAGAAAGAATTTTTATAAGCAGCGGTACCACAGGGCAAACTACATCAAAACATTATGTGAACCGGCTTTCGCTGTATGATGAAAGCCTGACGAGGACATTTGAATTATTTTATGGCTCTCCGGAAGATTATTGTTTTCTTGCATTATTGCCATCGTATCTTGAACGCGAAGGCTCGAGTCTGGTGTATATGGTCAGTAAACTGATGAGCTTAAGCAATCATGCTCAGAATGGCTTTTATTTATACGAACACCATAAACTTGCTCAAACCATAGAGCATCTTATTGAAAAGCAGCAAAAGGTCATCCTCATAGGAGTCAGCTATGCCCTGCTCGATTTTTCAGAAACTTATCCCATACATATGCCTCCTGATTTTATTGTCATGGAAACAGGAGGTATGAAGGGCAGAAAAAAGGAAATGATAAGAAAGGAACTGCATGAGATTCTGAGTTCAAGGTTTCAGATCACCAGTGTTCATTCAGAATATGGCATGACTGAGTTACTTTCGCAGGCATACTCGAAAAACTCCGGAATATTTGGCACTCCACCATGGATGAAAATAATGATCCGCGATATTAATGATCTGTTCAGGTATCTGTCAGCCGGTAAAACCGGAGCTATTAATATAATTGACCTTGCCAATATTAATTCATGCGCTTTTATTTCTACTCAGGATCTGGGCAGAATAAATCATGATGGCAGTTTTGAAGTCTTAGGCCGCTTTGACCAAAGTGATATGCGCGGCTGTAATCTTATGATCACCTGAAAGCAAGAAACACATAAAACAATTTAAAAATCCTGATTTATTTCCATCACTATTATCCTTTTACAGGAAGCAGTACAGCAGGATTGTCATTTGAAGGGGAATTTACCAGTTTTGATATCTCATAAGCATCCATCTGATCCGGATCATAAGGCTTTAATAATGCAAGAAGTTCATTCTGCTTATTACTGTTAAGCCATTTTTCTTCCGATTCCTGTGGCAAGATCACCGGCATACGCTCATGAATACTCTGCATAAGCTCGTTTGCGGTAGTAGTAATGATAGAAAACGAATAAATTGCTGTATTCTCAGGGTTTTTCCAGGCTTCCCATATTCCCGCCATTGCAAAAGGCTGATCGTTTTTCAGTTTTATTCTGAATGGGGTTTTTCCGTTCTGACTTTTCCACTCATAAAAACCATCAGCCGGAATAAGGCATCTGCGTTGTTTAAAGGCATGTTTGAACGATGGCTTTTCCGTTATACTTTCAGCGCGGGCATTTATCATTTTATTTCCGATTTTTTCATCTTTTGCCCAAAATGGTATCAAACCCCACCTGAAATAACGTAATTGCCGTGGCTCACCGGCAATGATGACGGCAAGATTCTGTGTGGGAGCGCAATTATACCTTGCCACATAAGGCTCAATGCCTCCGGCCAGCCTGAAACGCTCGTTCAATAGGTATTCATCAGTGGTTAGCGAGAATCGTCCGCACATGTCTCTTCAATTTTATAATTTAGTTCTCTTTTCTTTTTTGTAACTTTGAAGCCTGAAAAGCAATACAAATATATATTCAAATACTCATAACTATGAAAAAATTTGCAATTGTTATCGCAGGAAGTGGTGTTTTTGACGGTGCTGAGATCCACGAAGCCGTTATGACCATGTTGGCTGTTAAAAAGGCAGGCGCTGAATATCAGATGTTTGCACCCGATGCCATGCAACATCATGTAATTAATCATCTTACCGGTGAAGAAATGCCCGAAAAGCGCAATGTACTTGTTGAATCAGCACGTATTGCAAGAGGGAACATAAAACCTCTGGCAGAATATGACGCAAAACAATACGATGCTTTAATATTCCCGGGTGGCTTCGGAGTTGCTAAAAATCTTTGCACTTTTGCCTTTGATGGTCCTGACTGTAAAGTAAACCCCGATGTTGAAAAAGCTGTTTTGACAACCCATGCGTTGAAAAAACCAATAGGTGCATTATGTATTGCTCCGGCATTGATATCAAGGCTTTTAGGCGATGTGGAAGTAACTATTGGTGAGGATGCCGGAACGGCAGAAGCTATTGCCAAGATGGGATCAAAGCATATTAAAACTACGCATGGAGAAGTTGTTTTTGACAAAAAGAACAATGTATTTACCACACCATGCTATATGTTGAATGCAAGCATTGCCGATATTGAGCTTGGAGCCAGAAATATTGTTAATGCTATGCTGGAAGTAATGTAATGCCCTGTTGGTCAGCAAGCTGAATTGCTTCAATTCCGGTGCGTTTTTACATTTTATTGATCAGCTCAGATACAGCTTTCTGAAGGATCTTACCATGGTCAAAAGCCAGAGAAGGAAGTTTGTTTATATCAAACCATTCTGCTTCCTTGGCATCTGAACCGGCTTTTGCAAGATATTTGTCCTGCCCAGCTTCACCCCAGAAAACAACCGATATTGTTCTGTGACGCGGGTCACGATCAGGGTCGCTGAATGCATGAAATTGCGAAAGTGAAATTCCGGTAATCCCGGTTTCTTCTTCCAGCTCTCTTTCGGCTGCTTTTTCAAGTGTTTCATCCATTTCAACAAAGCCACCGGGCAAAGCCCATTGATTTTCAAACGGAGGTAAAAGCCTCTTAATAAGTAAAACCTCAGTCATTGCATTTCTTAACACAATGATATCAACGGTTACAGCCGGACGCGGATATTCATAGGTATATGGCATAGCGTATTCTAAATTTTAAATGTAAGCGATATTTGAAGCCAAAAATACTTATACGAATTGTATTTACAAAATAATCTAAACTGTTTTGCCAACCGGTAATATTTCGGGCATGGTCATCAAAATTTATTACTGTTAATTGCCACTATCCTTATAACGAAAGCTTTACTTTTGCCTGTACAAGTTTTGAACATTGTCATAAGGTGAATTCAGAAAAAAAATATGATGTGATTATTGTGGGAGCTGGTGCTTCTGGGCTGATAGCTGCCGGCAGGGCTGCCCATCTGGGCGCACGGGTATTATTGCTTGAAAAAATGAGAAGTGCCGGGCGCAAACTTTTAATTACAGGAAAAGGACGATGTAATATCACAAATGATGCTCCGCAGTCAGTTTTCTTTAAAAACATTTTTCCTAAAGGAAGATTCCTGAAACATGCTTTTGATGCTTTTTTCACTGACGATATTCTTCAAATACTTCATGATCACAGCGTTGAGACTATAACTGAAAGAGGTAAGCGAATTTTCCCGGTAAGTAATAATGCATCCGATGTTTTGAATGCAATATTGCAATGGATGGGTAAAAAGAATATTGAAATCAGATATAATACAAGGGTTACATCATTATTAACCGGAAATGACAGGATAAATGGAGTAAGAGCCGTAATTGACGGCAAGGATACAGACTTTTTCTCGAAAACTGTCATTATTTGCACAGGAGGGAAATCATATCCTGCCACAGGTTCAACCGGTGATGGCTATACGCTGGCTATCCAGGCAGGACACAGTATAAATGAAGTCAGGCCTGCCCTGGTTCCTCTGGTCACTTTTGGACATACTGCTGAAAAACTACAGGGACTGGGATTGAAAAACATAAATGCGATAGTTTGGGTGAATGGCAAAAAGATCGCTGAAGAATTTGGTGAACTAATGTTTGCACATTACGGACTAAGCGGACCGGTTATACTTACGCTAAGTCGCATTGTTGTGGAAATGCTCATGAAAAACAACAAAGTGGAAATCGGTATTGATCTGAAACCGGCACTTGATGAAAAAAAGCTTGATGCACGTTTATTACGTGATATTAATACACACGGGAAAAAACAAATAGAAAACATTTTCAAGCTCTGGCTGCCTTCAAAACTTATCCCGGTTTTTATTGAATTATTAAAAATTGACGGAGAAAAATTGTGTAATCAGCTTAGCTCACAGGAACGTAAGAAAATATTGCTGCTGATGAAAGACTTCCGCTTTGAAATCAAGGGACATCCGGGTTTTAAAGAAGCTATCATTACAGCCGGTGGTGTTGAAACCAGCGAGATAAACCCCAGAACAATGGAATCGAAACTTATGCCCGGTTTGTACTTTGCCGGTGAAGTCATTGATCTTGACGGAACTACAGGCGGTTTCAACCTTCAGTTGGCTTTTTCAACTGCCTGGCTGGCAGCACAAAGCTGTTGTAATAAAACCTAAACTAAAAAATCCTGATTTTATCAAAATAGCACCTCGTAATCCTGCATCCTGAATATCAACAATATAGGATTAGTTCCAGGTCAAGGTTGAAAGTAGATACTGAATATCTTCTTTTAGGAAATCAATTACCGGAGCCAGTGAATCGTTATTTGGAATAACATTGAAATATAAAGCCCCTCTTAAAAAATGCCGGGTACTGTCAGTAACAAAAAACTGACATGGCGAAGCTACCCCTGAACCCTTTACATTATAGATAGTTCCGTAAACCCTTGCATCAGTATTTATGATCATATCCTCGCGAATACCAGTAGCCTTTGAAATTTGCTTTGTCAGCAGCTTATGTGAATCGTCAAGGTAAGATGCCAGATTATTGTCAATTTTTTTATAGCTGAGATGAATATTTGCTTTGAAACGGGGAATATCAATATTCATCCAATACGGTTCTGACAGCGAAGAAGGATTCAGGCGAACCTGAGCGTATTCAGGAAATTGAAAAGAATACGGAAAAGCAGAATCAAATTTTATGTAATGTTTTTCAGGAAGTGCTATTCTGAAGAATGTCCGGGGTTTTGGAACCGGAGCCTCCTGACAGGAAACCAGAATAAAACTAACAAAAAACAAAACATATAGTATCTTTAGCAATTTACTCATTATCAGATAAATATGAAATTGTTCCAAAACCTTCATTAATTAAAATTCAGCTATTGGTTTAAAAGACATGAATCAATATCAATAAACCCGATTTTCTGTATTTTATTTTAAAATCGCGTTCTATTGAATTTTTGGCTTAATTTTGAATCCGGTAAAACTCTTACTTGAGCAGGTTAACTGTCAAGGATATAAAATCGCACTTTCTCCAACTATGTCATTACTTCCGGGCAAATATGCCAATGTTTTGCTTCCTCTACCAATTCCGGGATTTTTCACTTACGCAATTCCTCCGGAAATGGAATCAACTCTGGTTGCCGGCGTAAGAGTAGTAGTACAATTTGGGAGAAAAAAGTTATACACTGCTCTGGTTCACAGCATTCATGAAACAAATCCGGGTTTATCCGTTAAAGAAATCCTGGTTCAGATGGATATTCTGCCCATCGTTAACATCAGGCAGTTTGTGTTCTGGGAATGGTTGTCAGAATATTATATGTGTTCGATGGGAGAAGTGATGAATGCGGCACTACCACCGGCATTGAAACTCAGCAGTGAAAGCCGCATAAGTCTTGATCCTGATTTTGATCATGATTACAGCAGGTTTAACGAGCGTGAATACAATGTAATTACAGTACTTGAGCAACAAGAAGAACTAAGCATTTCAGATGTTTCTCAAATTACTGGGCAGCAGCGGGTTATCCCATTGATCAATTCCCTTATTGAGAAAAAAGCTGTAAGTATTTACGAAGACATCATACAGCGTTATACTTCAAAAACCGAGAAATTCTATAATCTGGCTCAGATTTACCACGATGACGAAAATGCACTTGCAGCAATAATGGAATACCTTGAAAGGCGCGCTCCGCGACAGTATGAAATATTGATCAATCTGTTGCATTATCTTGAATTAAGAAGCCACCCTGAAAATGGTATTCCAAAATCGTTACTGATCTCTGAAACTAAAAGCGCTGATGGGGCTTTGCGCTCATTGGTAGAAAAAGGGCTGCTTGAAGTAACAGAACAAAATATATCAAGGCTGGGTAAATATGAGGCTGTGCAGTCAGTTTCTGATATAGAACTTACTGAGCACCAGCAGGAAGCATATACAAAGATCAGGGAATATTTCACAAACTCAAAACCTGTGCTTCTGCATGGAATAACTTCAAGTGGCAAAACCGAGATTTATATTAAACTTATTGAAGAAACTCTCAAAGCCGGATTTCAGGTTCTTTATCTGTTGCCGGAAATCGCACTAACAACTCAGATAATTTCACGTTTGCGAAAATTTTTCGGTGATGTTGTTGGTGTTTATCATTCACGATTTGGTGAATCCGAAAGAGCAGAAGTATGGAACAAGGTAGCTTCATGGCAGGCTTCTGCTGACGGGCAGGTTGTTTCCCATAGTGTCATACTTGGCGCTCGATCTGCAATATTCCTGCCTTTCAGCAAACTGGGCCTGATAATTATTGATGAGGAACACGACACTTCTTACAAGCAATATGATCCGAGTCCACGCTATAATGCACGCGATGCTGCCATTTATCTGGCAAAACAGCATGATGCAAAGGTTTTATTAGGTTCGGCAACACCTGCCATTGAAAGCTATTTCAATGCAAAAACAGGAAAATACGGGCTGGTATCGCTTGCGAAACGCTATGGAGATATGACGCTGCCTGAGATTTCAGTTGTGAATCTCAAAGAAGCCACACGTCTGAAACAGATGAAAAGCCATTTTACACCTGCGTTGATCAATGAACTTGAAAAAGCTCTGGATCTCAACGAACAGGTTATTCTTTTTCAGAACCGGCGTGGTTTTGCCCTTCGTCTGGAATGTAATTTATGCCATTATGTTCCTCAATGCCGCCACTGTGATGTAACCCTTATCTACCATAAAAAAGAAAATCATCTGCGATGTCATTATTGCGGATATAAAGAGCCAATACCGCCGCATTGTCCGAAATGTCACAGTAAAGAGCTGAACCTCATTGGGTTTGGAACTGAAAAAATTGAAGAGGAACTATCCCTGATATATCCTGATATCCGTATTGCAAGGATGGATATTGATACTACCCGCAGCAAATTTGCACATCAAAAAATAATCACTGATTTTGAAACCGGCAAGACTGATGTTCTCACCGGCACTCAAATGGTAAGCAAAGGACTTGATTTTGACAATGTCAGCCTTGTCGGTATTTTAAGTGCCGATAACATGATCAGTTTCCCTGATTTCCGCTCTTTTGAGCGCAGTTATCAGCTTATGGCGCAGGTAAGCGGGCGCGCGGGTCGAAAAAACAAACAGGGTAAAGTGATAATTCAAACCCGTAATCCAAAACATCCGGTTATTAATTTTGTAATTGAGAACAATTATGAAGGTATGTACCGGCATCAGATAGCGGAAAGGCAAATGTTTAATTACCCGCCGTTTAGTCGCCTTTTGAAGATTTCGTTGAAACATAAAGAGCCTGAACCATTAAACCATGCTGCGGATAAACTTGCCGGAAAACTTAAAAAAGCCTTCCCAAAGCAGGTACTTGGCCCTGAATATCCTGTGGTTTCGAGGATCAAAAATTATTTTATTAAGGAAATCCTTATAAAATTAAGTCGTGATAAAAATCTGGCGCGAAACAAAGAACATATCTCGAAGATAATTGATGACTTCATGAAAACCACATCAAATAAGCAAATCAGAGTAATTACTGATGTTGACCCGATGTAGAAAGTCTTCTCTGTTAATGGGATTGCAAAGGCAGGAACTGAAATCCTTTATCGCTGTAGTATCCTAAAACCTGTGGCAAGACCTTAAGCATAGTTTTGGCTGATTTTTTATTATCATGTAACACTATGATTGAACCCTCGCGGGCAGATTTTAAAATATTTTTAATGCATTTCTCTACACTAACTTTCGGGTCAAAATCACCACCCAATGCTGACCACATTATTATCTTATATTTCTTTGATAAATATCCTGCCTGACTTCGGGTAATACGACCATAAGGAGGGCGGAACAGCTTTGAATCAACAAGTTCCGCACATTGATTTACATCTTTTAAATATTCTTCATCAGTAGTTTTCCAGCCATTTAAATGATGAAATGTATGGTTTCCTGCTGAATGACCGGCTTCCAGTATCTTTTTGTATAATTCCGGGAATTTGCGAACATTATCACCCACACAGAAAAAAGTGGCTTTTGCATCAAAATCCTTTAACAACGATAAAACCTCCTCTGTTACGCCAGCTACCGGACCATCGTCAAAAGTAAGATAAAGGCTCTTGTCTTTTGTCGGGATCTGCCATACTAAACCCGATGGCATGAATAACCTTAATAATCCGGGAGAACCGGTGAAATACATTGAAAAGTGATTTTGATTTTACAATAAAACGGACAAAATGACTAATTTCGCACTCTTAAAAATTAAATCAGCCAATAAATCGCTAAAATAATTATAAAACTAAATCAACATGAAAAAATTAGTTCTGATCAGACATGGTGAAAGTTTGTGGAATAAAGAAAATCGTTTCACAGGCTGGACTGATATTGATCTTTCTCCCAAAGGAATTGAAGAAGCTCATGAAGCCGCTAAGAAACTGAAAGAACTGGGGTTTCAGTTCAGAGTAGCTTATACCTCAGTGCTGAAACGTGCTATACGTACACTCTGGGTCATCCTTGATGATATGGATTTGATGTGGATACCGGTTTACCGTACATGGAGGCTGAATGAGAAACATTATGGAATGTTGCAGGGTTTGAATAAAATAGAAACTGCTGAGAAATACGGGGATGAACAGGTATTGCTATGGCGGCGTAGTTTTGATGTGCCACCAACGCCACTTGATGAAAACGATCCAAGGCATCCTAAACACGACCCTCGCTATAAAGACCTTGAACCTAAAGATATTCCTGACACTGAAGCTCTGAAAGATACCATTGACCGCTTGCTTCCGTTTTGGGAAAACGAAATAAGGCCAGCTCTGGTAAAGCATAATGAGGTATTGGTGGTAGCTCACGGAAACAGCCTGAGAGGAGTAGTTAAAGTGCTGAAAAACATCAGTGATCAGGATATTCTGGAAATGAACATTCCCACAGGTATTCCCTATGTCTTTGAGTTTGACGACAATATGAACCTTGTGAAAGATGAGTTTTTAGCCGACCCTGAAACACTGAAAAAACTTATGGATGCTATTGCCGCTCAGGCTAAAAAGAAATAATGCCGTTTAAACCATCGGCAAAACAGTTTGGACTATTTTGTAAATGCAAATCGTATAATACGAACTCAGGGATCTGCATCCTGATACAAAAACAGCCATCAGTCCGCTAGCTTCTGATGGCTGTTTTTCATTTTTTTAATACTTTTCTATCTGTTTGCGCTAAGCATCACTTTGCCAACTTCCCATGTGGATGAAGCACTGCTTGAGCAAGTATATTTAAATGCGATATATATGTTTTGCCCTTCATAAGCTGCAAGGCTGACTTCATTGGTTTCAATGAATGTCCAGCTATTACCTGCTGCACGTGTAAAACCGGTGAGTTCAGTCCATGTTGCAGTATTTGGATTACCCGACCCGCTAAAATCTGTTGAAATAAGAACCTTTAGGTCATTAATACTTGTAATGTGATTGATTGCTTCGCGGAAACTCATTTTAACACCTGTCTGCCCGCTAAGAGATATTTCAGGAGAAATGAGCCAGTCTTCATTCACATAATGTGTTCCACCAACAAAACCTGTCATTTTAGCACATCCGCTATCAAAATCTGCCCATTCCCAAACCTGATCGCCGGCAACACTATATGTTGAGAAAGTTCCAAGGTCTTTTTTAAAATCTTCAACAAACAAATAATCTTCTCCTCCACTGCCTCCTCCTTCTTCAAGCTCAAAATCTTCACTTCCACCATTACTGTCGCGTAAGCCTGCAATACCAAAATAGGTTCGGAGAGTACCTGTTACTTTCAGCCATTTACCAAGGTTATCAGGATGATCTAGAAGATTTACTTCCGAACGCAAAGGCTTTCCTGCCGGAAGATTAACCACTACGCATTTCGTATAATCGATTTCGTTCTTTTCATCAGCTATCAATACGTTAGTTGAAGAAGTAAAAGGTGGCGCAAAATGAATATCATCGCCTGAGGAAATTGAAGTTACTCCGGATTTTACCGATCCAACAATATATCCCTTCACCCAACCTACTACGTATGGATTGGCATTTTGTTTTTCGATTGCAGATTGAACATCATAAGGATCATCCTGTGTGCCACTACCCGATCCGCTTCCACCTCCGTTGCCTCCGCCTTCAAACTCATAATCATCTGCTTCACCGGAGAAATCACGCAATCCGGCTATTCCAAAGTATGTTCTCAAAGTACCTTTTACATTAAGCCATTTCCCCATATTATCCGGATTATTCTGAAGGTTAACATCGCCACGAAGGCTGCTGCCTGCAGGAAGGTTTACAACAACACAATTCATAAAATTGGTTTCACCGGCTTCATCAGCTATCAGCACATTAGTTGCCGAAGTGAAAGGTGGCGAGAAATCAATATCATCGGCTGATGCAATACTTGTTACACCTGCTTTCACCGATCCTACAATGAAACCTTTCACAAAACCAACTACATATGGTGTTGCGTTTTGCATTTGTACTGCCTGTGCCACAGTGTATGGATCTTCTTTTGAACCATCACCACCTTCAGGAGGTGGGGGAACTGTGCCGCTAAAGTTCTTCAGATCACTGGTATCGCGAATAGTAAGCTGATAGGTATTCTGAAAAATACTTAAAATCCCGGTAACAGTACCGCTGCCTGCCGGTATCAGCTCGCTGGCGAAATTGGCATACTTACTGGTTCTTACTACCATTGTAGTGCCAACAATTGAACGGTTTGTGGCATCTGCCGACTGAGGTGCCCATTCTTTTCCGGGATCAACAAAGGTGATATTTTCAAATTTCACAAGCTGACTTACCAGAAACGTATTTAAACCTGTAAGTTCAGTTAATTGTGGTTCAGGAACTTTTCCCGGAAGGCTGTCGCGAAAAATATGCTGTGGCATAAATACTTCCGGAAGTCGTCCTATTGAGCCTTCAAAAAGATACCCAAGCTGGATGAGCTTATTGTAATCGCCGATATACATTCCCTTACATTTGACAAAAACCCTCTGTCCAAGTTTAAATTCATTGTAAAGATTGGTTTTGTCCAGCGCCAGCTCAATACCTGCCGTACTATCCTGAATTATAAGTTTTTTGTACAAATTACCGCTTTCATCGTTACCTACAACAATTCCCTGAATAATGATATCCTCTTCAATCTGTTTTAACGATTTATAGGAAGATTTCAATGCAGCTATCGTAGTGTTGGAAGTAAAATCAACTCTTGGAATATAAATTGGCGGTTCATCAAAATCGCCTTTTACGCAAGCTGCAAAGTATGTTGCAATTCCAAGCAGCAAAAGTCCGATGAATATTTTCCGGATATTTTTCATGGTGTTTCTTATTATGAATTATTTATTAATTATTTGTTTGTTAAAATCTTACAGCAACGTTAAGGAAATAATTAGTTCCTATCATATAGAAATAGCGGGGAGGAAATTTATCAACATCCTTTTCCTGAAAATCAAATCTTAATTGTTCATATCCTCCGGTACTGATTTTTTTATTGTTTAGTAAATTATTGGCGCTAAGATTAAGCTGCAAAAAGTATTTTCGTTTGATCCTGAATGATTTGCCCACCGAAACATCAACGGTATAACCACCGGAAAGAGTTTCCTGACGGGTAATTTTTGCAATTCTTGGGTCACCTTCTCCCAGATTCTCAATAGCACCCTGACTTCTGCGCTCTGGATTAAAGCTCAGATAAATATCATCAAAATAATTAACACTTGCATTAACAAAAAGGTATTTGGGTCCAACCCATTTAATGCCGAGTGCAGCCGCTGTTTGTGGTGTTCCGAAAACAAAAAAGTTCCTAAGATAAGCAAGTTCTGTTGTATCAGGGCGCGACCCATTGTCAAAGGCAACAGTGGCAAGAGGGCGGTTTGTATAACGGTAATTACCAATATTTACGGCAGCCTGTAGCCACAGATCATAAAACATATATGCTTCGCCTCCGAACTCAATACCCTGATGTGTGGTATTAATACCATACATAATATGATTGACCAGAGTACGGTAATCGTCATGATAAAAGCTAAGTATCTGATTCTGATCTTTAAACTCGGTATGATAGGCTGTCAATCTGGCTTTTACCAATGGAGCACGGAAATGCAGGCTTGCTTCAGAGCTGAATATCTTTTCACTCACCAGTTTCGGAGAAACATCATGCCTGGTTCGGGGTGAAACAAAAGCATTACGCATGAACGGAGCCTGGGTCATATAAGCCATATTTCCTTCAAGGAAAAGCCTTCCGGTGAATTTATATGTAGCACCGCCTTTAAAGGCATAGTCAATAAAATTATATTTATGCGATTCCCCAAGCGATTTATCAGGATGACGGCCATTGCGCATAAATCCTTCGCGCCAGAATGTTGTGGAAGAGAGCTGTGCTGCAAGGAAGAAATCTATCTTTCGGTATGAGAATAAACTACTGAGCCATAATTTCCCAACCTGCTGCTTTAGTTTGTAATCGTAACCAAATATATCACCTTCTTTAACTATACGGTTTGGATTGTCAAGGTCGTTCTGGATTATGGTATCATTACCAATAAAATCCCTCTCGGCAAACTGGTCAATATCAGTCCAGAATTCGCCACCAAGCAGGTCGTCAATTGTTTTAAAATAGCTTACCGTATAACTTGAAAGCTCCACACCCTTGTTGATGGTAATATTTTCGTTTACCCTGTGATTTACAACTGTGTTCAAATTAAGATTCGACATGTCGTTTCTACGGTCTTCAATGATATACCGTGCCTGTTTACCTTCCATACGCGAAAGATAATTAGCCTGATACAGGGCATCCCAGTTTATCTGACTAACTGCACTGCTGTTTCTCCAGGTTTCAGCAACTGCATTTTTCACTATCGTATCAGCGAACCAGCTTGGCAGCTTTCTGTAGTAGTCCGGGCGGGGATCGGCTGAGTTATACCAGTTTAAAGCAGTAGTCCCGGTTTTGCCAAACATATATGACACAGTAGTGGTAATATCGGTATTGCTGTTGTATTTCCAGTAATGGTTCAGAATCATAACCGGTTGATTCATAGTCCTGACCCTTGAGTTCCGTACTTCTCCGTTTTGAAATCCCCAGTTTGGGCTATAATGGTTGGTTCCGAGCAGATCATAAATCTCCTGTACCGAACCACCCTGCATACCTCGTTTGACAGGTGCGGCAAAGGCAGTGAATTCAAGAGAGTGTTTGTCGTTAAACTTTTTTTCTAGACCCAGATAATAAGCCCATGCATCATAAAATGTTCCCCTGATATATCCCTCGTTACCCCAACGCCTTGATCCACTGACTGTTACAGCCCAATTATTGTTCATCAAACCTGTGGAGTGAATGAACATAAGCCGGTGAGTATAACTTCTGTTTGACACTGAATAGGTAAATTTGGTTTGAACACGCTGGCGCGAAGGACGTGTAATAATATTTGAAACCCCACCAATGCTCCCAAAGGAATAAGTTGTGGGCTCCAGACCATTAGTATAAACACTGTTACGGGTAGCATCGTTAAGCCCACCCCATATTGCCCACAATGTACGGCCTGTTTCAGCATCGTTTATCATTGAGTTCCCAACATAGGTAGGTGTAAACTCAGCATCATATCCACGGTTTCGGAACCATGCCTGCCCAAAGGTATATGACGCAAAAGAAAGAAAGACATCGCCTGTGGAATGAAGCAGACCTGAAATATTCTGTGCCTTGGCATCGTCGTCCATATCAATCATTTCAAGATTGATTTCAGGGATTTTTTCAGTTTCGGTAAGATCCGCTATCAGAAAAACATCATCAAGCCGGGTTTGAGTTTTTACTTCAATGTCTAACGTCCTGGTTATAAACCCAGCTCCTGAGAACACGATTTCAGCAGAGCCGAGCCTCAAACCTGATATTGTGAATCTCCCTTCATGATCGGTTATTACCTGCTGCCCCTCAATGCTTACAATAATTGAAGGTAATGGTTGCCGGATCTGAGATTCCAGCACCCTCCCTGTAACTGAACCAGGTTGCCGGTCATCAGGTGATAAGGGTTGAGCGTATATGACATAAAATGGCAACAATGCCATCAGAAAAAACAATAGCTTTTTATTCATGATATATAGAAGTGAATTAATTGCAAAGTAAGACAGAAATAATAATTTGTATTTGAACTATTATCAGTTGCGGAATTTCAGCACAAAATAAAGCAAAATTTCAAAATCAAGCATTACATACAGTTTTTTAATTGCTGCATCATTATCAAATTGAAGTATAATGTCGCAGCCCTAACTGAAAAACAATATCTTTGCTCATCCATAGTTTTATGAAAAAGCACATTGATATGAAAAAAGTAATCTTTTTATTGTTAATCGGTTTATTAATAGTCTTTGTAACATATACCCAAACATCTAAACCTCAGGAGAAAAGAGCCACAGTTGCCTGTATAGCTTTTTATAATATTGAGAATCTTTTCGATACAATTGACAGCCCCGACACTTTTGATACTGAATACACCCCTCAGGGCAGTAAAAAATGGGATAGCGCAAAATATTGGGAAAAAATTTCAAACATTGCCAGAGTCATCAGTGATATAGGAACAGATATGACACCTGACGGACCTGCAATAATCGGATTGGCAGAAGTTGAGAACCGTTCTGTTCTGGAAGATCTGGTCAATGATCCACAAATCCGAAACCGTAATTATCAGATAGTTCATTACGATTCTCCTGATCGCAGGGGAGTAGATGTGGCGCTGTTGTATCAGCCAAAATATTTTAATCTGTTGTCAAGCAAACCCTATCTATTTATCCCTGAGGGCAGAACGAATTTCTACTCCCGCGACGTGTTACTGGTTAGTGGTTTGTTTCACGGTGAATTGATGCATGTACTTGTAAATCACTGGCCATCACGTGTTGGTGGTGAACGTAAATCACGCCCGCTGCGTAATTCTGCTGCTCAATTAAACCGTAAGATCATTGATTCACTTATGGTTGCAAATCCTGAAGCCCACATTCTGCTTATGGGCGACTTAAATGATGATCCGGTAAACGAAAGCGTAAAAGTACATCTGAAAGCCGGATGGAAAAAAGATAAACTCAAGCCCGGTGAACTTTATAATCCGCTTTATGAATTCTATCAGAAAGGAATCGGTTCACTTGCATACCGCGACTCATGGAACCTGTTTGATATGATTATTATGAACCAGACATTATTATCGAAAAAAGAAAATACTTATCAGTTCCTAAGAGCCGGAGTTTTTAATAAACGATATTTATTACAAACCGAAGGACAATATTCCGGATATCCGCTACGCACTCATGTAGGCGACAATTACATGGGTGGCTTCAGCGACCATTTTCCAACATTTATCTATGTTGTAAGAGAAAAGTAATCCTTTTTAACCTATATATTTAAAACTGACATGGGAAACCGGGAAGTATAAACCGGCAGCTTAGCAAAAGGACAGTTGACCTTTTACACAGCCCGATTGATCGTTTGGTAGATAAAAAAACAGAAATAAATAAAATCGGTAAAAAGTTATAACTTTGTACGGGTATTTATTTGTGCAAGTATTTATAAGTTATGGGGTATAGTGAAAACAGAAATCTATGACATTACATGAAGCAATAAAAAAGGTTTTAAAGGAAAATGGAAGGCCTTTAAAGCCAATTGAAATAGCATCAATCCTGAATGATAGCAAAATCTATCAAAAAGGTGATAAGAGTAGAATTAAATCATCTCAGATTTCAGCTCGAGTAAATAAGTATCCATCATGTTTCTTCAAAGAAAATGGGTTAATCTATTTGAATAATTGGGACTCATCATTAAAAAAAACAAATGAAATTATGCCAAAACATACTATAAAAATAAGAGTTGATTCGAAAGTTACTGATGGAGATATTGAAGAAAAACTTTTAGCAGCAGGAAACTTTCGACAATATAATGACTTAGATTCCATAACTTTATCTAAAAATGGTTTTTATTGTTTGAGACTTAAGGAAAACTCAAAACTACCAGATAGATACCAGCTGATTCTAGATAAACGTAAGTTTAAATATTTATACATTGGAAAAGCTGAAGGACAAAATCTCGGAGAGAGATTAGACCAAGAAATTGAACATAAAGGTCCAGGAACTTTTTTTAGAAGTATCGGTTGTGTATTAGAATATTTGCCAATTAAAGGTCATTTAAAAGGACATTCAAATCAAAATAATTACAAGTTTTCAACTACAGACACAGCGGAAATTGTGGAATGGTTAATTTCTAATATTGAAATTAGCATTGTTGAGTACAACAGTAGCTTTGAAATTGAGAAAGAATTTATCAATAAGTATTGTCCCTTATTGAATTATACTCATAACCCAATGAAATTGCAAGAATTGAAAGAAGATAAAGACAATTGTCGAAAAATTGCAAGAGGATAAAGAAATACATGTGATAACAAAGTGTAGTAACAATAAGGGTTTCAAAGGTAAATTAAGCCTCCTATATTACTCAAACTTCGATGGTGGTTAACAATTTTGCAGCCCGTAATCCCTTTCTTTTGCTACACTCAACCGTAACAATCAAGCCTAAAAAAAACAGCGACATAATGAAAATTGACAAGAAAAAATATAAAGACAGAACAAAAAGCCAAATCAAACGAAATCCGACAACATTTTGTTGATCGGAAAAAATATACTACTTTTGATTTTGAATTAATTAAAACGAATTTTATGACATAAGAAACCTTAATTTAAAAATATAGAAGCGTTAGCTTTTATTCTGAGATTAGAAAACTACCACTTTTCAAACGCATCAGGAATAACAAGTGAAACGCTCACGCCATGGCGTGGGCTTAACTTATTTGATGCGTGGGTGCGTGGTAGTACCTCTGATCTGAATATAGTTACAGACCCACGCTTCTTTTTTATACTAACCGTCATAGTTGGGTCTGATGTGGCAATCTAAAAACACAATTTTTATGTTTAGCAAATCATTTTTTAAGACAGCCCTTATTGCGGGGCTAACGGTGGCAATGGCACAAGGTGCATTTGCACAAAAAACTGCTGATGAGTTAAAAGCAGAAAGAGAAGTATTAAAGTCAGAAATGAACTCAAAAGAAGCAAAAAAATTAGAGAAAGTTCTCGAAAAAATTGCACCTATTGGTGGCACAATGGCAGATTTTGTAACAACAGTGTTAAATCCTTCATTAGCATCAGTTCCAGAAATTCAAAGGAAAGCTGTTCCTTCGGTTGCAAAACTCGTTGGTAATGAACCTGCCAGAATCGTAAATAAACCTGCTGCAACAAGGCTTAACTCTGTTGATGGGCTTGTAGATGCAGGCACAACATTGCTTGGTGTTGTAGTTTCAACCAATGCCGTGTTGTCAAAGTACAAAATCGCGATCACTGAAAGTAAAGATGGCGAAGTTGATATTACACAATACAAAGCAAATTTGGACGATTACATTGCTATTCTTCCAATGCTGGTGCAAGCAGACATTGATGCTACAAAAGCAGTTGAAAAAATCAAATATGCTCAAGCCGATCTCAAAGGATTGAATCCTATACAGGCAGCTCCAACTATTAAAGCGTCTAATTGGGCTATTGACGCAGTAAATGTCAGTGTGTGGAAAATTGCAGAAAACACCAAATTACTGCAGAATCTTATCAACAGTATTAAAGTAGCAGGTAATTTGTAATATGTTGATTATGAAAAGATCTACAGTAATCATATTATTGCTTATGGTTAGTCTTTACGGTTGCCCGCAAGCTGATAGTAAACCAGTAATTGTAGTTAATAGATTTTCTTCAGAAGTGGATAATCCAAGTTTTACAACTTCTGTTCAGGAAAAAGTTTCTCAAATTGTTGTAAATTCAAAACGTTTTACGGTTAGGATGAGTGATGAAGAAGCAAAAGACGAAGTTGAAACAAGGAAATCTGAAATTTACCTTGATAATAGTGAGAATCTTGCCGATTTGAAATTGTCGGCATATCAATTCCGTATTATCGGACATTTGATAAAAGCGAATATCTACAGAATGAAAAACCCTGATGGAAGCGTAAACGGATTTAAAGCAAGTTGTGCTTTTACGCTGAAAGTCAATGATGTGGAAAGAGGGCAAACTACTGAAGCTGAAAGTTTTCAAACCGAAGTCAGTCCGTTGGCGGCATCAAAAGAACAGGCAATAAACCAAGCATTGCAATCTATAGAGCCAAAATTGAAGTCTTATTTTATAAAAACTTTTCCATTAACAACAAAAATTGTAAAGTTTTTGGATAATAAAAAATGTTTGATTTCAGGCGGAAAAAGTTTTGGGTTCAGAGAGGGCGATAAATTGATGGTTGAACGTATTGAAATGCTTAACGGAAAGCCCTATCCTATCGAAATAGGCGAATTGAAAATTATAAAAATTGCAGGCGATGACTTTTCAGAATGCAGTGTTTCAAAAGGTAGTAAAGAAATTTTGGCAGCATTTAACACAGCTGAAAAGTTGAATTGTAAATTAATTGTAAAATAGTTAAATATGAAACAATTAGTAAAATTATTTTTAGTCGGAGTTTCCATTATTTTGTTTGTAAATTCTTGTCGAACAATTTATCCTTCAGCTGAAGTCAATTATTTGTCGGGCGATGAGCAAACGCTTACCGTTCGTTCCGTAGGGGTTGACATTGATAAAGAAAAAGCAATTATCAATGCTGAACAAAAAGTGTTTGATGTTCTGTTCTTTAGAGGCTTACCCGAATCAAAACAAAAAATACCGTTAATCAGCAGCAACGAGCATGAAGAAATATCAAATCACAAGAATTATTTTGATAGTTTTTACGATGGAAAACGACATAAAACATTTGTAATGTCGTCAATTCCTGTAAGTAACGTAAAAGCTAGGGGTAGACAAAAAATAGTTACGCTCGACGTAAAAGTTAATTTGTCGGCACTGCGGCACGATTTGGAAACCTTCGGGGTTATCAGAAAATTTGGTTATTAACCCAATAAATAGAGGAAATTTATGAGAAAAATACAAATAGTAACATTTTTATTGCTTGCGGTAGGTTCTGTTCTCGGACAAAACGTAGCCACAAACAGCGATGGACAAGTTGTAACTGTTCAGCCCAAAATAATGGTCATTCCATTTACTAAAGAAAGAGAAGATATCAGGACAATTTTGGAGGAGGATGTTAACCGAAGAATTGCAATTGCTAAAATAAAAGAAGGTTTTGACAGTCGAGGTTTCACAACCGTTGATTTTGTTGCCAGACTCAAAATTGCAAAAGACAATAATGTTTTCACTTCCGATAATCAGACGGATATTAAAACGCAAATTGTAGAAATGTCGGGAGCTGATGTGTACGTACAATCCGAAGTAATTATAGAAAAAGGTCAATCGGGTAATTCGGTAAAGCTGATTCTTGCTGCCTATGAAATTTCTACAGGTAATTCGCTGTCGAACAAAGTAGGCGAAAGCGGACGTTTTTACACAGACGATTTCAATAAGTTGGCATCAAAAGCTGTAGAAAGCTGCATAGAGGATTTTTTGAACATCATGCAAACGAAATTTACGGACATTGTGAATAACGGAAAATCTATTTTGATTGACATCAGCTTCGATCCTTCTTCGTTGTTTACGATGTCGTCGGAAGTTGGAAGTGATGGTTTACCGCTTTCCGACCAAATAGAAATGTGGATGAGCGAAAATGCTCTTAAAGGGAATTATCATATTCAGGGAACTACGAATTTAAAAATGTTGTTCGATGATGTGCGTATTCCGCTCAAAGACAGCAATGGAAATAATTATAATCCCAATAAATTCGGACTAGAAATGTATAAATTCTTCAGAACGTTAGGAATTTCAATAGGCAGAGACATTAAAGGCAATACTATTTATATAACAATAAAATAGAGACAACATGAAAACAATTTATTTTATAGTAATCGCAATGATTTTGGCTTCTACTTCAGTTGCCCAATCAATAAGCGATTTGGGAAAAATTACCCTATCGGTTGTAATGCCTGAAAATGTTGATGGTTTGGATATTTCGCAACTTTCTAAACTGGAGACTAAAATCTCTCAAATTGTTACCGTATCTGGTTTAGCAGCATCAGGTTATAATAATAATTTTGTCATTTACCCCAAGTTTGCAATTTATGAAAATAATATAGTTGAAGGAGGTATGCAAAAAATTACTGTTTTTACAGCAGAATTAAGTTTGTTCATTAAACAAGTTGAAAATAATTTATTATTCTCTACAATTAGTAAACAACTCAAAGGAAGTGGAAGCAATAAAGAACAGGCAATTACAAACGCTATCTCTAAAATTCCAATAAACGATACCGAATTTAAAATCTTTATTGAAACAGGAAAATCTGAAATTATCCGGTACTATGAAACAAAGTGCGAGGACATTATTAAAAAATCTGACAGTTACGTTAAAATGCAGCAGTATGACCAAGCATTGGGATTATTAATGACTGTTCCTGAAGAAGTATCAAGTTGCTACAATCAGATTCAGGGTAAAGCAATTGAGGCATATAAAGCTTATCAAACACAAAAATGTGCCGAGTTAATTCAAAAAGCAAAGACCACGCTTGCTGGTAATGATTATGCTGGGGCATTAAACATTTTATCAGATATTGATCCTTCCGCTTCGTGCTTCAATGAAGCACAAGCATTAGCAAAAACAGCCGAAACAAAAGTTGATGCCGAAGAAAAAAAACAATGGGATTTTCAGATGAAACAGTATAGTGATGCTGTTAGTCTGGAAAAACAGCGTATTAATGCAATAAAAGAAATAGCGGTTTCTTATTACAAAAGTCAACCTACGACAGTCAATTATAATTATATCATAAGGTAGTTTCTCCCTTAAACATTTATGCTATTTTTGTCCAAAACACAGAATATTTGCATTGTGAAAACTTTTTGACAACATATTATCATACATATTATAAAAATTAAAACGAAAGGACAGTTGACCTTTTACACATCCCTATTGATCGTTTGGCAGATAAAATTAAAAAGACAAAACCAACAAAAATTGATAACTTTGTTCGGGTATTTATTGGTTACTGGTCAGGTTACTGCAAACTCTAAAACACAAGATAATGGCAAAATACACTTTTACCCAATCGCAGTTTGACGAAATTAGCAACTTGTTAAAAATACGAAAATATCAAAGTCGGGACGAACAAAAATCTACCCAAACTAAAATCAGAAGAAAAGGTTTTAAGATTTCAGACCATTTTACCGGGTTTAGCGATATTGACTTTAAAAAACTTTTAGACAGAGGCGAAATTGTAATTATAGACAATCCCATATAATAATATTTTAAAAACAGATTTATGAACTTCAAAGACATTGAACAAATTAAGAAAGCAGGTTTTACAGGCTTCAAGACAATGAAAGAATTGTTTGCAGACAGTTCAGCTATTCCAAAAATCAAAGGCGTTTATTTGGTTCTCAACCCGACAAAAAAAGGCGGGTTCTTGACTGTTGGAACAGGCGGTCACTTTAAAGGGAAAAATCCAAATGTTTCAGTTTCGGAACTTGAAGCAAATTGGGTAGATGACACGATTGTAGTTTACATCGGCAAAGCAGGGAAAGACGGTAGTAGTGCGACACTTCAATCACGCTTGCGACAGTATTTTGGTTTCGGACAAGGTAAAAATGTAGGACATTGGGGTGGCAGATTTATTTGGCAACTTAAAAATTCAGCAGATCTTGTAGTTTGTTGGAAAGCATTACCGACAACCGACCCAAGAACAGTTGAAGCCGACCTAATTCAAGACTTCGTTTCAAAATTTTCTCAGCGACCATTCGCAAATTTAGCTAACTAATGAACCCACGACAATTTGAAGAATTAGTTTGTGAGTATTTTCGCAAACAAGGTTACGAGGCCAAAACAACTTCATACAGTGGCGACTATGGTATTGACGTTTTCGCAACAAAAGGAAAAGAGAAAATAGCAGTTCAAGTAAATATGTATGGCGATTCAACAAGAAAAATAAATCGTCAAATGGTAATGGAATTGTACGGAGCAAAAGATTATTTTGATTGCACCAAAGCAATTATCGCAACTGACGGAGCATTTTTGCCCGATGCAATTTCTGTTGCAGAGAAATTGAAAATTGAAATTTTGTATTTCAACGAATTTCAAACACAACTTCCACAAAATCAATCACTAAAAAGCCGCAAGACAGATAAAACTTTTGAACAAATTTGGGAAGACTACATAATTCCACTTCAAGGAAAAACACTAACGAGAAGTAACGGTAAAACAAATAAAATAATCAAGGTAGATTGGAGTGGAATTGAACGGCTGACATCAAACGGTAATAAAGGAAAAATCAAAATTGAAATATTCAAACAAGCCGTAAACAAACTTTTAACTAATGGTTCAATTAGCCGTGATTACATCAATCAAAACTACGTCGGACGAGCATCTTCGGGAATTGTGCTAATTTTATCACAAGTTCCGTTCTTTACACTAACTGACAGACCAACAGGATTGAAATATGAAATGTAACGATAAAAAGCTATAACTTTGTGCGGGTATTTATTAGTTAATGACAAATTTAAGATTACGACTTGCAATAACTCAAATTTAATAACCAAAAAAATGTAATTATGTCAGAAATTATTCGCAACAGGACAATCAGACCTTCAAGTAGGCTTGAAAGTTCAAAGAGTTACAAAATTGACACTAAAACCGTTTCGAGTGGCGACACTTTAATTGTAAACATTGACCACGAATCAAAACCATTTAAGAAAACGTTCACATTCCGAGGTTCGGACGTTGCACATCTTAACAGTATTCACTTTAAGGTGCATGATTTTGGAACTCATATTGAAATTTCTTGGAGTGGAGCAAAGCCAATCTGAATAGCCGAAACATATTTGGTCAAGCAATTAGAACTTAAAGCACAGGTATTATCAAAACCTACTGTTAAATCATTAATATTAGTCCACTCAAAAAAATCATTTGCGCCGTTGGCGAAAGACGATATTGAGATTTTAATCTTAGACACAATGCCTGGTGTATATTCCGAACTAAACTGCCCCCCCTATTCCGGTGATGCTGACCCCCATCATTCGATATCAGTTTTTTAGGGCTAATCTCAGTCTATAACAAAGAACAACGAGAGGATAAAATTATACCGATTGGAAAAATATAACAGACCAATTTTATCTCTGCTTGATTGTTCTATATATTTAAACCATCGGAATTGGCGATTGTAAATACAAATCGTATAATATGAGTGTTGTTTTATTGGCAATAAGCTATAAAATATCCCTTTTTTCAAAAAAGAGCGATTTTAATGAAACAAAATCATTCAAAATTTCGTTCATATAATAAAATATATTATCAAATGATAGAAGAAAAAGGAATAACAACAGACCATTATAAGAAATTCACTGAAATTCTCGGAAAGGAAAATATCCCTGTTGAAATTGAAAGCCCGTTCGATTTCATACATAATGCCAATGAAGGAATAAATGTAGGTGTGATATTGAATTTCAGCAGATATTTCAACCTGTCAAAAGAGCTTGTTGCTCAATTTCTGGATATTTCTGAACCGACTCTGTATCGTTGGTTTAAAGCGAACAAAAATTTAGAAAGGAATTTCTCGGTTAAGCTATTTGAAATTGTTGACCTGTTTATTTACGGTGAGGAAGTGTTTGGCGACCGTGATACTTTCTTCAAATGGTTGGGTCTGCCTAATCAAGCTATGGGGGGCATGGAGCCAAAAGAGCTGATTGAGATACCCGGTGGTGTTTCAAAGATCAAAGACCTTTTGGGAAGAATTGAGCACGGTGTTTACAGTTAATGAATTATGCTTGTTTACAGGATCACAGCAAGGAAATATGCAGGCGACCTGAGTGGCTATGGAGCAGCCATGTACGGCGGACGTTGGAATAAAAAAGGAATACCGGTTCTTTATACAGGAGAAAATAAAGAAATAGCTCTTCTGGAGGTAATTGTAAACACCCCGCCATTGTTAATTCCGGAATTGGATATCCTTACTATTGAAATCTCAGATGATTCAATAACCACAATTGATATAGAGCAGTTGCCTAAAAACTGGAGTTCATATCCTGCTCCTGTTATTTTAACTGATATTGGAGAAAACTGGATTAAGGAAGGCAAAACCATATCCCTTAAAGTGCCGAGCTGTATTATACATACCTCTCACAATTATATTTTAAATTGCAGGCATCCCGAATATTCAAGGGCTAAACTAATTGAGCGCAGGCATTTCAGGTTTGACCCGAGATTAAAAAAGTAAAACCCTCATCATAGTATTGAGTCAGGGCGTTAAGGAAATTCGTATTGAATAGCATGAGCCCCTGCTCAAATAATTGCCGAAAACCGTTATTCCAGTATATCAGGCAATAAGAAAGCCCGGCTTATTTCCGGCAGAAACCTTACAAAGGTATATTCCCATGTTTTTTACCCGGCAAACTATCAACTTTATTTTGGGTCATTTCCAAAGCCTGAATAAGTTTACGGCGGGTCTGTCGGGGATAAATGATCTCGTCAATATAACCAAGTTCAGCGGCTTTATATGGGTTTGCAAATGTTTCGCGATAATTTTCAACAGCTTTTTGTTTTTGCTCTTCATCAAGTTTCTCGCGATATAAAATATTAACAGCCCCATCAGGTCCCATTACCGCAATTTCGGCACCGGGAAATGCAAAATTCACATCAGCACCAATATGTTTACTCGACATTACATCATATGCACCGCCATATGCTTTACGGGTGATCACAGTGATCTTGGGTACGGTAGCTTCAGCGAAAGCATATAATAATTTGGCTCCATGCTTTATTATACCGCCAAATTCCTGAGCAGTGCCTGGAAGAAAACCGGGGACATCAACAAATGTTATCAATGGAATATTAAAAGCATCGCAAAACCGTACAAATCTTGCAGCCTTGATTGAAGAATTGATATCCAGAACCCCTGCCAGTACAGCAGGCTGATTAGCCACTATCCCCACCGGACGTCCGTCAAGACGGGCAAAACCAACAACCATATTCTGTGCATAATGCGGCATTACCTCAAAAAAGTTGCCATCATCAATAACAGTATATATCAGTTCTTTCATATCGTAAGGCTTATTGGGGTCGGCAGGCACCAATGTCTGAAGCTTTTCATCTTCACGGTCAGGATCATCTGCACTTACCTGAACAGGAGGGTCTTCCATATTATTTGATGGCAAAAACCCCATCAGCTCACGTATCATCATAAGACATTGCTCATCAGTAGGTGCAACAAAATGAGCGACACCACTTTTTGAGTTATGGGTCATAGCCCCGCCCAGTTCATCCTTTGTAACTTCTTCGTGAGTAACTGTTTTAATCACATCAGGACCTGTCACAAACATATAGCTCGTGTCTTTCACCATAAAAATAAAGTCAGTTATTGCAGGTGAGTAAACAGCTCCGCCGGCACATGGCCCAAGAATAGCAGATATCTGAGGTATTACACCTGAGCTTCTCACATTGCGGTAAAAAATATCAGCATAGCCTGCCAAACTCTGAACTCCTTCCTGTATACGGGCACCTCCTGAATCGTTAAGCCCGATGACTGGAGCACCCATTTTCATGGCAAGATCCATGACTTTAACAATTTTATCGGCATTGGCACGGCTTAAGGTACCGCCAAAAACTGTAAAATCCTGTGCGAAAACATATACCAGACGCCCATCTATTTTACCATAACCGCTTACTACACCATCGCCGGCAATTTTTTGCCTGTCCATACCAAATTCAGACGTCCGGTGAGTCATATATTTATCAAGCTCCACAAAACTACCCGGATCCAATAAAATATCAATACGCTCACGGGCAGTCAGGCGGCCTGACTGATGCAGTTTTTCAATTCTTTCAGCACCACCTCCGAGCAAAGCTTCTTTTTCCTTGTTCTCAAAACGTTTGTAAATTTCGTCCTGTGTAATCATAACTCAGTATTTTTCAATTTTTGTTTTCGGTTTTGAACACAAATTATTTATATCCCGGAAATTAATCTTCAGAACCTTTTTTTATTCAAAAACCATCATAACCTGATTTCCATCCACCACATCGCCTTCATTAACATTTATTTTTTTCACCGTAGCGTCACGTGGCGCTTTGAACTCGCTTTCCATTTTCATTGCAGAAATTGTCATAACGGTCTGTCCTGCCTGCACTTTCTCTTTTTCTTTAACAAGTATCTTTATTACTCTTCCCGGCATTGGACTAACAATGGAATCACCACCGGCTTCGTCAATAGCTCCCTCACGGCTTTTCAGATATTTGGTTTGCGGGTCAATTATCTCAACATTATACGTATTATAGAAGGTGCTTACAGTATAATGCCGTTTGCTGCCGGTGTTCACCATTTCAAGATTGTACGATCTATCATTCAGCAAGGCTGAGTAAACGCCATCGCCAACCCTGGCAAGGTCGAGTTCGAGAATTTCTTCGTCAACCCTGATTTTTACATGGTTGCCGTCACGCTGTAATAATTCAACCAGAGCAGTACGACCATTTATATTTATTTCTGTTTTCATTCTCTTTTGCTGCTATTTTTTATAACAGATATTTAATGGGGTTAATTTCTTTTTTCTGATAATGCTTTCTACTGAACTTGAAACATAAGGCTTAATATCAGGTTCTCAGGGCTTTTCTTCTTCCACATTCTTTCCAGTTGCTAACGCTGTTACGCGAAGCCTGTTCATTCTTTTTCATTTCTATTTTATCCAGGTAATCAATGAATGTTGAGATTATTGCCAGAGTCTCACAGCGTTCACCACAATACGGGTCCTGCAAAAGTATATCACGGTTATTTTCAATGAAATGGGTGTTATAGGTGCCATTTTTAAAGTCAGGTGTATCCATTATTCTTTCCAGAAACTTTATAGAAGTCTTCACACCCGTTATTTTGTATTCATACAATGCCCTTCGCATTCTTCGTATGGCTTCTTCCCGCGTCTGAGCCCATACAATAAGTTTTGATATCAGAGGGTCGTAATAAATAGGTATTTCATATCCTTCGTAAACATAACCATCATGCCTGACACCAAGACCGAGTGGTTCAGAAATATGGCGTATCAATCCCGGGCTGGGCATGAAATTATTGTTTGTATCTTCAGCATAGATACGGCACTCAATAGCATGGCCGAATTGCCTGAGTTCTTCCTGTTTCAGTTTCAGATGCTCTCCATTTGCAATTCTGATCTGTTCTTTAACAAGATCAACGCCCACAACCCTTTCAGTGATCGGATGCTCAACCTGCAAACGGGTGTTCATCTCAAGGAAATAATAATTCAGGTTATCATCAACAATAAATTCGATAGTTCCTGCACCATAATAATTAACTGCTTTAGCGGCATTAACCGCATGACGTCCCATTTCTTCACGAATTTCGGGAGTAAGTAAAGGCGATGGGGTTTCTTCTATCACTTTCTGATGCCTGCGCTGTACTGAGCATTCTCTCTCAAACAAATGAATTGTATGCCCGTGCTTATCGGCAAGGATCTGAAATTCAATATGATGAGGTGAATCAATGTATTTCTCGATATAAACCGCATCATCGCCGAAAGCTGTGTGAGCTTCAGAACGTGCAGCTCTGATAGCCGAAACTATTTCACTTTTTTTATGAACCAGGCGCATACCCTTGCCTCCTCCACCTGCTGAAGCTTTTATCATAACCGGCAAACCTATTTCCGTAATAGTCTGAATAGCCTCTTCTTCGCTGGTAATTTTATTTTCAGTACCGGGAACCACAGGAACACCTGCTTTCGTCATATGTTTACGCGCTGTAATCTTATCGCCCATAGCCGAAATTGCCTGAGGCGAAGGTCCTATGAAAATTATACCTTCATCAGCACAGCGTTGCGAAAACTTTTCGTTTTCTGAAAGAAAACCATAACCGGGGTGAATGGCATCAGCTCCGCATTTTTTAGCTACCTCAATTATCTTTTCAATATTCAGATAGCTTTGTACTGATGGTGACGGGCCAATATGATAAGCTTCATCAGCATAACGTACATGCAGGGATTTACGGTCGGCATCAGAAAACACCGCAACTGTTACCAGACCCATTTCGCGACAGGAGCGCATAACCCTGACAGCAATTTCGCCACGGTTTGCGACCAATACCTTTTTAATCATGCAAGCTTAAAATGATTAGAACTTTGAATTTAAACAATGAGGATTAAAAAAGGTTTGATCATACAAAAGTTCAAAGAATATCTTCCGAACTTCCGGATCGAATCATAATTGCACAAAAAACAACTTGCTAAACTCCGATTTAAAAAAAATCGGACATAGGTTTTGCCCCTTCAGATATTACTTTGATGGGGTTGAAATTATTATCAGAACACTTTGAACCCGATTATTTCCCTTACGTCTCTGATAGTACGTGAAGCACTTTCGCGTGCTTTTTCAGCGCCAAGGCTGGCAACTTTATGCAGATAGTCGTCGTTTGCAGATAATTCTTTTATTTTTTCACGAAACGGCTCTGTAAACGCAATAACATCTTCGGCAAGCTGCTTTTTCAAATCACCGTAACGGATCTGACAGGAATTATAAAGGTTGTTAAAATGTTCATAGGTATCAGCAGATGAAAGCACTTTCATCAACTGGAACAAATTTTCAACAGGCTGGGGCTTAGGCTGATTTTCAACTGTCGGGCCTGCATCGGTAACAGCTCGCATTATCTTCTTACGAATGACTTCAGGCTCATCAGAAAGATAAATGGCATTATGATCGCCTTCTGACTTGCTCATTTTTGTACTTCCATCGAGTCCGGGAATTTTTATAAGCTCTTCGCCAAAATTGAAAGCTACCGGAGCCGGGAAATATTCCACTTTATACATGCGGTTAAACCTGTTGGCAAAGTTGCGCATCATTTCGAGATGTTGCTCCTGATCCTTGCCAACCGGCACTTTAGCAGCTTTATGAATGAGAACATCGGCGGCCATAAGAGTAGGATAAGTCAGCAAACCGGCATTTATATTATCCGGCTGAGTTCTGACTTTCTCTTTGAATGAAGCTACCCGCTCCAATTCGCCAAGATAGGCATTCATATTCAGTAACAAATATAGTTCGGTAACTTCAGGAATATCACTTTGAATGTAAAGGGTAGCTTTTTCAGGATCCAAACCGGCAGCAAGAAAATTTACCAGAACATTCTTCACATTGCCATGAAGGTCGGCAGGGGTTGGATGTGTCGTCAAAGAATGATAGTCGGCAATAAAGAAATAGCATCTATGCTCGTTTTGCATTTTAATGAAATTTTTTACCGCTCCAAAATAATTACCCAAATGCAAATTTCCGGTAGGGCGAATTCCGCTTACAACAATATCCATTGATTATAATTGATTTTTAATAAGTTACAAAATTATACTAAAGCGTACGTAAGGTACACTTTATAAAACGATCTCATCGTCGTTTTTGTTGAAAAAATGATATTCAAGAAAATGATGTGACGACATTGAACTGAGCCTTATCCATTTCCCATAACGCAGAAACCATTTCATACGCCGGCTGATAAAACCTTTTGTAATAAAAGCATGAACATAGGGATGTAAAGCTAATTTCAGATATTTTTCATTTTGATCCTTAATGAGATAATGAATGTTGTTTTCAATTTCATCAACCAGAATAATACTTGATTTCACTTTACCGGTTCCATCGCAGGCAGGACATTTTTCAAGTACCTGAACTGTCATTTCAGGTCTTACACGCTGACGTGTTATCTGAACAAGTCCAAATTTACTGGGAGGCAATATTGAATGTTTGGCGCGGTCTTTCGACATTTCATCCTTGAGTTTCTGATAAAGCTCACGACGATGCGCCGCCTGGTGCATATCAATAAAATCAACGACTATTATCCCGCCCATATCGCGTAATCTCAACTGCCGTGCAACCTCGGCAGAAGCTTCCAGGTTTACAGATAATGCATTGGCTTCCTGTGTATTGTCAACATTTATACGATGACCGCTATTAATGTCAATCACATGTAAAGCCTCAGTATGCTCAATAATGAGATAAATACCGCTTTTAATCGTTACGATCTTGCCAAACGAATTCTTTATCTGCTTATCAATGCCGAAATTCTCAAAAATCGGCGTTTTACCTTTATAATGCTTTACTATATCAACCTTGTCGGGTGATATTTTTTTAATATAGTTTTTAATTTCCTCATAAACATCGGCATCATTTACGTAAATACTATTAAACGATTCGTTAAGGATATCACGTAAAATGGCTGAAGTACGATCAATTTCACTAATGATTTTCTGTGTAGGCTGCGCCTTTTTAAGTCTGGCTACAATATTTTCCCATTTCTGCACCAGATTTTTCAGATCAGCATCCAGGTCGGCTACCATTTTATTCTCAGCAACCGTTCTGATAATAATTCCGCAGTTTTTAGGCCTGATGCTTTGTATTAATCTTTTCAGGCGATTTCTTTCTTCCGGACTTTTTATCTTTTGCGAAACCGAGATCCGGTTTGAAAACGGTACCATAACCAGATAACGTCCGGCAAATGTAAGTTCAGAAGTAATTCGCGGACCTTTCGTTGAAATAGGTTCTTTTGCTATTTGAACCAGAACATTTTGATTGGGGCTGAGTACCGAAGATATTTTACCACTTTTATCAATATCGGGTTCCATGCTGAACCCTGCAAGGGCGCTGCTCTGTACTTTTCCTTCAATGGCGAGGTTAACGAACTTGTTAAGTGAGTTTATCTGGGCACCCAGATCGAGATAATGTAGAAAGGCATCTTTTTCGTAACCAACATCAACAAATGCAGCATTCAGACCCGGCATTATTTTCCGAACCCTTCCAAGATAGACATCGCCAACAGAATATTTATTGTTGCTCTTCTCCTTGTTAAGTTCTACTAATACCTTGTCTTCAAGTAATGCAATGCTGACTTCTGAAGAATCCGAATCAATGACTAATTCCTTATTCACCACTTAATAAAGTGTTACGATTTTCCTGCATACTGAAAAGCCAACTACACAATAAAGTCGGTAAAATTTAGGGATTGGGAAAGGAATAAGAAAAAGGTATGAGTTAAAGCGATGTAAATTACCGCTTTAACTCACCACTCCTTACTCTTATTTCTTCTTATGACGATTTTTTCTTAAACGTTTCTTACGCTTGTGAGTCGACATTTTGTGCCTTTTTCTTTTCTTTCCGCTTGGCATAATTTAAATTGTTTAACTTTTTACCAGTTTTATTTTACATTGGCTTTCACTTCATTAACAAAGGATTTAGCCGGCTTGAATGCAGGAATATTGTGAGCAGGAATAACTATAGTTGTATTCTTTGAAATATTTCTTCCGGTTTTCTCAGCTCTTTGCTTAACAATAAAACTTCCGAAACCACGTAAGTAAACATTTTCGCCTTTGGCAAGTGAGCCTTTTACAGCTTCCATAAAAGCTTCAACGGTTTCCTGAACAGCAACTTTTTCAACCCCGATCTTATTTGCAATTTCTGCAACAATTTCTGCCTTTGTCATAATTTCTTTGTTTTAATGATTTGATAATAAATTTTTTATTGAGGGCTGCAAATATATAATTTTTTGATTTACTGATACTCTAACAAATTTTTTATTTTCTAAACCTAATGTACCTTTGCAACAAAAATCAAATTTTGATTTTGCCCATAATACATTGATTAGGTGTCTTTTATACAAGTAATACGTTTATAAATAATGGTTTAATATAAAAATTGATTTTAATTTGAGTTTTTTGATAATTATCAGCAAATCAACTATTTTTCTCATTAAAATTGTTTTATTTATCAATGTTGAGATTGAAAAATCTTTGAAAAACGATCCTAAAGTAAAAAATGAATGAAAATAGGAAGCATTGATCTGGGTTTACAGCCTTTATTGTTAGCTCCTCTGGAAGATATAACCGACTCACCGTTCAGGCAGCTTTGCAAGGGATATGGTGCTGATATGGTTTTTACCGAGTTCATATCATCTGAAGGGCTGACCCGAAAGGCTGCCAAAAGCTTCAACAAACTTGATTTCGATGAAACTGAGCGTCCTGTAGCAATACAGATATTTGGTCATGATCCTGAAGCAATGCGCCAGGCAGCCATACTTGCAGCAAAGGCTGAGCCGGATTCAATAGATATTAATTTTGGCTGTCCGGTTAAGAAAGTCATTTCCAAAGGCGGAGGCGCTGATTTATTACGGGATATCCCACGTATGATAAGCATTACAAAAGCAGTAACAAATGCTGTAAATCTGCCTGTAACCGTTAAAACAAGACTGGGATGGGATGAACAATCAAAAAACATTGTTGAAATTGCCGAAAAACTCCAGGATTGCGGAATTGCTGCAATAATAATTCATGGGCGTACCAGAGCGCAATTATACAAAGGCATAGCGGACTGGACTTTGATAGGCAAAGTAAAAAACAATCCGGCAATGAAAATCCCGGTCATAGGTAATGGCGATATTGACAGTCCGCAAAAGGCAAAACAAATGTTTGATGATTTTGGTGTTGACGGGATAATGATAGGCAGAGCAGCAATAGGAAACCCATGGATATTTAAACAAATAAAAACTTTTCTCACTTCGGGCGAAATACCTGATGTGCCAGATATAAATGAAAGAATATCGGTATGCAGGACTCATCTTATAATTTCAGTGGCACTAAAAGGCGAAAGGCGGGCGATACTGGAAATGCGCAGGCATTATTCAGGATATTTCAGAACGCTGCCACGCTTTAAAGCTCACAGAATAAAGCTGCTAACCCTAAATTCCCTTGATGAAATTCTATCTTTATTTGATCAGATATCACAGGAAAACCAGATCTAAAGCAATATACTACAAGCGGTTTGAAAGTTTATTTACCATTTTTGATTTCCAGGAACTGAAATTACCTTCAATTATCTTACGGCGGGCTTCCTCAACCAGCCATAAATAAAACCGCAGATTGTGGATACTTGCTATCATCGGTCCCAGCATCTCGCCCGAAATGAACAGATGCCGCAGATAAGCCCTTGAATATTCATTATCAGTGAACGAATCGCCATCGGGATCGAGAGGGGTAAAATCTGTTTTCCATTTTTCGTTTTTAATGTTGATGATCCCTTTCTGCGTGAATATCATGCCATTACGTCCATTGCGGGTTGGCATCACACAATCAAACATATCAACACCAAGGGCAATGCTTTCGAGTATGTTTGCCGGTGTTCCCACACCCATAAGATAGCGGGGTTTATCTTCAGGCAGGATACCACAAACAAGGGCAATAATTTCGTACATAATATCTACCGGTTCGCCAACAGATAACCCACCTATAGCATTTCCTTCAGCATTACAAGCAGCAATGAACTCAGCCGATTTTTTGCGCAGATCATGATAAATGCTACCCTGAACAATCGGGAACAAAGCCTGGGAATAACCATACAAAGCCTCAGTAGCATTGAACTGAGCAATACATCTTTCGAGCCAGCGGTGAGTACGATGCATACTTTGAGCAGCATAGGACTGCTCGCAGGGAAAAGGTGTACACTCGTCGAAAGCCATAATAATGTCAGCACCTATCATTCGCTGGGTATCAATTACACTTTCAGGGGTGAATTCATATCTTGAACCATCAATATGCGACTGAAAAACAACACCATTTTCATTGATCTTACGCTTGTCAGTGAGCGAGAAAACCTGATATCCGCCACTATCGGTTAATATCGGGCCATTCCATCCGTTAAAGCGGTGCAATCCTCCTGCCTGTTTAAGTATCTCTGTTCCGGGTCTGAGGAAAAGATGATAAGTATTGCCAAGGATTATCTGCGCTTTGATATCTTCAGTCAACTCCCTGAAATGAACCGCTTTTACAGAGCCAACAGTACCAACAGGCATAAATATCGGAGTTTCAATAATTCCGTGGTCTGTGGTAAGAATACCAGCCCTCGCACTACTTTTGGTATCTCTGTCAACAAGTTTGAATTGCATAAATAATTATAAGAATTGACGCCAAAAATAGAGTAATTATGTTAACCGGCTTTAATAAGCACCGGGCTAAAAGTTTTCTGATAAAAATAAAAGTGCCGTCTTCAGGCTTTCCATGCTTTTTTTCAAATCATTTGGATAATTTTGCAGATACAAATTTCCATATATGCAATTTCTACAGGAACTCCCTACACTCACACTTATTCTGTTGATTGTCTTTCTGATATCTTTTCTAATCCAGATTTTTTATTACTGGTTTTTCTACAGTCGTCTGGCTTTTTATAAATCCAGACCCGGATCAGACACTCTTCAGCCTGTTTCAGTGGTAATTGCATCACATAACGATGGTATCAAGCTCAAAAGGAACCTTCCCGCTATTCTGACACAGGACTATCCTGATTTTGAAGTCATTGTGGTAAACGATGCTTCTGATGATAATACTGAAGAGGTTCTCACAGCTTATTCACAACAATATCCAAGGCTAAAGGCTGTGCATATTAAGCAAAGCGTGATCTTTTTCCGAAGCAAGAAATTTCCTCTCTCGGTTGGTATCAAATCAGCTAAAAACGAGATCTTACTTCTTACCGATGCTGACTGTTATCCGGCTTCTGACCAATGGATCAGAGAAATGCAGGCAGCTTATGATAAAAACAGCGAAATAATCCTTGGATTCAGCCCTTATGAAAAACAACCCGGACTACTTAACCTTCTGATACGTTTTGATACTTTTCAGATAGCTACACTCTATTTTTCATTTGCACTGGCACGTTTGCCATATATGGGTGTGGGGCGTAATCTTTCGTACAAAAAGTCTCTGTTTTTCAGGCATAATGGATTCATAAGCCATTATAAAATCCAATCGGGCGATGATGATCTGTTTATAAAATCTGCTGCCACTAAAACTAATACACGCATTCGTATTATCGAAGAAGCACATGTGATCTCTGAACCAAAAAAAACATTCAAAGCCTGGATAAGACAGAAACGCAGGCATTTTTCAACAGGCAGCTATTATAAACCATTGAAAAAGAACTTGTTAGGATTACAGGCTTTAAGTGGTTTATTATATTACTGTTCGCTCATAACTCTCATTTGTTTCAAAATTTTTCTTCCTGTTATCCTCGGCATACATGGTTTCAGATTATTAAACAGAATAATACTTTTAGGCTTTTGCAGTAAAAAACTTAACCAGGGTTATTTATTCTTATTTTCGCCGGTGTCAGATCCCTTTTTTACATTTTTCAATCCTTTACTGGTATTGTGGGGCATGGCATTTAAAATCAAAAGATGGTAACAAAAAAGCCAAATAGCGGTACTTCAAAGCGTGATCAGGAACTGATCCATGCCGCTGTTGTCATTGGCGACCGGAAAGCCTATACTGAGCTTATGAACCTGTATTGGGAACGGATTTATAAAATGATGCTTAAAAAGGTAAATGACGAAGATATTGCCAACGATCTGACAATTGAAACTTTCGGTAAAGCTTTCAGGAACCTGCACAAATACGTGCCGGATTTCGCTTTCAGCACATGGCTGTTTAAAATTGCAAATAATAATTTCATTGATTATAAAAGAAGGTCAAAACACAATACTTTGTCAATTGACGAAACATTTGAAGACGACGACGGCAACGTATATTTGTTTCCTGACCTTAAAAGCAAGCATCCCAGCCCTGAGGAAGAATTCATTAAAAAGCAGGAAGACAGCCTTATACATGATGTTGTTGAGCGCCTTAAGCCTCATTACCGAAAATTGATTGAGCTCAGATATTTTCAGGAATATTCTTATCAGGAAATTGCCGATGAGATGCAATTACCGCTGGGCACTGTTAAAGCCCGGCTTTTCAGGGCTAAGGAATTACTTTGCGCAATACTGAAGAAATCCGGCGATAACATCTAGTATCACCTCACTGCTTTATTTTCCTATAAGTTTCTTTATTTCATTAAGCTTCATCAGCGCCTCTACCGGAGTAAGAGTGTCAATATCAATATTAAGGATATCTTCCCTTATCTGCTCCAGCAAAGGATCATTCAAATGAATAAAACTAAGCTGATACTGATCTTTGATGTGTTTTCCCTTTTTACCGTCTTTTTTCGAGATACTTTCATGGCTATGCGACTGCTCAAGCTGTTTTAGCAACATGTTTGCCCTTTCAATAACACTGGCTGGAATACCTGCCATACGTGCCACATGGATGCCAAAGCTATGCTCGCTGCCGCCGGGAGTGAGTTTTCGGAGAAAGATAACCTTATTCCCTATTTCTTTTACAGCAACATGAAAGTTTTTGATCCTCGGGAATGATGATGCCATCTCATTAAGTTCATGATAATGAGTAGCAAACAAAATTTTGGGTTTAAACAAAGGATGCTCATGCAGGTATTCCGCTATTGCCCATGCTATTGAAATACCATCGTAAGTGCTGGTTCCCCGCCCTATTTCATCAAGAAGTATGAGGCTGCGGCTCGAAATATTATTGAGTATGCTTGCTGTTTCGTTCATCTCAACCATAAAGGTTGATTCGCCTGATGAAATATTATCGGAAGCTCCTACTCGGGTAAATATTTTATCAACCACTCCCAGGGTTGCTTCCCTGACCGGCACAAAACTTCCTGCCTGAGCCATTAACACGATGAGAGCCGTTTGTCTGAGCAGGGCAGACTTCCCCGACATATTAGGACCGGTAATTATTATTATCTGCTGTGTATCAGGGTCAAGATATACATCGTTGGCAATATATTCCTCGCCGGTAGGCATAAACTTTTCAATTACCGGATGCCTGCCCTGTTTTATATCTATGACCCATGAATCGCTCATTACAGGTTTTACATAATTGTTTTCAACAGCTATTCCGGCAAACGACAATAAACAATCGAGGCGGGCAATAAGCGAAGCATTTAACTGCACCGGCTCAATATAATCACATAATGCAAGTACCAGTTCATCAAATAACCGCTGCTCCAGACCGAGTATCTTTTCTTCGGCGCCAAGGATCTTTTGTTCATAATCCTTTAATTCTTCGGTAATATAACGTTCACTACCTACCAGAGTCTGTTTTCTGTGCCATTCAGCCGGAACTTTATTTTTATGGGCATTGGTAACCTCAAGGTAATAGCCAAAAACATTATTATAACCTATCTTCAGATTGGTAATACCTGTATTAACAACTTCGCGCTGCTGTATCTGAACCAGATAATCCTTACCTGAAGTCAGCAGATTGCGTAATTCGTCAAGCTCGCTGTTTGCACCCCTGGCAATAACTCCCCCTTTCTGAACCTGCACCGGCGGTTCAGGCTGAAGTTCTTTTTCAATTCTGTTACGAATGAGGCTGCATGGATTAAGCTGTTCGGCAATTTTCTCAAAAGCAGCATTACCAGATGCTGCAAGTATGTTCTTTATTGGAATTAAAGCATCCAGCGCTTTTTTTAATTGAACCGTTTCACGAGGATTTACACGGCGAACCGCAACTTTTGAGATCAAACGTTCAAGGTCGCCAATAATCTTGATCTGCTGTAATAACACATCAGCTACCTCAGGGTTCCGTATCAGATAATCCACCATCTCATGTCTTTCTTCTATGGGCTTACGGTTTTTCAACGGGAGTAGTATCCAGCGCTTCATCATGCGTGAGCCCATAGGCGAAGTCGTTTTATCCATAACATTGAGCAGGGTGGCGGCATTTTCATTGGCTGAATATATCAGCTCCAGATTACGGATAGTAAACTTATCGAGCCATACAAAATCATCTTCTTCAATTCGTGATATCTTGCTGATATGCTCAACCTTGTCGTGATGTGTTTCAGCCAGATAATGCAGAGCTGCTCCTGCAGCTATGATGCCAAGGTTCTGAGTCTCAATGCCAAAGCCTTTCAGGGAAAGGGTATTAAAATGTTTTAATAACAATTCGTGAGTAAAATCGAAAGTAAAAACCCAGTCCTCAAAGGTGTTGATATAAAATTTATCGCCAAATAATTCGGTGAAACGGTGGCGCTTGTTTTTCTGAACAATTATCTCGCTGGGCTGAAAAGTTTGCAGCAGTTTATCAATATACTCGTTTGAACCCTGAGCAAGAAAAAACTCACCTGTTGAAACATCCAAGAAGCTTATCCCTGAGGTATTTGGCTGAAGATGAATACCTGCCAGAAAATTATTTTCCTTATGATCAAGGATTTTATCATTATATGAAACTCCCGGGGTAACCAATTCAGTAACCCCACGTTTAACCAGTTTTTTTGTCAGCTTAGGGTCTTCAAGCTGATCGCAGATAGCAACACGCAAACCTGAGCGTACAAGTTTTGGCAAATAGGTGTCAAGAGCATGAAAAGGAAATCCTGCCAGCTCGACGTATGAAGCTGCGCCATTGGCGCGACGGGTAAGAACAATACCAAGGATCTTTGAAGCCTTTATGGCATCTTCACCAAAGGTTTCATAAAAGTCACCAACCCTGAACAGCAACATGGCATCAGGATATTTTGCCTTGATGCTGTAATACTGCTTCATTAAAGGTGTTTCAACAATTTTTTCCTTTTCTGCTTCCTTCACAATATTTCATGGTTTATTTGGCAAAGTTACCAGAAAAAACTTAAGCTGTGATAAAGTTTCTTTAATCAAGTTATTAACCCAATGTGAATCCGAAGTGTGAAAACACGGCCAAAATTTGATGTACGGGCTTTAGCCCGTTTCAATTTATTCTTCATTTGTTATTAAATCCCGTAAGTGTCTACGACACTACGGGATTTATGAGTGGCATAGAGTACCACACGTGTTATAAACATGCCATCCCGTAAGGGTCTTCAACCCTACGGGATTTGTAGACTCAGGCGCTGAAGCTCCCGAAGCGCCTTATTAAAAAACCCCGCCGGGGTTTTTTAACCTGCGGCGGGGTTTTTATTTAGTCAGTTTTGACTGACAAAGAACTATTGTTTGATCAGTTTTTCAATACTTGTCTGCTTGCCGCTAAGTATGCGTATAATATACACTCCCTTAGGACTGCCTGACAGATCAAACTCATACTGGTTCTGGCCAAAAACCTGTGTTTGCAGTACTCTTTCACCCATCAAACCAAATATCTCAACATTGATCACCGAAGCTTCATCAGCTTCTTTCATCAACAATGTGAAGCGTCCGGTAGTAGGATTCGGATATACTGTGAACATTGCATCCATTTCTGCCGGAGTAATAACAGCAGGTGCAATTTCTTCAGATTTAGCTGTAACCATGGTAGCAGCTTGTTCGCAATATGTAATTTCATCCATAATAGTGGCAAGGAAATTAGCACCCTGAGCTACATGAACACCTACGCCAAGTACAATATTCTGACCGGCATACAAGTATGCTACAGCACCTTCTTCAATTTCAAAGTCAGTAGCAACAATGCTCACTTCAGCTCTGAACTCAGTATTAGTTCCTTCTTCAACCTGAGCATTGTCAATTGTCAGCATTCCAAGTCCATCATAGCAATCGTCTTCAAGTACACCGGAATAAGTTGGATTCTCAGGTGGACCAGTTTGTATTGCTTTGAATTCAAAGTCATCAAAACTAATATACCACGGCGTACTTGTTGAATTGATCCTAATTGCAAAATAGTAAATACCATCAGCATCAGGTACAAATGTATGTAAGAACTGAGCATATGTTTTTGTAGTGGTTGTCCCACTGGTAACAAATGATGTTCCTACCTGAGTTGCGCCGGTTGATATTTGTGATGTATTCACAAATACATCCCCGGTCCAACCAGCATAATTATCGCCAGCCCACCAGAATGAAAACTCATATGTTTTTCCGGCCTGAACAGCGAAACCAGGTGTCCAGATATATGAGTTTGTTGAACCCCAAGGTGCCCGTAAAAACTGGGTCCCGGTTCTAGCATCAGCATCATATGTTGAGCTTGCATTATTGGTGGTAACCCAACTACCACTTTCCTTGAACCAGCAATTGGGGAATGCAGGAATAGTTACATTTTCAAAACTTTCTGTCCATGGGAAAATAGAAATTGCTTCACAAAGTGTTGCAAAAGTCATCTTCACTGACCAAGCACTAACATCTCCCTCACCACAGTCTGCTTGAACGCTGAATGCATAAGCTGTACTTGAATTAAGACCTTCAAGAAGGAAAGGATTAGTTGTAATACCAGAAATCAATGTACCTCCCGTTTCAGGGTTAAATCCCGGCTCACCATACTTAATATTCCATTTTGTTTCATTTCCTCCAGGAGTCCAACCCAAAACTGCACTGGTTGCAGTTATATCTGAAACAGTTAAAGCAGTTGGAGCGGGACATGTAGGAGCAAAATCAATAAGAATATCATCAACGCAAAGATAATTCATATCTGCATTACTATATCCGTGCCAACCAACATAATATACTCCGGTTTCTACAGGAGTAAATGCAGCAGTTGCCAATGCATAAACTGTATTTGTAATGTTAGCATTATTCCAGATCTGTCCACCTGTCATTCCTGCTGCATTTGGAGCTGTTCCCCATTTAACCTCAAGTTTTTCAGGCCAGGTGGTGCTACTACCACGATAATAGAATTCAACTATATAAGTCTTTCCACCGATAAGATTTAATCCCGGAGTAAAGAACCAGTCATCCATAGCTAAACTTGTATTATACAAGATGTACATACAATTTGGCGTTGATTTTGGATATGAAGTGGATGTTACCCATAATCTAATATCACCATTATCATTAGTAACTGTCATGCAATCAGGAATAGCTGGTGCTGTAACGCCATCAAAGTTCTGAACGTAAGGTATATCTTCCGTACCGCAAGGTGTTTTAAAGGCTTTTGTTACCGACCATGTACTAACGTCGCCACCGCCACAATCAGCCTGAACCATAAATGCATAATTAGTATTTGAGGTCAGACCAGTAACCGGATAGGGTTTGGTAATGTTGTTAGCGAAAACAGTATCACCTACTCCAACCTTATAATATTTAAGATTCCATGTAGTTTCGCCAAATCCGGGAACCCAGTCAAATTCAGCACTTGTGGCTGTGATATCAGAAACAGTAAGATTGGTTGGTGTCGGGCAAAGCGGCAGAGTAGTGAATTTCTTGGGTCCAGCCCATACACTCCTGGTTTTAGGTATACTTTCATGAACAATAATGCCCCAACCTGTTGCATTTACATCCCAATATTCATCCAGGCCTATGTTTGAAACAGGTTTTGGTGTATTTGATGTATTAGCTATCTTGATATTTATTCCACTGATACCAACCGAGATCCATTCAGGGTTATAATCAGGAATATCGAATTCCAGTTCAAACCATTGTTTATTCTGTCCACTAGCTGTAACAGTATAAGATCCGTTTAAAGGCGATCTCCGGATGAATTCTTCATCATTCGGAGTTGGAAATCCAGGTGTTTGCGGATCCCATTCAGGTGTAGTATAACTTACACAATAACTTATATAGGCTGGTGCTAATCCAACAATCTTCTGAACATAAAAGCCCATCTTAATTTTATTCATGTTCCAGCTATCAAGTGGACTATTATAGAACCATATACTACGTATAGTATCATTGTAAGTACCCCACGTTCCGTCTTCTCCAGGTTCATTGGCAGTACCACCACTGTTGGCAGAATCTATGTCACCATTCGATTTAATTTGTAGCCAGAATCTGTTAACTTTTGGTGTATCAAATTCGGCTTCACCGCAATCAGCCTGTACATAGAACCAATAATCTGTTTCGGGCTGAAGGTCTTCAATAAATAGCGGATTATCCTCAATGCCCTCAAAGCTATCGTATGGATCAATTGCACCACCTATTTCAAACTCATCATCATCAGCTATTATAACATTGAAAACTGACGCATCACCCACCGGTGTCCATCCAAGGTTAAAAGCTGTAGGATTGACCAGAGTAGCTGTAAGATCAACAGGTTTGGGACATAGTGGAGCCAGGGTCATAGTAACGGGAATATTTACAGGTTGTTTGGATATAACCCGCCCGTCATGAGTAAGAAGTATATTGCAATTGTGAGTACCTTCATCAACTAAGTTGCTGTTAAAAATAACATCAATATCACTACTTGCGGCAGGTGGTACAACACCTGTGTATGAGCCAAGTGTCAGCCAGGAATCACCCCCAACAAGGCACATGCTTAAAGCATATGCACCTACTGTTACTGTAAAGTTTTCTTCATCGAATTGCAGGTAAGGTGTTCCCTGATCTAAAGAGCCTGCCCACATAAACCAGCAATCAGGATCAGAGGTTTGACCCTGAATAGCAACCCAACCACTTGATAAGTATAACGGCTTATCAATTTCGAGGTGATACATATATAAATTACCATAAGAGCCAAGCGCAATACCAGTATTTACCCTGTTGATTGTGGGATTGAAAGATGCTACAAAATCACCTGGGAATCCATCATTATCAGTGTAAAATTGAATTACAAAAGGCATTGGATCCTCATTGCTACATGCGCTCCAGGCACCAGTATAAATCAAATTCCCGCCCCAGAAGGTAAGCCCGGTTATAGGTGCGTTAGCTCCGGAAAAATACTGCATTGCAAAATATCCGGGAGCTTCTTCTGAAGTAACTAATTTCCAACTGATTGTATCAGGAAGTTGACTAAAAATTGAACCTTCAGGGCATGTTGTAAATACTTTTGCCGATCTGTTACCGTGGTTATACGAACCGCTTAAGGATGCGTCTTCAACACTCTTTTCAACAATATTTCTGCTAAATTCAAAATGTTTGTTCAGTGAACCCCGCTCTTCATCCAGATAACCAGTAATTACAGCATTCCAGGTTAAAGGTCCTGTTCCGCCAGGATTTGAAATTGTAAGCTCTTCAATTTTCTGACCCGGCTTATTAAATTCAACTTCAAAGCTTTCAGGACTAACGCTGATTTCTGCATAATCAAGTACAAAATTCAGAGTATTGGTTATCCCTCCAACGATCTCAAAATCTTCTTCCAGTTTTGTGAGAAAAGTTTCAGCTTCACATGTAATATCATAAAATCCTGCCGGTATTCCTGTTATTTCATAATCTCCATTTTCATCAGTAAAGGCTATTTGATATATACTTTCACTTAATAAAGTCATTTTGGCTCCTTCAACTGGCCCACGGGCGCCACTGACATTACCGGCTAAACTACCCGGCACAAAACTCTCTACTAATACATTGTCAATAAACCAACCATCTATATTAAACGAATAACCGTAAAATGTAAATGCCAGTTTAAAATCAACTGTGCCGACAGGTAATGTGAATGTCAGATTTTCAGGCTGAGGTCCGACATCTCCGGTAAAGAAATTTTTATAAATAATATTCCATGTTTGACCAAGATCAACAGAGTACTCCACAGCAATATATGCGCCTGTATATGCTGCATAATAAGCTAAAAGATGATCAAAAGATATTTTAAAATCACTGGCGCCACCTGTAGCTAATCCAGGAGTTACCAATCTGGTTGTACCTGTAAAGCTTGGGCTCCAGTATAATCTCATTTCAGGAGCCGGACCACCGGCATTTATAGAATTCTGAACACTCCAACTATTTTGTCCAAGCCCCATAACTGACCAGCAATCCGGTAATGTTCCGATAGTTACTCCGGTAAAATCCTCTGCAAATGGTAAAGGAAATGCTGCACATTCGGTTACAAATGAAACAGGACCTGCCCAAGGACTATTATCTCCATTACAATTAGCCTGTACATATACTTGATATTGTGTACTTGAACTTAAACCTGTAATAGTATAACTATTTGTTGTTATGTTTTCAACAAGGGTTCCTTCTGTTTCAGGGTCAAAACCTGCTTCACCATATAATAAATTCCACATTTCTTCATCACCGCCTGGAGTCCAGCTAATTTTTGCACTGGTTGCAGTTATATTAGAAACAACCAGATTTTTAGGAGCTATACAACTTGGTGTTGGTTCAAACCTAAAATCATCAAAACTAAGATACCAGGGAATGCCCGTAGCATTTATCCTTATTGCAAAATAATAAATACCATCCTGATTAGGGATAAACGAATGTAAAAATTGAGCGTATGTTTTTGTAGTTGTTGTTCCACTTGTTACAAATGACGTTCCTATCTGGGTAGCGCCGGTTGATATTTGTGATGTATTCACAAACACATCACCTGTCCAACCTGAATAAGTATCACCAGCCCACCAGAATGAAAAATCGTACGATATTCCTGAATACAATTGGAAACCGGGTGTCCACATAAATTCATTAGTAGCAGAATATGACTCACGAAGGAATTGAGTTCCGGTTCTGGCATCAGCATCATAGGTTGAATTTGCATTATTGGTAGTTACCCAATCGCCATTTTCTTTAAACCAACAATCGGGAAAAGCAGGAATGACAACACCTTCAAAACTTTCAGTCCATGGGAATGTAGATATCGGAGTGCATAATGTTTTAAAATTCTTCTTTGCTGACCATTCGCTTATATCATCTTCACCACAAACAGCCTGAACATAAACATCATAATTCGTGTTTGGATCTAACCCTTCAAGAAGAAAGGGATTTGTATCAATGTCTTCTACCAATGTTCCTTCTGTTTCAGGGTCAAAACCTGCTTCACCATATAATAAATTCCACATTTCTTCATCACCGCCCGGAGTCCAGTTAATTTTTGCACTATTTTGAGTGATATCTGTAACTATCAGATCTGTAGGAGCTGCACAACTTGGAATTTCCTCAAAAACAATATGATCAATAAATACATTATTACCATAACCACTTACACCTTCAAAAATGATATATGAATTGGTTTTTTCTTTGTTTTGCGGAATATTAAAAACATAATTATACCATCCTGCTGAAGGTACAACTGGTGCCAATGTGGTTGACCTGTTAATTGTTCCAAGTAAGGTACCACCAACAGAAGTAGCTGAGGTATTATAATATATGTTTACTAAATCGGCATTGGAGGGGTAGCCAGTGTCTCTGTACATCCAGAATGATACTCTGTAATTATTATCAGGGAAATTTATAGGCGGGGAGATTAATTCACCCTTGGTACCGCTGGTATAACCGTAATTATTATATCTTGCCATCCCCGCGCCACTGTAAGGATAACATGTTGGATAAGTTCCACTGGTTTGTCTGTCCCAGGTACCTGTTCCGCCTCCTCCAGTTTTTATATTTGTCCATCCTAAAGGAGGAAATGTAGCATTATCGAAACTTTGCACATGAGGAAAAGTTGATATTGTTGGATTCTGCATGACTGTAAATGATCTTACTTCACTCAATGTTTCGCCGGCACCATTATAAGCTCCAATCCTCCAGTAATAGGTAGTTGAGAAATCCAATTCTGGTGAAACTGTATAAGGAGAGGCAGTAACATCAGCCCATTCAAAAGTTGGAGTTACTGTGGTGGCAAGGTAAATTTTATAACCCTGTGGGATCCCACCTGTGGCAGCGGGAGTCCATGAAAGCTGAACAGTTGGTTGTATATCTACTGCTCCATCGGCTGGTGCTGAAAGCGTAACAGGATCAGGAATTATTGGCGTGATTTCCGGTCCAAACACTTGATCAATGTAAATACTGCCTGAAGATCCGACATAATAAACTGAAAAGGCGAGGTAATAATTTGATTTTGCTCCTGCAAGCGAGCCCAAATCCACACTATAGTATGCAAACGGCGCATTGCTTGCAAGCTCTATCACATTGCCGATATTGTTCCATGTAATCCGGTCTGTTGAGTATTTTATCTGTATCCTCTGAGAGGTGTTTGCAGTTGCTGTTCGTGCATAAAACTCCAATTTACTTGTGGGTGTAATTGTGAGTAAAGGAGTTGTAAGAAGATTTTCAGTAGTTGAAGTAAATTTATAGGCAGAAGCCACGCCATGTTGGAAATAGGTTGTTGACCGGCTGAAAGAACCGGGATTTGTCCAACCTAAAGGTGGAAAAGTTGTTGATTCAAAACTCTCAGCAAGCTGAGTAACTGTAGGGGTTCTAAAGCTCCAGACAGGACAGCCTACTGCAGCTCCGATACTATTACGTGGAACAATCTGCCAGTAATAGGTTTGTCCGGCTGCCAAAGCAGGTGTATAAGAAGTACCAGGCTGATTCTGAATAAATGCAGGAGGATTGCTTGTACCAAAATACACATCATAAGATGTGGGAGTTCCACCACCACTCTGCCATATTAGAAGTTGATTGGTATAAACAGTTGTATTATCAACAGGAGCGATTAATACAGCACAGTTTGGAGGTGTGGTTGGTACATAGGCAGCCATATCAAACTGAACCTGAGCTATTGTAGCAGTTGGTCCAGTTTTAGCAATCGGAGGTGAGGCAGGATTAGGATTGGTATTATCATCGTAATACATAATTCCTCTGTTTGTTCCTGCATTATACGAACGCCAGGCGGCAGTACAACTGTAACTGGCAGAATTTTCATCCACAGCAACTACAAGATTCCCTCCCGTATAATTGAAAGGTGTGGGCAAGGTAATTTCAATCCAGTTCCCTGCAACAGGTGTTGGAATATCACCTGAAAAAACCTGTGTCAATGCAGCCAAAGGTATCCAGTCAGTCGTACTGGTAAAAACAGATTTACTTGTATTACCCAAATAAATTGTCCAATCAGACCAGGTTGAATAGCTAGTACCTCCTGATGAATAAAAAAATCTTACTTTGGTAATAGGACCAATTCCTCCACCAGCATCGCTGATTTCTCCTGCTAAATAGATTTGCTGACTGTAACTGTAGTTGTAACAGGAATAGATTGGGAAGTAGCTTGTTGTTGTAGTACCTGACCCAATCTGTACATCCACTGAATACAGGCTGAATGACCATAACAGCATTGTTGTAATGAACAGTAATAACTTTTTCATAACTAATAATTTTTGTTAAACATTTAAAATAAAGATTTGATGGATTATATATAATTATTTGATTGTCAATAACAAATAAATAATTAAGCTATGGCGGCTCAAGGTCGGAAATAAAAAAATTTTGTATCATTGCCTCTGGTTTTTAGATTGGAAATTAGCCGGCTAAATTAGTAAATAATTTTACTATAACCAATACCTGAAACGATGTTTTTTGATTGTTTATAAGATTTTTAATCGAATTTATTTTATCTTACTGAATTACAATACATTACTACATAAAATAAAATAATCACTCTTTGGATTTTACAACTATCAGCGTCATCCTGAATTATTCTTATAACTGGTATAAGGGCTATTGTTTGATCAGTTTTTCAACCCAAATCTGCTTGCCTCTATGCATACGTACTATGTACTGTCCCTTATTACTATCCCGAAGATCAAACTCATACAAATTGCGCGAAGTCTGCATCAATAGGAGCTAACCTGTATGTCACTCTGTTTCAGCATTTTCTGCAATCATAAGATCAGTTACAACTTTGATTTTTCTGGAGTCTTTCTGCTATTATTATATATTCTTATGGGAGTCTACCGGTTAAGGCAGGAAATAAAAAAGCCGGATTCAAAAATCCGGCTTTTTATGATTTTCAAAAAGTAATTTAATTATTAAGTTTTCCTTTCCATCCGCTTTTTGCGATAATATACATAGTTACTTCACAATTAAATGTTTGACCCTGAGCAATCTGAAACTCGGTAAGAGAAATACTACCAAGTCCGCCGGAACCATACCAGCCAACATAATCTCCAGAAGACCAGTTTGCACTATTGTCAATATCTTTCCAGACATCAAGTACATAATTTCCGGGATTTACACTGGGTATTGTAAAATTCACTGTTGCCCCAGTACCTGTAACAGCTACATATTTTATTGGCACATTGAGATTCCAGTTATTAATAGAGGTATACAAGCTAACTTTTGAATTTGCAAGATCACCTGACACTCCAGCAGGGAATCTGGCAGTTCCGGTAACCTGAGTAACCGGCGGAAGAACTGTAAGTGCTGCAGAACCTGTGGCACTTCCTCCTTTACCGTCGCTGACTGTAACATTGATAGAATGGGCACCTTCAACCGAAGGAGCAGTCCATGTAACATTAGCACCTGTTCCGGAAACAGACCCTCCCGTAACGGTATAACTGTATGTGAGTGCATCACCATCGGGATCAGAAGCAACAACGGTAACCGTTGCCATTCCATTTGCATTAACGCTTGCCGGCTCAACACTTACAGAAGTGATAACCGGCGCTTTGTTCGACTCTTTCTTGCAGGAATGAAACCCTGCAACTGCCAGAACAACAAAAGAAAATAGAAAAACAGTTTTAATTTTCATAAGGATTTTAATTTTCATGAAACATCTAATAAATTTTATAAATAAGTATAATGATTTGATTATCAGCATTGAATACACAAACTGCTTAAGGCGGTTCATAGTCATAAATAAAATATTTCGGTATCATTAGCCTCTCGTTTTAATTGTAAATAACAGGCTAAATTAATTTGTGTTTATACTATAATCAAAATGAGAAGCAGCCTCTGTTTTTGTTATTCCTTGTGCCAGTTACCATATATTGTTGCATTACAGCCCCTTAACACAGCTTAGGCAAAATTCAAAATTGCAAAAAGCCATAAACTTTTAACATATATTTAACTTAATCGGCTGAATTCAAGACATTTCTGTAACGACAAAGCTCATTTTTTTTAAATTTTCTAAAAACTGGAACATAAGATTAGTTACCTGGTTAAAAAACAGTTAGCCAATCTGTGTAATTTCGATTGAAAAAGAATAATAAACCAATTTTACCAGTTGGTAGCTTGTTCTATGTAGTTAAACCACCGGCAAATCAATTTGGACTATTTTGTAAAAACAAATCGTATAAAATCATATTCCAGCATAAAGGCTATAATAAAATCGGAAAATACTAAAGGATAAATCCTTAATTTTGCAGCCATAAAAATATTTCTGCTATATGTTTGAAAATCTGAGTGAACGCCTTGAAAATGCCTTTCGTATCATTAAAGGTCAGGGCTATATTACTGAAATTAATGTTGCCGAATCGCTGAAAGATATACGCCGCGCCCTTCTTGATGCAGACGTGAGCTTTAAAATTGCCAAACAATTCACTGACACTGTAAAAGAAAAGGCAATGGGGCAGAATGTCCTGAAATCAATTTCGCCCGGGCAGCTTATGGTGAAAATCGTTCATGATGAGCTTGTTGCACTTATGGGCGGGCAAAACACTGATATTAATATCAAAGCCAATCCATCAGTTGTACTTATTGCGGGATTACAGGGTTCAGGAAAAACAACATTCTCAGCCAAATTAGCAAACCATATTAAAAGCAAACGCGGAAAAAGGGTCTTACTCACCGCCTGCGATGTTTACCGTCCTGCTGCCATCGAACAGCTAAAGGTTCTTGGCAATCAGATAAATGTTGATGTTTACAGTGAAGACAACAACCGTGAACCTGTAAAAATTGCCAGAGCCGCAGTACAACATGCCCGCAATATGGGGCATCAGGTTGTAATTGTTGATACCGCCGGTCGTCTTGCCATTGACGATGAAATGATGAACGAGATAGCAGCCCTCAAGGAAGCCCTCAAACCACAGGAAATCCTTTTTGTGGTGGATTCAATGACCGGACAGGATGCAGTAAATACTGCCAAGGCATTTAATGATGTTCTTGATTTCGATGGTGTAGTGCTCTCAAAATTAGACGGTGACACCCGTGGTGGTGCGGCGCTTTCAGTAATGGCAGTGGTGAATAAGCCTATAAAGTTTGTTAGCATTGGTGAAAAGCCCGATGCCATTGATGTTTTCCACCCCGACCGTATGGCAAACCGTATTCTGGGAATGGGTGACGTGGTTACACTCGTCGAACGCGCCCACGAACAATACGACGCTGAACAGGCAAGAGCCCTGAAAAAGAAAATTGCTAAAAATCAGTTTAATTTCGATGATTTTCTTGGCCAGATACGAAAAATCAAAAAAATGGGCGATGTAAAAGACCTTATGGGTATGATACCCGGTATGGGGAAATTAACCAAAAACCTCGATATGGATGATGATGCATTCAAGAACATTGAAGCCATCATACAATCAATGACACCGCTTGAACGAAGCGAGCCTTCGGTGCTTAACGGAAGCCGCCGGAAACGTATTGCCATGGGTAGTGGCACTGATATTCAAGAAGTTAACCAACTGATAAAACAATTTGAAGAAGCAAAAAAGATGATGAGAGCCGTTTCGGGCGGAGGCATGAAAAATATGATGCAAATGATGCAGCAAAATAAAAAAAGAAGAAGATAATAACTATACCATCATTTAAAACTTAAAAACTATGCAACTTATTGACGGAAAACTAGTATCAAAACACAAAAAAGATGAAATAGCAAAAGCTGTTGCCGAAATGATTGACAGTGGCAAACGTGCCCCTCATCTGGCTGCCATACTCGTTGGTGACGATCCTGCAAGTATGACCTATGTAAATAATAAGGAAAAATCTGCCAGAAGTGTTGGCATCACCTCATCAGTATATCGTTTACCGGCGGATACCACAGAAGAAAAACTCCTGGAAACTGTTGATTTTCTGAATAATGATGATGAGGTGGACGGTTTTATCGTGCAACTGCCATTACCACGCCATATCTCCGATTCAAAAGTCATTGAACGAATAAATCCGGCAAAGGATGTTGACGGTTTCCATCCCCAGAATATGGGAAGGATGGTTCAGTACCTGCCTTCATACCTGCCTGCAACGCCATATGGCATTGTTCAATTGCTCGATTATTACAATATTGAAACTGAAGGCAAACATTGTGTTGTACTGGGTCGCAGTCAGATTGTTGGAACTCCCATGACCTTACTGCTATCGAGAAAATCCCGTCCGGGTAACTGTACGGTTACCATTTGTCACAGCTATACCAAAGACTTGCCATATCATACTCTGCAAGCCGATATTCTTATTGCTGCAATTGGAAGACCTGCATTTATCAAAGCAGATATGGTAAAAGAAGGTGCGGTGGTCATTGATGTTGGCATACACAGAGTTGAAGACACTGAAAAAGGTGGCTCACGCCTTATTGGTGATGTTGATTTTGAAGAAGTCTCAAAAAAAGTATCGTATATAACTCCGGTACCTGGTGGTGTAGGACCTATGACCATTGTAGGGCTTCTGCAGAACACCCTTAGAGCAGCTAAAAAAGAGATTTATCCCTGAATTTAATGCATAACACTAACGAACAGCGTATTGCCAGCGGATTATGGCTTCCGTTAATGGAAGAATTCTATACCTTGCAGGGCGAAGGTTATCATACCGGTAAACCTGCTTATTTCATACGTGTAGGAGGTTGCGATAATGCCTGTCATTGGTGCGATACCAAAGCATCATGGAATGCAGCACTATATCCGCTGGTACATATAAATGAAATAATTGAACGCGCAAAAGCATGTGCAGCAGGGGCAGTGGTTGTAACAGGCGGAGAACCTCTCAATTACAACCTCAATCCATTATGCAGCGGTTTGAAAACTGAAGGATTAAGCGTTTTTCTTGAAACCTCAGGATCAGCACCTTTAAGTGGTGAATGGGACTGGATCTGCCTTTCGCCAAAAAGAAAAATTCCTGTACACAGCGATTTATTTTTAGCTGCCAACGAATTGAAAGTAGTTGTGCTTGAAGATAGTTATCTTGAGTTTGCCGAGCAACTTGCTGAAAAGGTCAATTCATCCGCACTGCTTTATCTTCAGCCTGAATGGAGCCGCCGCAATGTCATTATGCCACGTATTATCGAATATATTAAAGCTAACCCTAAATGGAGGATCTCACTTCAAAGCCATAAATACATGCAAATTCCATAGGCAATGACGATTGTAAATTTACAAAATATTTTGAACTATTTTGTAGATAAAAATCGTGTTTTATAAAGAAATAAAGTGGGACTTTAATGTTCCATGGCGTTTTTAAGTTTCTCGGCCATGATATTAATGAAATTGTTAAGCGGATTCTTAGCAATCATTTCAAGCATAGGGCTTAATTCAGCATTAACGCAGATAACAGCAGAAGTGGAATTTTCATCTTCGGGATGAAGTTCAACACTCAATTTAAATTCCAAAGGGGTTTTTCCTGTTGAAACAGCGCTGACCTTCCTGTTTTCAACTCTTTCATTAATTAATAAGGCCAGCTCTCCTATTCCGCTGATTTCAAAGCTGCAACTATCAGCATCAGCCCTGAAGTTCCTGATCTGCTCAGGCAATACGGTTTCAAGATTGCGAAAATCACTAATGAAAGCATACACCCCGGCAGTATCTCTGGCAATGAGGTGTTTATTACTTTTCAATTGCATCTTCCAAGGATTATTCAGGTTTGACCCACGCTGACGGATTTTCTCTCCAGTTTAGCAGGGCTTTCATTTCATCAGCATTAATATACTGATCTTCAACTGCTTTATTAATAAGGGTAGTATAGTCGGTGAGAGTTTGCAACGGTATTTGTGCTTTTTTAAAATTCTCTATCGCTTCCTGAAGGTCATAGCTAAAAATTGCAACCATACCTTTTACTGAACAACCGGCATCTTTCAGAACCTTAACAACCTCAAGGCTGCTTTTACCAGTGGAAATAAGATCCTCAACAATCACAACCGATTGTCCTGACTCAACAACTCCTTCAATCTGATTGCCAAGCCCATGGTCTTTTTTCGACGAACGTACATAAACAAAAGGCAAACCAAGCTCCTGAGCAACCAGTACTCCATGAGCTATTGCACCTGTAGCAACACCGGCAATAACATCAACAGGTCCATAATTTTCATTTATCAGTTTAGCCAGCTCCTGACGTATATAAGTGCGTATTTTGGGATACGACAATGTTTTGCGGTTATCGCAATAAATAGGAGAAATAATTCCCGAGGCCCATGTAAAAGGGTTTCTGACATCCAGCTTTATTGCTTTAATTTGCAGCAACAGATCTGCGCTGGTAATAGCAACATCATTATTTAATTTCATGCGGCAAATGTATAAAGTTTTTATCAACGATAAACCCGTCATCTTTGCTGAGAATATTCTCACAAAATATCAAAGCAGCAGAACACGGATTCATAGTTATAATGATTCATCTGATCTTAAGCAGGTTATCGGAACGTTCATTCATGATAACATGTATGATAAATTGGTAATTATTAACCCTAAAAACCCGGATTTGTTGCATGATGCTTTTAAAACATTTTTTACACCTGTTAATGCTGCCGGAGGCATTGTGTTTCAACAGGATAAGGGAATGTTATGGATATTTAGAAATGGTCGCTGGGATTTACCCAAAGGCATAGTTGAAATTAACGAAAGTCCTGACCAGGCAGCTATAAGAGAGGTAGAAGAAGAAACAGGACTTAGTGAACTCAGTATTATTGCACCGCTCGAAACCACTTATCATGCGTTTTTTGAAAAAGGGAAATATATTTTAAAGGTTACCCACTGGTTCTGTATGAAAACCAAAAAGCCTGAACTATTGTTAAAACCTCAGGAAAATGAAGGAATAACTAAAGCGGAATGGGTTGATATCACAGATATACCGGATAAATTAAACAGCACATGGGCAAATTTGCGTGAACTGGTACAGAACTTTATTGCGAAATATACCAATGACGAAAAGCGTTAGTAACATTACAGACAATAAATTTTAACCTTTACAGGTATTTTACTGAACCTGAATATTATAAATAAGATAACAATTGAATAAAAACCATACCTTTACTCATTATTTTATATAAACCTGAATTACTAAAAAACTTTCAATGAAAAAAATAGCTGTTTTTCCGGGTTCTTTCGATCCGCTTACCCGTGGTCATGAAAATGTAATATTACGGGCGCTACCGCTTTTTGATGAAATTATTATCGCCATAGGCATCAATGCCGAAAAAAAGGCATTCTTTCAGGTTGACCAGCGCTTACAATGGATCAAACAGGTTTTTGCTGAATATCCTCAGGTTAAGGTAGAATCATTTTCCGGATTGACTGTGGAATTTTGCAAACAGGTAAATGCATCCCATATACTTCGTGGATTAAGAACTTCTGCCGATTTTGAATTTGAGCGCAGCATAGGTCAAATTAACAAACAAATGCACCCTGACATTGAAACTGTTTTTTTTCTCACCCTGCCTAAATACACGGCACTAACCTCTTCAATAGTCCGCGATATTATCCGTAACGGTGGTGATGCCAGCGCTTTTGTACCCGAAGCAATAGCTGATTCAATTAAAAATTACAAGTTGTGATGTATTGGTTTCGTGTTGCTGTATTTCTGTATGCTACTTTCTTTTTCAGTCTGCTCCATGCTGAAACCACTGTGATAAAATCTTCAGTTGCTAATGCTGCCGGACTTCCGGTAGAACTTATCACCTATTCCGATTATATTTCAAATACCGAAATGGTTTTAGCACGTACTACTGTTGCTAAAAACGGAACTTTCGATTTGCGGTTTGAACTGGACCATACAATATTTTCAATTCTTAAAATCGGGATACAGAAATGTGAAATTTTACTGGAGCCTGCTAAAACTTACCAACTTAAAATTAGTGGTATCCTTAGCGAAAAACTACGTGATAAAGATATTCCTGCCTTTCAGATACCATGGCTTCAGGTTGAGGTCATTAACCCATGGAAATTTGAACTAAACGGACTTACAAATGAGTTTTTTGATTTTCATGATGAGTTTCTGGCTGAAAATACAATGACGATTCTTAGGAGCCGCAACACCGGTGTACTTAATAAATATGTTACTGAATTATATAATCGCTTTCCCGGAATTGACAATGCCTGGTTCAACGATTTGTTAACCTACAAAACCGCTGAAATAGAGATGATGCTCAGGATTACGGATCGCAAAGCCCTGGCTGAGAAATATTTGCTGGATCATGAAATATTATATGACCACATGGAATATATGGATTTTTTTCAGAAATTCTTTGAAAAATATCTTATTACATCTTCTTTATACGAACGCCGGGATATTGTCGCAGCACTGGATTCACCACAATCATACAGCCTTATGATGGAAATGCTATCCATAGACACCATTCTGAAAAACAAGCGTTTACGTGAACTGGTACTTATCAGGAGCATGTTTGATCTTTGGGCAATACCAGGATTTAACCGTGATAGAATAAACAAGCTGCTACAACAGGTTCAGACAGAAAGTAAATATGCTGAACATCAATTAATTGCCACTAATATCATAAACCATTTTTCAGCTCAGTAAAAATGTAAAAAAGCTGAAATGAACTGAGCCATAACTTCTGTGTTCCGTGAAAAATTCATGATCTGAGAAATCGTATGAGCCGGGGTGTTCCAGAATAAACAGCCCTTCATCAGTCAGAATATTCTTGTTTAAAACAAGAGAAGGCAGCATTTTCAGGTCTTCAAAATTAAAGGGAGGATCGGCAAACACCAGGTGATACAGTTTCTTATTATATTTAAGGAATTTGAAAACATCAGATCTGAACACTTTTATGTTCCTAAAATCAAGCTTTTTGGCAGTTTCAGCTATAAATGTAACACAACCCTGATGTGAATCAATAGCGGTAACGCTTTTGCAGTCCCGTGAAGCAAACTCATAGGAAATACTGCCAGTGCCGGCAAATAGATCAAGGACTTCCAGATCGGTGAAATCATATTGATGCTCAAGGATATTGAAAAGTGCCTCCTTGGCAAAATCGGTAGTAGGTCGTACCGGCAGGTTTTTAGGAGGAAATATCTGCCTCCCTCTGTGTAATCCTCTTATTATCCGCACAGCGTTACATTTAACAAATCGTAATACTGATGAAGCGGGGCATCGTCAAAAACAGCACTGAATTTAAATTCATTGGCTTCAGGTATCAGCTCAACAAAACGAAAATATGTTTTGAGCAAGCCGGCAAGCTCGCTATTATTTTCAAATCTGCCCGATACAAACAAGGTTGATTCTTCGGTATTGATTTTCAATTGCTCAGTTACAAACAGCAGGTAATAAAGCAAATCGGTATCAGTAAAATAATGAAATGAATTACACAACTGTAACTCTGATCCTTTGAATACTAATATGTCAAGTATTTCTGACTGAATATTTGCAAGTATCCTCGTAATCGGACTACCACCTCTAAACTGGGTAAAAAAACTACGTATCAGCGAGCTGCAAATATGAAAGCGGCTTGCAGAAGGGAAATTCCTGCTTATCCATTCGTTAACAGGCACCGGAACAGAATAAAGCAGATAAGTTTCAGGTGCCGTTATCATATCATTACAAACCAGGTCGTTATCGTTTAAAGTATGGTTGAATGAAAGATACATCCTGTTTTTTGAGGAGTCATAAAGAGGTACTGGTATTAAGGTGTATTTTGCACCTCCGGCCAATACAAACACCTTATTAAAATCTTCCTTTAACAAATAATTACTGTTAATGATTTTGTCGAGCCATTGCTGATAATCGTCTGACAGCATTATATCCGGAAATCTTAATCCAGAAGGTAATAAATACTCTTCCAAAGCCAGAAATCTGTTTCTCTCAGTATTGAATACCGCATAAGAAAAGCCATCCGGTAAAAGACGGATGGACAGATCATAATTATTTGTAAACAGGTAATTTAATCCGGAATCAACATATCTGTGAACCGGCGAAATCTCTATCATTCAATATATAAATATTTATTCCCAGTTACCGTCAGTTGAGGGCTCAGTCATTGAGCCTAGCCTAAGCCCGGGATAACGTCCGATTTGCTCTTCTGAAGCAACAAGATTTCTAAGAAGCTGATCGTCAAGTCCTTTAAGAAATGTATTAAAATGAGCCTTGGCTTCAAAAACATTTACCATCACACCTCCGCGCTCAATACGTCCGGCATCTAACTCAAACTTTTCACCACCCGAAAAAGGAATATATGGCAATGAATCAATCGAATATGAAACATGCTTAAGCAAAGAATCAGCAGCTCTGACATAGGCAATAGTGTCATTAATAGTTTTAGTAAATGTAGTATCGTTAGGATCCGGAACAATTTTAACCACCGGTATATCAGCATTTCTCAAAAAATCGAGTAAAGTATCAAAACTTGATGCATAATTGTTGCTATATACCCTGTAAGTCAGTTGAATAGAACGCAGGTCTTTCATCTGGGATACTACAATGCTTTTGCGATGTTGAAGTTCTTTTTGAAAGCGTACAGGTTTTAAAATACTTTCAACAATAAAATAACCAAGTACAATAATGACTACTGTGAGAATGATACGGACGATTAATCGGTTCATAGTTAATGAATTTTAATGTAGGCGCAAATGTATAAATTTTTATTCAACAAGATTAAATTTTAAAATTATTCTTTAAAAATCAGTGTCAAAAAATCCTTTTTTATATTCTTCAAATGCTCTTCATGTTAAAGCTTCACTGGCTGATCATGTGTTTGCAACTAAAAACTGATTTTCTAAAATTACTATGCAAAAGGTCCGAATAATTTTATTTTTGTGTTTGTATTGATTGCTTTTCAAGCATTTGTAAGGTTTCTTCGGGCGCATCCTTAATGTCCATTACTATAAACCCGTCCAAAGCATTATTAAATTTAGGATCAATATTAAATCCAATGATCTTGCCATTTTGTTTAAGATATTTTTTCAGCAGCACAGGTGTTTTGAAGCCTTCAGGTTCAAGCTCTGAAATAATATCATCTATGGTTTTCATAAATATTGATTTTTCACGCTGAAGCAATATTTCGGCATCAATATTAGCAAGTCGGACCTTAAATTCTTTCTTTGCTGAAACATACTTTGCCATCTCGTGATCGTAATAATTCTGACGTATATAGTGCACCAGTAAAGTCTTTGATATTTTCAGAAAATTATTGCTGATACTCACCGGACCAATCAAATATCTGTATTCAGGATTTTGTTTTATGAAAGTCAGAATACCCCTCCATAACAATAACAGGATGTAAACTTTCTGCTGATATTCTTTTATTATGAACGAGCGCCCCAGTTCAACAGATTGCTTTAACATTGGGTGTAATTTACGGTGAATATCAAATAAAGTACTGATATAGAAACCTTTAACGCCGAACTTGTTATACAGATCATTGCCTTTTCCAATGCGATATGCACCTACTATCCGCTTTTCTGATTTTGACCAGATAAATAAATGGTGAAAATACAAATCGTATTCATCAATATCAATTGCACGGTTTGTTCCCTCTCCTATCTCCCTGAAAGTTATTTCGCGCAATCGTCCTATTTCTCTCAGCAAATTAGGAATATCACCCGACTCAGACAAATATACCTCAAAATCCTGAAATTCAATTATAAGGTCTGTTTCTTTGATTTTTTCAATTTCCTGATCAAGCAGATCCTGTTCAACCGGATCAATAATTTTTTCAGGAACTGATTTTGCACGCAATGGAATGGTAAAATAGCGCCTTTTAACTTCAAAAGAAGTTGCAAGAGCATAAGTTTTAGCTCTTAAAAACCGCATCAACTGTGTATTATCGCTGAATTCGGCTATATCTTCCCTGCTTATAGCCTTACCGATGCGAATTCTAATGGTATGCTCTTTTTTATTAAGCAGTTCTGATGGCAGTCTTGCAGTACGCAGTCTGGGATGTATCATGCCCAGAAGATTAAAAAGCAAACCGTTATTACCACTAAAATAAATCGGAACAACTTTAGCCTCCGATTTAGCAATCAGCTTTCCAATAAAAGGATTCCATTCTTTATCGGTGATTTTTTTTGAATTAGTATGAAATGCTGATACTTCTCCGGCCGGGAATACAGCCAAACAACCTCCGTCAGACAGTACGTTAAGCGAACTTTTTATACCCGCCATACTTTTTTGCGCACTGTCCTTACGTTCAAACGGGTCAACCGGTAGAAAATAATCTGATATGGGTTTTATGCTTTTCAGAATATAATTTGCCATTACTTTTACATCAGGTCTGACCCCGGCAATCAGCCGTATAAGAAGTAATCCGTCAAGTCCGCCATAAGGATGGTTTGCAATGAAAACCACCGGACCCGAAACAGGGATATTTTTGTAATCGTTGGCAGGGACTTCGTAAACAACCTCCAGCTCTTCAAGGCAACCATCAATAAAATCAAGGCCTTCACTATGCTCGTACTTTTCATATATTTCATTGATCCTTTGTATTTTCAGTAGTTTCATCAAAGGAACCGCCAATGATTTCAAACCAAACTTCTGAAGATACAAGGCTCTGCCAAACTCATCAGGACTAATCAAACTCATACGCAAAATTCTGAAACTGTAAAAATACATAATTTTTCATTGGTACCATCAAACTGCAATCCGTTTCATCTGATATCAACACATTTATTTTGATCAATGGTATTATAATTCCTGGAATCAATATTGATTGTCAAATACTTGACAGGTTGTTTAAGATTTCCGGGAGTAATTTTCCAATCAAGGACTCTTTCTCTTTTTGTACCAGGCAAGAACGATTTTAAAAATGAACAAACTGCATTTACGAATTCCTTACGATTTTGGGAAGCTCAAATTAAATTACTGGAAAACAACAATTTAATTCAGTTGTAACGCCAAATTAAAATGAAAAGACTAAAGTTCGGAAAAAGCAGGGATATGATCCAACTGTATGGCATTGCCGTGTTCATAATCCAGCCTGAAACAAAAATGGCTGATCCCGTTCGTCAGAACCAAATATTTGATATTCAATGAAATATTATAACGTATGACCTGATCAAAAACCTGCTGATTTATTTTCACATTTGGAGCTTTACATTCCACTATCATTTGTGGTTTTCCACCTGAGTCATACACAACTATATCGCAACGCCGGCTAAGACGGTTTACAAATATCCGTTTTTCAACAGCAATCAATCCGGCAGGCATCATTCTGTCATTTATCAGATAATGCAGAAAATGCTGTCTGACCCATTCCTCAGGAGTCAATGCAACATATATCTTTCGCACAACATCAAATATCTCCTTTTTATCACCATCAGTCCGTATCCTGAAGTTATAAGCCGGCAGGTTTAATTGTTGAAATTCCATTATTTATCATATATTAACGGCTAAAAGTATGGAGATTTTTTTAAAACACTTAATTTTGCCTCTTTACAATTTTAAATAAATTATTAAACCTTCTATAATGAAAACTAAACAGCAAATTGTAAATAATTGGTTACCAAGATATACCGGCACTCCTGTTGAGCAATTCGGAAAATATATTTTATTGACCAACTTCAGTAATTATCTTGAGCTATTTTCCAAATGGTACAACGTACCCATTTTAGGAAGCAGTCGCCCTATGCCCAGCGCCACCGCAGAAAAGATCACCATGATAAATTTTGGTATGGGTAGTGCCAATGCTGCTACAATTATGGATTTATTAAGTGCAGTACAGCCTAAAGCCTGTCTTTTTCTTGGTAAATGCGGAGGCATAAAAATGAAGAACAAACTTGGTGATCTGATATTACCTATTGCTGCAATACGTGGTGAGGGAGCCTCAAACGACTATTTCCCGCCTGAAGTGCCTGCACTGCCAGCATTTAACCTTCAAAAAGCTGTTTCCACTACCATCCGCGATCACAAAAGAGATTATTGGACAGGTACTATTTACACAACCAACAGGAGAGTATGGGAATATGATAATGATTTTAAGGACTATCTGCTTAGGATCAGGGTTATGGGCATTGATATGGAAACTGCAACTCTTTTTTCGGTAGGCTTCGCAAATTCAATCCCTACAGGTGCCTTACTATTGATTTCTGACCAGCCTATGATATCCTCAGGAATCAAAACAGAAGAGAGCGATAAAAAAGTAACCGAAGAATTCGTTGAAATGCACCTGAGAATTGGTATTGACTCCCTGCATCAGCTAATTAACGACGGGCTTACAGTGAAACATCTGCTTTTTGATTAACATTACAGGCTTATTCGCATAATAATGACTTATTCCGAGATCATTAACAATCTGAAAAAACAGATTTATCATCCTGTTTATCTTCTCACCGGTGAGGAGTCTTATTATATTGACCTTCTAACTGACTTTTTTGAATTAAACATCCTGAACGAAATCGAGCGTGAATTTAATCTGCATATCCTTTACGGGAAAGACACCAATATTTCCGCTGTACTCAGCAATTGCAGGCGCTACCCGATGATGGCAAGTCACGTGGTGCTGATTGTACGTGAAGCTCAGGACTTAGATAGTTTTGAAGGTTTAGACCTGTACCTTGAAAATCCTCCTAAAAGCACCATTCTTGTTTTATGCTATAAAAACAAAAAATTTGATCTTCGAACCAAAGCAGGAAAAAAAATTAAGGAAAAAGGTGTCGTTTTTGATTCGCCAAAAATCTATGATAATAAAATCCCTGACTGGATTGCAGCATATCTGAAAGAGCGCTCATTTTCAATTTCTCCGAAAATAGGTTTATTACTTTCTGAACATCTGGGAAACGATCTGAGAAAAATAGCCAATGAGCTTGATAAAATGCTGCTAAACCTTAAAACCGGTTCTGAAATCAATGAAGACACTATAGAGCGACATATCGGAATAAGTAAGGATTATAACATTTTCGAGCTACAGGATGCGATAGCAGAGAACAACATACTGAAAGCCAATATGATAGTTAATTATTTCATTGCGAACCTCAAAGAAAATCCTCTGCTTAAAATAATTCCCATACTTTATCAGTATTTTATAAAGATAATGAAATTGCATCAGCTTACTGATAAATCGCCTCAGAGTATTGCTTCTGCCCTTGGTGTAAGTCCGTTTTTTACAAAGGATTATATCAAAGCCGGTAAAAACCTTAGTTTTCAGAAACTTACAAGGAATATTTCAATCCTTCGTGAATATGATATGCGTATAAAAGGCATTGATAATGAATCTACTTCAGAGGGAGGGCTAATGAAGGAAATGATTTATAAAATCATGCACTGAACTTCCTGCTTCATTATTCAAATTAAAATCTGAAATTCTGTGATCTGAACCTTTATTCCAAATGCGTGTTTGAAAGCCTGACGGGAGTTATACGAATTGTATTTACAAAATAGTCAAAGCTGTTTTGTAAATTACAATCGTTAATGCCAGTGGTTAAAATATTCAGAACAATTGAGCAGAGCGATAATTGTTCTGTTAGATTTTTCCAATCGGCATTAAAAAACACTATTGGGTTTTAACCATGTGAATTCAAAAACAAATTTCAGGAAGTCATAAAATGTGCTGAATTATAAAATGCTTTTATCTTTGCCGTTTATTTTGCAACCCAAGTTAAACTGATAACATATTGCATTTCATAGCATTAATAAATTAATTGGAAAATGAGCATACTCGTAAACAAACATTCCAGAGTAATTGTGCAGGGCTTTACCGGCACCGAAGGTACTTTTCATGCAGGTCAGATGATTGAATACGGAACCAATGTAGTTGGCGGCGTTACTCCTGGTAAGGGCGGACAAATTCATCTCGACAGGCCGGTATTCAATACAGTTTCTGAAGCCGTTAAGCAAACTGCAGCAAATGTTTCACTTATATTTGTTCCACCGGCTTTTGCTGCCGATGCCATCATGGAAGCTGCCGAAGCAGGCATTAAGGTTGTTGTATGTATAACCGAAGGAATTCCTGTTCAGGATATGGTTCAGGTAAAAGAATATCTGAAAGATAAAGACTGCCGGCTTATTGGTCCAAACTGTCCGGGAATTATCACCCCAGACGAAGCAAAAATAGGTATCATGCCGGGTTTTATTCATAAAAAAGGAATAATCGGGGTCGTTTCCCGCTCCGGAACCCTGACTTACGAAGCCGTTGATCAGTTAACAAAAGTAGGACTCGGACAAACTACAGCCATAGGTATTGGAGGTGACCCAATTGTTGGAACCACTACACGCGATGCTATTGAATTATTTATGAATGATCGCGAAACAAAAGGTATTGTAATGATTGGAGAAATTGGAGGAGGAATGGAAGCTGAAGCAGCCCAATGGTATAAAGAGCACGGAACAAAGCCTGTGGTAGCGTTCATAGCAGGGGCAACAGCTCCAAAAGGCCGTACTATGGGACATGCCGGCGCTATTATTGGAGGTCATAGCGACACCGCCGAAGCTAAAAAAGAAATTCTGAAATCATGCGGAATACACGTGGTTGATTCACCTGCTAATATCGGGCAAACCATGTTATCGCTGATCCAAAGATAAAAGTTCAGTACTCTGAGCCTTCCTTTTTCCTGCTGAGATATTGCATAACCCTGTCTTCAAAAAGCTGCTGAAGCATGGGAATAAGCGGATGCTGAGGATTAAAGTTCAGGTTATCAATACAGCAAACCGGAAGCACTCTGCGCGAAGTTCCTGATATAAAGACTGCATCCATTTTATTAAGTTCATTTATATGAACCGGTTCTTCAGTAAATTCAATATTATTTTCTTTACAAAGCTGAATAATGTTCTTTCTGGTAACTCCCTCAAGTACAGTGTGAACCGGTGGAGTTACAAGCTTTTGGTTCTGAATAAAAAACACATTTGAGCGGCTTCCCTCAGTAATAAATCCCTGGCCGCTTACTAACAGAACTTCATAAACATTCCTCTCTGTTTTTATATGATCGGTGGCACTGCGCAATGCAACATCCATTATCTTAGCATTGGGTTCATTGCGCTCAGCATTAAACAAACGCACTGCAACTCCTTTTGTGAACTGCTCTTTGGTGGGATACTGATGAGGTGTAAAATAAAGCAACCTGAGCATTTCCCCATGATTTGGCAATGTTATGAATATCTTTATGTTACCATCTCCCGGCGGATTAGCCTTTATAAGCATATAAATTTCTTTAAGGATATCATTACGGCTAAAGGGAAGTTCAACATCAGAAATCAAGGCTGTGTGCCATAATCTGTCAAGATGATCTTCAATGAAAACGGGTATGGCTTCCTGAACACGAAAAACCTCATAAATATATTTTTCAGGATCACCGAAATAGTCTGAGAATTCTGAGATATCTTTCAGATTGCTATTTAATATAAAATACCTGCGCGTACACTCATTCATTTAATACAGAGCCTTTAAAACATGATTAATAACTACCAGCCGGGATAATTTGATTGAAAGGCAAAATTATCCGAATAAATGATTTTTTAGCACAGTTTGGGTTAAGTTTTATTCTTCAAAATGGATTTAGGCCCAATAACAGCAATAATGTTAGTTTTGATTTTAGCAAGGATTATCTGGTATTTCCTCATTACATTTCTCAACGTTTTAAACAATTCCTACAATAATAAGTGTTTTAAAAACTGGTTTTTTGTCCGGAATTATTAATTCTGATCAAAATATAGCTCTAGCCATACCACTGTTTATCAATGGTTTGCAAAATAATATGTCCGGATTTCATGATTTAGGACATATCCATTTAAATAATATTTGCACAGGACTTCTTAGAAGTTATATCTTTGCAGCATGTTTAACCAAAGTTTTTTACTATGAGAAAAATTTTTAGTGCAATTGTAGTAACAATTATGTTTATTGGCGTTTCTTATGGACAGGATCCATATTCGCCGGATTATCAGACTTTAAAAGAAAAAGGATTGATTGAGCAACCTGCACAGGTTCAATACAATGGTCCTATCACACCCATCCTTCCGGATAATTCTACAAGAGATAACGGATTTTATGTACCACTTGATGGCACGTTTACACTAGCCATGAGCCCAAATGATGACGGTTATACCCCAAAGTTAACCCTGCCTTTTACATTTTGTTTTTATGAATCGGACTATACCCAGTTTTATATAAACAATAATGGAAATATTTCATTTGATTCTCCTTATGCAACCTACACTCCAACAGGCTTCCCCGTTAACGGATATGCCATGGTAGCACCTTTCTGGGCTGACGTAGATACCCGTGGTGGTAATGGTGCTGTATGGTACAAAATGACTACCAATCCAAATCGCTTGGTAGTTATTTGGAATGAAGTTGGTTATTATTATATTTCTGGTGATAAACGTAATACATTTCAGCTTATAATAACTGATGGAAATGATCCTCTTATTGGAATAGGTCATAACGTTGCTTTTGCATACGGATCCATGGAGTGGACTACAGGTGATGCTTCCGGAGGCTACAATGGATTTGGAGGTTCACCTGCAACTGTTGGTATTAATAGAGGTAATGGAGTAGATTTTGCACTTGTTGGTCGTTTTAGAGCGCCGGGAACAGATTTTATTGGAGTTACCAGCCCTGATAATCAGGTTGGTTGGCTTACAGGAAAGCGTTTTGCATTTAATGCATGTGTTGAAGATCCAATAATTCCACCACCAGAACCACCAGCACCAGTTCCCCTCTCAAACTGGGCACTTTATGTGGGTATTGCACTTATGCTGACTTTTGTTGTTATACGCTTCAGAAGGATATTTTAAGATAATCTAAAAACATAATTCAACAAAGGCTGTCTCAAAAGGACAGCCTTTGTTGTTTATTATAGAAAAGTACAGTAACTTACATTTCAGTTTCCTCAATATTATTCTTAACTCTTAACATATAATCTTTTAGGAGTTTAATCCGGTAATCATTTTTAAAACAAGCATAGGAAGCTGAACGTAAACTAAATCCCGCATTATCATCTGATCAATGAAATTGCTATACATGCCATGTTAACCATGGTTATTACGTAATTTTGCCTAACCAAACATAAGCTTAGGGCGATTTAACTTAATCTTTTGTATAAACTGCAAATATCGCCGTACATTCTAATTACACTCAGCTAATTAATATTCACACCTTCTTTAGAAAACTTAAGAATTAGGTTTTTTGTCCAGATTTAATAATTCCGGACAAAACACAGCCACATTATTGATACTGGGTATCAGCAACATAGAAAAAAGATGTCCAACTTTTATAATTCTGGATATATTTATATATCTATATACTTGTATGTATTTTTCGTCATTATACCTTTGCATCATGTTTAACCAAAATTAATTTAACATGAAAAAAGTTTTATTTTTATCAATTGCAATGGTGGTTTTTATAGCTACCTCTTACAGCCAGTCACACACTTATGGTACTAATCCTGACCCCAAAAACAATAATAGTATGGTACTGGCTAATGGTCTGTCTCAGATATATTCTGTAACAGGTAAATACACTATTTCAGCTGATGGCGCGGGAAGCATCAGTTCAAGTTATTCTATTAAGGTAGATAAACCAAATTCAGGATCTACAGTAGCAAAGGCAATTATAATGGGAGCCTCAGCAGGATTTACAAATTATTCCATTCCTAACGGATGCATAACTGTAAATGGTACACCGGTTAATTGGGATTTCAGTACAACCAGTGGAATATCCAGTTATAATCATTATGCTGATGTTACTTCCTTAGTTGCAGGAATAATTGACCCTGCACCAGCCGGGATAAATACACTGACAGTTGGTGAATGTAGTTCTAATTCCATTGATGGCACTGCACTTCTTGTAGTTTTTTCTGATCCATTAACATATGAGAAAACCATTGTCATAATGTTTGGTGCTTTAAGCACAACAGGTGATAACTTTTCTCTTACTTTAGGACAGCCTATTGATCCAAACAATCCTAGCTCAGTTCTTGATATGGGATTGGGTATATCTTTCTCAGCATATGGACCGAGTAACGGACAAATATCAATAATTGATGTAAACGGTCAGCGGCTTACAAGTTCAGCAAATGGTTATGACGATGGTGGATTAGCTAATGGTGCATTAATTACGGTAGGTGGTATTGGAGATCTTAATACCAACCCTCCTGATCCTTACAGTAGTTCAAGCAGTGATCATCGCTATGACGATGAACTGTACAGTTTGCTGCCATTTATAGATAACACAACAACAAATATCCTTATTAGTACAATAAATCCTTCAAACGATGACAATATCTTTTTGTCGTACTTCCAAATTTCAGGTGCTGCTATCATTGGTGAAGGTATCCTATTAACTCAGACAACGGTACAAGAAAACGTTGGCTCAAGCCATACCGTAAAAGCTCATATTCAGGACAATAATGGAAATCCGGTTGCTGGTAAGACTGTAAGTTTTAGTGTTCTAGCAGGACCTAACTCCGGAGTTGCAGGTACAGGTACAACAAATGCTGCAGGAGATGCATTCTTTTCCTACATAGGAATAGGCGGACCAGGTTTTGATGATATCCAGGCCTGTTTCCAAAACAGTAATGGAGAGACCCAGTGCTCAAATATAATTACATTAGAATGGATACTGGGAGGGCCTCCAGTTCCCCTCTCAAACTGGGCACTTTACGTTGGCATTGCCCTTATGCTCACTTTTGTAGTTATACGCTTCAGAAGGATATTTTAAGATAATCTAAAAACATAATTAAACAAAGGCTGTCTCAAAAGGACAGCCTTTGTTGTTTCTAATAAAAAGGTATAGGTATTTACATTTCAGTTTCCTCAATATTATTCTTAGCTCTTAACATATAATCCTTAGGAGTCAATCCGGTTATCTTTTTAAAACACGCATAAAACGTTGAACGTGAACTAAAACCTGTAATATCAGCAATGGCATCAATTGTATAATTATGTTTATTGTCTTCTAACATGGATATAGCTTCTTTTATCCGGTAGTTATTCACCAGCCCGTTAAAATTAGTACCCATTGTATCGTTAATAATGGTTGTAAGGCGATGCTGCTTAATGCCTGATTCAATGCTCAGATCATTTATAGTATATTTTTTTGAAAGATATGGTTTTTGCTCTTCCATTATCTCTTGTATTTTATTTATTATTCCGGCAGTTTCATCATCAACTATGTTTGATTCATTTTCAGCTAAACCTGATCCTTCATTCCTTATGCTAAAATTCCTCAATATGCCAACCCCTGATATTTCCTGCATTAATGCATCCTGTTTCATACCATAATATCCTACAAGACCTCCGCTAACGAGCATTAAAATATTACTGAATAAAATAAAATAAAAGTTGTATGACCCCAAAGCAAAAATCTGTATTGAACTGGCTATTAAAAAAATAATCAAACTTCCTGAGATTATTTTAATCCATAAAAAACTTATGTGAGGTAAAAATTGGGGGTCTGAATTCACTCTTTCTTGTTCTGACTTTACCAGATCTGTTATTCTGAGAGCTGACAAAGCAATTTGTGTGATTATAATAATCAGGAAAGTAATTCGTAAAGTATCTGAAACGGGGCTGCCACCTGCTTCAGACTCACTAAAAGAATCACTAACATTCCCTAAATAGGTTGAATGTTTAATAGTTTCAGAAAAGCCAAAACCTGATAATTCAGCAATAAGCATTATTAAAGCAGGAATAAATAATATTAAGGAACTCCAGGTTTTGATATGATCATTTTTATTAAACAATGAAAGCAAATACAAGAACTCAAAAGGTAATATCATTAAAATAAGTGGAGTTACAAGGAAATGAACAATATAAGGCTGGTATCCAAGATTTGTTACTGCATTTATAACTAAAAACAGTGTCATGGCCAGCAATAACAATCCAAGAAACTTTCTTGACGGATTTGACCTTTTAAATGATATTAACTGAACTGTAAAAAACAATTGCTGATAAACCGGCAATGAATATAAGATTACAATCAGGTTGCTCCTGGCTAACATATGCTTTATTTAAATAATGGCAAAAATATAGAATATTTTATCATTTCACATCTGTGTTTTTCTCTGAAAGAAAAAGAACGTTATAATTTAGGGGATCAGTTTGTTAATTCACTGAAGCAATTCGCTCAAAAACGCTTTAAATCATTTACTTTCTTTCACTTTTACCAGCTTAAATAAAACTAATACCAATATTTTTCGTTAATGTTCAATAAACATGTCAGTTTTTAAAATAATTGTAGCTTTGGAATCTCTTAATTTAAAACTATTATCATGAAACGCTTATTAATTGTATCCATTTTGGTTCTTACAACTGTTAGCATTAACGCACAGGGAGTCAGCCCCTATTCAATGCGTAACATGAAATTTGGCTTTGAGCTTAACTCAGATATATGGCTGAATATGCCTGACACAGTGAAACTTAAAACCATAAACAGGGGTGTTAACCTTTATCTGATGTATCAGTATAAATTCAAAGAATCAAATTTCGGTATTTCAACTGGTATATCTGTTGCAACTCAAAACATATATCTGAAGAATTCTTATTTGCATACCAATAACGGAATTTCAGAATTTCAGAAATTTCCGGCAGATAATACTTTTAAGAAAAACAAGCTGAATCTTAATTTCATTGAACTCCCACTGGAAATCAATTACATGACCAAAAGCATGATAAATTTTGCACTGGGTGGCAAAATTGGTTATCTTATCTCAGACAAAACCAAATACAAAGGAAAAGATCACACGGGTAATAATTCCACAGAAATCAAGAATAAGGTTTACAACAATCAAAACATAACTGATTATCGCATTGGTGCCTATGCACTTGTTGGTTATAAATGGATGAACCTAACAGCCTATTACGGATTCACAAAATTATTTGAAAAAGATAAAGGTCCTGAAATATCACCATTGACAGTGGGCATTTTGATCAGGCCATATTAATAATTTTTCAGGTTTACTAACTAATTACAGTTATAACCAAATTCCTTTTTCCTGCTCTGTTCCTGAATTCACAAAGATAAATTCCCTGCCAGGTTCCCAGCATCAGGCGCCCGTTTTTCACAGGAACACTTACTGATGAACCAAGCAGCGAAGCTTTTATATGAGCAGGCATATCGTCACTACCTTCAATAATATGGCGATAATATGGTGCATTTTCTGGCACCAATTTATTAAATACAGTTTCAAAATCGAGCAATACTGTTGAATCGGCATTTTCATTTATTGTAAGTGCTGCCGAAGTATGCTGAATAAAAACATGCATGATGCCCTTCTCAGGAAGCCGATCAACAGAATTAAGGATATGATCAGTAATGATATGAAATCCACGGCTAAAAGCCGGCAATTGTATATGATATTGCTGTATCATGACTAATATAAAGAAAAAAACAAGGTTTTAACACCTGTGTGATTAACAGATCACTGCAGGATTACCAGGTTAATCGTTTTTATTGTGCCTTTGCTTTAGCTGCCATTTCTTCAAGCATTGCAGTTGTTACCGACTTAGGTCTTTCGAGCGGATAGCCCAAAGCACGGTCCCAGACTAAATTTGCAGCAATGCCGAGCGATCTGCCAATAGCAAAGAGAACGGTATAAAAATCGTATTGTGTAACTCCGTAATACCAATGAATAACACCTGTCTGAGCGTCGAGATTGGGCCATGGGTTTTTTGCTTTCCCCTGCTCCTGCAATATGGGAGGTACAACTTTATAAAGCTTGTTTACCAGTTTAAAGAGGGGGTCTTCGGGCAAATGTTTTAAACAAAATTCTCTTTGAATAGTGTAACGGGGATCAGTTTTACGAAGTACGGCATGTCCGTAACCGGGGATGACCTGTCCGCTATTGAGTGTGTTCCACACATATTGTTTCAGTTCTTCTTCCGTAGGCTCATGTCCGTCAAGCATTTCCATCAGGTCCTGAAGCCAGCGCAATACTTCCTGATTAGCCAGACCATGAAGAGGACCGGCAAGTCCGTTTACCATTGAAGATATGCTAAGATAAACATCGGCAAGGGTGCTGGCAACAAGATGTCCTGTATGTGCACTTACATTACCGCTTTCATGATCAGCATGTATAATAAAATGCAAACGGGCAACTTCATCGTAAGGATGAGCTATACCCATCATATGTGCAAAATTGGCACCATAGTCAAGGTTTGGATTTGACTGAATACGTTTGCCGTCTCGGTATAATTTTGCAAAAATATAAGTCGCTACTTCAGGTAATTTGGCTAAAAGATTAAGTGCATCTTCGTACATCGGGTCCCAATACTCAAGCTTACTGATACCAGCATGGTATTTCTTTGCGAAAAATGATTCCCGCTGCATTGTCATTACGGCTGCAGAGAATATGGTCATGGGATGACTACAACACGGAAAAGAATCAATCACCTCATAAACATAACGTGGCAGTATTCTTCGCTTGTTGAATTCATCAATCATTTCACTGGCTTCTTCCTCGGTTGGAATATCGCCGGTAAGCAACAAATAATACAGAGCCTCTACATAAGGCATTTCTGCACCTTTGGGTTTTGGCAGTTTCTCAAAAACTTCAGGTAGTGTATATCCCCTATATCTGATACCTTCCATTGGATCGAGATAAGAAATATCAGTAACCAGGGATTTAATGCCGCGCATACCGCCGATAACCTGACTAACTGTTACTTTGTCAATAACAACGTCTCCATATTCTTTCAGCAGTCTTTCAGTACGGGGGCGCCATTCTTCAATTTTCTGACGTAATTTATCCTTAATTCTCATAGTGGTTAATTATTGATTGTGAATTATTTAATGAATAATTATTTTGAAATTTAAAAATCATATTTCCGGATTTAAGCCGGCAAATTTAATCACTAAAAATATTTCTTATCATTTCATCGGCAAATTGAGATGTTTTAAGCAATGTTGCAGCTTCCATCAGGCGATGGAAATCGTAGGTAACAAGCTTTTGCTCAATTGTTTTTTCAAGTGCGCTGATAATTTTGTCAGAAGCTTCGTTCCAGTTCAGGTATTCAAGCATCATAGCGCCGCTTAAAATCACCGAGCCGGGATTTACCTGATCAAGGTTAGCATATTTAGGGGCAGTACCATGAGTAGCTTCAAAAACAGCATGTCCGGTCATATAATTTATGTTTGCACCCGGAGCTATTCCAATTCCACCAACCATGGCAGCAAGTGAATCGCTGATGTAATCACCGTTAAGGTTCATGGTTGCTATCACACTGTATTCAGCAGGACGCAATAAAATCTGTTGTAAAAAAGCATCAGCAATAACATCCTTGATCAACAGCCTGCCTTGTTCCAATGCCTGTTTTTGCGCCTGATCAGCAGCTTTAATGCCATTTTCCTGTGCTATGCGGTCGTACATTGCCCATGTAAATACTTTATCACCAAATTCTTTTTCGGCAAGTTCATATCCCCATTGTTTAAACGCTCCTTCAGTAAATTTCATGATATTTCCTTTGTGAACCAAAGTTACCGAAGGTAATTTTTTATCAAGCGCATATTTTATAGCAGCTCTTACAAGTCTTTGTGTGCCTTCGAGCGAAATAGGTTTTATACCAATGGAAGAGGTTAAAGGGAAACGCAACTTCTTAACTCCCATTTCCGACATCAAAAAATTCTTGATCTTTTCGGTTTCCGGATTACCATGCATAAATTCAATACCAGCATAAATATCCTCCGTGTTTTCGCGAAATATGTGCATATCAACTTTTGACGGGTCTTTCAAAGGGCTGGGTACTCCTTTGAACCACCTGACAGGTCGCAGGCAAACATAAAGATCGAGTTCCTGACGTAAAGCCACGTTTAACGAGCGAATACCGCCTCCAACAGGTGTAGTAAGCGGACCTTTAATCCCAACAAGATATTCCCGAAAAGCAGTAAGTGTTTCTTCCGGCAGCCATGAACCAGTCTGGTTGAAGGCTTTTTCACCTGCCAGAACCTCTTTCCACATAAGTTTTCGTTTTCCGGAATAAGCTTTTTCAACAGCAGCATCCAACACTCTTACTGATGCACGCCAGATATCAGGACCTGTTCCGTCTCCTTCAATGAACGGTATTATTGGAAAATCAGGAACCTGAAGCTGTCCGCCTGAAATAGTAATCTTTTGAGCCTGAATCATATCAAATATTGTTTTTAGTGGTTATTAATGAATAAATAAACTGATGAATATTGCTTTATTAATATTTAGTGTACTTCGTAAACAAGTACACAGGGAAATAGTTTTGACAAAATGCAAAATTCCAGGAAATTAGCTTTCTGTTATATTTTTAACTAAAAATTTTTTCACTTTCCTGTTCGAAAATTTGTTGATACATCGCCTGCTGACCCTGACATTAATGGCTATCAGCTTCCCGAGATTTAATGATCAGAAAATTAGATTTCAGGTAATATATGATCCATGGCAAGTAAATTAATATGTTTTTGTCTAATTTTGCCGGCTTAATTATAAGGAAATCCTCATGTTTTTTCGAAAATTTCATTTTCTCTACCTTTATATATTTATTGTCCTGCTCATTACTACAAGCACTACTGTAGCGCAATACGGTACTGTGAGAGGTTTTGTTTACGAAAAAGAAACAGGCGAACCTGTAATTTTCACCAATGTTTATTTTAAAGGAACTTCAATAGGAGCTGCTACCGATGTTAATGGATATTTTGTGATCAGCCGTATTCCACCGGGCAGTTATATTCTGATGGTTACATCATTGGGACATGATACATTAAAAATGGATATGACTTTAAGAGCCAATGATGTCATTACCAAGAATCTTTATCTGACAACCAGTAATATTCAGCTTGAAGGAGTTCAGGTTACAGCTCAGCGAGAAGAAGCGCTAACAGAAACACGCACATCCGTTGTCAAGATAACTCCAAGACAAATAAAACAATTACCAACATTTGGAGGGCAGTCCGATCTGGCACAATACCTTCAGGTATTACCCGGAGTGATTTTTACCGGTGATCAGGGGGGACAGCTTTATATTCGTGGAGGTCCGCCAATACAGAACAAGGTTTTGCTTGATGGAATGACCATTTACAATCCTTTTCACTCAATAGGGTTGTTTTCGGTTTTTGATACTGATTTGCTCCGAAATGTTGATGTTTTCACCGGTGGGTTCAACTCAGAATATGGCGGAAGGATATCATCAGCAATGAATCTTACCACTCGTGATGGAAATCGCAGCCGCTTTTCTGGCAAGGCTGATGCTTCCACCCTGGGAGCCAAGCTTCTGCTCGAAGGTCCTCTGATCAAACAAAAAGAAGATCACACTAATGATTTAAGTGCCTCATTTATTCTATCTGTAAAAAACTCGTATCTAAAACAGAGTGCCGACCTGTTTTATAATTATATTGACAGTAAAGGACTTCCCTATACTTTTCTCGACATTTATGGTAAGGCATCTTTTAACGCCGGAAGCGGAAACAAGATCAACTTTTTTGGATTCAGGTTTCAGGATGATGTGAATTATCGCCTTGTAAGCGAGTTTAACTGGAATAGTTACGGAGGTGGAATGAACTTTCTGGTAATACCCGGAAAATCGCCTGCCCTGCTTGAAGGTAATGCTTCTTATTCTCTTTATAGGATTGCTCTTAATGAAACTGATGGCAGACCCCGTACCAGCGAAATCAACGGATTTAATGTAGGGTTGGCATTTACCTATTTCATGGGGAAAAACAGCTTTAAATACGGAATTGAATCTCTGGGATTTATGACTGATTTTACTTTGTACAATTCCCTTGGATGGCAGGTAAGACAAAAACAGAATACTACAGAACTGGCATTATTTGCCAAATATCTGCACAACACTGGTAAGTTCCTCATTGAGCCCGGGCTGCGTGTTCAATGGTATGCATCATTGGCTGAATTATCACCTGAGCCGCGCCTGGCTGTAAAATATAATGCAACAACTTATTTTCGTCTGAAACTGGCTACAGGATTGTATTCTCAAAACCTGCTCAGCGGAACTTCTGACCGTGATGTTGTAAATCTTTTTTATGGGTTTTTATCCGGACCTGATAATCTTCCTAAAAAGTTCGACAATAAGGATGTAACCCACAGATTACAAAAAGCTTATCATTTCATTTTCGGGATTGAATATGATATAAACGAAAATCTGCTGGCAAACCTTGAAGGTTACATAAAAGATTATACCCAGCTTACCAATCTGAACCGCGACAAACTTTACGAAGATGTTGGAGAGAATTCTGACAAACCTGAAAGACTGCGTAAAGACTTCATTATAGAGACAGGTGCTGCCAAAGGTGTTGATCTTTCGTTGAAATACGACAGACGCAGATTATACGTGTGGGCTGTTTATTCGTTAACCTATGTTGACCGCTACGATGGGCTGATGAGATATTTTCCGCATTTCGACCGCCGACACAGTGCCAATATTGTAGTAAGCTATCAGCTTGGCGATAAGAAGAACTGGGAACTCAGCAGTCGTTTTAATTATGGCAGCGGATTCCCATTCACCCAGTCGCAGGGTTATTATGAACGCCTTCCTTTCATGGGTGGTATTTTTTCTGATTATCTGCGGGAAAACGGAACAATTGGAATTATTTATGCAAATCTGAATGAAGGGCGCCTGTCAGATTATCATCGTCTGGATTTAAGCCTGAAGTATCTGGCAAAATTAGGCAAGAATTCAAAACTTGAAGCCACTGCAAGCGTCACAAATATTTATAGCCGTAAAAATGTATTTTATATGGATCGCCTTACCGGCGAACGTATTGACCAATTACCTATTATGCCCAGTTTAGGTGTAAGTATCAGTTTTTAAACCACTTAATAATAAGCCATGAAAACAAAACCAACCATCCCAGCTTATTTTGTTCTTGTTTTGTTGTTTTTTAATATTAATTTCAGCGTTCAGGCATGGAATGAACACACTTTGCTTGCTTATGCCTCTCTGAAGGATCTACCTTTCTGGAAAACATCCGACTCAGTGGCAGCCAAAAGTCTGAAAGCATTTTTATCAGACAACGAAAAGGAATTAGAGCTATTTCTTGCCCGGCATGAAGTATGGTCGCGTGAAAATCTTCCTTACTATGCTCCCTGCCCTGATGCACTGGCTTTCAAAGCTACCGGAAATCCCGATGACATTTTGCTGCGATTCTATTCTGCCATTCGTATCAATCAGAACCTGAATGCACCACTATATCTGCAATTAATGCCGGGGGTAATGGCAGGCGGCAGAACAATAGTTGATCCACAGGATATCACCACACTTGAGGATTTAAGTCTGATGCTCGACAATATTTATGTTCTGATCAACGAAGGCGAACTTGTTTCTCCATTCGAAGTGTTGTGTACTGCCAATAACGAGCCGGATTATGGTCTTGATCTGGGATTATTTGAAGACAATAGTACTGATTTTGGCAAGACCTATGGATTTGGTGTTCAGCCTTTTGGCAATCCAAACCTGGAGTACGGCAGTCAGGCTCCTTTTCATATGTGCTTTTTTCATGAAGCCGGTATTTTATACAAGTTTGGTCCTTTTCTAAGGCAAACTTATGTGGACTACAGGCTTAATTTGTATAAAGCCCTTTCAGAATTTGCGTTTGCACAAAACGAGGATTACTGGGGCTGGAGATTTATGGGCTGGGGTATGCATTATGTTTCAGATCCCTCAATGCCATATCATAGTAAGCCGCTTCCAGGTGTTAGTGTTCTGCGAATGCTTTGGATTAATTTCAAAGCTATAATTGGATTCCCGGGAGCAAAAGACAGGGCTGTTCAGATAGTCTCAAACAGACATACTGCTCTTGAAGAATTCCAGGTTCAGGTACTCCGTGAAGCTTTTAAACAACAGGATTGGGAACATCCTTTTTTGCAGGCTCTTACACATCCACAGGTTCATATTCCCTTTGATCAGAAATTTTTGATTGATGTTGTATCGAAAGAAGCCTCTGATAAATCGGTTTTCATGGATAAAACAATAAAAAAATACATGCCTTATAAAATGGTATCTGACCCAAAGGTTGAAGCAAGTGAGTTGCCTGATATTAAAAGATTAGTTGAAGTTATGAGAAACGAAAAAGGTCAGGAAGCTGTGGATGGGATGGCCATGGCAATTGCTGAACGTTTTAAATCATTCAGTATGATAACACGTAGTTTTATGGCATCTATTGTCAAAGTATGATTAAAAATGCCGATGTTTGGGTTTCAATGCCTTTCTGAAATAATGCCTTTGCAGCTTAATTAGTCACTTAAAAACAAACAGCATGAAAACTTTCAGAAAAATTCTAAGTATCTTATTGATTTTCATAGTAATCGTTGCTATTGCTGGTTTCTTTTTTGTAAAACACATATCTAAAAAAGCATTACCTGATTACTCAAAGCCGGTTTATCTACATGGTCTTACTGACGAAGTCCGTGTTTATCGCGACGAATTTGCAGTACCGCATATTTATGCAAAAAACGAGCATGATCTGTATTTAACGGTAGGTTATCTGATGGCTCAGGACAGACTGTGGCAAATGGATGTATTGCGCAGGGTTACACTTGGGCGCTTATCTGAGATTTTTGGGAAAGATATGGTTGGTGCTGACCAGCTTCTGTGCGCACTCAGAATTCCTGAAAAATCGAATTGGGTTTTATCAGAAACCGATGATAATGTATTATTGGCTCTTAATGCCTTTGCTGATGGTGTAAATCAGTACATTGAACAAAATCAGAAAAAACTGCCCCCTGAATTTACAATTCTTGGTTATAAACCCGAAGTATGGCAGCCTGTACATACTATCAACCTTATTGGATATATGGCTTGGGACCTTGCCGGTTCGTGGCAAAACGAAATCCTGTTATATAAACTTAAAAATCAGCTCGATGATGAAAAATTAAGGCAGCTTATTCCTGATCTCTCGTTTCATAAAAGTTTTGTGTTCCCAAAATATGAGGAAACAGAAGCAGCAAATATGTTTACATTGCTGGAACAAAGCAATAAACTCAAAGAGCTGGGAATAGAGGTTTTCAGTGCAAGTAACAGCTGGGCTGTTACAGGAGAAAAAAGCAAGACAGGAAATGCCCTTTTTTCAAACGATATGCATCTGGGTTTTGGCGCTCCGGGGATTTGGTATCAAATGCACCATGTTATTGAAGGAAAATTAAATGTAACAGGTGTTGCTCTTCCGGGTGCACCCTTGATAATAGTTGGACATAATGATCACATAGCATGGGGGATGACCAACCTGTACGTGGATGAAATGGATTTTTACTTTGAGACCCTCAACGAAGACTCTACTGCTTATCTTTTCAACAATGAATGGAAAAAGCTGGAAATAAGAAAAGAACACATTGTAGCCGGTAAAAAGGATACAGTCATCAGGGTGAATCGCTTTACTCACAGGGGGCCTTTGATTTCCGATTTTAAAAACATCGCCACTCAGGCTATATCAATGCGATGGACAGGAAATGAATTCAGCAATGAACTGCGAAGTATTTATTTGTTTAACCGTGCCAAAAACTGGGATGAATTCCGGGATGCCGGCAGCACTCTGGCATCAGTAAGTCAGAATGTTACCTATGCCGATATTTACGGGAATATCGGTATCCAGACCTGTGGTGCCGTTCCTGTCAGAAAGGCAGGTTATCCCATATTTATTTATCCCGGCGATACTGACGAATACGACTGGACCGGCTTATTACCTTTTGAAGAATTACCCTATGTTTACAATCCTCCTGAAGGTTATGTTTCGTCAGCGAATAACAAAACAACAGATGATGATTATCCGCATTACATTGGGCACTGGTTCTCAATGCCTTACAGAATTGACAGGATCAGAGAAATGATAAATGCAAAAGATAAGCTTGGCACAGAGGATTTTAAAGAAATGCTGGGCGATTTTCATTCAAAGCTGGCAGAACGTTATACTGATGAAATTGTCAAGATAATTTCTGCGGCGAATGATCTTACGGTAAACGAGCAAAAAGCTCTGAGCATGTTAAGCTCGTGGGACAGAACACTTACAGCCGAAAGCACTGCTACCACGGTTTTTGAAAAATTTTATTCCACCTTTATCAAAAACTCACTTGCCGATGAATTGGGGGAAGACCTTTTCAAAGAACTGAGCAGCGTAATTATTCATAACATGTTTGAGCATCTGTGGAGAAACCATTCGTCGTCATGGATTGACAATATTAACACTCAGCATATTGAAACTTTTGATGAAATTGTTCTGTTAAGCTTTAAAGAAACAGTTGGATGGCTTGAAAAAAACGTAGATAAAGAGCCTGCTAACTGGATATGGGGTAATATTCATCAGTTAAACCTGAAACATTTTCTTGGTTCGGTAAAAATACTGGATAAAATCTTTGGATTCAACAAGGGTCCTTTCCCTGTTGGTGGAAGCTTTCATACTGTAAACCCAATGGCTTACAGTTTTCATAACCCATATTCAGTAGTGCATGGTGCTTCGCAAAGGCATGTTTTCAATATGGCAAATCTTGTAGAATCGTATGTGATAATACCTACGGGAATTTCAGGAATTCCTGCAAGTAAATATTATTGTGATCAGATTGATATGTTTTTGAACAATAAATTTAAAAAAGACCTTTGGCTTGAACAGGATATTGTTTCAAAAGCTGCGTATCAGACAGTTTTTATGCGAAAATAATCTTACTGTAATAATTTGTTTAACAATAAATCTCGTTTCAATGAAAAGAAAATTCTTAGCGGCAATTATCCTATTAGTTACATTATTCTTCAATTCCTGTGATGTATTACGACAGGTTGAAGAAATGACAGCGCTTTCAAACTGTAAATTCCGTATTCATACAGTTACAGATATTAATCTTGCCGGAGTGAACGTTTCAAATATTCAAAGCTTTTCTGATATACGTCCGCTGGATGTTTTGCAGCTTACAAATGCCTTACTGAACAATCAACTTCCGCTAAATTTCAACCTTAATCTTCAGGTTAACAATCCAAATAATCAGACTGCCTCCATGAATAAACTGGACTGGATTTTATTCATTGACGATTTGCAAATGCTAAATGGCAGTATTCAGGAAAGATTCACTACAGAACCTAACAGCACTGCAACGCTTCCTGTCAACATTGCTTTTAATCTCGCTGAAGTATTACAGGGAAAACAAGGAGAAAAAATCATTGATTTTGCTTTAGGGCTTGCTGATGGATCGGGCAAAACCAGCCGCGTGATGGTCAAGCTCAAGCCATACATAATGGTAAGTGGACGCAACCTCGATTATCCGGGTTGGATTGAGGTTCGAAATGATTTTGTGGCAAAATAGAAAAACAAGGAACAAAATATTTTACAGAACAAAACAGATAGTGGCTTTTAGCCTTTTAGCTAACTAAAATCAGTTATTATGATCATAATTTTACTTGCAGTTTTTTACATTTTCACCCCATTACTCATACTGCATCTTTGTCATCGTTTTCCTTTTGTGAACAAGCTGGGAGCGGTAATCATAGCTTATGCCGTTGGACTGATACTTGGGAATATAGGTATTATGCCTTCAATGGGAACTTACCTTAACGAGTACCTTACCATAAATCCCAATGCAAACAATGAGGATATTAAAGCATTAATTGCAGATGATTTAATTACCAGAAAAGATCTTATTGCTTTTAACATTTACAAACTACGCGATACTCTTATGAGCATCACCATTTTACTGGCGATCCCGCTTATGCTATTTTCAGCCAATGTGAAGGAATGGAGAAAAATGGCAGGGAAAACCTTCATTTCGCTAATTGTTGGATTGTTTTCGGTTGTTACTGTGGTAGTAGCCGGTTATTTCATTTTTAGAGGAAAAGGCATGCCCAATCTTTGGAAAGTTTCAGGGTTGCTTATTGGAGTTTATACAGGTGGAACACCTAACCTCGCTGCATTAAAAATGATGCTCGATGTTGATGCCAATACATATATCCTCACACATACCTACGATCTTATAATCGGTGCTTTTTATATTGCTTTTCTGATGACTGTTGGTCAGAAAGTATTTCACCGCTTCCTGCCCAAATTCCCAATCCCGCTTGACGAGGTGAAGATCAAAGATCTTGACGGAAAAGACCCTTTCTGGGGGATTCTACGTCGTGAAAAATTCTATCCTTTACTGAAAGCCTATCTTGTGGCAATTGGCATTTTTGCTATAGGAATAATTCTGAGCATGCTTACTCCTGAGAATTTAACAATGGTAGTTGTAATCCTTACCATTACTACTCTTGGCATACTTGCATCATTTATCCCTGCAATAAACCGCATTGACAAAACCTTCGAGTCGGGTATGTATCTGATACTTATATTTAGCATTGTAGTAGCGTCAATGGCTGATGTAAGAAATTTTGCAGGGCTGACACCAGGGCTTTTTGCATATATAACTGTCGCGGTTTTTGGCTCACTTTTCCTTAATGTTCTCATTAATAAAATATTCAAAATTGATGCTGACACCACTATGATCACATCAGTAGGCTTAATTTGCTCTCCGCCGTTTGTTCCTGTAATTGCCGGTGCTATAGGCAACAGGCATATTATTGTGCCGGGCATCACCGTTGGGATTATCGGATATGCTATTGGAAATTATCTGGGATTTTTGGTTGCAACATTGCTTCATGCTATATAAACCCAGGATATTTCCAGAATTTCTCAAAACCAGTTGGAAAAACAGGAAACAATATTCCCATTCTCTGCAAAGAATTAGTTGCCTTATTTTTGAGAACTTTTTTGAGCTAAAGGTATTAAATCAATCCCTGTAAGGTACAGAAAGCCAAAAAAGAACTAATTTTGCAAATTATTTTTATTTAAACTCATTTTATCATGAACTATCTGTTTACTTCTGAATCTGTTTCTGAAGGACATCCCGATAAAGTTGCCGATCAGATCTCTGATGCATTGCTTGACGAATTTCTAAGGCATGACCCTGAAAGCAAAGTTGCCTGCGAAACATTGGTTACCACAGGACTGGTGATTTGCAGCGGCGAGGTTAGAACCCGAAGCTATATTGATATACAGGACATTGCAAGAAATACAATTAAGAGGATTGGCTATACCAAAGGAGAATATGGGTTTGAATACAATTCATGCGGTGTGATCTCCACAATTCATGAACAAAGCCCTGATATTACCATGGGAGTTGAACGAAGAACTTCTGAAGAACAAGGTGCGGGCGATCAGGGAATGATGTTCGGCTATGCTACAAACGAAATGGAGAATTATATGCCTATGGCTCTTGAATTATCGCATGTTCTGCTTCAGCAGCTTGCAGCCATAAGACATGAAGGCAAAGAAATGCTGTATCTGCGACCCGATTCAAAATCAATGGTTACCATTGAATACGATGACCAGAATATAGCCCGACGTATTGATTCCATAGTGATCTCAACCCAGCATGATCCTTTTGCCAGTGATCAGGCAATGCGCAAAATAATTGAGAAGGATGTAAAAGAAATACTTATTCCAAGGGTTAAGCAAAGCAGTACTCTTCCTGAAAAAGTAAAAAAACTTTTCGATCATAATTTCACTTTACTTATTAACCCCACAGGAAAATTTGTGATTGGGGGACCTCATGGTGATACCGGATTAACAGGTCGCAAGATCATTGTTGACACTTACGGTGGCCGTGGTGCACACGGTGGAGGTGCTTTCAGCGGTAAAGATTCATCAAAGGTTGACCGTTCAGCAGCTTATGCAACCAGGCACATTGCCAAAAATATGGTTGCAGCAGGGATCGCCGATGAAGTTCTTGTTCAGGTGGCTTATGCCATAGGGGTTGCCGAACCTGTTGGGTTGTATGTTAATACATACGGCACTGCAAAAGTAAAGGACAGCAATGGCAAAACACTTACTGACGGGGCTATTGGTGAAATTATCAAAGGAATTTTTGATTTGCGTCCGTACGCTATTGTCAAAAAATTCGGGCTAAAAAATCCCATTTTCCTGCCTACGGCAACCTATGGGCATTTTGGCCGTGACCCTTATACCGCCGAAATTGAAGTGTGTTATGACCCTGACAGTGGTGAATCTACCGGAAATGGTGTACATTGCAGGAAATTCAAGAAAACAGTTGAGTTTTTCGCTTGGGAAAAACTTGATAGTGTTAAAGCACTTCAGGATGCATTCGGTATCAGCAAGTAAGAAGTTTTTTTCTTAAAAATCCGAACCGGAAGTTTAGTTTACAATAATTTTCTGACGGTTCAACTCCCCCACTGTCTTTAGTGGCAGGAATTCCTTTGTTGTTAAAGGATATAATACACTAAAAAACCGCCTCCCTTTCGGAAGACGGTTTAAGAAAGCTATGAAACAAAAAGCCTAATTGAATGATTCTACTGATTCACGAATGATACGCATTGCATCCATTAATTGTTCTTCGGTGATGATCAATGGTGGGGCAAAGCGTATAAAATGACGGTGGGTAGGTTTTGCAAGCAATCCGTTTTCTGCCATTTTCAGGCATACATCCCATGCTTCCATGCCGTTCTTTGGTTTTATGACAACAGCATTGAGCAAACCCTTTCCACGTACACTTTCGATCATATCGGAATTTATTTTCATAATTTCCTCACGAAAGATCTTTCCCAGTCTTTCTGATTTTTCAGCCAGCTTTTCTTCCTTCACAACAGTGAGAGCAGCTATTCCAACTTTTGCTGCAATAGGATTACCTCCGAATGTTGAGCCATGTTGTCCGGGTTTAATGCAAAGCATAATTTCGTCGTTAGCCAGCACTGCACTAACCGGATATACTCCTCCTGACAATGCTTTTCCAAGTATCAGAATATCTGGTTTTACATTTTCGTGGTCGCAACATAATAAACGTCCGGTACGGGCAATACCGGTCTGGATCTCATCAGCTATGAACAACACATTCTTTTGCTTGCATAATTCACTGCTTTTAGCCAGATATCCGTCGTCAGGAACAAAAACTCCTGCCTCGCCCTGGATAGGTTCAACCAAAAATCCTGCAACATTAGGATCTTCCAGTGCTTTTTCCAGTGCTTTCAGGTCGTTATATGGTATTATTTCAAAACCGGGGGTATAAGGTCCGAAATTACCCCTTGCATCCGGATCGGTTGACAAGCTGATAATGGTTGTGGTGCGTCCGTGAAAATTGCTTTGACAAACAATGATTTTTGCCTTATTCTCAGGAACACCTTTTTTCTCATAAGCCCACTTACGACAGAGTTTAATGGCTGTTTCAACACCTTCGGCGCCGGTATTCATAGGCAATAATTTATCGTATCCGAAAAATTCAGTGGCAAATTTTTCAAAAACACCAAGAGCATCATTATAGAAAGCCCTGGATGTCAATGTAAGTGTTTTAGCCTGTTCGATCATGGCATTAACGATGGCCGGATGGCAATGCCCCTGGTTTACAGCCGAGTATGCCGAAAGAAAATCATAATAACGCTTGCCGTCAACATCCCACATAAAAGGACCTTCACCTTTGGCAAGTACAACCGGTAACGGGTGATAATTATGGGCACCATAACGGTCTTCAAGTTCCATCGCTTGTTTAGCGGTGATAGTCTGTTTCATAAAGAAAAATATTTAGAAGTTTAACTAAGTATGCTCAACTGAGAATTTGCAAAAATATACTTTTTCCGGATTTTTTAAGCTGTTTGTGTTTCGATTAACAATGTTTTTGCAAAAACAATAGAGTTCATGAAGTCATGAACCGCTATTGTCGGCAATACTATAAAATGATAAGGAGGCTGAATGACCCGGATGTAATAAGTGGAAAATATCTGACAGGAAGTTCTCAGAAGTGTTGGATCTGTATCAATCCTGCGATACTTTATCAAATCTTGTATCGTCGTATTCCTGTGGTAGCCCTTCTTCATTGTATTTTGAAGGACATTTCAGTAATAGCTGTTTGGCATTGAATACTCCATCCTCAGCGCTGCCAATTATGACAACCTGTTCCGATTTCTCGAAATCCTGCGGTTTAGCTCCCCGATAAACCACTTTTGATTCTTTACCGTGCTGATCAATCATATAAAAAGCAAAATAATTGTGATCAATCTGGCTATCGTATTCCAATGCTTTTTGGGTATTAAGCTTCCCTATTATATGAAAATCGCGTCCGGGATGGTTAAAAGCCTCTTCAAAATGGCTATATGCTCCTGAATCCGAAAATGTTGTTATTATAATACCTGTTACTACAGCAACTACAAGAATTAAAATAATATGTCTGGTTTTCATAAACCTTTATTATTTCCCGGTTACTACTGTTGATCTGGTTTTAGGCTTATTTTCCCTATTATACTTTTTTTCAATCTTCCGAAGTTTTATATCAATGGTTATAAGATATAAAAACAAACCCAGAAGGATAATCAGCAATACACCGACTACAACATACATTTTATTTTCGTCAATCATATTTCACCGGAGTTTAATCTTTCATTTAAACGTTTAACCCTGATCTTAAGTTCAAGTATCCATACTGCAAGTAATATCCATCCAATAATTGAAGGATAAAATATGATACGCAGGGTTGAATCCAATTTAGCCACAGTCATAGGTCCGCCACCCTGTCCCGGATGCAGCGAATCTCCCCATAGTCTTGGTAAAATGCCTAGAAAAATTATCATCAGGATAAAAGCAAAAATATTATAAACTGCTGATATTCTGGCCTTTTTTTCTTCATCTGTCATTGATGATCTTAATATCAGGTATGCAAAATATACCAGCAGGCTCATTGCTGCGCCATTGAGTTTAGGATCACGAACCCATGGTGCTCCCCAGGTTTCATTTGCCCATAACATTCCGGTAAAAATCCCAAGCATTCCAAAAACCAGTCCTACCTGAGCTGCAGTTACAGCTATACGATCATATTCAAGGTTAAAACCCTTTAAGTATCTTAAACTATAAACAAAGGATATCATGAATATTATGATCATGGTAAACCACATACTCACATGATAAAAAAGATTACGAATACTCTCATGAATAACAGGTAAGTCGAAGGATAATTTAATTGTAAGCCCGGCTACAACAGCGTAAACAAGCAATACAACACTTAATATTTTATAAATCCATCTCATAAAACTCACATATTTGATCCGAACGCTTCAGTCTTTCCACAGATAAGGAAATAAAAGCAATGCCAGAACGATTATCAGTATTTGTAAAACGATTAATGAAGCGAATGGTTTAATTGCTTCTGACCAAATTCCACGTTCAATGGCATTTCGTGTAAGATTAATAAGTATCAGCAACTTGGGTAGTGCAATTGGAAAGCTCAGAATTGCCATCAACGTGAAATTTTGTTCGGCTCGGGAAGCTATACCTGCCACCATTGTAAGCAATAATGCAAAACTGATGCTTCCCGCTATAGCTGCTAAAATGAACATTATCCTGTTTTCAACTGGTATTCCAAGGAACAATGAAAATGCAGAAAAACCCAGAAGTGCTACTATAACCAACAGAACAGCATTATGGCACATTTTGCCAAGAATTATTGCTGCCGGATTTGCTATTGAATAGTAATACAGGTGGCGTTTTGAAAACTCTTCTGAAAAACTTCGTCCTGCAGAATTAACAGATGCAAACAGAATAACGATCCAGTATAATACATTCCAGGTTCTTTCATCAATAATACCATCAAAGGCAAGATAACAAATAAAAACAGTGGAAACCACATAAAGCAGCATACCATTAAGCAGATATGGCCGCTTCAGCTCAAGTAAAAAGTCTTTTCCTGCAAGAGTAAGTGTGTGTTTGATCATAAGATTGCAAAAGTATAAATGCTTTGAATAACATGTTAATTTTTTATCATATTTATGAGTTTTAGACACAATAATTCATAAAAAACTTAAAAATATCAGGGGATTTGAATCAATTAATACAATTTTTATTAATTTTGCTGGGTTAAATGTTAATTAATAACCAAAAAAGTAAGCAAATGAAAAAAACATTACTGTTAACAATTTCACTCCTTGCAGTGATAACGCTAAGCGCACAGCGCTATCAGATGAAAGGCGATATTCGTCCTGAATTTCGCACTGATCGGAATTTTAACGAGTCCCTCATTAACAATTCCACAATTGTTAATGCTTTCAATGTACCGGAAAAGCCTGTTGTAGATGCAGGTAATCGCGACATTGTTTCTATTATCCCCATTGGTGGAGCCGGTAATGCATATGGTTTATACAATGGTGGTCGTACAGCTCTTTGGGCTGATAACAACCTGAACACTGTTGCATTTACACACCGTATGCTCATTCCTCCCGGAAGCGGATATCTGGCTTATGATCTCTCCACTGACGGCGGTATGACTTTTACCAATAATATTCAGGTTTATGATCCTACCAAGCGTAGCGATAATGCCAGATACCCACAGGGTGTTATTTATAACCCTACAGGTAACACCGATCCTAACAATGCATATTATTCATATTTTGCACCTACCCTTGATGGTAGTAATGCGGGACCAGGTTCATGGGGTGGATATGCCGGTGGCGTTCATAAACTGGACCAGGCAAGTGGTCCTACCCAACATGACTGGGGTTCAAGACCTCCATTCCGCCAGAATGTACCTTCAGCAATGACTATCAATCCAGTTAACGGAGATATCTGGGTTTATGAACCTGCATTAGTTGATGGTTTAGGCAATCAATACACTGATAGCCTGCTGTTTACAAAAGGTACATTTAATCAAGCAACTAAGGATTATACTTATGACAGATGGGTTAAATATTTACCTGCTTTTGAACCTGGCAATGCACCTGCTGACGAAAAAATTGCCTTTGCTCCTAACGGACAAATTGGATATATGAGCTTACTGGCTGACAATGGCGGTGACCCATTTGCTGCAGGTTATGCTTATTATCCTGTTATTTACAAAACTGTTGACGGTGGTCAGACATGGACAGGTCCAACCGCAATTGTTCTTAGCGGACCCGACGGTTTTGATGAAGTCAAGTATTATTTGACAGAAGAACAGTGGAATAATCTTTGGGTAAATCCTGAACTGGTTCATCGTGATTCAGTATTATATACCACAGCTTTTACTCACGATATGGTAGTTGACAAAAATGGAGACATCCATATTGCTGTTACCATTGGTGTTGCAGGAGGTGAGAGTAATCCATATTCAATTATTGCCAGTGGAGGCTTTGGAGCTACTTTCCATATCTATTCAGTAAATCAGGGAGCCTGTTTTGCAGCACAATATGTCACACACAATAAAACTTTCCGCGGTGAATGGGGTGATATTACTGAAGACAGCCGTTCACAGGCTTCAGTTACCCAGGATGGCAGCAAGGTATTCCTATCATGGAATGATACCGATTTTGAAGGTGTAACTGATAATGTTATGCCCGATATCTGGTGCTGGGGATTTGATGTAACTACCCGCAAGTTTACTGACGTTGTAAACGTAACCTATCTCTCTGAAGGTTGGCTCGAAGCTTATCAGGGCACTGCATCGCAATATGTTTTCTCAAATGGCGATACTTATACCATTCCATTCGTATATCAATCATTTACCGGTGGCGACCCTACACAACCTGTTCTGTTTAAATACGTTCAGGATTTCACATTTACTGATGCCGATTTCACCAACGGTCCACACGTTCCTCCAACATGTGGTACACCCGGTGATGCTAATGGCGATGGCATAGTAAACGTGCTTGATGTTGTAGCAATTATAAGTTATATTATGAATGCCAACCCCACACCATTTATTTTTGAAAATGCTGATGTTAATGGTGATGGAATAATCAACGTACTTGATGCTGTTGGAACTATCAATATTATTCTTGGAGGTGGAAAAGGTGAACCTAAAGGCACATATGGATCAAATATTATGAAAATCAATGATGTTACTGCCGAACCCGGTAGTACTATAACTGTTGAAATGGAGATCGTTAATGAAGATCAGTTTGTTGCATGGCAGTTTGATATTCCTTTACCTGAAGGATTTGATTATGTTGCCAATTCGGCTGCATTAACTGATAGAGCCGCAGGACATCAGATAAATGCAGTTGTATTACCTAATACAACTATTTTCAGATCTCTTGCCTTTTCATTCTCCAATGCCTATTTCCTGGGAAACAGCGGTGTTGTTGCTACATACGAATTCACTACACCTGATGTAGCCGGAACTTATGAATTTGTTCTTGATAATGCTATTATTTCAAGTCTTCAGGCACAAAATATTCTTACCGGTACTGAAAATGGCACAATCACTGTTGGCGGAGTAACACCTGACGAGTATACTGTAACTTTTAACGTTACAGATCAGGACGGTGCTCCTATTACCGATGCTGTTATTACCCTTGGCGATGTTACTAACCCTGCCGGCCAGTATTTATTTACAGTAGAGCCCGGAACTTATGCTTATACGGTTGTTAAAGCAGGTTATTCAACAAGTACCGGAAACGTTACTGTAGTTGATCAGGATGTGCTTGTTGATGTTACGTTAAATGCAGAAGTTACACCCGAATACACTGTAACGTTCAATGTTGCAGATCAGGATGGTGCTCCTATTACCGATGCTGTTGTTACACTTGGAGCAGTTACTAATCCTGCAGGTCAGTATGTATTTACTGTACAACCCGGAACTTATGCCTACACGGTTGTTAAAACCGGTTATTCAACTGCTACCGGTAATGTTACAGTAGTTGACCAGGATATACTTGTTGATGTAACATTGAATGAAGTTGTGTTAAGCGGCAATATTATGAAGCTGCATGATGTTGTTGCTGAACCTGGCAGCACTATTGTTCTTGAAATGGAAGTTATCAACGAAGATCAATTTGTTGCATGGCAGTTCGATATTCCATTGCCTGATGGATTTGAATATGTTGCCAATTCGGCTGCATTGACCGATCGTGCCACTGATCACCAGATACATGCCAATGTTCTGCCGAATACCAATCTTTTCAGATCACTTTCAATATCATTCAGCAACTCATATTTCCTTGGAAACAGCGGTGTTGTTGCAACATATGAATTTAACACACCGGATGAAGCCGGAGTATATGACTTCGTACTTGAAAATGCTATAATTTCAAACATCCAGGCTCAAAATATCATTACCGGTACTGAAAATGCTACAATTACACTTGAAGGAGCAATCGAGCAATATACCGTAACATTTGTTATTAAGGATCAGAATGGTAATGAAATTGATGATGCAGTTGTAACCCTTGGTGATGTTACCAATGCTGCCGGAAATTACATATTTGTTGTTGAGCCGGGAACATATTCATATTCTGTAGAAAAAGCCGACTTCCTGATAGAAACAGGTGATGTTACAGTAATTGACCAGGATGTTACAGTAACTGTTATTCTGGTTGGGGTTGGAATTAATGAATTACAAAATAATTTCACCATTACTTCTATCTATCCTAATCCCGCTAAAAATTATACCAGCTTTATATTAACATTGAACAAGCGCAGCGATGTGGTAATTGATATTACCAATATTCTGGGTCAGAAAGTTCAAACCGTTAATTCTGGTACTTTTGATGCCGGTGAACAGAATATTAAGATCAATACTGAAAGCCTGCGTTCAGGAATGTACTTCCTGACAGTAAGAACCGACAATTATAAAACAACAAGTAAGTTTATTGTCGAGTAATAAATTTTCATGAACAAAAACCCAAAGGATTAAGTTTCTTTGGGTTTTTGTTTTTATAATATCAGGGTGAACAATATTTTGCAACACCTTATTTAAAACAACAAACATTAACCAATCTTCCTTAAGGCCATGAAAAAAACACTGTTATTAGCGATATCACTAATTACAGTGTTATCGCTTAGCGCACAGCGCTATCAGATAAAAGACAATATTCGTCCGGAATTTCGCACTGATCGGAATTTTAACGAATCCCTCATTAATAATTCTACAGTTTTCAATGCTTTCAATATACCGGAAAAACCTGTTGTAGATGCAGGTGATCGCGACATTGTTTCTGTTATCCCCATTGGCGGAGCTGCCAATGCATATGGTTTATACAATGGTGGTCGCACAGCACTTTGGGCTGACAATAACTTAAATACTGTTGCATTCATACACCGTATGCTCATTCCTCCGGGAGGTGGCTATCTGGCTTATGATCTGTCCACTGACGGTGGTATGACTTTTACGAACAACATCCAGGTATATGACCCCAACTTAGGTGGCGCTAATGCCAGATACCCTCAGGGTGTCATCTATAATCCTACAGGTAATACTAATCCTGATAATGCATATTACTCATATTTTGCACCTAGTCTTGATGGTAGTAATGCCGGACCCGGTTCATGGGGAGGATATGTTACCGGTGTTCATAAACTCAGCCAAACAGAACCCCCAACACAGCATTACTGGTCGTCAATACCTCCATTCCGTCAGAATGTTCCTTCAGCAATGACTATTAATCCGGTTAACGGTGACATTTGGGTTTTTGAACCTGCATTAGTTGATGGTATAGGTAACCAATACACAGATAGTATATTATTTACCAAAGGGACATGGAATTCTGAATTGAATGATTATGACTATGAAAGATGGGTTGAATATCTGCCTGCTTATGAACCGGGTAGAGCACCTGCTGACGAAAAAATTGCTTTTGCTCCTGACGGACAAATCGGATATATGAGCTTTTTGGCTGACAATGGCGGTGATCCATTTGCTGCCGGACATGCTTTTTATCCTGTTATTTACAAAACCACTGATGGTGGTCAGACATGGACAGGACCGACAGTTATTGTTTTAGGAGGTCCGGACGGTTTTGATGAAGTCAAGTATTATCTTACAGACGAACAAATAATTCCTGTAAACCCCGGATTTGAATTTCGTGATTCAATTTTATACACCACTGCCTTCACCCACGACATGGTAGTTGATAAAAATGGGGATATTCATATTTGTGTTACCATTGGTGTTGCCGGAAGCACTGAATATTCCATCATCGCCAGCGGAGGCTATGGAGCTACTTTCCATATTTATTCAATAAATCAGGGAGCCTGTTTTGCTGCACAATATATTACACACAACAAAACTTTCAGAGGCGAATGGGGTGATCTTACTGAAGACAACCGATCACAGGCTTCAAGAACTCAGGATGGGAGTAAAATATTCCTTTCATGGGCTGATACCGACTTTGAAGGCGTAACTGACAATGTTATGCCGGATATCTGGTGCTGGGGATTTGATGTTGACACCCGTATGTTCACCGATGTTGTAAATGTAACCTATCTTTCAGAAGGCTGGCTTGAAGCCTATCAGTGTACAGCATCACATTATATATTTTCAGGCGGTGACACCTATACTATTCCATTCGTATATCAAACATTTACCGGTGGCGACCCCCTAGAACCTGTACAGTTTAAATACATTCAGGATTTTACTTTCACTGATGCTGATTTCACAAACGGCCCTCACGTTCCGCCAACATGTGGAACACCCTGTGATGCTAATGGCGACGGAATGGTGAATATAATGGATGTTGTTGCAATGATAAATTATATTATGGGCAATGACCCCGATCCTTTTATTGTAGAAAATGCTGATATTAATGGCGATGGAATAATCAACGTACTTGATGCTGTAGGAACTGTTAATATTATTCTTGGAGGAAGAAAAGGTGAACCTAAAAGCACATATGGATCTAATATTATGAAGATCAATGATGTTACTGCCGAACCAGGTAATACTATAATTGTTGAAATGGAAATCATCAATGAGGATCTGTTTGTTGCTTGGCAGTTTGATATTCCATTGCCCGATGGATTTGAATACGTTGCCAATTCGGCTGCATTGACCGATCGTGCCACTGATCACCAGATACATGCCAATGTTCTGCCGAATACCAATCTTTTCAGATCACTCTCAATATCATTCACCAATTCATATTTCCTTGGAAACAGCGGTATTGTTGCAACATATGAATTTAATACACCGGATGAAGCCGGAGTATATGACTTCGTACTCGAAGATGCTATAATCTCGAGTATTCAGGCTCAAAATATCATTACCGGTACTGAAGATGCTACAATTACACTTGAAGGAGCAATCGAGCAATATACCGTAACATTCGTTATTACTGATCAGTTTGGTAATGAAATTGATGATGCAGTTGTAACCCTTGGCGATGTTACCAATGCTGCCGGAGATTACATCTTTGTTGTTGAGCCGGGAACATATTCATATTCTGTAGGAAAATACGACTTCGAGACAGAAACAGGTGATGTTACAGTAATTGACCAGGATGTTATAGTACCTGTTATTCTGTATTGGGTTGGAATAAATGAATTACAGAGTAATTTCACCATTACTTCTATCTATCCCAATCCCGCTAAAAATTACACTAACCTTAAATTAACATTGAACAAGCGCAGCAATGTGGCAATTGATATTACCAATATTCTGGGTCAGAAAGTTCAAACCGTTAATTCTGGTACTTTTGATGCCGGTGAACAGTGCATAAAGGTTGATACTGAAGGATTGCGTTCAGGAATGTACTTCCTGACAGTAAAAACAAATGATTATAAAACAACCAATAAATTGATTGTCGAATAAAAAATATTCTGAATAAAAACCCCGGGTATTGGATTTATTTATACTTTTGTTTAGTAATTCCAAAAAATAAAAACAAGTATACATTTTTAATTCAATTATTTATTCACCAATTTTTTTTTAACATGAGAAGAACACTATTATTGACAGTATCGCTCATTGCAATGCTTGCACTGAGTGCGCAGAATTATCAGATAAAAAGCGGTATTCGCTCTGATGCTCTGTTAGATCGCAATGTTAACGAGAGTACTATTACAAATACTCCTTCCGTTAACAATTTCAATGTACCTGTGAAACCTGTTGTAAATGCCGGTAACCGCGACATTGTATCCATTATTCCAATAGGAGGATCTGCAAATGCCTATGGTCTTTACAACGGAGGACGTACAGCTCTTTGGGCTGATAACAACTTAAATACAGTTGCATTTGTACACCGTATGCTCATTCCACCTGGAAGTGGCTATCTGGCTTATGATTTATCCACTAATGGTGGTATGACTTTTACCAACAATATTCAGGTTTATGATCCTACCAAGGGTGGCGCTAATGCCAGATATCCGCAGGGTGTTATTTATAATCCAACAGGTAATACCAATCCTGTCAATGCTTATTTCTCATATTTTGCGCCTACACTTGATGGAAGTAACGCAGGACCCGGTTCATGGGGTGGATATGCCGGTGGTGTTCATAAACTCAGCCAGACAGTACCTCCCACACAGCACGACTGGTCATCCACACCTCCATTCCGTCAGAATGTACCTTCAACAATGACCATTAACCCTGTTAACGGAGATATTTGGGTATTTGAACCGGCTTTAGTTGATGGGCTTGGAAATCAGTATACTGACAGCCTGTTATTTACCAAAGGTACCTGGAATTCTGCCTTGAATGATTATGAATATAACAGATGGGTTATGTATGCGCCTTCTTATACTGAAGGAAGAGCTGCTGCTCATGAAAAAATTGCCTTTGCTCCTAACGGACAGATAGGCTATATGTCATTACTTTGGGATAATCTTGATGGTGACCCGTTTGTAAACGGACATTCTTTTTATCCTGTTATCTACAAAACCACTAATGGTGGTCAGACATGGACAGGCCCAACACCAATTATTCTTGGCGGACCTGACGGATTTGAATCAGTTAAATATTATCTTACAGAAGAACAGTGGAATAATCTTTGGGTAAACCCGGAACTTGTTCATCGTGATTCAGTAGGATATACCACTGCTTTTGATCATGGTATGGTTGTTGATAAAAACGGAGATCTCCACATTTGTGTTACTATTGGTGTTGCCGGAAGCAATGATTATTCTATTATCGCCAGTGCAGGCTATGGAGCTACATTCCATATTTATTCAGTAAATCAGGGCGCCTGCTTTGCTGCTCAGTATGTAACACATAACAAAACTTTCAGGGGTGAATTTGGTGAAATCAGTGAAGACAGCCGTTCACAAATTTCAAGAACACAGGATGGAAGTAAAGTATTCCTTTCATGGCTGGATACCGATTTTGAAGGCGTAACTGATAATGTTATGCCCGATATCTGGTGCTGGGGATTTGATGTTGACTCACGTATGTACACCGATGTTGAAAATGTCACTTACCTGTCAGAAGGCTGGCTTGAAGCTTATATGGGAACTGCATCGCAATATGTTTTCTCAAATGGCGGTACTTATACCATTCCATTCGTATATCAATCATTTACCGGTGGCGACCCCACACAACCTGTTCAGTTTAAATACGTTCAGGATTTCTCTTTCACTGATGCTGATTTCAGCAACGGACCACACGTTCCTCCATCATGTGGAACACCCGGTGATGCTAATGGCGATGGAGTTGTGAATATTATGGACGTTGTTGCAGTTATCAATTACATTACAGGCAATACACCTGAACCATTTATTTTCACAAATGCTGATATTGATGGTAATGGTGTGATCAACGTGCTTGATGCTGTTGGAATCGTCAATCTTATCCTTACAAAATAGTACTTTTAATAAAGACTTTAAGGATTAAAGATCTTTGATCAATAAGAGGCTGTCCGATAATTCTAAGACAGCCTCTTTTCTTTTGGGTTTCAGATATTTGAAAAAATTATGGTAAAACACTCTTTCAGGTTCTCAACATTCATTCAGCTCTGATTTTATGATCTTATTCGACCACTTTAAACTTGACAACGGACTCAGGGTTATAGTTCATAACGACAAATCAACTCCTATAATAGCAATGAATGTTTTATACGACGTTGGCGCACGCGATGAACATCCTGACAAAACCGGGTTTGCACATTTATTTGAACATCTGATGTTTGGAGGCTCGGTAAATATTCCTCATTATGATGAGCAGCTTGAAAAGGCAGGTGGCACAAATAATGCTTTTACATCAAATGATGTTACCAGTTACTACCTTACAATTCCTAAAAATAATCTTGAAACCGGCTTTTGGCTTGAATCTGACAGGATGCTGAATCTGGCATTTTCAAAAAAGAGCCTTGAAGTACAAAAAAATGTTGTTATCGAGGAGTTCAGAGAAGTATACTTAAACAAACCCTATGGTGATGACTGGCTATTGTTAAGCCCACTGGCATATAAAAAGCATCCTTACCGCTGGCCTACAATAGGAGCTGATGTCAGACATATAGAAAATGTAACAATGGAAGATACCAAAGAATTTTATCAGCGTTTTTATAATCCAAATAATGCCATTGTTACAATAGCGGGACCTGTTGAAACAAACGAAATCAAAGAATTATGTGAAAAATGGTTCGGTAATATTCCGGCAGGGCCATCAAATAACAGAAAATTACCGGTTGAAGAAGTTCAAACCGAAGCACGACATTTACATGTTGAAAGGGAGGTTCCTGCGAATTCTATTTATAAAGCCTGGCACATACCTGAACGTACCTCAAAAGACTATTACATCTCCGATATTGTTTCTGATATTTTGTCAAATGGTGATTCTTCGCGACTTTATGTTGAACTGGTCAAAAAAAAGCAAATATTTAGCGGGATTGATGCCTATATAACAGGAAGTATTGACCCGGGTCTGTTCATAATATCAGGCAGGCTCATGAACGGTATAAGCTTTGATGCCGCTGAACAGGCTATTAATGATATAATTAAGGAGCTTCAGGATAATTATGTAAAGGAACGCGAATTACAAAAAGTAAAAAACAGAATTGAGTCAATGCTGGTTTTTACAGAAATAAAGGTACTGGAAAAGGCAATGAACCTTGCCATGTTTGAACTGATAGGAGATGCAGCATTAATAAACAATGAGGCAGAACAATATGCCATTGTGAACGAGAATGATATATTAAGCTTTTCACAAAAGTATCTTACTGAAAACAATTGTTCTACTTTATATTACCATGCCAAAAAAACCGAATAATGCCAGTAGAAATTAACAGGAAAAAAGCACCGGGGTCAAAACAAATCAATTTCCGGATAAATACTGAACCTCGTTATTTCCAGCTTGGAAACGGAATACAGGTTTACATAATAGATAAAGGCATTCAGGAAGTTACCCGTATTGAGCTTGTTTTTAAAGCAGGCACATATTATCAGGAACATTATCATGCTGCCAAAGCAACAAATAAATTACTCACAGCCGGCACAAACTCTTATTCTGCCGAAGATATTTCAGAACATTTTGAGTTTTATGGTTCCTATATCGAAACAAATAATTCAAAAGACAACGCTTATATAAGGCTATATACCTTAAATAAATACCTGAATGAAACCCTCCCAATGCTGGCAGAAGTTGTGATGAACCCAATATTTCCGGATCATGAAACAGATATTTACCGTTCTACCAGAAAAGAGCGTTTAAACGTTAGACGTCAGAATGTTGATTATCTGGCTTCCACTCATTTTTATGAACAGATTTTCGGTAATACGCATCCTTACGGATATATCCTTGAACCCGGACATCTTGACGGGCTTGGCAGGGATATTCTTGCCGAACATCATAAAAATAATTACCGGGCCGATGAATGTACCATAATAGTAAGTGGTAAAATTCCTGTGCAGCTTGATAATCTTCTGGAAAAAACATTTGGTGGTTTCCCGGGTGCGAACTCAAAAAACCGGACTTTGAATGTACAACCAATAATTTCTTCAACGGAAAAAAAACGATTTATCCATAAAAAGGATGCCATGCAGGCTGCCCTATGCATTGGAAAAGTAACTATAAATCGCTTGCATCCTGATTATCCTGAACTTAGTATTGTGAACACTGTTTTAGGTGGTTATTTTGGTTCACGGCTAATGAAAAATATCCGCGAAGACAAAGGCTATACTTATGGTATTTCATCTGCGCTTACATCATTTCATCATAGCGGACTGTTTATTATTTTCAGCGAAGTAGGAAACAGGGTTCTTGAAGCTTCAATTGAAGAGGTTTATAAAGAAATAAGGAAATTGCGTGAGGAACCGGTACGACAGAAAGAATTGAAACTTGTCAAAAACTTTATGATGGGTGCATTAATGCGAAGCATGGACGGACCTTTTGAAATTGCAAAAAGATTAGGCGTAGTTCTTGAATATGGGCAAACCTTTGACACTTTCAACCATTTTATAAAATTATTAAAGGGAATAAGTCCGGAACGTATTCAGGAACTTGCAAATAAATATCTCCATGAGGACAGCCTGTTTCTGACAATAGCAGGGAACAAAGAAGCATGATTGTATCTGAGGGTTTTCACAAGCAGGGAAGAATCATCTTTCAGTACCCTGATAAATTCAGCCTCCACCCCAACCCATTTTCAGTCTGTACGATTCAAAGCATCTGATAATGGCAATACAAAGATCGTAATCAGTGGAGTTCAGAATGAAATCAACAGGAATATTACAATACTGCATGAATTTTTCACGCTCAGCTTCATCAGCAATATGTGTAAGCCTGTAGACAAGGTCGTGATTATACCGCTTCTCAATTTCTTCCTGTAATTGCTGAGTTTTAATCTCCTTTTCAAGTTTTCGGATTTGTTTTGCTTCCTTGCTGAAAAGATCATAAAAAGTCTGGAAAGGTCCTTTCATCACTACACCAAATCCTTGCTGAGGTCCACTATATACCATGGTATTCATATGTGGCATTCTCAGTTTCACTGAATCGGTTGTAGCCGGAAGCTCGATATTAACAAATGCCTGCTTGAATTCAAGGCGAGTGCCAGGCAGGGGGCGCACCACAACTTCGCTAAGTTCAAATACTTTAGGAAGTATGATGAGTTCATACGGACCTTCATGATTAATATGCTCCACATCAATCATTACAAAACGAACCAAATGGCTGACATGAGTTATCATAAGGCTGTCGCCCTGCATAACCGGCATCACAAATCTGCCACTGGGGTCGCTGACAACACCAAAACGACGGTTCAGATTGATAATATGGGCATATCCTATTTTATTGTTATTTACATCAATAATCCGGCCTTCAAAATAGGTATATTTCTTCGGTTCATCTTCTGCCGAAGCCAATAATCCAAGAAGTAAAAGGGTAAGCAACCCGACAAGTCTCATTGTGTAAATTAATATTTTACGAAAATAAACAGTTTGAACCAATCTGGGATTCAAAAGCTGTTAAATAGTGTTAATGTAAAATTTTTAAAAACTCATCAGTCCGATATCTGATAAAACCCGATTATGGAGTCCGGCAATAGAAATATTTATGTTATACAGATCCCGGTATCCAGACAAACAACCTGACTTCAGCGAAATCAGTAACCTCCTGCAATACGTCTGAAAAGCCATTCTAATGCCATTAATCCAAGGATCAATGCTGCGAGCCATTTAATATCAATAAGCTCAAAATAGCTTTTGTCAACATAAAAGACCGGTTTCACATCATCGCGGGCACGTATTGTCTGAACAATTTCATTCATTTGGTCCGGAAAAAACATCTGACCTCCAAACCGGGAAGCCAATCCGTGCAAAAGCCTGTGATCTGCCACAGTATTAACTAGTTCAATCTGAAGAGGAAGTATTGTAAAAGCTCCTTTTGCCTCCAGTTTTTCATTTGGCTGAACCGCAACAGCGGAATATGAATAATGACCGGGTGCCAACTGCCCCACATTCAAACGATAAGAATCTTTGGTTCTGGAAAAACCAAAAGGAAATTGTTTCCCGTCTTCATCAGTAATTATAAGTTCAACATCAGGTGTAGTAATGGGTTCGAACGATTCATTATATAATTCAGCCGTAAACTCAATTATTTCATTTTCGTTCCAGATATTACGGGTGTGAACCATAAAACGTTCTTTCTTTTCACGTAAAGCAAGGTATTGAATGGTTTTGCCAAGCCATTCCTGAAATGCCTGATGATTTTCTTTACGCAAAAAATTTGCAAGACGCCAGCGCCAGATACCTTCACCGGCTATAATACCAATTTTCTTACCCGAAATATCAGAAAATGTTACTAAAGGCATATTGGTTACCAAAGAACCAATCTGGCGATAAAACAAGGTATTCCCTGCCAGCGATTCTCTGTAAATACCATAGGGGCTATACAAAGGCGGGAAATATCTTATCATTTCCCTGAATTCATCACTCAGAGTAAACAATGAAAACGAAGTATTAATAGCCGGCAGAGTTTCATCGGTCTTATTACCTGACCCCGTAATAGTTAGTCCGTATCCAAGAGTATTAAAAACATTAAGATCAGAACCAGTACCTATAATGTGCAGTATTGGCAAATTCGAATCATTTATTTTACGAAGCAATGAAGCATCGGATCGGTAAACTGAGGGTATCTGATGAAGCACAACAAGGTTATAGTCGTTGAGATCGCCATTGAATTTTGATGTTTCAACCACCTCAGCTTCAAGGCTCTGAAGCGACTCAACAGTTTGCCTTATTGCCGAAATATCAGGATGTGGCGAATTGTATAGCACCAACAACTTTTGACGTGCCTCAAGCACTTCTATAAAAATATCCTTATGATTATTTAAGACTGACCACTCCCCTTCAACTGAAGTAATCTCAATCCTGTACCGCTGCATACCCGGCTGTTCAGCTTTGAGTTCGGCAGTAATGAAATGATCATCACTATCACCTTTGAATACAATACGTTCAGAAAATATTACTACCCCGTTCTTTATTATCCTTAAGTTAGTGTTCATACCATTGCATAACACTCCTCTCACATGAATCTCAACCGGAAATGTGTTTTCAAGGTATGCAATACGATTATGAGTAACATTTACTATTGCAGCATCACGAACCGGAATGGTATCCCCGAGGGCAAGAGTGTAAACAGGGAATGGAAGGAAGTCAAGTGCATAATGTGGATGTACACCCTGATTAAAAATACCATCGCTGGCAAGGATCAAAGCTCCTACATTACGGTTTAAATAACGTGAATGAAGCTCGGTCAATGCTTCTGAAATATTTGTCTGTTTATCCGAAAAATCATAGCTGATGCCTTCCCGGAACGATTGTCCGAATGAATAAAGCTGAACATCGAAGTCACGGCTAAGCTCTGAAACAAGGTCATTCATCAGTTTGGGATATTCCTGTTTGTAAAAGGAAGTATCACCTGAGGCTGTTACTGACAGTGAATTATCCTGAGCAATAATGATTACAGGGTCTTCTACTCTTTTTGAGGTGCTTCTGAAAAATGGAGACAAGAGCATAAAAGCCAGAAAAAACACAACCACTGCTCTGATTGCCGCCATGAAAAACCTATACTTTGCCGAGAACTCATATCTGCGTTCGCGGAAATAGAGTAATCCTGCATATAGCAAAGCAAGCAATACACACAATGGTATGAACCAAGCCCCGTAACTTATTATAATTTGCTGGATCACAAAATATTACATATTCATTCCACCACAAACACTTATAACCTGTCCGGTAATATATGACGAAAGGTCGCTGGCAAGATAAAGTGCAACATTTGCAATATCTTCCGGTGTACCTGCACGTCTGAGCGGAATACTCTTTACCCATTCATCTCTTACATCCTGTGGTAATCTGGCTGTCATATCAGTCTCAATGAATCCCGGAGCAATGGCATTACAGCGAATATTGCGCGAACCCAGTTCCTGAGCAATTGATTTGGTAAATCCTATCAGCCCGGCTTTTGAAGCAGCATAGTTTGACTGACCTGCATTACCACTAACACCCACAACCGAGCTCATGTTGATAATACTTCCATATCTTTGCTTCAGCATCACTTTCTGAATGGCTTTAGTCATATTAAAAATTGACTTCAGGTTAACTTTTATAACAAGATCCCAATCGGCTTCAGTCATTCGCATTAAAAGATTATCACGGGTAATTCCGGCATTATTCACAAGGATATCTATGGCGCCAAAATCGTTAAGCGCGTCATTTACAAGCTTTTCAGAATCCTCAAATGATCCTGCATCCGAAGCATAGCCTTTGGCTTTAATTCCAAAAGCAACAAGCTCTTCTTCCAATTCGCTGGCTGTTTCATCGTATTTGATATCTGAAAAAGCAACATTCGCTCCTTCCGAAGCAAATTTCAATGCAATACCGCGGCCTATACCTCTGGCTCCACCGGTTATCAATGCTGTTTTTCCTTTTAATAGTTCCATTGTTAAGGTTTTTTAGTGTTTTATGTTCTGATAAAAGATTTGTTTTTCATGAAGGATAATTAACCCTGACCGAATAATTCGATCTCCATTCCTATTGTAAACAAACAAATCTGTTTTTTTATTGTGTTTTTCAACTGTTCAAGTTAAGAACTGCCAAAAAGCAGGTATTAATTTCAATTAAAAAATCACAGATTACCAGTTATTATTTGATTTCACTCTTTCAGTTAAAACCATGTTACCATATTCAAATCCTGCAGGTGTGGCAATAATTCATGTTTTGGGAAAATTCTGAAAGCATAGTCATAAACCCCTGATTTCTCCGAAGGAAATTCAATGGCAAAAACAGCTTTACCATTATCGGAGCTTATCAGTTGAAGTTCTTTGAGGAACTGGATGGTTTTCACCTCGTCATTTTCCTTTTGACCAAATAAAATTTCCACGCCTATGTCGCCGGGCAATATCCCGTTTAAATCAAGTGTTACAGTAGCCTTAAACATATCACCAACATCCAGAGGCTCATTGGTGGAATCAGGAACCTTAATATCCAGTACTTCAATATTAGCCCAATCTCTTATCATACGTCTTTTCCAGTTTGCCATATCCTTGATCAGACGGTTATTGTTAGCTTTCATCATATCAGAACGGGCTATCAGTTTGTCATAATACTGCTTTCCGTAATCATCAAGCATACGTTTCATTGTAAAATGTGGTGCAATTTCTGAAATAGTGTTCTTCACATATGAAATCCAGTCAATTGGCAGGCCATTTCTATCACGTTTGTAGAAAGTCGGGATTATTTCATTTTCAAGGATATTATAAATTGAAATAACATCAAGTTCATCCTGAAGGTTCTGTTCAGTATATGATCGTTCTTCAGGCAATGCCCAGCCGGCTTCGGGTTTATAGCCTTCTGCCCACCATCCGTCAAGAACACTGAAATTGACAACTCCGTTCATTACTGCCTTTTCACCGCTTGTACCGGAAGCTTCCATTGGTCTTGTAGGTGTGTTAAGCCAAATGTCAACACCCTGAATAAGCTTTTTAGCCAATTCCATATCATAGTTTTCAACAAAAGTGATCTTGCCGATAAAATCAGGATGTTTTGATATTTCGACTATCTTTTTAATCAGATCCTGTCCTGCACGGTCAGCCGGGTGTGCTTTACCAGCAAAAATCAATTGAACCGGAAATCCTGGCTTATTCACAAGAGATTTCAGACGCTCGGTATCGGTAAAAAGCAGATGCGCTCTTTTATATGTCGCAAAACGTCTGGCAAAACCTATCGTAAGGGCATTCTCATTGATAGAGCCGAGTATGCGTGAAATCGTTTTGGGATTTTCCTGTCTGCGGCGCATATCAGACTGTATCCTTTTCTTCACATAGCCTATCAGTTCAGATCTTAGTGAATTCCTTATTTCCCAGATAGTTTCATCCGGAACTCTGTGAATCTTTTTCCAATGCTCGGGATTCGACTGGTCAGTAAGAAAATGTTCCCCAAAAGTGTTCACATACAGATTAAACCAGCGTTTAGCAGTCCATGTGGGAAAATGAACTCCATTTGTAACATACCCAATATGAATCTCTTCAGGATAATAACCTTCATAAATCTTTGAAAACAGCTCGCGTGTAACTCTTCCATGAATCCTGCTTACTCCGTTTGCTTCCTGCGATAGTTTCAATGCCAGCACACTCATGGAAAATTTCTCACTTGTATTATCAGGTGTCCATCTGCCAAGGTTCATAAAATCATTCCATGAAATATTAAGACGCTCGGCATAATGAGGAATATACGTACGCAGGAGGTCTTCGCTGAATTCGTCATGGCCTGCCGGTACCGGAGTATGAGTGGTAAAAAGCGATGTAGTGCGCACCAATTCAACAGCTTGCAGGAAATTCAGTTTTTCTTGCTGAACATAGTGTCTGAGTCGTTCAAGTCCGGCAAATGCAGCATGTCCTTCATTTAAATGAAAAACATCAGGTTTGAGACCCATGGCGTGGAGTGCACGCATACCACCAACGCCCAGAAGCAGCTCCTGCTTGAATCTGTTTTCCCAGTCCCCTCCGTAAAGCTGATGGGTAACGACCTTGTCAATATCCTGATTTTCAACAATATCAGTATCAAGTAAATAAAGAGGTATCCTGCCAACATCAACCCGCCATATTTTGGCATATATTTTTCGTCCGGGCAGTGCAAGACTGATCGTAATCCAGTTTCCGTCCTGATTTCTAACCGGCGCCACAGGCATGCTGAAAAACTTCTGAGGTACAGGGTTGGCAATCTGCTCTCCCAAGAGTGAAATTTGTTGCTGAAAATATCCATAACGGTATAAAAGTCCGATACCTATCATGTTCTTGTTTGAGTCGCTGGCTTCTTTCAAATAATCTCCTGCAAGAACTCCAAGTCCACCGCTAAATATTTTTAAGCTGTCGTGCAAACCAAATTCCATACTGAAATAGGCAATCTGTTTTTCAGGTTTGTGTTCAGCCTCTTTCATATAAGCCTCAAAGCGACTGTAAATAACTTCAAGTCTTTGCAGAAATTCCCGGTTCGAAGCCAGCTCCTGCATCTGATGAAATGTAAGTAGTTCAAATAAAACCAGGGGATTTTTATTTGCCTTTATCCATTTCTCAGGATCAATACTTCTGAACAACTCAATAGCGTCATAATTCCACGACCACCACAGGTTTCTGGCAAGTTTATCAAGAGCTTCAAGATTGCCGGGTACAGCCGAACGAATAAGGATCTTTTTCCATTCATGTTTTTTCCTGGTTGGAACCGGAGGTGTAATTCTTACTACTGCCTGAAGTTTATCCTGGAAAAGATGTTTGCGCTCATCAACCTTTCTAAGTGCAATATCTTCAGCCTTGTACTGGTTCTCAATAAATTTACTCCAACCTATCTGATTGGCAATTTTTAAAGCAGCATTTTCAAGTTCCTGAATTTTATTATCACCCGCTTTATTCAATGCAAGGATTATGTCTGCAATTTTTCCTGCAACGTCATAGCCATTATCGTCAGAACGCTGAAGCACGGTTAATTCTTCGCCATGAACCTTAATATTTTCCTGAAGATACAAACCTATGCCCGTAAGCGATGTAATTATGGCAGGAACCCTGTATGAAAGACTTTCAAGCGGTGCAATTCCCCATGGTTCATAATAAGCAGGGTAAACTGAAAGGTCAAATCCGGGCAGGAGATCGTAATAAGGCATATTAAAAATACCGTCATATCCGTTAAGGTAAATTGGTGCGAAAACCACTTTAACCATGTCTTCACGTTTGTTTGAAAGACCGTTTTCCTGAAGTTTTCCCAATACAGGGTCAACATCGCGATCAAACAAAGTATGTGTGATAAGTTTTCCAGAACCTGCACCTGAAAAGTCATTAGTTCTCAGCTTCTCCATCAGTTCTCTACGCGCTCCTGACTGGTTTCCGGGCAAAGCAATAAGCGCAAGGATCACCTTTTGCGGATTACCTTCCCTGTTAACTTTTCCCAGAGCATCAATAAACAGATCAATACCCTTGTTACGGAATTCATAACGTCCGCTTGTAAGCACAATAAATGTATCTTCAGGAAGACGCATGCCACTGATGGCACTTCCCACCAAAAGAAGCCTTTCACGGGCTTTCAGACGTTTTGACGCAAATTCCTGGTCATCAAGCATAGAACTCAGATCAATACCGGAAGGTGTAATTACATCCGGCTTGCGTCCTATAAAATGAAGACATTCTTTCTCAAGAGAGCAGCTTAGCGCAGTAAATGCATCACAGCTAAGAGCAGCGGTTTTTTCAAGCGAATACTGCGACATTATATTAAACCTTCTTGCCATGGATTCGCCATGGTAGGTTTCAAGCTCCTTATAAAGCGGCAATCCAGCCGAGGCTATTGTCCTTCCAAGAATCGTTGAATGAACCGTGAAAATAGTAGCTATCTGAGGTACTGATTCCTTTAGGTACAATACCCCTACTCCTGTCATCCATTCATGAAACTGAGCTACAATATGATCGCCGGCTGTAATATAATACTCGTAAAAACTTTCTATCACCTTGGCAGCAGCGTATCCGAAAAGCGCCGGTTCAATATAATCCCACTGTCCGGAAATGGAATCTACCTTGTGATTCAGCCATAGTTCTTCGAATATCTTATCCTTTGCCGAAAAATAAGGAGTAAAGTCCACAAGAATGACAACCGGATTGCCTTTTACATTCCAGCGCCCTGTTCTGAAGTGCAATCCCTGCGCAGCGGCCTTTTCGCGCCACAGTTTAAAAATGGAATTATCTTCACTAAACTCAGGATGTTCTCCTGTTTCTTTCCATACATCAGGACCTATGAGGATATAATTGTCTTTAAGTTTCTTTTCTATTTCAGGCACTTTCGATGAAATAGCCGAATGTACGCTACCAACCTTATTGCATACTTCCCAGCTAACTTCAAACAAATAATCAGATGTGTACAATTGAGTATCAGTCATATATTTAATTTTAAATTCTTTATTTCAACAAAACTTTAATTTTTTTAAAAAGGGCTGCAAAAGTAGTAATTTTAAGCGAAGGAAACACCATAGGAGGCTATCCGGCTCAGTTCCAGTATCATAGCAAAACACTAATAATGAAGATATTTAGCAGGAACTGATCATCCGGCAATAACAAGAAAATAGTTTTTCTTACCTTTCTGAACCAGCACATAGCGCTTATTCAGCAAATATCCGGTGTTTATCATCATCTGGTCATTTGCTTTTTCCTTATTTATCAACACACCGCCATCCTTTATCATCCGCCTTGCTTCGCCTCTTGAAGGGAATATATTGGTTTTATCGGCAAGAAATTCCAGAACAGGTATTTCAGATTCAAGTTCTGATAATGAGATCTGGCAGGTTGGAACCCCCTCAAAAACCGACAATAATGTTTTTTCATCAAGATTCTTCAGGGTCTCGGTGGTGCCTTTGCCAAAAAGGATTTCAGAAGCTTCGACTGCAAGATTGAAATCGTTCTCAGAATGAACCCTGATCGTCAGATCGCGTGCCAGTTCCTTCTGTAACAGGCGCAGATGAGGAGCTTCGCTGTGTCTGGAAATCATTTCCTCCACTTCATCACGGCTGAAAAGTGTAAATATTTTTATGTATTTCTCGGCATCGGCATCAGAAGTGTTGAGCCAGAACTGATAAAACTGGTATGGTGAGGTTTTCTCAGGATCGAGCCATACATTACCACTCTCGGTTTTACCGAATTTTCCGCCATCGGCTTTGGTAATAAGCGGGCATGTAAGAGCAAATGCTTCTCCTCCTTCAATTCGCCTGATAAGCTCAGTGCCGGTGGTTATATTACCCCACTGGTCGCTGCCACCCATTTGCAAACGGCAATTTTTGGTTTGGTACAGATGTAAAAAGTCATAACCCTGTACCAACTGGTAGGTAAATTCAGTAAACGACAAGCCCGAACCCACTTCACCTTCAATTCGTTTTTTCACCGAATCCTTTGCCATCATGTAGTTTATGGTGATATGCTTGCCTATATCGCGGATAAAGTTCAAAAATGTGTAATCTTTCATCCAGTCGTAATTATTGACCATTTCCGCTTTGTTAGGGCTGTCGGAATCGAAATCCAAAAATTTCCTTAACTGGTTTTTAATACATTCCTGATTATGACGCAGTACTTTCTCGTCCATCAGATTTCTCTCCTGCGATCTTCCTGAAGGGTCGCCTATCATGCCTGTGGCTCCTCCTACCAAAGCCAGCGGCTTGTGACCGCAACGCTGAAAATGTTTCAGCATCATCACTCCAACAAGATGCCCTATATGAAGCGAATCCGCTGTGGGATCAATACCTACATAAGCCGTACCCATCTCATTCAACAAGTATTCCTCAGTTCCGGGCATCATATCGTGTATCATGCCCCTCCACCTTAATTCTTCAACAAAGTTCATAATTACGAATTTTTTGCAAAGATAAAACTGGATTTTAAATTTATGGGTTCAAACACGTGAAATACCATTTTCATTAACAAACCAGATATATTTAACACCACTGAACTGATAATGTTGATTAATATTATATGCTTTGCAGTTACTTCTGGGAATATCCTGAATGCAAAGCCAGGCACCGGATTTTCAAAACAGGATGATGGTTCAGAAAAACACATTGATTTTGATTTACCGGAATTATTAAGCCTTTGAAATCAGCGAAGTCGCTTATCTTTGCTCTTTAAAACCTAATTTTTATGATCCTTGTAACTGGTGGAACCGGTGTTGTTGGAACACAATTGCTTATTGATCTGGCTGTTGCCGGAAAAAATATCAGGGCTTTAAAACGTAAAACCTCGTCGCTGGCATTGACTGAAAAAATTTTCAGCCTTCAGCATCCTGAGGGCAAAGCATTATTTGACAAAATACAATGGTTTGATGGTGACGTACAGGATATCTTGTCGCTCGAAGCTGCAATGCAGGGTGTTGAATACATATATCACTGTGCCGCCATGGTTTCCTTCGATCCGAAAGACAAGCCGGCGATGATGCGGGTAAATGTTGAAGGAACAGCCAATGTGGTGAATGCTGCCTTGGCACATAAGATCAGGAAACTGTGTTTTGTAAGCTCGGTGGCTGCACTTGGGCGTTCTGAAGAGAGCACTATGGTTGATGAAAACTGCGATTGGGTAAGTTCAAAAGAAAACTCGCAATATGCTGTAAGTAAATATCTGGCTGAATTAGAGGTATGGAGAGGTATTGCCGAAGGCCTGAACGCAGTAATTGTAAACCCTTCCATCATCTTTGGGCCGGGAGATGCCGATAAAAGCTCAGCAAAACTGTTTACAACTGCCATGAAAGGCAACAGGTTTTATACAAAAGGCATAAATGCATTTGTTGATGTACGGGATGTGAGCAGCATTATGATCAGGCTTATGGAGAGTGATATTGTGAATGAAAGGTTTATTGTTGCAGCAGGGAATTTCTCTTATGAGAAGATTCTTACTCTGATGTCAGAAGGATTTAAAAAGTCCAGACCATCAATTCATACCAGGCCATGGATGCTTGAAATAGTGTGGAGGCTTGATAAACTACGAAGCCTCTTTACAGGTAGCTCGCCATTGCTTACCCGTGAAACAGCCCGTACTTCAGGTAAATCGTATTATTACAACAATGAAAAGGTCGTAAAGCAACTCGGATATGAGTTCATTCCGATAGATAAAAGCATTTATGATAATTGCAGCATATTCGAAAAGCTGTATAAAAAATGAATTGCCATATACTATAACAATAGACAATACAGACTCAAGATAATTATCTGATATTTAGACATATAAAAAGATAAATATAAATCTTCCGGCTTCAAACGCTTAGTTTCGGGCAGTTTGACTAACTTTGCAGGCTTAAAGAACCTCTATCTTAATTTCAATAAAACCTTTATTATGAAAAACCGTCATTTACTATTGCTGTTACTGCTAATCCCTCTGTTTACCACTGCTACTGAAATAAGAGTAAGATATAATTTTCAGACGCCTAAAATATCAGAACAGGAAGCGTATCATTTAATTTCCTTTGAAAACACGTTTTTATCAGGTCTTCACGGAGAACCTACTTTGCCTTATCAGTCGGTTAGTCTGCTACTGCCTCCGGGAGAGGAAGCCTTTGAAATTGAAGTGATATTTGAAAACGAACAAGAACTTGATGGTTCTTTTATGCTTTTTCCCCGTCAGTATTCTTCGCCAATTTCAATTGGAAGCTCAGGAGAATTCATTAAGAACCAGCAGATTTACAGTTCAGGCTCCGCCTACCCAAATGAAGCAACCGGTAAGCTTAACACAGCATATCTGAACGGACATTCCATTGCACTGTCAAGTTTCACTCCGGTAAAATATCAGCCGGCTACCGGTAAGATCACATGGTATGCTCAGGTAGACGTAATAGTAAAAACAAAGCCTGCTACCAAAGCCGGAAATATTCTTGCCAATTTATCTGACCGTCCGGAAATAAAGCAAAAAGTGGCTGCTATGGTCTCAAATCCTGAAGTACTTTATCAATATCCGGCTGCCAATAAAAAAAGCCAGCTCGACATGCTTATTATCACACCCCAGTCATTCTTTAACGGATTCAATACTTTACGGCAATATTATTCAAATCAGGGAATTACTTCTGAAATAATCAGCCCTTCAGAAATTATATCTTCTACACCCGGCGCTGACAATCAGGAAAAAATCCGTAATTATATAATCCAGCGTTATCAGCTTGATGACCTTAAATATGTTTTGCTGGGCGGCGATGTGGAGCATGTGCCTTACCGCGGATTTTACTGTCTGGTGCAGTCATCAGAAATTTATGAAGAGTATAATATCCCTGCCGACCTTTATTACTCAGGGCTTGACGGTACATGGAATGATAACGGAAACAATAAATGGGGCGAGCCCGGTGAAGATGATTTATTGCCTGATATTGCTGTTGCCAGACTGCCTTTTTCAAATCTTACCGAGCAAACCAATATGATCAACAAAGTATATAAATATCAGTCTCAGCCTGTTATTAATGAATTAGACAAAAATCTGCTTGCCGGAGAGCATCTTTACAGTAATCCACTTACCTGGGGTGGTGATTATCTTGACCTGCTGATAGGATACCAGAATGAGAACGGATATATCACTGACGGTATCCCGGTAACAGCAAACATTGAGAAAATGTATGATCGTGATATTAGCTACTGGGGCTCGTCACAGATAATGCAAAAAATAAACAGCGGAAAAACAATGATTCACCATAGCGGTCACAGCAACTGGGATTATACAATGCGTCTGTATAACTCTCAAATTACTGATGCCAATTTCAGTCAGGTTAACGGGATAAATCACAACTATTGTATTCTTTATTCTCATGGCTGTATTTGCGGGGCTTTTGACAAGAATGACTGTATTGGGGAAAATATGCTTAAAATCCAGAATTTTGGTGTAGCCGTTGGTTTTAACAGCAGATACGGATGGTTTAATGAAGGGCAGACCGAAGGTCCTTCACAGCACCTACACCGCGAATTCGTTCATTCACTGTATACTCTTGGCTACGATCGTATTGGTGAAACAGAGCAACATTCAAAGATAAGGACTGCGCCATGGGTAAATGCACCCGGACAATGGGAAGATGGAGCATTGCGTTGGTGTTTTTATGCTCACAATATCCTTGGCGATCCCGCCATGATGATATATACCGACAATCTCCCGGCTATTAATGTGAACCCGGGTGAGGTATCACTTGAAATGGAAACAGGAGAAACTTCAGCTTTTGATCTGGAAATCACTAACAGAGCAGGTCAGTCAATCAGTTTTTACCTTACTGCCGAAGAACCTGTCAAAAATGGTACTGACAACGGAGGTAAAGAAAACACGGTTAATATCAGAAATATCGGATGGCTTTCGTTTGATACCGACCCTAACACACTGCAGCCCGGACAAACAATTGAGATGGAAATAACTGTAAACACCAGCTCTGTCAGTGCTGGGACATATAATGCTAATCTAATTGTAAACAGCAGCGACAATTTTGCTCCACAGATCATAATTCCTGTTACTCTGGAGGTAACTTCAGCAGATATCCTTCCGGGTGATGCCAATTGTGATAATGAACTTAATATACAGGATGCCGTTACAATAGTGAATTATATAATGGGTGATGATCCACAGCCTTTTTGCTTTGAAAATGCTGATATCATCACTGATGGAGTAATTGATTTATTTGACCTGATCTCCTGTATACAAATAATTCTTGATCAGAAATAATAACGATAAGGAAAAGGCAGGTGACGCTGCCCTGAATAAAAAACAAAGGTCGCCCGTTTAGAGCGACCTTTGTTTTTTAAACTTTTCTGAATTCTATTCAATGCCGAGCTTTTTCTTTACAAGCGACATAATATCATCGCCGGGATCAGAATAAAGCAATAAACCTTCGGAGCTGTTAAAAATATACGTATAGCCATGTTCTTTGGCAACAGTTTTAACAGCCTCTCGGGCTTTTTCAATTATGGGTGCAGTTAGTTCTGATTCCTTTTGCTGCAATTCTTCTTCAGCCTGGGTGCGGAAATTCTCCATACGTGTTTGTATATCCATAATTTCACGTTCCTTGTTCTGACGTATCAGATTCGACATGGTAGCCATATTTGCCTGATAATCCTGAAGCTTGGTCTGATATTCATTGGTCATTTCAGAAAATGTTTCCTGCAAATCCTGCGTGAATTTTTCAAAAACTGCCTTAATTGAATCCTGACCTGGCATACTGGCATATAATTTTGCAAAATCTATATGACCGAATTTTGCCTTTGACTGTGCGGAAACATTGAATGATAACAGGCTCAGCACAATGAGAGAGATGATAAAAAATCCTTTTTTCATTACTTTCCGATAATTTTAAATGATTACTCTACTGATTAAAAGTTTGTAAAATTAGAAAATTAATTAAAACACTAACTCACTTGTTATTAAATTGCAAAACAAACCTGCCGGTTCATACCTAAAATGCATACCCCATTTTTGTCAGTACTTCTTCGCTGATGTCAAATTTCGGGTTAGTATAAATAAGGGATACACTACCTGCCTTATCGAAGATAACAGCGTAATTACCAGCGTTGGCAACATCCTGAAGGGCGGTATAGATTTTTTCCTGAATGGGTTTAATAAGCTCTTCACGCTTTTTAAATAAATCGCCATCCTGGCCGAAACGCTTTTGCTGCAGTTCCTTTACTTCCTTTTCCTTTTTAATTATCTCTTCCTCGCGTTTGCGTTTCATTTCGTCAGGAAGCAGCATTGATTCATTCTGATAATTACGGTACATTTTATCAATTTCTCCGTATTTGGCTTCAATTTCTTTTTGCCATTCAGCGGTAAGAGCATCAATACGGGTTTGAGCACTATTATATTCCGGAATGTTCTCAAGGATATAATCAGTGTCAATATAGGCAAACTTTTGTGCCGATACGGAAAAACCAGCTAACATAAACAATGATGCAAGGAACAGACCACGTAAGGCAGTCTTGCGGTTTTTGATCAATGGATGAATTTTCATGATGATTTTCTTTTGAGTGTATTATTATTTTTCATTTAAGCTATTTGTTACCAATCAAACTTCCTGCCAAAGTAAATGGGATAAATTTTTATTAATCAATTGACTGGTTAATTGAGAAATGGAACTGTCCTTTATTGGCTCCGGGGATTCCCGGTATGGGATCGAATCCGTAGCCCCAGTCAAGGCCAAGCAATCCAAACATCGGGAGGAATACTCTCACGCCTACTCCTGCCGAGCGTTTAAGATCAAACGGGTTAAAATGTTTGAAATCCCGCCATGCATTACCGGCTTCGGCGAAGCCCATAACATAAATTGTAGCACTTGGATTCAGGGATAAAGGATAGCGGATCTCAAGAGTATTCTTGTTATAAATGGTGGCACCAAGATTCTTATTGTAATAATAATCCGGGGTCATACTTTCGTTGCTATAACCTCTGAAAGCAATTATCTCTCTGCCATCCAGGTTGTTATATCCCGAAAGCCCGTCGCCGCCAAGGAAAAACCGTTCAAAAGGAGTAACACCAATATCGCGGTTATACAAACCCAGAAATCCGTAACGCGCCCTCAGACTTATCACCAGATCTCCATAAACAGCCTGATACCATGATGAGCTGAAATTCCATTTGTGATATTCCATCCATTTGAATTTTTTCTCATCGGTCATGCTTTTGTAATCCTTATTGCTGAACCAGCTATAAGGGGGAGTAGCCGTAAGTGAAAGGGTAAAGTCAGAACCGGTTCGAGGATAAATGGGCTGGTCAACCGATTTTCGTCCGAAAGTAACACCGTAATTGATGCTGTTATATTCGCCGTTTCCGGTGCCAAATGAAAATACCGATCCGTAATTGTTTAAAACATAGCGTTGAAGGCTCAGGTTCTGGATCAGCACAAAATAGTCGTCAGGCCATTGCAGGCGTTTGCCAAGGATTACAGAGAATCCGTCAATTTTGAATGAAGCGAAATTTTCATTTTTCCTTGAAAGCCCGTTGCTGAACAACGAATGATAATATGATAAGGTAAGGGAATTGGGTTTTTTGCCTCCAAACCAGGGTTCAGTAAGCGAAGCACTGTAACTGATATATCCGGTTCCGTACGACTGCAATCTGATACTTAGCTTCTGCCCGTCGCCGGTGGGTACAGGGCGCCACGCCTGGCGATTAAGAATATTGCGGGTTGAGAAATTGTTGAACGATAATCCCAGCGTACCAATTATTCTGCCGTAACCCCAGCCTCCTGAAAGCTCTATCTGGTCAGCAGCAGTTTCTTCAACTTCATATATCAGATCAACGGTTCCGTCATCCGGATTGGGAATGGGTACGGGATTTATCTTTTCAGCATCAAAATACCTGAGCTGCGCCAGATCGCGGGTGGAGCGTATGATATCCGACCGGTTGAATAATTGCCCGGGCTGTGTTTTTAACTCTCTTATTACCACATGATCGTTGGTTCGGGTATTACCTTTTATCGAAACACGGTTTATTGTGGCCTGCTTGCCTTCAAATATCCTCATTTCCAGATCAATGGTGTCGTTCTCAACCCTCACTTCAACAGGATTAACCCTGAAGAACAAATATCCGTCATCGAGATATAATGAGCTGACATCTATTCCTTTAGGATTGTAATTAAGGTTGGTTTCAAGAATTTTCTGATTATAAACATCGCCCTTTTCAATACCCAAAACAGCACTTAACACCTCAGTATTGTATTTTGTATTTCCAATCCAGGTGATATCACCAAAATAATATCTCGGTCCTTCTTCAATCTGCAGGTCAATTGATACATAATTATCGTCAACCCTGTAAACCGAGTCTTTTACGATCCTGGCATCGCGATAGCCATGTTCATTATATTTTCTGATAAGATTTTGCTTGTCTTTAGTAAAATCATCATCAATAAGGCGGGAACTTTTAAAAACCCTTGGTCTTATATCCTCAGTGAAAGCATTTGCAATGCTGTTGCCCATTTCTACCAGATCCAGTTTCACTGCAGCCTTTGCAAAATCTTTCAGCATTTTATCCATGCTGTCGAAAGGCTTCACTACACCTTTTTCCTTGGTATCCTTAAACTGGCGTTTTAATTTCAGATCCGACAGTGCTGAATTTCCCTCGAAATTGATTGATTCAATACGCACACGGTTCCTCTTGTTGATATCAATGATCAGATATACCTGGTTTATACCTGCAGTATCACGAACCTGGCTGATGTCAACGGTTGTGTTCAGATAGCCCTTACCGCTGAAATGTTTTTTTATTATATTTTCGGTTCTGATAATAAGATGATCTGTTACCACATCATTGTGGACAAGATTAATCTTATCGCGCAAATCATCGGCTTCGGATTTTCTCACACCCCGGAAAGTGAATTTACTCATCCTTGGTCTTTCTTTCATTGAAAGGTTCAGAAAGATCATTTCTCCCTCGATCCGGGTAGCTGTAATGCGTATGTTTTCGAATAAACCCTGTTGCCAGAGTTTTTCAATAGCCTGACGGATACGGTCACCCGGTATCTCAATACGGTCGCCGACACTTAAACCTGAAAGCACAATGATAACACCATGATCGAGATATTCAATACCGCTTACTGTTATCCCGCCAATTATATATGACACCGGTCTGGTATAGTTTACTTCGGGCAGATCGGAACCGATAAGCACCTGCGATTTGGTTTCGGGAGCGCTTGTAAAGATAAGCGCAAAGCAGAGATAACAAAACAGCCTTAACCTCATTTCATCTTCAACTTTTAATTTGTTCGCTTACTTTTCCAAATCTTCTTTCGCGCTGCTGATAATCAATAATGGCTTCATAAAGGTCTTCCTTACGAAAATCAGGCCATAGCTTTGAAGTAAAATACAGCTCGGTATAGGCACTTTGCCATATAAGGAAATTGCTTATGCGGTATTCGCCGCTGGTTCTGATAAGAAGTTCCGGATCAGGCATTCCAGCTGTATTAAGATTGTCTGAAATAACTTCCTGGGTAATATCATCAGGGTCCAAAATTCCGGATTTCACCTTATTGGCAAGTGCTTTAAAAGTTTGAGTTAACTCCCAGCGTCCGCTGTAACTCAATGCCAGCACGAGGTCCATTCTTTTATTCGAAGCCGTTGTGTTCATAGCTTCGATCAGTTCTTTGCGGCAGTTTTCGTCAAGTGAGTCCAGATCGCCAATGGCTTTCAACCTGATATCATTGTCAGTAAGTGTTTTTGTTTCCTGATGTATGGTTTGTACCAATAATTTCATGAGTGCCTCCACTTCAGTAGCCGGGCGTTTCCAGTTTTCAGTGGAAAAAGCATAAAGGGTAAGGAACTTCACACCTATTTCGGCAGCAGCCTCAGCAGTTTCCCTTACTGAGATCACACCCTGCTCATGCCCGAAAACCCTGTGTTTTCCACGCATCTTAGCCCAGCGTCCATTACCATCCATAATAATGGCAATATGCTGAGGGAGATTTTTGATATCTATTTTATCCTTTAAACTCATCTTATTAAAAACCAGCACTCAAAGTAACATCAAAAATTTATACTGACGTGTATTTATTATTGTTAAGTATTGTTAAAACTTTATTCTTTCCGGTTCATCACATCTTGCCCTGCCTCTGAAATTTATCCTGAACACAACAGAAGCACCGGCATATCCGTACCAATCATTGTCTTTTGAATTTCCACGCTGCATCCCCACATCATAATTTCCACTGGGATCAACATAACGGGGATAGTCATCATTCTCATGTGCCGGATAAACTCCATGAACATCATCAATGTAATCGGTCATGGTTTTTCTCATCCCCCATTCCAAAGTCAATCCAATAAAATCATTAACACTGTATTTCACACCAATGCCAAAAGGGAAACAGACAGATACGGGCAAAAAACCCGGAATCAAATTATAATCAATTCCTTCAGCCGGCTGATCCCTTAAAACATAGGTTTCAGAATTATAAACAGCTTTTGGATTATACATAAAAGCACCTACACCGCCAAAAATATAAGGAGATATATAGCTTCGACTGCTTCCTGTAAAATAATCGAAGAAATTAAATTCGCCTACAACAGAGGCTTCATAAATATCTGAACTGAAATTCAAACCACGTTCAACACGATATTGGGTAATAAGGTCATCGCCTCTGACATTTCCAACAAGCAATCCGGATCTTACGGCAACCCTGTTATTGAAGTTGTATCTGTAAACAAAGCCAAAAGCCGGCTGAGTCAGCTCAAACAATTTTTCCGGATTCAGGTCGCCCATATAATACATTCCTCCTCCTGTTACTCCCAGTTCAATACGTTGTGCATGTATAGCCGGCACAACACCGGCAAGTAGCAATGCTACAAGATATTTCTTCATTTTAATTTGAGGGCGCTAAATTATCACTTTTATTTATTCAGAAAAGACAGGGATGAGGATCAGTTTCTGATATCCTGCCCCCAGCTAAGTTTTTCGCGTATTGTACGAAAGAAATACTGATCTTTCATCTGAAGAAGATTTATTCGAAAACCAGCTTTGCTTACAACAAGCTGAGTTTCAGGATAAATAACCACAGAACGCGAATCAAGGCTGGCAAGATATTCATTTTCACGACCTTCAACCCTTATTCGAATAACACTTTTGTCGGGTATAACGACCGGCCTTACCGTTAAATTGTGTGTTGCAATAGGTGTGATAACGAAATTTTCAGCGTCGGGAGCTATAATAGGCCCGTTGCACGAAAGTGAATAGGCTGTGGAACCTGTAGGGGTTGCTATTATTAACCCGTCAGCCCAGTATGAATGTAAGAATTTACCATCCACATAAACATGGATAAGTATCATTGACGACGTGTCTTTCTTATTAATTGTCAGCTCGTTAAGTGCGAAATTAAGATTACCGAAGATGTTCCCTGTGGTTTCGAGGCTTAAAAGTGCCCTGGGATCAAGAAGGTAATTGCCATTTATAACACAATCGAGTGCCGGAAGAATATCGTCTTTTGAAATACCAGATAAAAAACCCATCCTTCCCATATTAATACCCATAACTGGAATACCCGAATCACGAACCAGTGTGATAGTGTCGAGCAGGGTTCCGTCACCTCCTATTGAAAACAGAAAATCGGCTTTGCCTTTCAGAGTGTCCTCGTTGCTAAACAAGCCCGACACGTCCCCAACATCAACCGACTGACGAAGTATTTCAAAAAATGGCTGATACATCAGATATTTGATGCCATATTGCCTGAATTTATCAAATAATGGCTGCAAATATGAAATCTCATCGCGATTGGGGGTTTTACCATATAATGCTATTCTCATACAACAGGTTTGTGAAGGGGTTTGAAAATGCAAGATTACTAAAAATGTGCAAAAGATTAGAATTTTAATGCCCGTGAGTTAAAATATTTCAGTTTTTTACGACAAAACCCATCAGCACGGTTCATAATATTCCCTATAAAAAAATCATATCGGAGCCAGAAAATGAAGGAATACCCCATGTTCACCCTTACGGTTGATTGAATATTCGATACGCATTACCTGATCATAATAGGTTACCACATCCAGCCCAAAGCCATTACCCCATAAAAAACTGTTGGGTAATTTATTGTTGAAACCATTATTGTTGTTGGGTTCGTAAACATAACCCATATCGGAGTGCATACCCAGATATAAAGACAGATGCAGCTTACTGAATTTTTCAGTCGGGATAAATGGCAGATGTATGATGGTGGGTTCAAGAATACGGTATTTCAGATTCAGCTTTGTAAGTGCCGTATGCCTGCCATCAACAACATAATATTCATAACCACGTATGAAATCGTATTTATAACCAAGCGAACTGCTCATGAAATAAGGCTGACGATCAGCGAGAGAGAATTTAACTGAAACTCCCGTAAGCAGATACCAGCGATCGCTGAGGGTGAAATACTTTTTAAATGCCGATGCTATGTCAAAAACATTTAATTTGCTGTTCTGAAAAAATCCAAACCCCTGTTTTGAGATCCTTAAATCAAAATAATATCCGCCGGTAGGATAGTATTTCAGATTACGGTAATCGCTTCTGAACTCATAAATTAAACTCAGAAAATTGGGTTTGCTGTTACTGCTGATAAAATAATGAGGGTTGAGCTTATAAATAGTATCGCTAAAAATATACTGACTGTATTGCAGCGTGAGCATATGCCTCTGGTGTATCAAGGGACGGTACAGCAGTGAGGTGTTTATGTCAAACCCTTTGAAAGAAAAGCTTCCGGGATTGTCATAATAAGCCAGTTCATCGTTTTTTGTGGCATAGGCTACTTCACGGCGACGGCTGTACGTTGCCCCGAATCCCAGCCCTATGGTCTGCGCACGGTTAATATTGGGTTTTGAATAGGCAATACCCAGCGATTGATTATAACCTCCTATCAGAACAGCCTGCAACAACTCCTTTCTGCCTCTGAAATTCTGGTGGTTAAGGACCAGGCCATAATTTATCCTTGAAAGGTCCCTGGTTCTCCACCATTCATTGAAATTCCGGTCGGCAAGCTCCACAACAGGTACGGGCCACAGATACCAGCGTTCTACAAAACTAAAAACGACATCCACAACCGGCATCTCTCCCTCAGTTCTGCTGGTTTCAATATTAACAAAATTGAACAGCGAGGTATTAAGCAGGTTTAATCTGCTTTGTTCCAGCAATCTTTCCCATACATCAGCATTTATTGTATCACCCGTGTTGAAAAGTAACTCACGGTAAATGATACCGGAGCGGGTAGTTTTATTTTTTTCGAACCTTATCTGACCAACAATGATTTTATGATCTGCATTATTTATTTCTGAGAACCCTGTAGCAGGCAATTCCTGGCCCAATACGCCGGAAAGGCTGAACAGCAACAGATAAAACAGGGTGAAAAGAAGCCGTATTTTACGAAAACAGTCAGTTTGCAGTTTCAATAATGTCATTCCTTTTTTACAGGTGTCAGATGTCGAGATAAGTCATAAGGTTATCGTAACGGTCTTTCAGGTCATCGTAGTATGAAGATTCGCCGTAAGTGGCTTTGATGAAATAATTATAACGATCGAAGGTTTGCAGCACAGGCCCTATCTCCATACGATTTATCTTTATTGATATTTCAAGCATGGTACTGTCAGGTACCGAAGTTATAAACATGCTCAGAATCTTGGCATCATTCGATTCAATTATCTGAGCTATTTCAGAAAGCGAATAATCGTTCTGGCTGCGTTCCAGTACTATTATGGCCCCCGGATTATTTATTGAGGTAATCACCGGGAAATGCTGCATGAGAGTGTCGAGAGTGATGACACCAAGATAACGATGATAATTGTCAAGAACAGGCAGGAGCGACAGCATTTCTTCAGAGAACATATTAAGCACGTCAAAAATATGGCAGTACTCGTCAACATAATGTTTTACAAGCGATTGCATATGTTGCCCTATGGTGTCCTCAAAACGGTTCTCGATATAAATATTTTCTTCGGCAAGCAAGCCAATATACTCCGTGCCGTTGACCACCGGAAGATGCGAGATCTTGTATTCATCCATCAGACTAAGAGCCTTAATAAAGGTTTCGTCAGGCATGAGCGGAGCAATCGTATTTGAAAGCAAATTTTTGGCTATCATAAAATATACTGTTGATTTTATACTGCAAACCTAAATATTTTCTGTCAGACCAAAATGGTTTTTAATGAGGCAGAAATAAAAACAACCGGGCAAGAAATTGCGAACCCGGCTACAACAGGTATTTCAGAAGCCAATGGCAAGGGGTATTAATTTCGCCGGAAAAGAAAGAAAAATACGATTTGTAAAAATGGGGGTTATGCCCACAAACACCTTCTATTCTTCATTCCCGAACTTCTCAATCATATTCAGGAACGATTCTGCATCTTTAAGGCTCTTATCATAAACTTTAAGGTTAAGAATTACACCAAAGGTTAAACCCAGCCCGACAACACCGAAAACAGCAGGTATGAAAACCGTAAAGTTCCCAAAAAGGTCAACACCGGCTTTGGCTTTAACTATTAGTGGAAGAAGCGTTATCCCTATTATTACGGCCATAAGATATTCTATCTTTCTGAGGCGCAGTATAAGTATCCTCAGGTTCGTCATTTTCTTCTGAAAATGCATCACACTCAAATCATAATACAGAAGATCATAAAAACGGGATGCTTTAACAGCAGAAAAAACAAAACTTACAGCACACATCAAAGAACCAATCAGTCCGGTAATAAAATATTGAGTTTCGCCTGAGAGATGTATCAGCAAAGCTATGATTACATTAACTACACAAAACTGTATAACCATATTCAACAGTTCAAGGTACATAGGTTTTTTCAGGGCAAAGGTGCTTTTTTCAAGGTTTACTGACCTCAGAAGTTCTTCGTTAAGCTTCAGTACTTTGCTTAACTTTTTGTCATATTGTGCCCATGCATCTTTTAATTCGTTAATTTCCATGATATCAGAATTTTAATGTTTAAATTCTTCTTTGATCCTTTTCTTTATACGGCTGATCTTTGTAGCCACATTTGTTTCAGTGATGCCGAGTATTTCTGCCATATCCCTGTAGCTTTTATCTTCCAGAACCAGTAGAATAAGAGCTTTGTCCATTTCATTCAAACGCTCCAGATACTTATACAACAACGATATCCTTTCGTCCTGCTCAAAACCGGGTCCGGAATCAGGCAGAGAAATTACCGATGCATCAATGCCGACAGTTTTCTCTTTGCGCTTTCGATCTTTCCGATAAAATGAAATAGCTGTATTCAAAGCAATACGGTATATCCAGGTTGATATCTTAACCCGTCCGTCGAATTTTGAGAATGAGTTCCACAACTGAATAATAATATCCTGCTGCAAATCCTTTCTATCCTCATAATTTGAACAATACGAATTACAAATTTTAAAGATCAGATTTTGATTTTCTTTGACTACAGATATAAAATTGTCTTTATTCACCGGATTTTCTTAATCATTTCTTTATTATTCGCAAAAAGTGCTTAAAAATCACATAATTAAGAAAATTTTTTCAATAATTGGCTTTTCAGACGGTATAGGATGCCTGGGATTTGCTCAATAATCTTAATGGCTTACTAATATTTTGAGGCGACAGGCAATGATTTTTATATGAATTAGTCACAATTGATCTTTATGTGTTTGATACAGTTTTTGGCGATAATTTAATTAAATGACAGTTACTCCGATATTTTTCAAATAATTAAAGGTGGGATCATAATACTCTTTTTTTCTTGTATGATCATTTTCATCTCCTTCAGGAATTACAATAACCATACCTTGTCTTGCACGTGTAAGTAACACACGATAAGCATTAATAAGATATCTTTTTCGTTCAATCTTGTTAATATTTTGCCATTTCTTACCCCTAAATGAAAAAGTTTGCCAACCCTTTTTTGAATAACGTAAATCTCCATCCCAAACAACACAACTCCAGTCTAATTCCAGTCCTTGAATATGAAATTCAGTAACAACATCTTCCAAATAAAATGAAGAACGAACATCATCTTTGTCATCTAAAAACCAGTTTACATAATTCATCGGAGACTTGACATCAATAGCAAAAGGCTTTAATCTCAAGGCTTGAGAAGAAACCACTATTCCATATCGTTCACTACCTCTGGCTTTTTCCTTCAACCATTTCTTAGCTTTAATTATATCACGAGTCAAAACAATTGGATATTTTCTAGAAAATTGTAAAAGGTCTTCTTTTGTTTCTTCAATTTTTAAGTCTAAAAGATTTTTAATAAAAGAGGATAATTTTTCAGCTCTAAATGAACGCAATGATACAGATAAATGTAAATCGTTATCAAAATGTACACGTTCCTGTAATTTCAATTTTTCTATTGCATCAATTGCCCTATATTCTGAATCTGTAAGATTTTTCGATATAAAAACTTTCCATTCCGGAAAAGAATTGTCTATTGCGTACAACCATTCAGATATACCTGCTTCGCCAGTATTAATTTCCTGGCCTCCGCCAACTAAGCATATTATTACAGCCCAATCTTTATGTCTATCAAGGCATGAAATCAAAAATTCAGGCTCCGAAAACTTAAAATCATGAATTCCTTTCTTTTGTTTCATGAACTTAACAGTTTGCTCTTTAGTCCAGGCTCGCTGTGCCTCGTCAAAAATTGCAACATGGTCATAGGGAGCATCTAAATTTCTTATGTATTCGTCTCTATAATGATGAATAATTTGTATAAATGTTTTTACTGCTTGCTTAACTACTCTTTTAGTTATCTTATGTCCTTTTTCTTTTTCCCTTTGAACTTTATCTCTTGCAAGTGCTTCTTGTAAAATATCAACTAAAGGTTTGTTGCCAGATAAATATACGCTTGCATTTCCATTTTCATTATCAAGGTGAAATGTTGCAACGTCAAGTCCTACAAGAGTTTTTCCTGCACCAGGAACGCCAGTAACAAAACAGATGATTTTAGTATTATTATTACGGGCGTTTTCTATTATTTCAGATATTTTACTTGTCGTTACAGTTAAATTCTTAGCATCCGCATCACTACGAGTAATATTTCTAACATTATGCGTATTATATAGTGAAACGGCAGCCTCGATTATTGTTGGAGTAGGCATATAACTACCTTGTACATAATTGGTTATATCAATTTGCTGCTCATCCGAAAAAAAGTTTAAAGCGTTTTGAATTACCTCAAATAATCCGTCACTACCAATCTTTACAGGTATAGTTAAATTATCATTATGTGAAGTAAGTTGAATTTCTGTAAAGCTATTTTTTGCTTCTGTTGCAATTAGAACAGGTACTAAAACGGCATTATGACTTGGTTTATGAAAATTCTTTAAATCCAAAGCATAATCCCATACCTGCTCAATATTTTGATTTAGAAAATGTCTTTCACCAACTTTAAATTCAATAATAAAAACAATATTCCTTATAATGACAAGTGTATCAACCCTTTTTCCCATTCTGGGAATAGAAAACTCAAAAAATATTTCTCCTTCAATTCCATTTAAAGCATTCTTCAATATGGGTATTTGTAACTCCCAAGACTTATTTTGAAGAAATGCAGAATCAAACTCTGAGGTGGTCTAATCCCTTTGGACAATATTTTATACAAATATAATTGATATTGTTTATACGAGGGGGGTCTGGGGGGAGACTAATAACTTTCTTAAATTGTTGATAACTCATGCAGCCCTCCTGTAAACCTTATTTGGCGGGACATCCCCAATAGATGAGTGATCCCGTTTTTCGTTATAATAGTGAATAAATTGTTTGCAAACTGAATGCAATTCATTTCCGTTTGATGGGCACTCCAGGTATATTTTATCGTATTTTATTGTACGGAAGAATCGTTCAATGTAAACATTGTCTAATGCTCTTCCTTTTCCATCCATTGATATTTTTACAGTTTCAAGTCCCTTTACGAAATTTATGTATTCGTCAGAAGTAAACTGGCTTCCCTGATCTGAGTTGATAATCTCAGGCTTGCCATATTGTGTTACAGATGCTTCTAGAGTATTTACAACCCATTGGGATTCCATGGTGTTTGATAAACTCCAGCCAACAATAAAACGACTATAAACATCCATGATTGCCAGTAAGTACATAAACCCCCTTGACATAGGAATATAGCTGATATCCAATGCCCATACCTGATTAGGGCGATCAA
>JBASHR010000070.1:0-1556 GCA_049654165.1 Bacteroidales bacterium
GAGCTCACCTGGCAGCTGCGGCACGAGCTGCCCAAGGAGCGGCAGGTCAAGGGCGCGAAAGCCGGGTTCAGCATCAACTTCGGCGGCTTTGGCAACAACGTTGTGGCCTTCGTTCTGAAGCGAGGAGAGAAGTAAAAAATCAGCAAATCAAGAAATCAGCAAATCAAGAAATCAGCCAATGGGAGAGTTTGAGGAAATGGAGCGGTTAAGCAACTATGAGGCTTGGGCAGCCACAGTGCCGGAGCAGATCACCAGAGAAGAGGTGTGGAAATTCTTCGGCTACCGCAAAGCCTTATTTGCTTACGATGTGTGCTGGCAGGATTGTGAACAATTGTTGATGTACCCTTTGGGGAAATCCGTGGCACAACAGCTCATTCGCAGTGCGGGTTCGGTCGCGGCAAACATCGAGGAAGGTTCAGGGCGTGGGTATGGCCGGGACCGGTTGTACTTTTTGCGAATTGCGCTCGGCTCAGCTCGCGAGAGCAAAGGGTGGTACTATCGCGCAAAAGCCCTGCTAAAACCGGAGGTGCTTGACCATCGCCTGAACTTGTTCAGCGAGATCATCGCGTTGCTGACCACCGAAATTCAGGCTTCAAGCGCTAGACTTCGCTGAGCTCTCTGTGATTTGCAGATTTGCAGATTTTCAGATTTACTACTGGAAAACTTGAAACGGAGAAACCTATGAGTGACATTCAGATAGTAGCTTACAAGTGCAAGAAGTGCGGGCGCATTCACTACCCCAAACACGAGCGTTGCCTGACCTGCAAGCAGCGTGAGTTTGATGAAATTCATCCCGAGGGCGACGTGAAGCTGCTGACGTACACGCAGATCTTCAATCTGCCGTGGGGTTTCGACGAGCGCTTTCTCTACATTGGCGTGGGGCAGTTTGAAAACGGTGTGAAGGCCATGGGGCAGATTGACGCGCCCGATGGCGCTGATCTGCGGCCGGGTATGACCCTCAAGGCCGAGTGGCGACCGGTGCGTTACGTCTTCGGCGAGCCCGTTTACGGGTTGAAATTCAAGCCGTTGAGCTGACCCGATGGGGAAGTGCGAGGCGAGAAGTGAGAAGGATCCTTTCTCGCCTCTCACTCTATCGTGTAAGGAGGTATGGATATAGAAAATAACTGCGAATCATCTGCCATTTTCTGGTTTTTTGCATTTCATTCCCTATCTAGTTTTTGAGGAGAAATTCGTATGGCCAAGAAACCTGAGACTGAAGCGAAAATCATGGGCTACATGCCCGAGGATGTCCCCGGTTGGGGCGCCATGTTGAGCCTCGGCTTCCAGCAAGTGCTGACGATGTTCCCCGCAACGGTGCTGGTCGCGATCCTCACTAAGTTCGATGTTGGCGTCACGCTTTTTGCTTCTGGGTTGGGCACGATCATTGCCCTGTTGGTCGCCAAGCGCAAGATTCCTCTCTACTATGGTTCCTCTTTCAGCTACATCACGGTGGTCATTACGGTGATGTCCAAGTACGCGCCCGCCTGTTTCAACGATTCCACGACGGTGTACTGCCCCGACGGCGTGCGCCTGGCACAGGTCGGCATCGTCTGCAC
>JBASHR010000071.1:0-2230 GCA_049654165.1 Bacteroidales bacterium
GAAATAGCCGGACTATTAGAGGCGTATAAGGCGTTCGCAAAAGAACTAAACGAAATCAACAATGAATTAAAGAGAGAAATCGGCGATTAAACCAATTAAAAGGTTAATAAAAATCTTCTTAAATGACCAAAGACCAACTATTCAACAAATTCAAGCCCAACATTTACATGAAGCCCGACGAATATCTCAATGGCTGGGCAAGAAAGTGTGGCTGGAAGGCCACCTTAGTTTACGATAGTCTTTGGAGGCACGCCGATAAATTTGGGAATTCTTTTCCTTCTATTCAATTAATGGCAGAAGAACACGGGGTCTCAAGAGACACAATTATGAGAGGGTTAAAAACATTAATTGAATACAACTTAGTGAAAAAGGAAGCCAAGAGAAGTAAGAAAGGAAAATTTTTACACAATATCTACACCTTGACTGACAAAACCGAGTGGAAAGATATCTCCAAGTCGCTGACAGCAACACGGTTAACCAAGTCGCTCACAGCAACTCACCAAGTCGCTGACAGCAACTATAAGGATACCCATAAGAAGGATACCCATATAATACCTAAAGGTATTACGAGGCAGAAGCCTCGTGGTGAGTATGGCAACCACGAGATTAACTCGCTTATAAAATTCTTTAAAGAGAGATTTGGTCTACCTCTGCTTGACGGGAGTGAGCGACAAAACCGTCGCTATTGCCACTTAGCAATCGTTAAGTTTGGCGGGGCGGACAAGGTGCGGCTTTTAATTGAGACGGCGGCCAATAGCGACTTTTGGTCAACGAAGATTTCCTCTTTTATGGATTTGTATTACAAGGGGGTGAGAATCATCAATGAAACCAGAAGCAACAAAGGCGTTGGCGTTATCTCCTAAAAAGTTTGGTTTTATTATTAAACGGATAAACGGTGATGATATAAAAATTACCCAACAGGAGAGGGACAATATTATAAAGATAATTGACAAGGTAAAGTTTATTAAAGTCAGAGATTATTTTATCGCGACAAGTAGTATTCAAAGCATTGAACCTAACTTATCAATTTTTGAAAAAATGGTGGCAAATCCCCCATCATATTAATTAAGCAAGGAAACCGCTTTATCTAAAGCTTTGTGGTAATTGACTATGAGAATACCGGAAGTCTTAAAAAGCATTTCCAATACCAAGTTAGAGTTTATCCCAACCGGCTTTGCCAAGTTGGACAGGGAATTAGACGGCGGCTTCTTGCGTCGTGAGTTGGTGGTTGTGGGTGGACCAAGCGGAAGCGGAAAAAGCTTTTTGGCCAGCCAACTTGCCATGAATGTCGCCGATAAGGGGTTTAAGTGCCTTTATTTATCATTAGAAATCTCCAGCCAGACTATCGTCTCAAGAATGCTTGGTTCATTATCCGCCATTAAACCGGCCAGAATTGTGTGGGGGCTTTAGACTAAAGAAGAATATCAGCGGAAACTTGACGCTGAGGCGGAGCTATTAGCAAGAGAACAATTTATTGATATTTATGATGATGTTTACGAATTAGACAAAATCGTTGAGGTAGTAAAGAAAGCAAAGGCTGATTTAGTTGTCGTTGATTTTATCCAGAATGTAATTTTCAAAGGGGAGAGAGAATATGAACGCCTTAGCAGCGTTTCCCTTGAGCTTCAGAGGTTGGCAAAACAAACCAATAGCTGTATTTTTGTCCTCTCTCAGCTTTCTAACCTTGTCTCCCGGGAGAAAGACAAGTCGCCTGTTTTGGAGTTTAAGGGGGCGGGGACGATTGCCCAGGTGGCGGACTTAGGCTTTTGGCTTTGGCAAGAAGAGGTGGAGGACTTTAATCAGCAAGAGGCGGTGCTTACCTTAGCTTTGCGTAAAAACAGGCGGGGATTTTCTCTAAAACCGTTCATTTTTGGCATGCGTTTTCCGGGAGGGGAGATTTATGAAAAGTAGAAGATTAGCAAAATTAGTAGCGATGCTGAAAACTTTAGATGAGTTGCTTTGGGAGGAGATAAATTGTTTTTGTGTTAGCCGTAATCTCCATCACGAGTTGATGGACAGCTACTCTGAGAAGGAGCAAAAAGAGGCGGGGAAAAGATATCAGGAATTAGTGGTAATTAACGATAAGCTAATCACGAAAATTCAAATCAATTTGGTAGAAAGTGGGGAGGATTCTCTTTATGAACAAGCAAAGAAGATTTTTTATTAGCGTCGGCGATATCTTGCGGTCAAAGAAATACCGGGAAGGAAGATTTTTTGGCGGGGTAAAGAG
>JBASHR010000072.1:0-58973 GCA_049654165.1 Bacteroidales bacterium
ACAGGAGGGCTGCATGAGTTATCAACAATTTAAGAAAGTTATTAGTCTCCCCCCAGACCCCCCTCGTATAAACAATATCAATTATATTTGTATAAAATATTGTCCAAATGGATTAGACCACCTCAATATAATAGACCAATTTTTACGATTGTACAAATCGTATTATTTACATTCTGAGGAACTATTATATTTTGAAAACAGATTGCAAAATGTCAAAATAAGTACAAAATAATGTAGTAAGATGTTTTGTCAATTTGATTTGTGCTAAATTAGTATTATAATTTCTAATAATTAGAGAAATTATTTCAATTTTAGTAATCTTATGAATAATGAGTATTTACAGTGTAAAACAAGTAATTTCAGCAGTATAATATAAATTAAATTATAAATAAAGGAAGTAAAAACATATAAATTATCTCGGGTATTGACTTTTTTAAGTATAATTACTAACTTAGCGTATTAATTTACAATTACAAACCATAAAATAATGATACCAATATTTTCTCTTTTTTATCATGACATACTTTAATCATACTATCATTTTAGTGTTAACAATCAAATAACCATATCTAATACTAGAATTTTTTTTTAAAATGTTTAACAAAAAATTATTAATTATGAAAAAGATTTTACTTCTGTTTAGCATTTCAATGCTTACGCTCGGCGTTTTGCATCAAGCTTACGCCACAACCTGCGACGATGCAATTCCTATTCCGGGAACACCTACGTTCCCATATGTGATAGATCCGCTTATCTGTGGAACAACCAACGACATCCACATAGGCAGTGGTGCTCAGCTTTGCGGGAACGTTAGTTCAAGTTATTTGTTAGGAAATGAAGCTGTTTATGTTTGGACCCCTGCTAACGATTATCTAAATGTAACCTTTGCATATTCTGGTCAAATCTGGACTTCTGTTTCCTTATATGAGGGATGCCCCACATCAGGAGGGATTTGCATGGGTGGAATTGCAAATTTAGGAAGCTCAAAAACTCTTAATATCGCAAATTTAACTGCAAATACAACTTATTACCTGGTTATTGATATCTGGCTTTCACCCTCTAGCTCTAGCCCATGCCCGGGTAAAGTAACAATAAACGGAACTATTAATCCTCCATGCTCAGGCACTCCTGATCCGGGACATACGATCTCTTCAGTACAAAGTGCTTGTCCGGGATTTAATTTTACATTATCTCTTCAGAATCTTATTCCAGGAAGCGGTGTTACTTATCAATGGCAATATTCTGTAACAGGTGTAGAACCATGGACAGACATCATGATGGGTACAGAAGCAATTCAGGCTGTTTCACTCACAGTACCAACTTATTACCGCTGTTATGTTACCTGTACATCTACGCAGCAATCTGCATTTTCAACTCCATTGTTTGTTCCTATGATTGTTGCTCCTTCCCCTTATGAAGAAGGTTTTCTTACAACTGTTACACCTCAATGTTGGGATATTAGCGGTTGGTTTATAGGTTCTCCTCCCAGTATTTCAGGTAATCCCGGAAACAGTATTTATAAATATTTTGATTTTTATTATCCTACTGCTTCATTTAGAACCGGTATGATTGGTCCTGTTAGCACAGGTATGACTCTGACATTTGATTACAAAGTTGCTAATAATTCACAACCGTATGCCCCACCGGCAATTGGCTCAGGAAATTTTGTTGTTGCAGTATCGGACAATGGAGGTGATGATTTTGATGATCTGGAAACTATTGTTAATAATGGTGTTGCCGGATGGCAAACAAAATCATACCAGCTTGACAATTATGATGGTAAAAATATTATAATCAAAATTATTGGAAACAGGACAGTAGGTAACTGGGGTATGGGTTTTGACAATATAAAGGTTGCTGTTCCTCCTGCCTGTCTTCCACCTTTTAATTTAACAGTTTCAGATATTACTACAACCAGCGCAAAAATTGGCTGGACTAAGGGCGGTGATGAAAATGAATGGGATTTGGAATACGGACCAAAGGGATTTAATCCTGGAGAAGGTATTTTGGTTACGGCTTATACTGACACATGGACGACACTTAACGATTTGGATCCAAACACTGAATATGATGTGTATGCACGGGCTGTTTGTAGTGAAGAAGATCTGAGCCCATGGGCTGTACCTGTTACATTTACTACAAAACATAATCCAGCTACTTTGCCATTTAGTGAAGGTTTTGAAATATGGCCAAATAATTGGTATGTCGTAAACGGAGCCCAACCTAGTAAGTGGCATGTAGGCAACGCTACAAAGTATGCCGGAAACAAATCGGCATATATTTCAAATGATGGTGGCACCTCAAATTATTATAGTACAGCAGCAACTTCGGTTATACATTTGTACAGAGATATTGAATTTACAGCAGGATCTAAAGGGTTTGACTTGTATTTTTATTGGAAAGGCTGCGGAGAAAAAGATAATGATTACATGAGAGTATTTCTTGTTCAACCAACAGTAGAGCCTGTTGCAGGAAGCTTATTAGATTCTGGAGATCAGATTGGGGTAACATATAATTTAAATGAAAATTGGAATAGAGCCGATATAACTCTTCCTGGTTCGCATGCCGGTACTGTTAAAAGGCTTGTATTTACCTGGAGAAATAATCATCTTGGAGGAACTCAACCACCAGTAGCTATTGATAATATTCTGTTGGAGGAAGTACCTTGTCCTAAACCAGCTAATCTCAATGTATCAGATATTAATGCAACCAGCGCAAAAATAGGCTGGACTTCAAACGGTGATGAAAATAAATGGGATTTGGAATGGGGTCCAAAAGATTTTGAGCTTGGAAATGGTACTCAGGTTACGGTTGGAACTAATACATATAAAATTGAATATTTATATCCAAATAACACGGAATATGATGTATATGTACGAGCTGTTTGCGATGATGATTCAAAAGAACTTAGTTCCTGGGCAGGACCTGTTACATTTAAAACCCTATGTATACCAATGTCTGTTTTCCCGTGGACTGAAGATTTTGAAGGTGACATATTCCCGCCGCCATGCTGGAGCAGATATGATATTGACGAATGGGATCCGCAATGGGCTAGCTCAACATCTTATAATCATACCCAGGATGGTTCAAAATCAGCTTTCCATGCCGATGATCGTTGGGGTTATCAGGAAGGGTGGTTAGTAACTCCACAGATTCAATTGCCTCAAAATTCGGAAATTACTTTCTCATTCTGGTCATATAATATGTATCCAATCGCTTATGGTCATAATTATGTATTGATTTCAGAAGGTTCAGGTGTGCCTGTAGATGGAAATTTTATACAAATTTGGTCTCCTAATTCAGTAACAGAATCATGGGTAAAAACTGAATTAGATTTAACTTCGTATGCTGGTAAATTGGTTTATTTAGCATTCAGATACAAAGGAACGGATGCTCATATCTGGTATTTAGATGATGTTAGCATTACAGCAGAAGGAGGCCCCGAACCTCCGCCCACCTTGTATGTTAGTGGTCCTCAATTGTCAGGTTGTAAAGATGCATTCGAACTAATTACAATTCAAATTGCTCAGATAAAAGAAGGAATTGATGTTGAGTACAGAGCCGGAGAAACTATAAATGCTACAGGTTTTACAGTTGAAGCCAATGCTGCAGCATACTTGTATGCCGGCGAGAACATTGTACTTGGCGGAGGTATTCTTGTATCTCAGGGTGCAGATTTCCTTGCCACTATCATGGATCCGGTTACATATTGCCAACAGGCTGCTACTATGGTTACAGCTAAATCTGAAGAAATTGCACCTGCTGTTATTACTCCGGCAGAAATGGATGCAATGTTCCACATATTCCCGAATCCTACTACGGGACGCTTCACATTGCTGATGAAAGAAACTGATGATACTTCGGTAATCTATGTTGAGATATTTGATTTGATGGGTAAAAGAGTACTGCAAACTCAACTCTTCGGCCAGAATCAGTATGAGTTTGATCTGTCAGGCAGTCCTAAGGGAGTGTATATTGTACGCGTACTTAGTGGCAAACAGACAAGTATTGGAAAGCTGATTAAACAATAGCCCCAAGCCAGTCAGTACTGGCTGAAATAAAACCCCGCTGCAGGTTAAAAAGCCCCGGTGGGGTTTTTTAATAATGTGCTTCGAGAGCCTTAACGCCAGAGGCTAAAAATCCCGTGGGGTTGGAAACCCATACGGGATGAAATTATTATAATTTCGGTAGTGCTCTTTGCCATTAGTAAACTCCGAAAGGGTGATATGTTTATAACACGTGAGGTACTCTATGCCACTCATTAATCCCGTAGGGTCGTAGACACTTACGGGATTTAATAACAAATGAGGAATGAATTGGAACGAGACTAAGCAATCTCATAGTGTCGCGGACACTTACGGGATGATTTGTTTATAACACCTATGGTACCTTTGCCACTTCCAAACCCCGAAGGGGTGGCATGTTTATAAGACGTGTGGTACTCTATGCCACTCACAAATCCCGTAGGGTCGTAGGCACTTACGGGATTAATAACAAATGAATGATGAAGAATGAATTGAAACGGGCTAAAGCCCGTTAATAAAATGAATCTACTTCAAATCATGGGCTTTAGCCCAAACATATTGACTATTAATATTCTGCATTTTCAACTGTTTTGGCTAAAGCCAATATGTTGTATATCCACTTTTTACTACCGGCCAAAGCCGGGGGTAATTCAATATCACATTATCATTAATTGAAACGTGATTACGCCATCCCGCAAGGAATCAGACGCTTTCGTGGCGTAAGGATTATAATACCAATTGGGAAAATACAAATCGTACTACCGGAGTAAAATATTTTCGGCGGTATAATAATTTTCAAAAGCATGCTGAAACGTTTCAGTATTTGATTTATATTTGTCAAAGTTTTATTGACACTGTCTCAAACCCCTGCTTATGAAAAGATGCTTACTACTGCTTGTATTTCTTCTGACACTCTCCCTATCATTGTTTTCACAGGAAAGAACTATTTCCGGCAAAGTTATTTCTGCAAGTAATGACATGCCATTGATAGGAGTTACGGTTCAAATAAAAGGAACCACTACCGGCACCGTAACCGATATTGATGGTAAATTCAGCCTTACGGGTGTTACAGCCGAAAACATACTTGTAATCAGGTTTATCGGTTTTCAGACCCTTGAGATTCCTGTAGAAAACAACTTGACCTTTAATATTAAGCTGGAAGAAGAAGTTCAGCAACTTGAAGAGGTTGTTGTAACAGCTTTGGGTATTACCCGTCAGAAACGTGAAATAGGATACTCTACTGAAAAAATTGACAGCGAAGTAATAGGAGGCGGACGCGCACCCAATATTCTCAACGCCATTTCAGGACGTTCGGCGGGAGTTCAGATATCGCAGGGCGATGGCGTGGAAGGTGGTACCACACGTATAGTTATCAGAGGGAACAATAATATAGGAACCGATAATCAGCCATTGATAGTGGTTGATAATATTCCTATGGAAAATGTGCCAGGACTTACTGACATCGGAAGAGGAGTTGACTGGGGCAGCGTGATCAATGATTTGAATGCCTTTGATATTGAAAACATTACATTGATGAAAGGTGGTGCTGCCTCGGCGCTTTACGGCTCGCGTGGTGCCAATGGTGTGATCTTTATAACTACAAAACGGGGATTTAAACAAAAAGGCATCGGAGTTACCTATAATATGGATTACCGGTTTACTGAGCCATACCGCTATCGCGAGGTGCAAAATGTATACGGTCACGGCGGACCTATCTCATTAACACCTCCAACATTTCCTATGTCGGGCGACACCCTTTTATATCCCGGAATATATGGCAACGAAAATCTTATTCTGAACCAGCAGGGGCAAACTTCCAGCACTTCGGCTGAGTTTGGATATTATGGTTCGGCTGTATCCTGGGGTCCGAAAATGGAAGGTCAGATGGTGAAATGGTGGGATGGACAGATGCGCCCCTATTCGCCTCAGCCTGATAATATCCGTATTCCTTACCAGAATGGCTATACCGTAACTCACAACATAGCCGCGACCGGTGGCGGAGATAAAGGTACCATGCGTGTTTCAATAACCCGTCAGGATAACAAACCTATTGTTGAAAACAGCAATTTCAACCGCACTACCATTAATCTGGGAGCTAATCTGACTATCAGCGATAAGCTCCGGACTGATCTTACCATGTCGTTTGTTAATTATCAAAGGCTGAACAGTCCTATGCTTGGTGAAGACGCGAGCTCATTCAGCAAGGGACTACTTTATTCATGGCCAAGAAGCTATCAGGGAATTGACCGCCTCAATTATGAAAATCCCGATGGTTCTCAGAATCAACAGGATGACTATCCTTTTCTGTATGTAAACAAAACACTGTGGTGGGATTATTTCAATAATAATACCACCCTTAACCGCGACAAATACACCGGAGCGCTCACTTTGATTTATGATATTGCACCATGGCTGAATGCACTTGGAAGAGTAGGCCGCGATTTTACCATAGAACAATTCGAAACAAGGCATAAACCTACTGACCCTCTGGGTTTAAAAGGTGGTTATTACAAGAATGGATTATCCAGAAACCGTGGCGACAATTACGAATTCACCATTACTGCTTTCAGGGATAATATAGCTAACACCGGTTTGAATGTTCGTTTGACCGCCGGAGCCAACCGCTGGGATCAGAATTATTATATGATACGTGGACATTCTGGTATGTGGTATTATCCAAATATGTACACCTTCTTTAATTACACTGAAAATCAATATATGACCGATGATGAAAACAACACTTTTGTAACGCAGTTCGGCAATTCAGTTGGTTCTATGGTGCCTGAGGAAGGCATTGTAAGAAAGCGTAACAACTCTGTATATTCATTTCTGAACCTGTCGTACAATGATTTCATTTTCATTGAGCTTACAGGGCGTAACGACTGGTCGTCAACATTGCCACCCGGGCGTAACTCATATTTTTATCCTTCTCTGTCATTAAGTTTTATACCTACCGAGGCTTTTAATCTTCATGAGCATATTTCCTGGCTCAATTTCATGAAAATACGTGGTGGTCTTGCTCAAACAGCTACTGATGCCGATCCGTATCTACGTACGTTTTATTTTATTACCAGTCGTTTTGGCGGGCAGCAGTCTTCATCATTTCCTGACATCATACCACCGCTTCTGCTAAAACCGCAAAGGGTTAATTCGTATGAAGCCGGGCTGAATCTTGGATTTTTTGAAAACCGTATTGATATGGATTTCACATGGTATTATCTTTATTCTTTTGACCAGATCATCCCGAACCTGCCTTTACCCACGTCATCAGGCGCACGATATATTATGACCAACGAAGGGATTCTGACAAACAAAGGTTTTGAACTGATACTGAATACAGTTCCGGTTCAGAACAGGCATTTAACAGTGAAAACAGGATTCAATATTTCGCGTAACCGCAACAAGGTGGTCAGTCTTAGTGGTGGTGCCGATACTTATATTCTTGCCCATATCTGGGATTTGAATGGGCCAGCAATGATACTTCGCGAAGGCGACAGCTACGGAACCATTAGCGGATATGATTATATCTATGACGACAAAGGTAATCGTGTGGTTAATGATGCCGGAACCAAATATCTGATAACTGACAGCCGTGTTCCGATTGGAAATGCAGCACCTCATTTCATTGGCGGGTGGAACCTTTCAGTGAATTACAGGAACTGGAGATGTAGCGCTTTAATTGATACCAAATGGGGTGGTGATATTTATTCAGGCACCTATGTTATAGGACTTCAAACCGGACAAAGCCTCGAAACACTGAAAGAAAGGGAAGGTGGCGGCTTGCCTTATACTGATCCTGCCGGTAACACAAGCAATATCGGTATTATTCTGGAAGGTGTTCATGAAGATGGAACCCCCAATACTACCGTGGTTCATTACTATTACAAATATCTGCCTAATGCCGGAGGATGGGGAAAATTTGTATCAACACCCGGAATTCTTGAGAACACATGGGTAAAAATGAGGGAAATATCACTTGCTTACACTTTGCCTCCAAAACTCATTAAACGTACAGGTGTATTCCAAAGTTTAGCGCTAACCCTTACAGGTCGCGATCTGTTTTATATCTACACTACCCTGCCCGATAAAATAAATCCGGAAGGGATCATGGGTTCAGGGAATGCACAAGGCTTTGAATGGGCATCGTTCCCGGGAACAAGATCATTTATTTTTGGAGTCAGTGCTTCGTTCTAATCAAAATCTTAATAACGATATTACAAAATGAAAAAGCTACATTATATCTCACTCTCGGTTTTAATGGTAATCTTTATGCTTACCAGCTCATGTACCAAAGATTTTGAGGATATCAACACCAATCCGCATGGGTTTACATCTGCAAGCGATGGATCGTTATTTAACAGCATCCTGCAATCACTGCAACCAGGCTGGAACGAACAGTTTTATATCTATAACGAAATATTATACAAACAAACCCAGCTTGCAGCGCTTACCAAAGATGCATGGGGTAATTACACAATAGGAACTGAAGATATCTGGTCAAATTACTATCATACTTTACCCGAAATAAGAGAATTGGAGAAAAGATTTGAAAGCTATGAAGTTACACCGGGTGTTACAAACATGAAAGCCATGCTGAAGATATTAATGGCTTACAAAACTTTCAAGATAACAGATTATTTCGGTGATATTCCGTTTTCCGAAGCCGGCTACGGGTTTCTCAAACCTGAGCTTTTACGACCCAAATATGACAAACAGCGCGATATCTATCTTGAAATGCTTGAGGAACTTGAATGGGCTGCTGAGAACATAGACCTCAACCCTCCTACTGCTGAACCTTTTACTACATTTCGTGGATTCGACAGACTTTTTAACGGCGACATGCTTAAATGGCAAAAGTTGGCTAACTCTCTCAGGTTAAGGCATGCAATGCGTATATCAGAGAAAGAACCTGAAATAGCGGGCGCCATTATAAAAGAAATAATTGAAAACAATAAACCAGTATTCTATGGTTATGACTTCATAACTCCCAAACTTGAGAGTGCCTGTTTATGGCCTTCCGCCATGGGATTCAAAAATGAAAGTCTGAACTGGTCGTTTCGCGAACATAATAATTTGCGCATGGGTTCGAATATTTGGCATAAATTTTCAACTAATGACAATACTGACGGCTCAGGAATTTTTGACCCAAGGGCATATATCTTTTTTGAAACCAATAATCAGAATAAATGGGTAGCTTATCCTCAGATACCGGATAACACCACGCCTTCATCAGGCGGAATCCCTTATGGATCGCACCGCGACCAGCTTGGTGCTTATCAGATAAAGGGAGAAAACAATATTTACTCACCTTTTAATTATTTTCTGATAAGAGATGAGGATTATATGCCTATAATTCTGATGACCGGTGCGGAAGTGCATTATACAAAAGCAGAAGCCTATTTTCGCGGTATTGGGGTAGCTGTTGACAAAACTCAGGCCGAAAACGAATTTCTCAACGCCATCAATGCTTCTGTAGAGTGGTGGATGGATGTGGCTAAAAATTCACGACTTCCGGTTTCAGGACTTACATTTCCTGAAATGATCTCCATTCCTCTGGCACTCAAGCCGGCATCAGTTCAAATGCATTACGGTTTCTGGAATGCAGGTTCTGACGAAGAAAAACTTTCATTTATCTACACTCAGTGGTGGCTTGATGCATTCCGGCAGCCTGCCGAAGCCTATTCATTATTGCGCCGTACCGGTAAAACCCCTCATGAAGGCAGTATTGAAGCTCATTACCGTCTGCCCTACCCTCCATCGGAACTTGAATATAATTATGTCAACTGCTCTGAAGCTATTGCCAGACAGGGTGGTGATGCATTTAAAACAAAAATATGGTGGGTTCCTTAAAATATGGATTAACCTAGAATACAAAGCAAAAAAATAATTACATCGAAAATGAATATATTTTACTAACCAAAAAAAAGAAAGTCATGAAAAAAATGAACAAAAGAATCAGATTATTGCTCGCTGTTTTTATCAGCTTTCAGTCGTTGTTACTTTTTTCTCAAAGCAATCAATACCTTCATTTCGACAAGGTAGATGATTATGTGATCCTGCAGGATGCTTCTAAATATTTTTCAGGAAGCTCCCGTTTAACAATAACGGGCTGGTTTTATTGTGACGAGCTAAGCTACGGACAGGGTTATATGGGTTTCAGATCAGGTTCGGGCAATGCCGAATTTTATTTAATTCAGCTCAACAATGGTATTCTTGAATGCAGGTTAAAAACAACCACTGGTTTGCATGAATATGTAACGCCTGCCAATACTGTAATACCACAAACCTGGCAACATATAGCATGGGTTTTTGATGTGAACACCATAAAATTATATGTGAACGGGTTTTTAAAAGGCAGTAAAGCAGCCTCCGGGGTGTTTCAGGGTACCAATACTCCGTTTGCCATAGGTAAAAGCACACTTGCTGGTTTTAACTTTGTGTTTGGAGGAAGAATAGATGAGGTTAGCGCCTGGAGCAGAGCACTTAGTCAGGATGAAATTCAGGATATGATTGAAAACGAACTTACAGGTAATGAACCTGATTTGCAGCTTTATTACAAATTCAATCAGGGTGAACCGGGAGGAGACAACACTTCTATTACTCATCTGATCAGCGAGGTAGGTAACGGAGAACGCGATGCTGAATTGATGAATTTTGCTCTCACAGGTCCTACTTCTAATTTCAACGGCACGCTGGCGCCAGGCTATCAGGCTATTTCATTTCCTCAGATAGCTAATCACCTGAGCACCGACCCTCCTTTTGAAATTGAAGCCACCTCAACTTCAGGACTTGAGGTACTTTTTGAAGTTATCTCAGGTCCTGCAACTATTAGCGGAAACCTGGTTACACTTACCGGAGAGGCCGGTGAGGTCAGCATTAAGGCTACTCAGCCCGGCAATGAACATTTTACTCCTGCTATTCCGGTTATTAACAGTTTTATGGTTTTGGACCCTTCAACCTTTGTTCCGGTTATTGATGCCAGAACTCCGCTGGCAGGAAATGTCTATATTCCTGAATTATCGCCAATCCAGCTTGTTACACGTGCGACCATAGCATATCCTGAGCTTTTCATGGTTACAGGTGTTCGTTTTAAGATCAATAACCAAACTATAGCAGCCAATGATGCCTTGAATAACGGCTATTATTCAGCATGGTGGACACCGCCTTCGCATGGAACTTACGCCCTGACTATTGAGGCTGATAATAATTTTGGGGCAACAGCTATTGAAACCTACAATATTAATATTCAGGCAAATGTTCAGAATATGGAAAAAATTGCTTTTGAAAATGTTTGGATCAGCCCTTCAAATGTGGTACAGGTAGTTGAATCTGAGCTTCCGTCATTTCTTGGTGCTTTCAATCAGGTTATGGGATATCTTCAGGTAAGTTGTCCTCCGGGCGGATGTGGCGAATGGGACAGAATAGCAAGCGTTGAAGCAAGGGGGCATGATGGTCAGTGGGTTGAAATAATTCGTTATATCACACCTTACGGAGTTGCCTGCACCCACAATATTGATCTTACTGACTATGTTTCGGTATTAAACGGCAAGGTCAGCTTCAGGGTAAGCTGTAACACCCTGGATAATGGATTTGTATATAAATTGTCGCTTTCGTACAAAGCAGGCACCCCCCAGTATCTGTACAGTAGTATCAATAAAGTATGGAAAGACAACTATCCATTTGGCGATTATGCCAACCTGCAACCTGTTGAGGAATGGAATTTCCAGTTTCCGCAAAACGCAATGGGAGCAACATTAAAACTGGTTTCTACCGGTCATGGATGGGGAAGTCTTAACACCGGTAACGCCGCTGAGTTCTATGAAGCCACTCATCATATCTGGGTAAACGGAGCGCAAACTTTTGCCCAGCACAACTGGCAGGTTTGTAATCCCAATCCTGATGGTTGCCAGCCTCAAAACGGCACATGGTATCACAACAGAGCAGGCTGGTGTCCGGGGTCAATTGCGCCCTGGTTCGATTTCAACATGAACCCGTTTGTTGCCAATGGTAGTGTGAACCTAAGATATGTGTTCTATGAGGATTATGTGGATTATTGCCACCCTAATCATCCGGATTGCATCACGGGAGTTACCTGCGCTGATTGTAATGATGGTTTTAATCCCCAACTTGAAGTTGCCTGTTATCTGGTGCTGCATTCAAACTCTCATTCAGGTATGATGACTGGAGATGCAAATGGAGATGGCTTCATAAACGTTATTGATGTTGTAACAACAATAAACTATATCATGGGCTACAACCCTGATCCGTTTGTTTTTGAAAATGCTGACGTGAATAACGATGGAGTTGTCAATATTCTTGATGCAGTTGAAATTGTTAACATTATTCTTGCATCGAAAAAGTAGTTACTCAGGCTGTTTCTGTAAAAGCAGAAGCCTGACAATAATATAGCCTGATTGTATATCTGCCCTGTTTTCATCCAGTAACACAAACTGAAAACAGGATTGAAGGTAAATTCTGACAGCAATACCAGAATTAAGCCGTGTTTTTGGTTCTGAGCCGGAAAGAATCATATATTTGTGGATTCAATATCCATTTGATATGATCTCATTCACTCTTAACGGCAAAACCGTTGAATATCAGGATAATCCTGACAGAAGCCTGCTTGATTTTCTAAGAAAGGATAAACACCTCACTGCTACAAAAGATGGATGCTCAGGGCAGGGTATCTGCGGAGCGTGCACTGTAGAGATAAATGGCGAGGCTAAACTTGCCTGTCTTACAAAAATGAAAAATCTGAAAGGTGCTGAAATATTCACTATGGAAGGATTTCCCGGGTATGTTGTGGATGCCATCACCAAATCTTTTGTAAATAAAGGAGCTGTACAATGCGGATTCTGTATTCCGGGTTTTATCGGAAGAACGAAAATATTATTGCAGAAAAACCCTACGCCATCATTACAAGAAATTCGTCAGGCAATCAAGCCGCATATCTGCCGCTGTACCGGATATAAAAAAATTGAAGAGGCCATTTCCGATTCCGGTGAAGCACTTTTATCAAACCGAAAGTCTGAGATTTCATACACATCAGCAAAAGTGGGTGTTACTTTACCCAAATATCAGGCTTATGAAACCGCCCTGGGAAAAAGGAAATTTGTGGACGACATGTTCTTCGACGGGATGCTGTATTCAGCATTGAAATTCAGCGATCATCCAAGAGCAATCGTAAAAAACATTGATTATTCTCAGGCACTTAAACTTCAGGGTGTTCATCGAGTATTCACTGCTGATGATATCCCCGGTGAACATAAAGTTGGACTGATCTTAAAAGATTGGCCGGTAATGACAGGCAAGGGCGAAACCACGCATTATATCGGAGATGTAATTGCAGGCGTAGTTGCTGATACTGAGGATATTGCGCGGCAAGCGACTGAGCTTATCAGGGTGGAATATGAAGTGTTAAAGCCTGTTACTGATGTTTTTGAAGCTATTGAAGGCGAAAGGGTGCATCCTGAAAGGCCAAATCTGTTTGAAACCACTTATTTCAACAGAGGAAATGTTCAGGAAGCTTTTGACAATGCTGCATATACTACAAGGGATTTTTATGAAACCCAACGCATAGAACATGCATTTCTGGAAAAAGAAGCAGCTATTGCCCTTCCCGACGATGACGGAAGTTTGATCTTATACAGTCAAAGTCAGGGGGTATATGAAGACCGCCGTCAGATAGCTCCGGTTCTTGGTATTAAGGAAGAGAAATTAAGAGTTATTCAGGTTTCAAGCGGAGGAGGGTTTGGAGGCAAGGAAGACTTAAGTGTTCAGGCTCATGTTGCACTCTTTTCATATCTACTTAAGAAACCGGTAAAACTAAGCCTTACAAGAAGTGAAAGTATCCGGGTTCATCCGAAGAGGCATCCGGTATATATGGATATAGCCATAGCCGCTGATGAAAACGGACGATTGACCGGAATGAAACTTATAGCAACCGGTGATACCGGAGCCTATGCATCGGTAGGTGCAAAAGTTATGGAAAGGGTTGCCGGACATGCTACAGGAGGATATTATATTCCTAACGTAGTTATTGAAGCCCGTACTGTTTATACAAACAATATCCCTTGTGGTGCAATGAGGGGTTTTGGTGCAAACCAGATAAATTTTGCCCTTGAAAGCTGTATTGATGATATTTGTAACAAAGGTGGATTTGACCGCTGGGAATTCAGATATAACAATGCATTGATTGACGGACTGAGCACTTCTACAGGTCAAAAGGTATATGGTGTAGGGATAAGAGCCTGCCTGAACGCGATAAAAGAAGATTATAAAAAAGCTGTGTTCTGTGGACTTGCAACAGGAATCAAGAATTCGGGCGTAGGAAATGGAATGATTGACGAGTCGAAAGTTATCATTGAAATCATATCGGATAAAAAAGTCATAATAAAACATGGCTGGACTGAAATGGGTCAGGGAGTTCATACAATTGCCATTCAGGCTTTATGTCAGGAAACAGGAATTGACCACTCGGTAATTGATGTAATAGTTGACACCAGCGCAGGAATTCCAACCGGAATGACAACCTCATCGCGGGCTACTGCCTTGCTTGGTCTGGCAATTATAAATGCTGCCAAACCACTGAAAGAAGATTTAAAAACCAACACTCTCGATAAACTTGCAGGGAAATCCTATCGGGGTGAGTTTATATGCGACTGGACAACAAAACCCGGAACTCCAGGAGTAGAACAAATAACCCACTATTCATACGGATATGCCGCTCAGCTTTGTATTCTTGATGAAAAAGGGAAAATTGAGAAAATAATCGCTGCCCATGATGGTGGAAAAATCATTAATCCTATGCTTTTTGAAGGACAGGTTCAGGGAGGTGTACATATGGGGCTGGGCTATGCTTTAAGTGAAAACCTTCCAATGAAAGATGGATTTCTGGTAAGTGACAAAATGAAGGATCTTAAAATCCTGAGGGCTCACGAAACACCTGAAATAGTTGTGAAGATGATAGAGGTTAAAGATCCGGTAGGACCTTACGGTGCAAAGGGTATCGGGGAAATAGGCCTTGTGCCTACCGCAGCCGCTGTAGCTAATGCCTTTTATTCTTTTGATAGGATAAAACGCACCAAATTGCCTTTGGAGCCAATAAAACAGCCGAATAAAGAAAAAAGATGATAAAATGCTTTTTGAACCATTTACAAATATCTGGAACTCAACCTGTTCAAAAAATCATCTGCTTTTAAAATAATGTTAATCTCAATACAAATCCACAATGGCTATAATTCTAAAAAATGCAACATACATTGACTGGGAAACTCTGGATTTCAAGCCCACTCATATAATAGTTCCTGAAGGGGAAACCCAGGCATTGATATTTGCCGATGTGTCAGAAGAATTTGAAAAAAACGAAAACGCTCAGATAATTGATTGCAAGGGTAAATTTGTCACTAAGTCATTTGCTGTAGGGCATCATCATGTTTATTCGGCTCTTTCACGCGGAATGCCTCCTCCTGAAAAACAGCCCCGTAATTTCAGGGAAATACTTCAGTATATATGGTGGAAACTTGATAAGGTACTTGACAAGGAAACAATAGAAGCAAGCGCCCTGGCTACTGCTATTGCATGTGCTAAAGCAGGTGCAACATTTGTGATTGATCATCATGCATCGCCGGGATCTATTGATGGATCTCTGGAAATAATCGCAAAGGCATTCGAAAAAGCAGGTATAAACCATTTGTTGTGCTACGAAATAACAGATCGTGATGGGTTGGAGAAAGCGGAACTGGGTCTTAAAGAAAACGAAAGGCATCTGCAACAATATCAGGGGCTGGTTGGTCTGCATGCTTCTTTCACGATAAGCGATGATACTTTGAAAAAGGCAGCAGAGCTGGCTGTTAAATACAATACCGGTGTTCACATTCATGTAGCTGAAGACGAATACGATCAGCAGCATTGTGTTCAGACCTACCGGAAAAGGGTAGTTGAAAGGCTAGCGGCATCGGGTGTTCTGGATTCATCAAAAACCATACTCGTTCATGCTTTACACCTTGATGACAACGAACGAAGTATAATAAACAACAGTAAAGCTTATGTTGCACAAAATATGGATAGCAATCTGAACAACAAAGTTGGTTTATTCAATTGCAAAGGATTAGATCCTGCAAAGATAATGCTTGGAACTGACGGCATGCACAGCGATATGCTGCAAAGTGCACAAAGCGCATTTTTTGCCGGACAGTTGTCGGATAATATCAACTTCGTTTCTGCATACCAAAGGTTTCGGAATGTTCATCGCTATCTGAAAGCCAATAATTTCGCCGGTGATGGAAATAACAATCTGGTAGTGCTGGATTACGACTCCCCTACCCCGGTCAGCAAGGATAATTTCTTAAGGCATTTTGTTTTTAGTTTGCGCTCAAACCATGTTTTACACGTAATAAGCAATGGAAAGCTAATCGTTAAAAACAAGGTCATGCAAACAATTGATGAAACTGGAATACTTGAGTACACCCAGTATCAGGCCAGGAGACTCTGGCAACAACTGGGCGCTTAACTTGTTATGTTTTTATGAGCGATCAATGAAGAAAATCCTTTCATTATGATTATTTCCTGCATTCTCAACGGTTAATCCATTTTATTTGATAGTTTTGTAAGGTTTTTCTTAAAAAGTCAATAAACAAATATTTAATATTTCACACCAAAATCAATTAATCAATAACCTTACAGCTTATGGCATTACCCATATATGATCTTTAGAGCTTTTTCGCAAGTATTTCAACAGAACCTTGTCTAATATGCCATAAGCCTAAACATCCGGTTTTACTAAACATTTTTGTATGAACAGACTTTACACCTTTTTGCTTTTCTGTGCTTTAACAGCGCTTTCAGCTTCTGCAACAGCTCAGAGCTGGGGAGATTACACACTTTACAGTACCGGTAACTCAACCAAAGCCTATCTTTTGAATATGAATGGATCAGTATATCATACCTGGACATTCAATTCAGCAAACAGAACCGGTTATTCATCATACCTACTGCCGGGAGGTTATTTGCTACGCACTGTCGCATACAGCCCCAACTCATTTTTTGCAGGAGGACAAACCGGTAAGTTACAGAAAGTTGACTGGAACGGAAATGTGGTATGGGATTTTGTTTACAGTACTACCAGTTACGCAATGCACCATGATATTTGTCCCATGCCCAATGGAAATGTGCTACTAATTGCCTACGAGTCAAAAACTCCGGCACAGGCAAGTCAGGCAGGATGTTCGTCAAATATTACAATATGGTCGGAAAAAATTGTAGAGGTCAAACAAACAGGACCTACAACCGGAGAAATTGTATGGGAATGGCATTTATGGGATCATCTTGTTCAGAACCTATATCCGAATAAGGATAATTATGAAACAACCATTGTTGACCATCCTGACAGATTAAATATCAATTACAAAATTGCAAAAGACTGGATACATGCGAATGGAATAGATTATAACCCCATCCTCGACCAGATCGTTTTCAGTTCACACAATCTTAATGAGATCTATGTTATTGACCATAGCACAACTACTGAAGAAGCTGCTACAGGTTCAGGAGGAAATTCAGGAAAAGGCGGCAGATTTTTATATCGCTGGGGAAATCCCACGGCTTATCAGGCACAGGGACCTACTATTTTCAATATTGTTCACGACGGACGCTGGATTCCTGACGGACTGCCCAATGCCGGATGGCTTGCTGCATTTAACAACAGAGGTGTTTCGTCAATGCAATCATCAATTGATCAGATCCAACCTCCGCGTGAGGATTATAATTACACCATAACCCCGGGTGCTGCATATTTACCTACTACATACACAATACGACATGCCTGTAATGGCGGCAGTTACGGACAGGGAGGAAGTCAGTCACTTCCGAATGGGAATTTATTTGTTACAATGACCACATCGGGACTTCTTTATGAAGTTAATGAAGCCGGCTCCACAGTCTGGTCAAAACAAATTAACGGAATGGCACCTAAGGCATTCAGGTATAGTGAACATTATATTAACAACCTGCCTCCTGATATTCCGGAAATCTCAATTGAGGATAACACTCTTATTTGTACTGAAGCAGTTACTTATCAATGGTTCAGAAATGGAAATCTGATTGAAGGAGCAAATGAACAAACCTATCAGCCAACTGAAGAAGGTATATATCTGGTCAGAATTACTGATGAAGGCTATAATTTTTACGTGCATTCAAAGGGCGTAAGATTCACTCCTACAGCTACCTGCAATATTACTGCAGTACCCAACTATCCAAAATACGGGCAAATAAGCGGAACAGGAACCTATTTGGTCGGTGAAACAGTTACCCTTACAGCCCTGCCTGAAGCATTCTGCAAATTCACATTCTGGACAGAAAATGGCGATGTTGTGTCAAGACAGCGTGAATATACCTTTGAAGTAACCGGTAATCGCGATCTGATGGCACATTTTGAACTGAAATCTTTCAGTATTTCCAATGAATTAGTCCCTACTGATGCTTCAAAGACAAAAGAAACAGAATTGCAAAACCAAAGCATCACTACAAGTCAGAATGAGATTTCCATAAGCCCTAATCCGGCACAAAACACAGTAACCATTAATGCCGGCAATATTCTTAGAACCGATGTTATTGATTTACAAGGCAATATAATTGCTGTATTTCCAGACACCCCTGTTCTGAGCCTTGAAAACATTAAAAATGGGATTTACCTTTTAAGAATACATAGTGATAAAGGTATTTCAACTCAAAAACTGATAATACTTAAATAAAACCCATCAAAAATATCTAACCATGAAAAAACTCACATTTATTCTGCTGATGTTCCTTTCGGTCACAGCGTTCGCAAAAAAAGTAAAATTTGCCGTTGACATGAGCTTTTTTGAAGTCAGCCCAAACGGAGTTCACGTAACAGGCAATTTCCAGGTCCTTGCCGGCTATCCCGAAGACTGGGACCCGGGTTCCACAACAATGGAAAGAGAAGGTGAAACTGACATATACAGTGTAATTGTTGATATACCTGCTTTCCAGTTATACCAGTACAGATTCATAAATGGCGATCAGTTTTATGAAACCGAGTTTGTACCTTTCGAGTCAAGAGTAGGTTATGACTTCAATGATAACCGATGGATCTATGTTGATTCATTAGCCAATGACACCACTTTTATCGGTGCTGTTACCTTTGGCGGCAATGCTCCGGCCGGGATGTATCTGGTCAGGTTTCTTGTAAATTTGGAAAGAGAAGCCGAAATAGCCCCTGAAGGCGTTCATATTGCAGGTGATTTCCAGGGATGGGAACCAACAGGTACCAGACTTTACAATTTTGTTGATCAGATTTATGAAACCATCTGTTTTGTATATCCCGGCACTTATGAATACAAATACTATAACGGGAACACCCCTGACGCCGCAGAAATTATCACCGGCGACTGCACTGTAAACGGAAACAGACAAATTGAAGTTGAAGAAGAAGAGGACATTGTTCTGGAACCTATATGTTTTGGGTGGTGTGTTGATTGTCTTTATGTTGGTATCTCTGACCCGGATATTAATGGCTCATTTCGGATTTTTCCAAATCCGGTTAGCACAACATTTGAGATTGATCTGAGATCTGACTTAAAAAGTGAAATTACTATCTACAATACCATAGGAGAAGTTGTTATGATACGAGTACTGGAACCTTCAGTAAAGCCGGTACTTGACGTAAGCTCATTAGGCAAGGGATTATATATGGTAGTAATAAAACAGGATGATTTTTCTGCCACAACAAAACTTATAATTAACTAGACCATGAGAAAACTATACACAACCACAGCTTTTTTGCTGGCATTATATTTCTATATTTTTCATCCTGCTTATTCTCAGGTAACGTTTTATGATCCCGATGTAATACAAAAAATTGAAATTTTCTTTTCCCAGCCTGACTGGCAATATCAGCTTGATACAGCAAAAGCCGGAGCAGGTGGTTATATCAGGGCTGATCTGATAAAGATCAATGGCACTCCAATTGACACTGTTGGCGTCAGATACAAGGGCAGCAGTTCCTATGATCCTTCTTTTGTAAAAAATCCTCTGAAAATTGAATTGGACCATTATAAATCACAATCATATCAGGGAATAAAAGACATAAAGCTCTCAAATGGTTTTGCTGATCCTTCCATGATAAGAGAAGCATTGTCGTACTATGTAATCGGGCATTACATGATAGTACCGCGGGCAAATTTCGCTCAGGTTTATATTAATAACGAATACAAAGGTTTGTACACCAATGTTGAGCATATAGGAAAAGCATACTGCTCAAGGAATTTTAATATTTCAGGCACCGCTCTGATCAAGTGTAATCCTATTGATAATCCTACACCTATGATGAAAAGCAACCTGAAATACATACCTAATGCCGACTCGTCAGCCTATTTTAACCTTTACAAGCTTAAATCGAATTATGGCTGGAATGAGCTTGTGGAACTTTGTGATATTGTTACAAACAATCAGGATGAAGTTGAAACCATTCTGGATATGGACAGGGTAATATGGATGCTTGCTTTTAACTCCCTGCTCGTTAACCTTGACAGCTATTCCGGGGTTTTTGCCCAAAATTATTACCTGTACAAAGGTGCAAACCAGCGTTTTAACCCCATAATCTGGGATCTGAACATGAGTTTTGGCGGATTTCCATATGTTGGAAACTCAAATACAAGTATGGGGGGATTAACCATTCCACAAATGAAACAGCTTCCGCCTTCAATCCACGCTAACGACCCGTACTGGCCACTGATAAATATTGTAATGAACAAGCCAGAATACCGAAAAAAGTATTTTGCTCATTTAAAAACCATCGCCAATGAGATGTTTGTCAGCGGGGAATATCTTACCAAAGCAGCAGAGTTTCAGCAGATAATTGACACTGCTTTGCAAAGCGACCAAAATAAATTCTTTACCTACGAACAGTTTCTTAATGGCATGAACACCGATTACCCGGTTCTGAATTATTTTGTACCAGGTATTCAAAACCTCATGAGTGCACGTTTGGAATACCTTAATACGCTTCCTGAATACACTGCCGCAGCACCTGTTGTAACCAATGTTCAGCCCGAAGATCCGAACCCTGTATTTAATTCTTTGGTTACAATCCGGGCTGAGGTTTCAAATGCAACATCAGTTTACCTGCATTATCGTCTTAGTTCAGTTAACAATTTCAGCAGAGTTGAAATGTCTGCTTCAAAATCGGGAAGTAGTATTTATACCGCCTCGTTTGTATTAAACTCAAATGTTGCTCAATATTATGTAACAGCACTCAATAATGAGGCTGCTGTATTTAGTCCCGCCAGGGCTGAACACGAATATTATTCAATCAACATTGATATAACAACACCTTTTAAGGGAGAAGTTGTAATAAACGAGTTCCTTGCGCAAAATACCAGCGGTGTAATGAACGAATACGGAGAATATGCTGACTGGATAGAATTATTCAATACTACCAGCGACACTTTAAGTTTATTCGGGCTATTTATGAGCGACGAATATAATAATCTTACCAAGTTTGCTTTTCCCCAAAATGCTTTAGTCCCTCCTAAAGGATATCTGGTAATTTTTGCTGATGAAATGCCTTCAACTGAGAGCTTTATACATTGCAACTTCAAGCTGTCATCGGATGGCGATGCAATATACATAAGTAACGGTGCAGGAGAAATAATTGATAATGTAGCGTTTGGCGCACAAAGCAGCGATATTTCAATGGGACGATGCCCAAATGCTTATGGTGATTTTATCTTTCTTGATGAACCATCATTCGGAGCTGCCAATATCTGTCCTCCGGGAACTCTGGATATAATAGCCAAATGGGATTTTAACAATGAAACGCTTATCCCTTCAATTGGAAACGGAACAGCAATAAATATCGGCGATAACACCTTTACCTGGGGAAAAGGATTAACCGGAGAACCTGATATAGGATGGAACACACTTAATTACCCGGCTCAGGAAACAAATTCAGGCACTGCCGGTGTTCAGTTTGATGTTAGTACTGAAGGTTTTGAGAACATCCATGTTTCCTATTTCCACAGAAACTCAGGTACTGCCTCCCGGTTTGTTTCAATGAAATACACAATTGATGGAATAAACTGGATAGAACATCATGTTTATGCTAACGGACCTCCTCATGACGTTTTCAATCATCTTGAATTTGATTTTTCAGGTATTACTGAAGCAAGCAATAACCCAAATTTTGGAATCCGGATACTTTCAATCTTTTCTCCCTTTCCTTTTACTGATCCGCAGGAACCAAATATAAGCTGGCAGGCAGATGAAGCTTACAGGGCCACACGCGATAACCGTAATTATTCTCCCACAGGTACCTGGAGATTTGATGATGTTATGTTTTCAGGGACTTTGCTTACAGGAATTGCAGAAATATCTGATATCCCAGATGTACAGATAAGTAATGGGCGTAACGTTATCTATATAAAAGTTGATACCAATGAGCCCGTAGTTGCAGGCATTTATAATATACTGGGTCAACCTGTTTACAGCAAGGTACTTAAAGGTTCGAACAATTATACTTTGCCTTGCTCCCAACATCCCGGCATTTATATAATAAGGATTACGGGATCAGATTTTTCAGTGAGTAAAAAAGTTATGTTCTTTTAAATATTTTGCTTTTTTCACTAATAAATGGTTTAAATATTTCTTTGTTTATTAGAATACTGATAGTGAACCAAATTCTTAAGTTTAGCATAAGCAACTGATACTCAGTTAATTTTTGTTTTCATTTATAAGACTGTTTGCAAAGTCCATGGCGCAAACAGTCTTTTTTTCATTTGTGGCACATTTTTTTCATTGTCACGTCACAATTATTGAATTACTGAACAATTATTATTGCTGAAATTCAATTTACAATAAGCACTACAGCTTTCTCGTTAAGATATGCAAAAAGGTTGAACAAGCTTAAATATTTAACCCTGAATATAAATTTTAACAAACAAATTATTCCACTTAATCCAAAAAAAGATGAACTGGGAAAAATTTAAATCCAAATCTGTATCGCAGCGTAAAAGCCTGAACTCGTTGCTGTTTGTGAACAAACTTCTCATCATTGCAATTGCAGGTATTTTTACATTTGGTACAACCTCATGCTCAAGCCAAAAAAAACTGGCAAAAAAACATGCCAAGGAAGCACGTCTGGCGCAAATTGAACAGGCTAAAGCCGATCTTCATGAGATAATAAATGATGACGGATTTATTGCTTTAGATGTAAAAGAGCAGAAACTTCAAAAAGTCAAAGATCTGAACCTTGATGATAAAGAAGTTAAAGCCCTGATACCCAAAGCTGAAGAAAAACTCAAACGCGACAGGGCTGCATATCAGAAAAAATTAGATGAAGACAGGCAACGCGCCGAAGCAGAAAGGCTTGAAAAGGAAAGGCTGGAGAAAGAGAAAACCATCAAAACAGTTCCTTTACAACAGGCTTTGATTGATATTGCCAACGCGCCAAATTTACGTGAGGCAAATGAAAGAATTGCTGAAACTCTCAAGCTGTTTGAATCTCCCAATGCAACCGTACTAATCCTGATCAATGTTGAAGGTGATTCAAGAGATTACGACCGTCCTACAACAATTCAAAAATATCTTGAGTTGCTCAAAGATCAGAAAAGGTATAATAACGACATTGAGAATGTCAGATATAATGCTGCCGGAAAAATTACAGAACTTGAATTAAAAACAAGATATTAAAACTGAACACAATGAGAAGCAAAATATTTTTAATAGTATTACTGCTGGCATCCTTACCGGTGGTTTTGAATGCCCAGAACAATGACATCAGTCCTGCACGCAAACAGGCAATTGATTCGCTGGCTCTTGAAAAAGTCCGCGATCTGAGCAAATATATTTCTATCATAGGTAGTAAGAACACCCCCTGGGCTGAAGCCAACCGCGTAATTGAACGCACCCTTGAATTATTTGCTGAAGGAAGCCAAATGGGTGTTTCATCGCTTTACCGCCCTGAAATTACTTATTATGGCGTAAGGCAATATCTTGAAAGACTTATGGCTTTGAATTACGACAGGGTTAAAATAGAATGGTACGACATTCATTATATCAGCGATCTGGTTCGTCAGCCTGATGGAAGATATGTTGGTGTGATAACAATATACCAGAAATTTGAGGGTATTGTTGGTGAAAAAATGGTTTACCGCGACACCACCAGAAAAGACATTACTGTGTATGTCGAACGCAAGGAAACCCAGATAGGTGGCCGGCTTATTGGCTTTTGGGATGTACTTCTTGGCGATATCAGGGTTACTGAAACTACTCCATGATACGTTCAAAATTATTTCTGATCATACTTCTGTTTTGCGCTGCATCGTCATGGGCGCAGAGTTTTGAGCATTATCTCGGCGATGAGGCTTCATTATTTGCTCAAACCAAACAGATAAACCAATTTTTCAGACGCTTCAACGGTGAAGAAAGCGTTTCGGGAGTCAGGTTTCCCGCCAGCGATCCTAACTACCGGAGTATCACTGTAAGAAAAAACTATCTGCAGATGATATTTGACCTTGAAAGTCAGTTTATTGATAAAGATCAGAAAAACGAATTCATCTACAATGTAACTAAGGATGAAGAACCCATTTTTCTCGATTTTCATAATGGAGACTGGTTTGCAGAAGTATCAACAGAATTTTTGTATTACGGAGAAAATACCAAAGCAACTTTATTTCTGAAACTTGAAGAAGAAAATCAGGGATATAAATGGGTAATTACCAATGTTTTCTTCAAACCTTTCAGGGAATTGTTTTCTGATGAGAGCGACGGTAAGCTCAGGTTCATTCATCCGCTGAGTCATGAACTCGATTTCATGAACCTTATAAAAGTCTTTAAAGAAACAGGAAAGGTTACCCAATACACTTCGCAAAGTTATAAACCGGATTATCTTTCGGTTTTCCTTTATGAAGTGAAAAAGCAAAATCTAATTTTTCAAAATGTCAATGGTGTAAAATTTCATTTCTTTCAGGTTCCGGGGTGGTATTTTGAGCTTTCTGAGATTCGTCGGAGTGGACCTAACTCCGGCTGGCTGATCACAGGTTTGATTGACTTTGATGAATCAAAGAAAAGTGAGCTGCTGAAATATATTTATTATGAATAGAAGGAGCTTTTCCGGCATATTAATCAGTATTATGATGCTGATATTTCTTCCTTTTGTTTCACTGGGACAAGGGAATAATATGCGCGGCTCGCTTTCACAAAAAGATATAGAGGATTTCAAACAACAAAGTGAGCAACTGGTGAGGTTCATGGAATTCTCATTTAACTCTCTCGGGAACTCCAAAGTAAGCGCAAGAGAAAAAGAAGTAATCATAAACGAAAGTTATCTGAAGTTTTTTGCTTCGGACAAAGTACAGATCGAAGATGATCTGATTGAAGGACGATTTACCGTAACAAATAAAAATGTTCAGGCATATCTGAAAGATATAGATTTCTTTTTCAGGCAGGCTGTTTTTACTTTTACTATCGAATCCATTGATTACAATGTTAATAACCTTGGCAATAATTATTTTCTTGTAACCACCACCCGTAACCTTAAAGGAATTGGTACTGAGGGCGATACCATTTATAACAACTTAACCCGCTATATTGAAATCAATCTTGACCCGGATAAACGCGACCTGAAAATTGCGAGTATATATACCAATAAGCTGAATGAGAAAGAAGACATGCACAATTGGTGGGTCAGCCTGAGTTCTGACTGGCGTTCTTATTTTGCAAAAGATATTTTTATAAACAATGAATACCAGCTAAGAAACATAACCGATTTCAGTGATAAATGGCTGGCAATTGAGCGCTATAAGGTTTCAGTGATTGATGATCTGGTAATGGAATATCGCAAAGCTGACACCATTAATGCAAATACAAGACAGATATATCAGGAAATAAGCAGGATATGGAAAACCGAATCAGTTGATATTTCAAATCAGGCTGTTTTTACTGATATTGAACCTTTAAGCAAATTAACTGAGTTAAGGTCAGTGAATTTAAGCGGGAACCCTATTGACGACCTTACGCCAATACGTAATCTGACAAGACTGGAAAGCATTCTGATAGACGGTACTGCCGTAACTCGTCTTGATCCTTTACGTCATTCAGTCAGCCTTAAATTCCTTGATGCAAGCAACACAGCAATAAGCGATTTAAGTCTGATACCCTCATTTACCTCGCTTGAAAGGCTTTATTTGTCAAATACCAATATTACCGGACTTGATGCATTGGCAGGGCTGAATTCTTTAAGGGATCTGAAGATTAACGGCACTCTGATACTAAGCCTCGCCCCTCTTGAAAACATTCAAAACCTGAATATCCTCGATATTTCCAATACCATGATCTATCAGCTTGAGGATGTGGGTAAGCTTAAACTACTTAAAAGTCTTTATGCTGACAATACCAAAATTGCTGACCTCGAGCCGCTTGCTTCACTGGACGATCTGCAGTATCTGTTCATTGAAGGTACCAATATCAGCAACATACAAGTACTGGTGAACCTTCCCTCTTTAAAAAGGATTTATTGCGACAGAACCAGAATAAAACGTGATCAGGCTAATAAGTTCATGCAGGACAACCCTGATGTTCTGGTTATTTATGAATCGCAAACACTCACTGACTGGTGGACAACACTGCCGCAAATCTGGAAAGATGTTTTCAGGGAAATTGTACCCCTCTCCGATGAGCCCACCCGTGAAGAATTACATGAAGTAGCAAATATCAGCAGAATAGATATTAATGGTCGTATTGAGATATTTGATCTTACTCCTTTGAACCAACTTCCAAGATTACGGATACTGAATGCCTCAAATACAGGCATTTCGAATATCGAAGCATTAAGGGAGAACATTGAACTAACCGAGCTTGACATATCTGCTACAGGAGTTTCGGATATTTCGGTTTTGGCAGGACACAGATCAATTGAGACCCTGAATATTTCTGACACTCCTGTTGAGAGCATATTACCGCTTGGTACGGCTCAGCGGCTGAAATACGTGGATATGGACCGTACTCCCGTTAAATCATTGAAGCCATTTAATTCACTTAATAATCTTGAAACGGTTTTATGTGATAATACCGGTATTGACAGATCAGAAATTTCAGGAGTTTATGAATCCAATCCTAATGTAACTATTGTATTTCAAACAGATAGCTTAACAGCATGGTGGCATTCATTGCCTTCGGTCTGGAAGAATATTTTTGAGCAGCATATAGCGGGCGGATATGAGCCTTCGCGTATTGAACTTCATAAACTAACCGATATCAAAGAATTGGATCTGAATAAAATCCGCGGCATTCAAAACCTCGACCCTTTGATTTATTTCCATCGTTTACAGGTATTAAAAATGAGCGACCTGGCAATTAACGATATTTCGGTTCTGGAAAACTTTAAAAACCTAAAGGAACTGGATTGCTCAAACAATCCGATAAACAATATCAAACCTCTCGGCAAACTGTTTGAACTGACGATCCTTGATTGTTCGAACACTTTGATAAAAAATCTAAATGATCTTAAAAATCTGAGAAATCTGGAAATATTAAACATAGCCGGCACCCAGGTCTCCGCCCTGAAACCTCTTGGAAATCACACTTCGCTGAGGCAGTTGGATTGTAACAATACAAAAATAATAAGTCTGCGTCCTTTGGAGAATCTTAAGGAACTTGAACTTTTGAGATGTTATAATACAAGGGTATTAAGGTTTTTTGTAAACCGTTTCAAAGCTGCTGTTCCCGGCTGCGAAGTTGTGTATTATTAGCACTTTTCCTCACATCGTTTCCCCAAATTGTGGAAAAAATCAACAACCAATTCAGAACTAATGATTTTTTCTTTCTTTTCTTAATTATATCTCACTGATACTCAGGACTATAAAAATTAATTTAAAGATTGTAATCTATGGCAAGGTTTTTACTATTATATCGAGTGTTGATTAATAATAAATACACAGGGTTATGTTTGAATTGTCAAAATATATTTTACAGCAATACAGCTTTGATGAAACGTTGTTTGGAAAGGAATTACGGAAAATTCTCATGTGGATGGGTGAAGGAAAAAAGGAAGAAAAACTTAAACTTCGCAACTGGTGTGAGGAAAATTTTGGCAACCACTATGGGAAGACGATACGCCGTAGTTTTCGCAAGTCGTTAATTCAAGCATAATTTAATAAATTAAGAAACTGCTTTTTTCTGTTTTGTTCTCCTTTTGCAGCAGATGATGGGGTGATTATCTGCTGCTTTTTTTTATGCCCTGATTTATTTAATGCACAGATATTATTTGTCAGGGAAAGGCAATACCTGAGGTTTAAAGCTGATCTCACGCTTTATCATATCCACATCCCTTTTCAGTTGCAATACTGTATCCTCAAGTGCATCTCTGGTTAAATTGGGCGGTGGTATCTCCGAACTTATATAATGAACAAATCTCCAGACTTCTCTTACATCCTTTCCTTCAATATCATAGGGTTCGAACAAAGGGTTAAGGGAAAAAGCCCGCAGTTTACCCTCGGTTTCCAGAAGATTATGCAGAATCTTAAAAACAAGTCCGTCAGCAATTGTAAGTACTATGTACGCATGACCATCACGTATAGTAGTCCAGTTTTGCACAAACTCTCCTGTTACCAGCGAACCATCAGGAATTGGCAACATTGAATCGCCGCTGATCTGAAAGGTGCGGTATTTCTTTTGTTTTGAAAGAAAAGGCAACTGAAATGTAGGCAGTATCCTTATATACTCAGGATCAGCAAAGCCGGTAGTATAACCGGCAGTGGCTTTTTCATTGACCAGCTCAATATTTTCCTCATTTTTGGAGTCAATGGTTGTAGCCAGCACCCTAAGGGTCTCACCCGAGTAGAACATATCATATCCTCTTTCAAGCTGAGAAAGTTCACTTGGCCGTAGTTTCGACAAATCAACCTTCAGCAGTGTGTCAATTGATATTTTATAATATTTCGACAGGGCAATAAGAGCTTCAGCGCCAGGTTCAGCTACTCCGTTTTCATAACCACTAAGGGTGGAACGCTTCATATTCAAGGCAAAAGCCACATCGTCCTGAGTACGGCTGCGACGTTTGCGCAATAATTTTATGTTACCTGCTAAATACATGACTGTGATCTTTTATAGTGAAACAAAATTGTAATACAACATAAACCCGCTTAATAACACCTATATAAATCCCTCATTTTCATTAGAATATCATATTTTTTAAAAATTTTAATCCCATTTATGATACAATCAATGAATAAATTGATTATATTATCGCCGTTTAAATGATTAAATTTTCGTCAAAGGTAATACATTTTTTAATAATATATCCTTCAGTCCGGATTTTCTTCAGAAATGAACAACATAATTGATAATACCGAACGCCGTACTATTGTCCACATGGACCTCGACACTTTCTTTGTATCGGTCGAACGGCTTCACAACAGCCGCTTGATTGGTGTGCCGGTTGTAATTGGCGGTATGTCAGACCGTGGTGTAGTGGCCGGCTGCAGTTACGAAGCCAGACGTTTTGGTGTACATTCGGCAATGCCCGTAAAAATGGCACGTATTCTTTGTCCTGACGCAGTTTATATACGTGGCGACATGGAAAGTTATTCGCGTTACTCACGTATGGTTACTGAAATAATTGCCGAAAAAGCCCCTGTGTTCGAAAAAGCATCCATTGATGAACACTACCTCGACATTACCGGTATGGATCGTTTTTTTGGTTCCATGAAATGGACACAGGAACTCCGCCAGAATATTATAAAGAATACAGGGCTCCCGATATCGGTGGGCTTATCGGTTAATAAAACCGTATCAAAGATTGCTACCGGAATAGCCAAACCCAACGGAGAACTGCAAATACCGCTTATGAATGTCAGATCATTTCTCGATCCGCTATCAATAAGCAAAATACCGATGATAGGTCAGAAAACCTATAATTTACTACGTTCAATGGGTATTGCCACCATTCGTACATTAAGAAGCATGCCTCCCGAAATGGTTGAAAAGGTACTCGGTAAAAACGGAATTGTAATATGGAAAAAAGCCAATGGTATTGATCCTACGCCTGTAGAGCCCTGGTCGGAACGCAAATCGGTAAGTACAGAAATTACTTTTGAGACTGATACCACCGATATTACCATGATCAGCGACCTGCTTGTCAGAATGACGGAAAAACTTGCCTGTCAGCTTCGTGAAAAGCAAAAACTCACTTCATGTGTTACAGTTAAGGTTAGATATTCCAATTTCGACACCCATACGATGCAGCAGCGTATTCCATACACATCACTTGATCATTTGCTGATACCGGTCGTAAAATCTCTGTTTACCCGTGTGTATCAGCGCCGTATGCTGATACGTCTGATAGGTGTCAGATTCAGCCATCTGGTATCGGGTATGCAGCAGATCAGCATGTTCGACGATACGCCCGAAATGGTAAGCCTTTACCAGGCTATGGATCGTATCAGACTTAAATACGGCAAACAGGCAATAGGAAGAGCAGTTTACTGAAATATCTGCAAATCATCAGCAAAACAGTAAAGTCAGTTTTGCAATAACACCTCGCTGGTTCTCAAAAAACCGGTTTTAGCTAAGGTGCTTAAACAAAAACCCGATATCGTCTCCGGGCTGGAATTCAACAGGTTCATGCCCATACTTGAACAAGCGCATAGGACGGGTTCCAACCAGATCTATATTACCTTTTTCAACCCATAAAGCAGTGGCTTCACGTAACCCGACAACTGTGATTTCACGGTTAATAGCTAAAAACTCATTTATACGCTGCTCCCTTGTTTCGCCGCCATGCCCCTGAGGGTTTGCATCAAGGTAATGAGGATTTATCTGGAACGGGACCACATCAAAGCACTCAAAACTTGCAGGCTGAATTATGGGCATATCGTTGGTGGTTCGCAAAGTAGGACAGGCTACATTGGCGCCGGCACTCCACCCCATATATGGCATTCCATCAAAAATACGCTGCCTTACAGCATTAATGATCCCGGTTTTATGCATCATATAGACCAAATGAAAGGTGTTGCCCCCTCCTACTGCAATAGCTTTAGCCTCATTCACAGCTTTTACAGGATCTTTCTCCTTATGAATAGAATAAATTTCCATGCCAAGAAGGCGGAACACATTATTCACTCTTTCTTCATAGATATCAAATGAAGCATTCAATCCTTCATCCGAAAGATTAACTCCTGCCCAGGGAATGAACAACAACTTTTTTATTCCCGTACCTGACATAAAATCAACAATATGCTTACGTGGCCAGCCCAGATATTCCTCTCCGGCATTGGTAGAATTGCTGATGAGTAAAAGTTTTCTTTTCATGGGTATAATATATTATTGGTAAAATATCGTATGATTCCGGATTGTTGCAGGGATAATAAAATCCACAGTAATCCGCCTTTTTTAGTAAAACCGGAATTATCCGGCAAAACCAGTAACAAAGGATTGCGGTCTGTAAGCCTTTGTGTTCAGAACCGGCTTACAGATTTCGTTTATTTATAACAATATCGTATGTATCCTTTGCAATCACAAGTTCCTCATTTGTAGGAACTACCAGAACCCTGACCCTTGACTTGTCAGTGGACAACACAACTTCTTTTGCCCTGAGTCCGTGGTTAAGGTCCTTATCATATTCAAGTCCGAGGAAGCTAAGGTTATCCAGTATCTCACTGCGGGTTTCGTAGTCGTTTTCTCCGATACCGCCGGTAAAGATTATGGTATCCAGCCCGTTCATGGCAGCAGCATAAGCGCCAATATATTTAATTACCCTGTAGCGGTACATTTTCAATGCAACCTTTGCCCGCTGATTTCCTTCTTCGGCAGCTTTTTCAATATCGCGCATATCTGACGAGATCCCTGAAATTCCCAGCATACCACTATGCTTGTTAAGCAATGTGTTTACGGTTGACAGCCCAATATCTTCTTTATTGGCAATATGCAACACCGCTCCCACATCAAGGTCGCCACAACGCGTACCCATTATCAACCCTTCAAGCGGGGTCATACCCATACTGGTGTCAATAGATTGTCCGTTTTTAATAGCAGCTATCGAAGCGCCATTTCCAAGATGACAGGTTATGATCTTCTGGGTTTTGATATCCACATTCAGCATTTCGCATGCACGCTGCGAAACATAACGATGGCTTGAGCCGTGAAAACCATAGCGGCGTATCCTGTATTTATCATATAAGGAATAAGGTATTCCATAAAGATAAATGTAATCGGGCATGGTCTGATGGTAGGCAGTATCAAACACTCCGACCTGTGGAATATGAGGCAGCAGCCTGGTTATTGAATAGATACCTTCAAGATTTGGCGGATTATGAAGCGGCGCCAGGTCAATACATTCTTCAAGGGCTGACACTACCTCAGGAATTATAGCAACGCTGCCTCCAAATTTCTCGCCGGCATGAACCACGCGATGGCCAACAGCATCTATTTCGTTTACATTTTTTATTGAGCCATATTTTTCACTCACCAGCACTCCAAGCAGATATTCAATACCTGACTGATGGTCAAGGATCTCACCTTCGAGTTTCACTTCAACGCCATCGTTGCGCTGATGCTTAATGAGCGAACCCTTCAATCCGATCTTGTCCACCAAACCCTTGGCCAGAACTTCCTGCGAGGGCATTTCAAAAAGTTGATATTTAATAGATGAGCTACCACAATTCAATACAATAATTTTCATAGTCTTTCGGGATTATCTGATAATAAGTTTTTAACAAGAACCAACTATTCGCGCCCTAATTTATGGATAGAGCCGCCTTTAGCATCTTTCTTTCCGTCTGTATATTTATAAAAGCCTTCGCCGGTACGTCGCCCCATCATATTGGCTCTGACCAGACGCTTAATAATTGGCGATGGTTTATATTTCTGTTCGCCGAACTCGGCATACAGATTTTCCATCCATTTCAGGACTTTGTCCAATCCAATAGAATCAGCCATTTCAAAAGGTCCTTTCATTAAACCGGCAGTTTCCTTCATAATTTCATCTACATCGTTCACTGTGGCTACGCCTTCCATTAATATTTCGCAAGCTTCATTTATTATTGGAACCAGCATTCTGGTGCTTACATTACCCGATGATTCATTCACCTGGATAAGCTTCCTGCCTATCATCATAGCAAATTTTTGTATCAGCTCAACGGTTTTATCGTTTGTAAAAACACTTCTGACCATTTCAATGATCTTAACCCTGTTGACCGAGCCAAAGAAATGAAGTCCTATAGCTCTTTCGGGATGTTTTAACACCGATGCTATTTCACTTATCATCAAAGTTGCGGTATTTGATGCTATAACAGTTTCTTCAGACACAACCTCTTCAATATTCCTGAATATCTGCTGGCGAAGTTCAAGACTTGTTCCCTTTTTCTTGGTATTCACCGTTTCGAGCACTATATCACTATCGCTGATAGCTTTATAATCAGTAGAACCTTTGATACGTGAGAGTATCAGTTTCTTTTCATTATTTGTCAGACCCCACTTATTGATACGTTCGTCAAGCAAGCGGTTCATCCTTTCAAATACCTCATCAATACGTTCCTGGCTGATATCAATAAAAACTACTTCAATACCCGACTGACTGATGAGTATTGAGATTTCCTGACCCATTGCACCGCAGCCAACTACACCTACTTTTTGAAGAGTCTTTTTGGGTTTGATAGTTTTGCTGAGGCTAAAATCTTCTAATCTGTCATTCATACATTATAAGGTTTAAGAGTTGAATTATTATTCATTAATTGGTTTAAACAGCCTGAGTGGCTGTTATTGCAACTAGATTCACAATATCGCTTACCGAGCAACCCCTGCTGAGGTCATTGATAGGAGCAGCAAGTCCCTGCAATACAGGACCAACGGCTTCGGCACCGGCTAAACGCTGAACCAGTTTATAAGCAATATTCCCGGATTGAAGGTCAGGGAATACCAATACATTCGCTCTGCCGGCTATGCTGCTACCGGGTGCTTTACTTTTTCCGATAGCTTCCACAATGGCTGTATCAGCCTGAAGTTCGCCATCAATCTGAAGCGATGGCTCCATCTGTTTTGCAATATTGGTAGCATTTATAACTTTGTCACATAGCTGGTGTTTAGCCGAACCTTTGGTTGAGAAACTAAGCATGGCTACACGTGGTTCAATACCTACTATGTTACGGGCGGTAGCTGCCGTACTCACTGCTATCTGCGCAAGTTCCTCATCGGTGGGATCGGGATGAACAGCGCAGTCGGCAAATATCAGCAAGCCATCAGGAACATGCTTGTTATTTTCAAGAACCATGATGAATGCTCCTGACACGACGCTTATCCCCGGTAAGGTCTTTATCATCTGAAATGCTGGACGAAGCACATCGGCAGTATTGTTGCCTGCTCCGGCAACTTCACCGTCAGCTTCTTTGTTTTTTATCAATAAAGTAGCAAGATATAAGGGATCTTCCACCAGTTTTTCAGCAGCTTCAATAGTCAAGCCTTTGTTTTTTCTGATCTCATAAAGCATCGCAGCAAATTCATGCTTGCGCGGATTGTTCTGAGGATCAATGATGGTAGCCTTTGATATATTGTTAAGGCCAGAGTCTTTTGCCAGTGAATGAATTTTTTCTTTGTTTCCGAGCAGAATTATTTTTGCAATCTCCTCATTTAATAGAATATCAACAGCTTTTAATGTTCTTTCTTCAGTTCCTTCAGGTAGCACAATTCGTTTTCCGGCTTTCTTTGCCTTGCTCCTGATAGTTTCCATTAGATTCATATACTCAGTGTTTCAATTAGTTAGTAAAGTTTTTAAAGATTGTATTAACAGTGCGCAAAGGTACACTTTATTCTATTGATAAATGAAGAAATTTTAACCTTTGTTTAACATATTGGTTTAACAATGCTTTCACCGGCTAAAGCCGGTGGCAATTCATGATCATAGCATTATGAATACCCCCCCGAACTTTAACTCAACTATCAAAGAATATGTAGTGGTGGAATATTCAGGCGCTTTGAGAGCCTCAGCGCCCGGGATTAATAATTTCGAAGGTTGTTAACCCCGAAGGGGTGGTATGTTTATAGAAAATTTGGTCAATTCCACCCCTAAACCCCAAAGGGGTTTAATTAATAGGAACGGGCTTTAGCCCGTTTATTAAATTAATAGCCTACCACCTTATGGGCTTACGGGTCATAAAACCATATTTTCATTTCACTTATAATCAATCAGTTATGGATTATAGGAATGAATTTAAATTCAAAATCATGGTAATCAACCGGAAATTTATAATTTTGCAGCCTGAATGAGATATTAGCTCAGTTGGTTTAGAGCGCTTGCTTGACAGGCAAGAGGTCACTGGTTCGAATCCAGTATATCTCACTAATATCAAGCCCTTTGCATGAAAACTGCAAAGGGCTTTTAAATTTTGAGCAAAAATTCTTTTTTTAAATAAAATGAGTAACTTTGTTGCTCAAAATTTTTGTTTCTGTGTTACAGGCTCTGATATCATCAAAAACACGCATTAAACTTCTGCTCAGATTTTTTCTGAACAGCAATACGAGTTCATATCTTCGTGATCTGGCTTCAGAATATGGAGAATCAACCAATGCCATACGCCTTGAACTGAACCGCCTTGAAAAAGCAGGACTGCTCACCTCAAAAATGAAGGGAAATAAAAAAGTTTATCAGGCTAATACCCAACATTCACTTTTTGAACCAATCCACCAGCTTATTTTAAAACATACCGGCATAGATCATATCATGGACTTTGTCCTGAAAAAGCTTCAGGGGCTGGAGAGTGCATACGTAACAGGTGGTTTCGCAAAAGGTATTGACAGTCCCGAGGTTGACCTTTTACTGGTAGGCAATAAAATAAGTATTGATAATCTTGAGCAGTTGGTTTCAAAAGCGGAAAAACTGATAAAACGTGAGATCAATTATCAGATCGTAACACCGGAAAACAAACAGCAATATCTGAATGGTGATACTGAAGTATTGCTGTTATGGGATAAACACGACACTCTGTCATAACTTACTGAGTATAAATATATTAGTATAAAAAGTCAGCACTGAACCTGTAACTGACGGGGCGAAGCTGTGAGAAAGGATTACCGGAAATACTGCGGTTCAAGATAAAAAGATAATACCGAAAGAAAAAACACAAGGCACTGAAACACATTGTATTATTCCAAATACAAACTTATCTAACATAACCTACTCTAAAACAACCACTTACTATTATTTACTAAAACACAAATAATTAAATTATATGCTCTTTCCCCCGGAATATCAGAAATTACGCCGCTTGTTCTCTCGTAGCGACAAAATAAAGCTCGTTATAATTTTCATTCTTATGATGATCGCCGCAGTGCTTGAAGTAGTCGGCATCGGGGTTGTGCCTGCATTTGTTGCAGTAGTTGCACAACCAAAGCATGTAATGGAGCACAAATATGCCGGGCCGGTAATACAATTCCTGAATATTACCAATCAACGGCAATTACTTATTTACATGAGTATAGGGCTAATAGGTATTTTTCTTATAAAAAATATCTACACTATGTTTTTTCGATATGTACAAGCCAAATTCATATATAACCGTAGGTATATATACAGCCATAAACTCATGACTGCCTATATGTATGCACCATATACATTTTATCTTGAACGCAACTCCACTGTGCTTTTACGTAATACAACCAGTGAAGTTGACCTTATGATCAACAGCGTTTTACAACCTACGATGTCAATCCTGAAAGAGTTTATCATGGGCACATCGGTTGTAGTGTTCCTGTTACTTGTTGAACCATTGATAACATTAATAGTGGCCGGAGTTTTAGGAGGGCTTGCAGCAGCATTTCTTCTCCTGACCCAAAACAGAATGAAAACCTTAGGCAGGGAGGCACAGACTTATCGGCGTGAGATGCTTAGAGCAGCCCGTCAGGGATTTGGAGGTATAAAGGATGCAAGGGTATTGAACCGTGAAGATGAATTCATTGAAATATTCAGGACTATGGCTCGTAAATCCAGTCTGCTTCAACAAAACAGGTATTTTATTTCAATGATCCCCAAACCTTTGATAGAAACTCTCGCAGTTACAGGTGTTATCCTTATTGCCCTTATAATGGTGCTGCAAGGGCGCCCTATCGCTGATGTGGTTCCCATACTTACCCTGTTCGCTGTTGCAATTATCCGCCTGATGCCGGCAATACAAAAGATAACACAAACATTAACTGAAATACGATATAATCTGCCTTCAGTGAATGCTGTTTACGACGACCTGAGCTACCTGCTACCTTTTAATAAGGAGTTTGAAAAAGACAGGAGAAAAAAGGACAAACTTGAGCTCAAAAATAATATAAGGATCAACGATATTTACTATAAATACAGTAATAGCAGCGAACAGGCGATCAATGGCATAAGCCTCGTAATTCCCCATGGAAAAGCCATTGCATTTGTTGGAGCCTCCGGAGCGGGAAAAACCACCATTGTGGATGTTTTACTGGGTTTGCTCGAACCACAGCAGGGCGAGGTCCTTGTTGACGGCAAAAATATTTACAAAAGCATCTCGGCATGGCAGCGTAACGTTGGCTACATACCCCAGTTCATTTATCTTGGCGACGAAAGCCTTAGAAGAAATATTGCTTTTGGGCTGCCCGAAAATGCCATTGATGAAGAAAAGGTTCTAAAAGCAGTTAAACTTGCACAACTTGAAGAGCTTGTTGCACAGTTGCCTGAAGGACTGGACACCCGTGTAGGAGAGCGTGGCACACGGCTATCGGGAGGGCAAAGGCAAAGGGTGGGCATTGCACGCGCCCTTTACAACGACCCGCAGGTACTTGTGATGGACGAGGCTACATCAGCACTGGATAATATTACTGAACAACAAATAATTGACTCCATCGAAGATCTAAAAGGCGAAAGAACAGTAATAATGATAGCCCATCGGCTCACAACTGTAATGAACTGCGATATGTTGTACTTCATGGACAAGGGAAAGATCATTGATCAGGGAAGATATAATGAGTTGCTGCAAAGAAATCCACTGTTCAGGGAAATGGCAAAAGAACGTTCAGACAAGCCCAAAGCCGGTATCAGAATAGAATAAAAACAGATTGAATCCCGGCTTTCATAATGGTTTTAACTAAATATTCAGGTTCAGATAGCAAACAAACTGTAAAAGAGATCAGAGATATGCCATCTTTTTCGGCTGGTCTGAAGTGATATTGCGGAATAGTCGGGAAGCAAAAGGAGAATCAGAAAATTGAATCCAAGAGAAAATAGCCATAACACGGAATTAATTCACGCTATAACAGTGACTTAAACTTCATCAGATAACAAATCCTCAGAATTATCTTATTGTAATAAGTTTCGATATTTTTGCACTAATTAATCATTTTCATTGGAATAAATTTCCCCGATTTATCGGAAGCGACACATTAAAAATACATCTATGAAATCTTCTAATATCAAATACTCCCCCATCACTGTCACACAACCCTATCTCCCACCGCTTGAAGAGTTTATACCCTATCTTGAAGAAATATGGGAAAGCAAGTGGCTTACCAACAACGGGCAGTTTCATCAAAAGCTGGAACAGGCACTGTGCGAATATCTGGGTGTAAAATATATTTCACTGTTTTCAAACGGAACCCTTGCTTTGATAACTGCATTGCAAACCAATAAAATAAACGGAGAGGTTATTACCACTCCGTTCAGCTTTGTAGCCTCTACTCATTCGCTGTGGTGGAACGGCATAAAACCTGTTTTTTGCGATATTGAACCGGACACTTTTAATATTGATCCTGACAGGATAGAATCGCTGATCACGCCAAAAACAACTGCCATTATGCCGGTGCATGTTTACGGGAATCCCTGTAATGTTCAAAGGATAAAAGAGATAGCGGATGTTTACGGGCTACAGGTTATTTATGATGCCTGCCATGCCTTTGATGTTGAGATCAACGGCGAATCAATATGCAACTGGGGCGACTTATCAGCTATGAGCTTTCATGCAACAAAAGTGTATAACACCTTTGAAGGAGGCGCTATAATATGTCATGACGAAAAAACAAAAAAGAGGATAGATTATCTGAAGAATTTTGGCTTCGCAGGCGAAACCAAAGTAATAGCTCCGGGCATAAATGCCAAAATGAATGAGGTTCAGGCAGCTTTTGGATTGTTACAGCTTAAATATGTGGGTCAGGCAATAGAAAAAAGAAAAATAATTGCTGAAAAATACAGAGAAAACCTTGCCGGCAGAGATGGGTTGAAATTACTTTACGATATGCCGGGCGTGAAACATAACTATGCATATTTTCCGATTCTGATAAAAAAGAATGAATACGGGAAATCGAGGGATGAGGTATATGAACTGTTAAAAACGAATGGTATCTATACACGTCGCTATTTTTATCCGCTGATCAGCCAGTTTCCCGCGTATCGAAGCCTGGAATCGGCATCAACAAGGAATTTACCGGTAGCAAGTGAGATTGCCGAGCAGGTACTTTGCCTGCCAATCTACCCTGAACTGCCTTTAAGCACTGTTGAAAATATTTGTAGTATTTTAATTAAATAAGTATCACTTATATTACTGATGATAAGAAACATAGGGTGTTATATGTTAAAGAATATTAAACAGGTCATATATAAAAACAGAAAGAACGTGATTTTTGTGAATGTATCTATTATTATAGACAAATAGCATATACACAGAATTGATAAATAAGGATTCCAAAATACTTTATAAATACTGAATGAAAAAACTTCTAATAAATCTCTTAAAATTATTCGGTTATAAATTAGTAAAAATAAATCCCAAAAAAATTACCGAAATACCAGTTACAAGATACCAAAAACCACTATTTATTGAGTTCATTGGCATATCAGGAGTAGGAAAAACTACACTCTTTAAAGCCATGGTTCAGCAAAGGACTACTGATGATAATTGGTTGGGCATAAATGAGTATATAAAATATCTAAATGATAATTTATGGTCAGGAATTGAAGATATTGATCCGGCTTACAATAAAATACTACATAAAAAATATGAACAAGTAATCAGTAAGAATAATACAAGACATATTATTAATTTAATAACTTTCTTTTTCTCCAATATGAAAGAAGAAATAATAGCAGTTTATAATAATAAAGAATACACTTTAATAATGGAGGATGGATTATTTCACAACTTTGGAAACAATATTAAAGAATTATATCTGAAAAAAGAGATAGACCTCAGTCACCTTACAAAAAATCGTGCATTTGTTTATTGTTATGCTGATCCGGATGTCATAAGCAAAAGAATTCTTGAAAGACACCAAACCATAAAACATATAAGACCTCAACATAAAAATAAAACTTTAACAGAATTAATCAAAGCTCATGAAACGTTAATTAAAAACCAAAATGATTTTGTTGAACTCTTACAAAGCTTGGACACACCTTTTATAAAAATTGATACATCCGAGAATCTTGAAGAAAATGCATTGAAAGTTAGGGAGTTCATAAAGAATTTACAGGAAGGTATAAAAAGCGTAAATAAGGAATAAGTATTATGAAACTCGCCATTATGCAACCATACTTTATGCCTTATATTGGCTATTTCCAGTTAATAAATACGGTGGACAAGTTTGTTGTATATGATAATATTAAATTTACAAAAAAGGGATGGATAAATAGAAATAGGATCCTGAATGGTAGTAAAGATGAGATGTTCTCTATACCAATAAAAAAAGATTCTGATTATTTGGATATCTTTGAAAGATCATTAGCGTCAGATTATTTGGAGCAGAATAAAAAAACTTTAAGGAAAATTGAAAACTATTATAGAAAGGCACCCCAGTTTCAGAATGTTTTTCCATTGATCGAATCAGTATTTTTGTATCAAGAGCACAATAATCTTTTTGAGTTTATTGTAAATTCAATTCAACAAATTAATAATTATCTTGAAATAGGTACCGAAATAATAGTTTCTTCAACTGTAAATATTGATCATTATTTAAAATCACAGGCTAAAGTTATTGCAATTTGTCAAGAACTAAAAGCCTCGCAATATATAAATGCCATAGGTGGACAAGATCTTTATAAAAAGGAGGATTTTGCTATAGTTGACATAGAATTAAAATTTCTAAAAACTTTTCCCATAGAGTATAAGCAATTTAATAATAACTTTGTGCCTTGGTTATCTATTATTGATATTTTGATGTTTAATTCAGTGGATGAGGTGAATAATATGTTGGATAAATTTGAGTTGATATGAAAGATGAGTTAATAAAGCTATTAAGTAGCCATAATAGTGCAGATAATGGGATTTTTATACCCGTTAAATTGGAAGATTATGTTGAAAAAATAATTGAAAACGCTCAAATTATTTCACTTTCAGAAAAGGGAAGAGTAATTGCTTTTATAGCATATTACAATAATGATTTGAATAAAAAAGATGCATATTTGACAATGATATTGGTAGATAAAGAATACCAGTCAAGAGGAATAGGCAGGAATCTATTAGAGTTTGCTTTAAAGGATTTAAAAAAAATGAAATTCGAATCCTTTAAGCTCGAAGTTCTAAAATCTAACCAAAAAGCAATAAGTTTTTATAAGCTATATGGTTTTTCGATAATAGAAGATAGAGGAGATTTATTGTTGATGGAAATGAAAATACAGCAAGTATAGATATATGTGGCATATTCTTATTTGCAACAATGAAAATATAAGATACAAAAACAGTAAAACCTTTTATTATGAAAAATCGTCTTTCATTATAAAGTTTAAAGAAAGAAAATTGAATATGACAGAAGTAGAAAGAATCATAAACGAAGGTATAATATCAGCAGATTTTCTTAAACCTGAAGTTCGCTATGATTTTTTAGTAGATTCTGACAGGAAAAAAGTATGGGCGATTTGTTTAGATTTGTTGATAAAATTTGATGCTCTTTGTAAAAAACATCATCTAAAATATTTTATATTCTCAGGAAGCCTACTTGGAACTATCAGACATAAAGGCTTTATACCGTGGGACGATGATATGGATGTCGCTATGATGCGTGAGGATTATGAGCGTTTAAATCAAATTGCAAGTGAAGAATTATCAGTCCCTTACTTTTGGCAGACACCATATACGGACAAAGGGTATCTTTATTCATTTAACAAAATAAGAAATAGCAATACTTCTGGAATATCCACAGCATTTAGATTTGCTGGTTTTAATCAAGGTATAACATTAGATATATTTCCAATAGACAATTGGGCGCTCGAAGGAGGTGAAGAGCGTTATAATGCCATTAAAAGACTGAATATGGAGAATTCGGCACATATGCGTCGCTCAAATCCACATCCTACAAAGACTGATTTAGAAAGAATCGCACAATTTCCTTACAGGGATCCGAAAAAAGTTGTTGATGAAATTAATGCCATTGTTACGCAATATAAAGATCAAGAGTGTGATTATGTTAGAGTTGCTGTAGCTACTATTCTAAAACCACCAAAAGGAATATATAAGAAATCTGACTTTGAAAGCACTATGTTTTTTGATTTTGAAGGTATTCTTAAAGTACCTGTACCAGCGGGATATGACAATATATTGACAGTTGATTATGGAGATTATATGACGTTCCCACCGGTAGAAGATAGAGGTAAATGGCACGACGGGACAATTTTTAATGCTGACAAGCCATATAGTGAATATGAATTTGATTAATTTTAAGGTTGGATATGCCTATTATTAAATGTTATACAGAAGAAGAAATCCGGGCAGTGAAGGATTATCTTGGATCGGATTATTTGAAAGTCCCTTATTTATATACCAACTTATACAAATATGGAGTTGGGAATGATAACGTTGATGTATGGATTGATAAGACTTCTGAGCGAATTAATGGAGTTTATCTGAGATATTTTACTTGCCTGCATTTTTTCACAAGAGAAGATAATTATTCCAAGAATTCATTTATTGAGTTTGTTAAGGATAATAATTTTGAAGTAATAATGCTCGAAGAAACGTTTGGTGAGAAGATCCAATCTTTTCTTCAATCTTATACGCTGACAAGAGAATATACTATAAAATATGATATTGAAAATTCTGAATATTCTGATATTGTATGTTATGCAGAAAGGGAAGAAATAGAAGAAATCGCAGAATTATTAATGAATGACCAAATCTACCAAGAGATTTACACAAAGGAGTCTTTGTATAATCAATTACTTGAAAGATTTGATGCTGGATATGGTAAGTGCAGTATAATCAAAAAAGATGGAAAAATTGTTGCCAATGCATCAATAAATGGTGAGAATGATAGATTTGCTTTTATAGGAAGCAATATTGTTCATCCTGAGTTCAGGCGCATGGGATTTGGTACAAAAGTTTTAAATCACCTGCTTAAATATGTTCAGAGCAAAGAGCTTGAATGTTTATGTTATATAGTAGATAATAATTTTGCTTCTCTTGAGTTACACAAAAATATGAATGCATTGCCTGTGGGTATGATATACAAATTCCGCAAATTATAAGTTTTACAGAATAATGAACAAAAGTAAAAAGTAATAATGATTTGCATTCTCAGGATTTATAAGCCATTAAGTTAAAAAGAATGTACTATATAAATGAAAATATAATCAAATTAAACCGCATTTTTGACCAGAATTCCAGAGATGGTTATATACGTATGGATTTGAATGAAAATCCCGGCGGTCTCCCAGAAAGTTTTATTCGCAGAGTATTAAGCAGCATTACACCAGAATATATATCAAAGTATCCAGATCAGATAAAGTTTACTAAAAAACTTGGTAAACATATCGGCGCAGATGTTAACCAGATATGTTTAACAAATGGATCGGCTGAAGCCATTCGATATGTAATAGAAGCTTTTACCAAACCAAATGGGAAAATAGTTTCAGTTTCACCAACATATGCTATGTATGAAGTTTATGCTAATATGTATGGTAAGCAGCATATTCCTGTTCTTTATAATGATGATCTCACATTTAATATTGACAGAATCATCGAAGTAATAAACAAAGATACTGATTTGGTTATTATTGTTAATCCTAATAATCCAATTGGAGACGCATATTCTTATGATGAGATGGATAGGATAATAGTTGCTGCAAAAGACAACCAGGTAACAGTCTTGATTGATGAAGCATACTATTATTTTTATCCGAATTCATTTATCAAATATGCTTTAAATAACGAATTTGTGTTTTTAACTCGTACATTTTCTAAAATGTTTTCACTTGCCGGGTGCAGGCTGGGCTATGTTGTAGGACAAGCTGACGGAATAGCTTTAGTTCAAAAGCTATGTACTCCTCATAATATAAATGCTTTTGGAATGAAATTCGCCGAGGCAATTTTTGAAGAAGAAGGCTTGTTAGAAAGCTTGATTGCAAAACAATTGGAAGGGAAAGCTTTTTTAGTTAATGAACTTATGAAGCGAGATTATTTGGTAAGTTCAAAAGAAGGAAATTTTATTTTTGTACAACCTAAAACCGACGCAGATATATTAGTTTCAAGAATGAAAGCTGAAAAAAAGATTCTTATAAAGACTTATGACGGAATTGGTATTCTTGGAAAATGTTTAAGGATTTCAACCGGTGAAAGATCAATTATGCAAAAGTTTATAAATGCTTTGGATGAATTAGATGTATAAGCTTGTAACTTTTATTTGCTAAGCGTTTCTCTATAAAGGAAGGAGGTAGTTTTGATTAAGGTAATTACATATGGAACATATGATTTATTGCATCATGGTCATATACGCTTGCTTGAAAGAGCGAAGGCACTTGGAGATTATTTGATTGTTGGTGTAACTGCTGATGATTTTGATAAATCAAGAGGAAAAATTAATGTGCAGCTAAGCCTTATGGAGCGTATAGAGGCTGTGCGAGCAACGGGGCTGGCAGACGAGATTATCGTAGAAGAGTATGAAGGGCAAAAGATTGATGACATTCGTCGTCTTAATGTGGATATTTTCACAGTCGGGTCTGATTGGGTTGGTAAATTTGATTATTTGAATGATTACTGCAAGGTTGTATATCTTGATAGAACTGAGGGCGTTTCAAGTTCAGATATTAGAGCGGATAACCGGAAGATAAGACTTGGTTTGGTTGGAGAATCAACAGTAATAGAAAAGTTTGCCAATGAAAGTAAATATGTCAATGGCGTTGTCGTGTCCGGGGTTTGCACACAATTTCCCGAGTTACTTCCACAATCTTTTAAAAATGTACAATTCATAACTGATAATTATGATGCCTTATTAGAGAAAGTTGATGCAGTTTATTTGATATCTAAGCCGGAAAAACATTATGAGCAAATAAAAATAGCACTGGATAAAGGGAAACATGTTTTATGCGAGTCGCCTATTACTCTGAATCGGGATGAATGTAAAGAATTGTTTTCAGAAGCAAAAATGAAAGGTTTAGTTTTGGCAGAATCGAATAAAACAGCCTTTTCTATGGCATATTCACGATTGTTGCTAATGGTTAAAACCGGAAAAATTGGACGAGTTATGTCTGTTGATGCAACTTGTACAAGTCTGAGCGATTCATATTTTCTTAGTGCTCCAGATTATTCAGCAATGTGGAATAGTATTACTGCCTGGGGTGCAAAAGCATTACTTCCAGTATTTCAACTTCTCGGATGCAACTATAAGCAAAAAAGTATAACATCGTATATCATAGATGAAAAAGAAAAATATGATGCATTTACAAAGATAGATTTGATATATCCAACTGCTGTAGCATCAGTAAAAGTCGGGAAAGGTGTAAAATCGGAAGGAGACCTTGTTATATCAGGTACTAAAGGGTACATTTATGTACCTTCACCTTGGTGGAAGATGGATTATTTTGAAATCAGGTATGAAAACCCGGCAGAAAATAGACGGTTTTTTTATCAACTAGATGGAGAAGGTATAAGATATGAGGTTGTAGTTTTCATAAAAGCAATTGAGAATGGCAAAAAGGATTTTAATATTGATGAAAAGGTCTCGATAGCTATATCTGGTGTTATGGAGGATTATTATAAAGGTAAAGATTTAGTGAGAATATGATTGAAGTATCATAAAATAAGCTTAGCAAAAAAGCATATTTGTATAACTTAATTAACTCAGTTGTTTGTAAAGTAAAATTTACGCATGAAAGAAGAAACCCAATATAACTTTACACCATTATTGAATCCAATACCCATAAGCGAACAAGTCTGGCCTGAAGGCATATTACCTTTAGTTTCAACCAGTACGTTAACCTATAATCACGAACCTTATATTCGTGAATGCATAGAAGGAATTTTAATGCAAAAAACAACATTCCCGGTGCGAGTCTGTATATTTGAAGATGCATCCACTGATAAAACAGCAGAAATTGTAAAAGGATATGCAAAAAAATACCCTGATTTGATCTTTGCTTTTTGTCAACAGGAAAATACCTGGGGGCAAAAAGAGAAAAGACATGTAGCTGGAAAACCTTTTAATGAAGTACGAAATGTAGCAAAGTATATTGCTTTGTGCGAAGGTGATGACTACTGGACAGATCCGCTTAAGCTGCAAAAGCAGGTGGGGTTTATGGAAAAGAACACTGAATATAGTGCTTGCTTTACTAATGCTGAATTCATAAATGAAATAGATAATTGGCGGAAACCGTTTATTAAAAATCGTAAACAAGGTGATGTAAACATACGGGATATTATATTAAAAGGAGGAATAATATATCCCACAGCCTCTATTTTATATAGAAAGCATTTTCTTAGTAGATATATCAGTATTCCGGAATTGCCGGGTGACGCTCTACTTATTTTCAATATGGCAGATCAGGGGAAAGTATTTTTTCTTAACGAGTTTACCTGCATTTATCGTAGATGGCATGGCGGGATTTACTCAAGAATTTCTAAAAACGAAATAGAAAAAAACAAAATTAGGCTCAAAGCTATTGAAGGCTATAAAATGCTAAATATACATACAAACAGGAAGTATGAAAAACATTTTAAGAAAACAATATCTCGTATTAGCCTAATACTATTCACGCAAAGTGATTTTAAAAACAAGATTAAATATATAAAAGATATACAATTTGCTGAATATTTAAGATTGCCATTTCTAATAGCAAAAAAACATATAAGAAGATTGATTAAAAGCAAGAATAATTGACTTAATATAAACAAACTCAATTATTCATATAGCTAATATCCTGACAATTGGGCAATGTTATTAAATAAAGTAGATCACTTCACTATTTTATACACACAATATCAATTGTTGAACAAGCTTGGGATATATGTGCTCCACCACTTGTATTAACGAGCACTACTACCTATAATCTCGAACTATATATTCGTGATTGTATTGAAGGTATATTAAATGCGAAAAATAACATTCCTGTTGCGGGTTTGTATTTTTGATGATGTCTCAACCGACAGAACGGCAGAAATAGTAAAAGAAAGTTAATTCTATGAGGAAAAGAAAAGTATATTCTGAAGATATAGTATTTATTGACCCTTATTTCCCTGGAAAAAGTCATAAAGGTTTCAGAGGCAAGATCGCAATAAACTTATTTAACGATTTTCCTACTGCTAAGTCTTATTTCTACACACTGAACTATCCGCCAGGTACAAAGTTTTTTATTGGATTTAAAAAATTCTTACGACAAATACTTAATCTACTATCAGGTCGTGTAGCAAAGATGCCTTTCAATAATATTGTTGGCTATCATCTTGGAATCACAAAACAAAAGTTCAACAAGAATAAGGGGATATATTCCAGCCTTTTCCCTGAACATGCTGATAAAATTTGTTTTCTCGATTATCACGCAGAATACAATGCAAGGCTCGCTTACATGATCTTTTTAAATGTGGTTTATCAATTAATACCATTTTTGGAAAAAAATAAAATTCCGTTTGTTTTTATTCTATTTCCAGGGGGTGGATTTGGAGTTAATAACCATGTTTCTGATAAAAAGTTAAGCAAAGTTCTTAAAAGCAGTTATTTTCGGAAGGTAGTAGTATCAAACAAATATATAGAAAATTATTTGATAACCAAAGACCTTTGTAGGCCTGAACAAATTCACCGTTTTAAATATAAAAGACCTCTTGTGAGTTTTGACAAATTGAGAGATAAGTTGAAGTATCCGAATGGTAAAAGCACTTTTGATCTGGTTTTTGTTGCCTATAAATACATGCCAAAAGGATTGGACAAAGGATATGACCTCTTTATTGATACCGCAAAGACACTTTCAAAGAATTATGATGCATTTAGGTTCCATGTTGTTGGTAACTGGTCTGAAAAAGAGATTGATATTACTGAGATCAGAGATAAGATCACTTTTTACGGCGTGAGAGATACAGCCTTTTTAGTTGAATTATACAGTAGTATGGATATTTTTCTATCACCCAACAGGCCAAATATTTTAGGAGAAGGGAAATTTGACGGTTTTCCTCTTGGGGTGCATTCTCTGTTTTGCGGAGTTGCTCTTTTTGTTACTGATGAACTTAATCTGAATGAGCATTATGAAAAAGATGAAATAGTCATCATAAAACCCAATCTGGATGACATTGTTATGAAAATAAAATATTACCATGGTAGATTGGACGAACTCTATAAACTATCAGCCAAAGGACAGTCAAAACTTCATTCTATGATAGATATTGATAAAAGCCGTGAAGAAAAAATCAATTTTTTTCAGGAAATAATTGATAATTCACCAAATAGAACATAACTTAATACTCTACTTGTTTTAATTTTTAAATGCATAAAATGAACATAATAAAGAAGATGTTCATTTACGCTACAAAGTATTCAAGATATATGTTAAACTAATTATTGACAAAGAATTTCTAAAAACAAATCCTGATATTACAAGATTGCATTTAATTAAGAAAGCAATATCCACTGCAATAGAGCCAAAATGATTTTTTCAATTTATAAAGATTTTTTTGCAGCGATGATTCTATACTATAATAAAAAGCCTAATAATGTGAGAATAACATTATTGGCAAATAATGAATAAAGAGTTAATATAATTTCACAAATATCTTTCTAAAACAAATGACTTCTATAACTATCAGTATTATTATCCCACATTATACAAAAACAGATACTTTACTTCTTGAAAGGGCTGTAGGGTCAATTCCGGATAATAAGGATATTCAGGTTATAGTTGTTGATAATTCACCAATCTCTATTGATAAAAACTTATTCGACAAGCGTTCCAATGTTGAGATATATTATTCAGACAAAACCAAAGGAGCAGGACATGCAAGAAACATAGGGCTACAACATGCCAAAGGAATATGGTTGCTTTTTTTAGATGCAGATGATTTCTTTACGGATGACGCATTCGATTTATTAGAGAAATATTTAAAAAGAGATAAGGACATTGTATTCTTTAAAATGACAAGTGTTTATTCTGACACCATGGAACCGGCAACACGCCATGAGCACTATGAAGCAGTGATAGATAAGTACCTTAAAGATAAGGATGAATACCACCTAAAAACTCAATGGCCTTCGCCTTGTGGAAAACTGGTATCCAATGAGTTGGTCAAACGGAATAATATTATTTTTGATGAGGTGCCGGCAAGCAATGATGTTATGTTTGGATTAAAGATTGGCCTGACTGCCAAAAAGATAGCAGCAGACAGTAATTACATTTACTGCATTACAGTTGAAAAAGGAAGCCTGACTAACACCATAAGCCTTAAACATATAGAAAGCAGATTTGATACTAATATCAGAAAGAATCAGATGTTAAAAGAACATGGTTATAAAAAAACAAATTCAGTAATGATCTTTATAATCCAAAGTATCAAATATGGGCCTGTGCCTTTTATCAGGCTATTTTTCAAAGCATTATGGACAGGGAATCTTTTCGTAGGATACCAGAACTGGTTAAAGACCCTGGTAAGTCTAAAGTACAGAAAAAATAAGAATTATTTAATTAAAGAATAAACAGGTTTTATTTATAATCTGACGATAAATGGGTGCTGCTTAAACTATCGCTTGCAAAAGTGGCAGCATTTTAAATAAGGACAACTCAGTAAACCACAAGTATATACACACTACACATTAACAAAGCAAAGTTCAGAACTTTACCATCAACACAGAAATCAACTGATATTAGCTTAATGAAATTAGATGTTTTAATTTGCACCTACAATTCAGGAATTGAAAAAGCATATGATATTCTGCAGGAAAAGAAAGCAAATGTAAGATATATTGTTTCACATCAATACACTGATGATAAATACAGATGTATACCTGCAGAATTAGAACGTGACGATGTTCTGGTAACACAAATACAGGGTCTTGGCTTATCACGTAACCGTAATAACGCACTTAAATATACCGACAGCGATATAGCTTTAATAGCTGATGATGATGTTAAATATTTGCCTGATGCGTTTAACAATTTACTTGATATTTTTAAGGGCAACCCTTGCGTTGATATTGCACTTTTCAAGATAAAAACACCTGAAGGCGAACCGGAATATAAAAGCTATCCCCAAAAATCATATCAGTTTAATAATAGTAAAAACCACAGCATTTCATCAATTGAGATCGCTTTCAGGCCGGACAGGGTAAAATCCAGTAATATAAGATTTGATGAGCGTTTTGGTCTGGGAAATTCTTTTCTGATAGCAGGGGAAGAAAATATTTTTGTGTTTGATTGTATCAGGGCAGGTCTGAAAGTAATGTTCTATCCAATTTTCATTGTAGAACATACTGTAAACAGCACTGTAAGAAAGATACCAACTTTCGGTAAACCCCGTATAAGATTACGCGCTGCCATGGTAGCATATAAAAAGCCTTTTTTGGCTATTCCAATTGCTTTTGCAAGAACCATAAAGCATACACCAGTTTTGATAAAGTTGAAGCAAAACCCTTTTATATATCTTTATGAAAACCTAAGAGCTATTATCTATGTATGGACAACAAAAAAGTAGATACAAATCCATTCGCCCGTTTGATGGGTTTAGATAGCATGATAAAAAAACCATCAATCATAATGTTTTTATATGTGAGTATAGTTAGTACAAAACTATATGATGAGAATTAACATAATTTTTGTATTGGATCATGCTCTTAAAAATTACAGAGCACCATTCTTTAATTTATTATCAGATATTGATCAGTACCAGATAACTATTGTGCATCCCGGTAAAGAAATTGAGGGATTAAATAAAATCACTCAATTAAAGTCGTATACAATTTTTAAATGCCTTGGAGTAGAACTTAGAAATAAATTAAAAATTAAAAATTACGATGTAATTATTTATATGCAAAACATCAGATTGATAAATCTATGGCTAATTACATTAAATCCATTTAAGAACTACAAACTTATACATTGGGGAATTGGAACATCTTCTTCGAAAAGATTAAGTTTAAATAAAAATTTATTCACATGGTTCAGAAATATGTTGGCAAAAAACGCTTCGGCTTTAATTTTATATACAGATTTCCCTCTTTCATTATTTTCAGCCAAGGTTAAAGAAAAAACATTTATTGCAAATAATACAATTTTCAATCCTTTAATGGAAAATTTGTCCGAAATGGAAAAAGATTCGTTTATTTTTATAGGCTCTCTTGATAAGCGTAAAGGATTAGATTTGCTTTTAAAATCATTTTCATCTTTTTCTAAAAAGACAGGTTCACCACTGAAGTTAGTTATTATCGGATCAGGAAGTGAAGAGCTTTCATTGAAGATTCTTGCTAAACAGTTAGATATTGAGAATCTCGTAGAATTCAAGGGAGCAATTACAGATGACAAACTTAAAAAAGAATATTTTAGAAAGGCTATCGCCTGTGTTTCTCCTTTACAAGCCGGATTGTCTGTCCTGGAAAGCTTTAGTTATGGTGTACCTTTCATAACATATAAAAATGCAATATCCGGTGGAGAACATCTTAATATTATAAATTATAATAATGGTATGTTGGTGAATAATGAAAATGAACTAACTACAAGTTTGATAAAAATAAATGAAGACAGAGAATTAGCTAAACGTCTCGGAAACAATGCCTATAAACATTATTATGAAAAACGACAAATGAAACATATGGTTTCTGTATTTAAAGAAGCTATTGATTATGTTAATAAACAAGATATATAACTCATTATGAACTTAACCCTAGTCGCGGGCGCACGTCCCAACTTCATGAAAATTGCTCCCATTATCCACGCTGTAGAAAAAGCTAAAGGAGAAGGAAAGAATATTAATTACAGACTAATTCATACAGGTCAACATTACGACAGAAAGATGTCGGGTGATTTTTTTGAACAACTGGACATACCCGAACCTCATGCCAACCTTGAATCAGGGAGTGGTAGTCAGGCAGAACAAACTGCTGCTATTATGATACGCTTTGAGAAAGAACTTATTAATAATCCTACCGATTTAGTGTTAGTGGTGGGTGATGTTACTTCCACTATGGCTTGTTCCATTACTGCTCAGAAGCTTCATGTAAAAGTAGCACATGTTGAAGCGGGTATTCGTTCTGGAGACTGGACTATGCCAGAAGAGATTAATCGTATTGTAACCGACAGTATTACCAACTACTTTTTCACCACTTCTGAATTGGCTAATGAAAATTTACGTAAAGCGGGAATTGAGGATGAACGCATTTTCTATGTAGGCAACGTAATGATTGACACATTATTAAAAAATCGTCATCGCTTCTTTAAACCAGATTTGTGGGATAAGCTGGGATTAAAAGAAAAGGAATATATTGTAATGACACTTCATCGCCCTGCCAATGTTGATGAAGAAAAGAAGCTTAGTAAGCTGCTGGGTGAGATTATATCTCAAAGCAGAGAGCTTCCATTGATATTCCCTGTACACCCTCGCACAGCAAAAATATTAGAGAAAACAGGTATTTCAGACCCTCGCCTGCATTTAGTAGAACCATTGAGTTATCTGGAATTTAATTATCTGGTGGAACGTGCCAGAGCTGTTGTAACTGATTCTGGTGGCATCACCGAGGAAGCAAGTATTATGCGTGTACCCTGCATGACTCTAAGAGATAATACAGAACGCCCTGAAACTATCACACTTGGAACCAACGAACTACTTGGTACTGACCCGAAATCTATAAAGCCCGCAATGGAAAAATTATTTAAAGGTGAATGGAAAAAGGGTAATGATATCCCGTTGTGGGATGGAAATGCAGCAGAAAGAATTGTGGAAGTTTTGCTAAGTTTATAAGAAATGATTGCAAGGTTTAGGTTAATTTTCAACACTGTTGCACATTTAAAGCCAATACAGATAAAGTATCAGCTACTGAACAGGATGCGCAAAAAAAGAGCATTTCATTATTACAGACGCGATTTCGTTAAAAACAAGATTAATTATCCGCTATTTAGCTTTTTTATCCCTCCTGCTAATAGTTATCTGGGGAATTTGCGCTTCAGTTTTCTTAATTTAGAACATCAGTTTAAAGATAATGTTGACTGGAGTTATCTTGGCCACGGGAAGCTTTGGAATTACAATTTGCAATACGCCAGTTGGCTATTGCAGGACAGTGGCAGCACAAAAGAGAAGCTAAATCTGTTAAAATCTCTCCAATATTCTGTTCAAACTGCCAATATACAGCCTGAGCCTTATCCTGTATCACTGAGATGTATCAATATTATTCGTTTTATAAGCAAATGGAGGATCGAAGATAAAGACATTGTCAATCATTTATATTCAGAGCTAAATTTTTTGAATGATAATCCGGAGCTACACATATTAGGTAATCATCTTCTTGAGAACCTATTTGCTCTGGCTTTAGGCGCTGCTTTTTTTGGTAATGAAAATTTGTTAAACAAAACTGTTTCTTTTCTGGAAAGTGAACTTAATGAGCAAACTCATGATGATGGTGCTCACTTTGAATTAAGTCCTATGTATCACCAAATCATATTATTCAGATTATTGGATTTTATTGATTGGTATAGGAATTTCAGTGATAGTAACCGGAACTTCCTTTTTTACTGTGAAAGCTTAGCAAGCAGGATGTTAGCCTGGTTAAATAATATTTCGTTTCAAAATGGTGATATTCCTTTATTTAATGATGCAGCAAATGGAATTGCTTTTACAACTACACAACTGAATGAATATGCAAAGCATCTGGATATATACCAAGCCGGTATAAAATTATCTGATTCCGGATATCGTTCTTTTAAAAATGACATTTATGAAATAAAAATTGATTTTGCTCAGGCAGGAGCTAAATATCAGCCCGGACATGCTCATGCTGATGCTTTAGGTTTTATTTTATATTATCAGGGCAAACCTTTGTTTACAGAAATAGGTACTTCAACATATCAAACCGGCGAGCAACGTAATCTGGAGCGTTCCACTAAAGCACACAACTGTGTGGTAGTTAATGAGCAAAATCAGTCGGAAGTTTGGGGTAGTTTTAGAACTGGTCGCAGAGCTACAACCACTATTATTATAGATACTGATAATTATTTAGCGGCTTCGCATGATGGTTATAAGTCGCTTGGAGTGATTCATGAACGCTCTTTTGAGCTAAAAGATGATAAACTGATAATTAATGACAAACTGTCAAAAGCTTCGAATGGCATATTTTATCTGCATCTTCATCATTCGCACCGGTATAGTACAATAAATGAAGAACAATACCTGATTGGTAATGATGTCATAATCAATTTTGAAGGGGGATATTTCTATGAAATTCTAAACTCCTCTCAAAGTGATACCTTTAACCAATATAAAAAATCCGAAACTTTGGCTGTGTCGTTTAATAAAGAGCTAACTTGTACAATCAGTTTTCGAGTAACAATAGAATGAAAAAAATACTATATCTCACATTTTATTTTGAGCCTGATTTATGTGCCGGTTCATTCAGAAATAGTCCATTGGTGAAGGAACTGGCAAGGCAGGCAAAAGGGAAAGCTGATATAGATGTAATAACAACTCTGCCTAACAGATACAGTACGTTTGTAGCTGATGCACCTCAATATGAAGAGCATGACAACTATACCGTGAGAAGAATTGCTGTTCCAAAACATCAGAGTGGAATGAGAGATCAGATATTTTCTTTTAGAACCTATTATACACAGGTTCATAAACTTACAAGGGGTAAAAGATATGATTTAGTTGTTGCTTCATCGTCAAGGCTATTCACTGCTTATCTGGGATATAGAATGGCCAGGAAAAATCATACTCCACTCTATCTTGATATTCGCGATATATTTTACGATACAATGAAAGAAGTATTGCAGGATGGAGTCATTAAAAAGTTGGCATTGCCTGTTATTAAGCAAATTGAGAAACGAACCTTTAGCTATGCGTCTCACATTAATCTGATTTCTGAGGGTTTTAGAGGGTATTTTGATAAATACGTTAAAGCGGAGTATTCTACATTCCCTCATGGAATTGATGATATATTTTTTGAAGCGAATAAAAATGAATTGCCGACTAAGAATTTATCTGGCATAAGAAGTATTGTGTATGCTGGAAATATTGGCGAGGGACAAGGTTTACATAAGATCGTACCTCAGGCAGCTAAACAATTGGGAGATAAGGTACAGTTTATTATTATTGGTGATGGTGGTGCAAAGCAAAAATTGATAAGTGAGATTGAAAAACTTAAGGTTAATAATGTTAAACTCATGGCTCCGGTTAAGCGGGATGAGCTGATCGAGATATATAAAAAATCAGATTTTCTTTTTGCCCATCTTAACGATTATGATGCCTTTAAAAAAGTATTACCTTCAAAACTTTTTGAACTGGCAGCATTCAATCAACCAGTTATAGCAGGCATGGGTGGCTTTGCCGGAAATTTTGTTAAAAACAATATTGAAAACTCAATTCTCTTTGAACCATGTAATGTAGAGCAGTTTGTGGAGTTATACAATAACTACGAGTACAAACAATTTAGGAGAACAGAATTTATTAATCGTTATCGTCGTGTTGCTGTAAATAAAGATATGGCATCGGGAATATTGAAATACATATAACTGTTATGGGCATATTAATCACAGGTATCAACGGTTTTGTAGGCAGTAACCTCACCGCTTATCTGCACAAAACGCATAAGCTGTATGGTGTGGATATAATTAATAAAGAAAGTAAAGAGATAGTTCATACATATAGCTGGGATGAATTGGATTCACTTCCCGCTACAGAAGTCATCTTACATCTGGCTGGCAAAGCTCACGACACTAAAAACATAAGTGAGGAAGCAGAATATTTTGAAGTGAACCTGGGTCTGACACAAAAGATATTTGATCATTTTCTGAGATCAGAGGCACAGAAATTCATTTTTTTCAGTTCAGTAAAAGCAGTTGCCGATACTATTGAAGGGGAAATCCTTACCGAAGAAGCAGTTCCTGATCCAAAGACACCTTATGGAAAATCGAAATTAGCTGCCGAACAATATATTCTTTCAAAATCCATTCCGGAGGATAAAATAGTTTATATACTCCGCCCCAGCATGATACACGGGCGGGGCAACAAAGGTAATCTGAACCTGCTTTATCAGGTGGTTACCAGAAACATTCCCTGCCCTCTGGGTGCTTTCGACAACCGGCGCTCTTTTTTAAGTACAGGGAATCTATCATTCATCATTAATCAACTGATCAGCAACAATATACCATCAGGCGTTTATAATATTGCCGATGATGAGCCTCTGTCAACAAACGAGCTGATAAGCCTGATAGCCGCTTCAAGCGGGCGAAAAGCCAGAATTCTGAAAATGCCGCGAAAATTCATTGGTTTTATCGCGAAAAGTGGAGATTTTCTCCGTCTGCCATTAAATTCTGAGAGATTGAAAAAGCTCACTGAGAATTATGTAGTTTCAAACAGTAAAATCAAAAAAGCTCTGAATATCAAAAACTTACCTTTGACAGCAAGGGAAGGCATGAAAAACACGCTGGATTCTTTTGCCACGGTAACAAAAAGCAAATAAAAAGCCTGTTTAAACCACTTCAAATTTTATATTTGCAAAAAACTTTCACATGACTAACCATTTATTACTTTCAATAGTTCTGTTTGGTGTTATGTGGCTATATCTGAAAATCGCCGCCCGGTACAATATTGTTGATCAGCCGACAGACCGCACCTCACATATAACACCCACTTTCAGAGGCGGTGGTATAATTTTTCCAGTTGCGGTTATTTTATGGTTTCTGTTATACGGATTTCAGTATCCATGTATAATTACCGGCATGGTGCTCATCAGCTTCATTAGCTTCCTCGACGATGTTAAAGGAGTAAGAGCTTCAATCCGGATATTAGTACATCTGGTGGCAGTTGCCTTACTGTTTTATGAGATTGGATTGCTTGGGTTTTACTGGTACTGGATATTATTTGCCTTAATACTTACGATCGGGTGTATAAATGCCATTAATTTCATGGACGGGATAAATGGTATTACTGCGTTTTACAGTTTTATCACACTTGGGAGCTTCAGCTTGCTTAATAATGCATATAACCTGCTGTTGCCCTTCTTTCCAATGGGTTTGCCCCCGGGATGGGAGCCATTTTTCCCCGGCGGACTGGTGGGAACTCTTATGGCAAGTCTGCTTGTATTTGGCTTTTTCAATGCAAGGCGTAAAGCAGTTGTATTTGCCGGAGATGTGGGAAGTATTGGCATGGCATTTTTAATGTCGTGGCTGCTTATCAATCTAATGGTTAAATCCAAAGAGTTTTATTGGATATTGTTTTTTGCAGTTTATGGAATTGATACATCTTACACCATTCTTATCCGTATCTTAAGAAAGGAAAACATCTTTCAACCCCACAGACTTCATCTTTATCAATTACTTGCAAATGAGAATGGCTGGCCTCAGTTAATTGTAGCTGCCCTATATGCAGGGATACAGCTTGTGCTAAACCTTTTTGTCATCTATTTGGTTTTCACAGGCAAAATGAACATCATTATCTTTATTACTATACTGGTTGTACTACTAGCTGTATATATAGTTGCACGTTATCTTGCAACCAGGAAACTTGCGTAGTCAGAAGCCTGAACTGCTTTATTCCGGTTCAAACACAAAATATTATCATCTCCCGTCTTTTTGAACCAAAATAACAAGTGTGCTGACAAAACCTTAGAGCATTCAGTTGTTGTCATTATCCACAGCTAAAATCATCATCAGCAATATGGAAATTAGCGGATATTATTATCTGGGAAAAATTCTCAAGCCAATAGGAATTCATGGTGAATTACTTATCTATCTGGATGTTGACGAGCCGGATAAATATCGTGATCTTGACGCTGCTTATGTGTATGTTGCCGGCAATCTGGTGCCTTTCATTGTCCAGGAAATAAATTTGCGTCCCGGAAAGCAGGCAACAGTCAGATTTCATGATATTGATGATATTGATCAAACCGATGTACTTGTGGGAGCAGGTTTGTACATGCCATTATCAGCCTTGCCTGAGCTTTCTGAAGATCAATTCTATTACCATGAGATTGAAGGTTTTACAGTAATTGATGAGAAATTTGGTGTTCTGGGTGAAATTGAGAAAGTGCTTGATTATCCAATGCAGGCATTATTACAGGTTATGCATAAGGACAAGGAAGTACTGATACCTGTTGCTGATGAGATCATAATAAAAGTGGATAAGAACAAGCGTATAATTCATATTCAGGCTCCTGAAGGTCTTATTGAAATGTATCTGGAATAAAAACACCGGCAATCCATACTCCCGCGGGACAAATCATACGATTTATATCTACAATCGGTATTATTATCCTTCCAATCGTCCCGTCTTCCTTTTCTTCTCCCCCCTTTCCCCTGTTCTAAATTTTAATTCAATGAACGGGCTGAAGCCCGTTCCAATTCATTTTTCATTTTTTATTAAACCCCGTAAGTATCTACGACACTACGGGATTTGGGGATGGAATTGGCTAAATTTTCTATAAATATGAGGTGGTCTAATCCATTTGGACAATATTTTATACAAATATAATTGATATTGTTTATACGAGGGGGGTCTGGGGGGAGACTAATAACTTTCTTAAATTGTTGATAACTCATGCAGCCCTCCTGTA
>JBASHR010000073.1:0-190132 GCA_049654165.1 Bacteroidales bacterium
GTAAAGCAGACAGATGTAGATAATGGCAACATTCACAACACGGCGACCGCTACTGGTAATCCCCCAAGTGGCGACCCTGTTGAAGACGATGATGATGAAGATGTATCATTGACACAAACTCCGGGTATCAATTTAGTAAAAACGGCATCACCCGGCAGTTACGGCGTAGATGATATAGTGACCTATACCTTTATCGTAACCAATACCGGCAATGTAACTTTAAGCAATGTCACTGTTAGTGACCCTCTACCAGACTTAAGTGCCATAAGCCCCGCTTTCGTTGGCAGTTTAGCTCCAGGTGTTAGTGCAACATTTACTGCCACCTATGTAGTAAAGCAGACAGATGTAGATAATGGCAACATCCACAACACCGCGACCGCTACTGGCAATCCACCAAGTGGCGACCCTGTTGAAGACGAAGATGATGAAGATGTACCAACTTATAGAGAGGCTACGGTTGAGTGTCCGGATGATGCTATTGAACCTGTTCCACCGGTATTGTATGATGATTGCGGCATAGCTTTATCACCTTATAATATGGTAATTATTGACAATCCTTCTCCGTTGGTATGCAATGGCAGCAGAGTCTATGAATTCTATTATAAAGACTGCAATGATCAGGATCTCGTATGGAGGTTTACTTATACCATTGAACGGCAGACACCACCGCGTATCTTAGTACCGGCTCCAAAGACGGCTACAGTATCCTGTCTTGAAGATGCAGTATGGCCGACCCAGATGCCAGTAGTTGTTGATGCTTGTGGCAATGTCTTGAATTACAAGCCGCCGGTAAATATTACTACCAGCGGATATCACGGTGGCGAATATTGTGGTGGAGGTTTCCGCAGGTATACATTTAAGTATTACGATCCTTGCAATCCTAGCCTTGTATTAACCTGGGCATTCCGTTATGAAATACTGCCTGTAGAAGGTCCTTACCTTGCAGATCCATTAACAGATTGTTCATCATTGGATGAAGTAAAAGAAGGCTGGACATTAAGTGATATTCAGTCATTTGATGCAAGCACACTTGCAAGTTCAGTAAGTTCATTATATGCTGGTACATGTAAAGCAATTACTGCTTCATTGATCAATACTGACATTACCGGTACAGAATGCGCCTGGTCAGCAGTATTTACTTTCAATGTTAGCAATGGATGCAATGAAGTTACCTGTCAGGTAACCTATACCGGAGGTGGTGATGAAGCATTAGTCTGGGATCAGACAGATCTTCCTCAGGATGCCAATGTGGAATGTGATGAGGTTCCCTTACCTGCAACATTAACAGTAGGCTCAATTCCTGTAGAGTTTAGCGAAGAAAGAACCAATGGTTCATGCGAATATAATTATACTTTAACAAGGACCTGGTCAGCAACCGGAATTTGCGGAAGCACTTTGATTCATACTCAGGTAATAACCGTTCAGGATACAAAAGCTCCTGTGCTCACAGGAATACTGCCTGCAGGAGAAACCGGTATGAACCTTTGCTTTGCTGTTATACCTACAGGCCCTGGTGCTAATGAAATTAAGGAACTGTTCTCAGATAATTGTGGTGAAGTGACAGTAGTAAAATCCGGCACTCCAACAGGTGATAATTGCAGCTGGTCAGTAACCTATGTATATGAGATCACCGATGAATGTGGTAATTCAGCCGATCCTGTAAGCATAACCTATACTGGAGGCGACACAGAAGCACCTTTACTTGTAGGCGATCTTCCACAGGGCGAAACCGGCATGAACCTTTGCTTTGATCAGATACCTGAAGGCCCTGGAGCTAATGAAATAAAGGCATTGTTCTCAGATAATTGCGGTGAAGTCATAGTAGTAAAATCCGGTACTCCAACAGGTGACAATTGCAACTGGTCAGTAACCTATATATATAATATCACTGATGAGTGTGGCAATTCAGCCGATCCTGTAAGCATAACCTATACCGGAGGTGATACAGAAGCACCTGTACTTGTTGGAGATCTCCCAGAGGGAGAAACCGGTATGAACCTTTGCTTTGCTGATATACCTACAGGACCTGGTGCTGATGAAATTAAGGCACTTTTCACAGATAATTGTGGTGAAGTCACAGTAGTAAAATCCGGTACCCCAACGGGTGACAATTGCAACTGGTCAGTAACCTATGTATATAATATCACTGATGAGTCCGGCAATGCAGCCGATCCTGTAAGCATAACCTATACCGGAGGTGATACAGAAGCACCTGTACTAATAGGCGATCTTCCAGAGGGAGAAACCGGTATGAACCTTTGCTTTGATCAGATTCCCGAAGGCCCTGGTGTTGATGAAATTAAGGCACTGTTCACAGACAATTGTGGTGAGGTACTTGTAAGCAAGTCAGGAGTACCTCAGGGTAATAATGCCGGCTGGTCAGTGACCTATGTATATGAGATCACTGACGAGTGCGGCAATGCTGCCGATCCTGTAAGCATAACCTACTCAGGTAACAATCAGATACCACCTGTGGTTCCTGACAATGGCAGTGCAGTTGTAGAATGTCTGTCACAGGCAATAGCACCTGAACTACCAGAAGCAATAGCGGCATGTGGTGGCGATGTTACAGTAGAACTGCATAAATTAGAACAGATACCTGATAAATTTGAGTGCGAAGGAGTTGTAATCTATACCTATAGATTCACAGATGACAGCGGTATGTTCAGCGATTGGACTTTCACCTATACTGTACATCGCACAACCGCTCCATACCAGGTTGGAGACCCTGTTTCAACCGAAACAACTGTATCCTGTCCTGATGATGCTATTATGCCTTCACAGGATCAGTTACCGGTAGTAGTTGATGCCTGTGGTAATGTACTGAATTATGAATTACCGGTTGAAGTTGTAACTGTTATGTACGATGGTGATGATTTCTGTGCTGGCGGCAATATAACTTACAACTTGCGTTATGTAGATCCGTGTAATGAAACTCTGGTATATGACTGGTCATTCAAATATGAAATATCGGCACCTATGCCAGTTCTTAAAGACGAACTTGTTGATTGCTCAAGCCTTGATCGTACAGGTATAACCTGGACAGTGGGTTTTGCAGAACAATTTGATCCGGTTGCACTTGAAGATGATGTAGCAGTACTGTATAAAGATATGTGCGGCGATGAAATTACTGCTACTCATATCCATACAGAAAAAGATCATATATCAGAAATGGGTATTGTTGTTGTCTGGAACTTCTACTATACTTTCAGGATAGATAATGCCTGTGGTAATTCTGTAGAATGTATTGTACATTATAGTGGTAGTGAAGTGCCAACAACTCTCACTCTTGAAAGTCTGTCAGTTGAAAGTGATGATGTAATGTGCTTTGGTGCAACAGAGGTACTTACAGTATCCGATGTAGTTGTAAAGGCTGGAGGATATCTGACATTGATAGCAGGCGAATCAATTAAATTACTACCCGGCTTCAGGGTTGAAGAAGGAGGATATCTCCATGCATATATCAGCGATACTTATTGTGCTAACCCGACGCCTTTGGTAATAGCTAAAGACAGCGAATCAACCTTGCCTGAAACTATTACATCAATTCCCGATGGTCATTCTCTCTTCCGAGTATATCCTAATCCTACTCTAAGTACTTTCACTCTCGACATGTATGATTTTGAAAGTGAAGTCACAGTAGAGATTTACAACATGGTGGGAGCAAAGATCATGAGTAAGGAAGTCTCGGGCTTCAGCAAATATGTCTTTGACCTTTCAAAGCAACAGAATGGTATTTATATCATCAGAGTGCTTAAGGGTAATGAAGCAGCAGTTGAGCGTATAATCAAGCAATAAAACTGCTGAATATTGAATCTTAATTCACAGCTACCCTGTCCGTTCTTTTGTGGGCAGGGTAGTTTTTATAAGTTTAGTTTAAATCCGATGGGAAGGGATTTAATTTTTAAGAAACGGGCTAAAAGGCCCGTTTCTGATTATTAAGGGTAGTATCCATTAATGATTTAATCCTGAGTTAACATCTGCTAAGGCTGGTGGGGTAAGAGATTTAATATTTAATTATCGGACTTTAACCCGTTCCTATTCATTCTTCATTTTTTTATTAAATCCCGTAAGTGTCTGCGACACTACGGGATTTGGTGATGGAATTGGCTAAATTTTATTTAAATATATCACCCCTACAGGGTTTAGTAATGGTATTCGAGCTATTATCTACCAGGATTTTGCCCCTACGGTGCTATTAACATCGAGCGTTGAGGCTCTCGAAGTGCCGGGAATTTGCGTTCCTACTCATTAATGTTGTGATCATGAATTGCCGCCGGCTTTAGCCGGTGGTAAAAAAGGGGTGACAACACAATATCGGCTTTAGCCAAACCGGTTTAAAAATGTAATTTAATTCTAACATTCAATAAATTTGGGCTAAAGCCCATAGGATTAGGAGATATATTTAATGAACGGGCTAAAGCCCGTTCCCATTCATTTTTCATTTATTATTAAACCCCTTCGGGGTTTGTGAGTGGCAAAGAGTACCATAGGTGTTATAAACATATCATCCCGTAAGGGTCTTTGACTCTACGGGATTAAATAACCTACGGGATTTGTAGCACCGGGTGCTGAGGCTCTCGAAGCACCGGAATATTACACCCCTTCAGGGTGTGTGAGAGGCATAGGGTGCCACACGTGTTATAAACATGCCACCCCTTCGGGGTTTGTAAGTGGTAATGCGATAGCCGTTTTTAATAAAATTTCATTCCGTAAGGGTCTGCGACCCTACGGGATTAGCGCTACTATTCAATAATAATTCGATCATGAATTGCCACCGGCTCAAGTTTGGACTAAAGTCCATAAGGTAGGGGGTTATTTATGTAATGAACGGGCTAAAGCCCGTTCCTATTCATCATATTAATTTGGTTGATGGAATTATTTGATAAATTATAGCCCATTCCTATTCATGAAATTTTAGTTTTGAATTGCCGCCGGCTTTAGCCGGTGGTAAAAAGGGGTGATGACACATTATTGGCTTTAGCCAAAATAGTTTAAAAATGCATTTTAAATATAATAGCCAATAAATTTCGGCTAAAGCCGGTGGAGAAGGGGTTTTAATATTTAATGAACGGGCTTCAGCCCGTTACTATTCATTCTTCATTTGTTATTAAATCCCGTAAGTGTCTGCGACACTACGGGATTTTTACCCCAGGCGCTGAGGCTCCCGAAGCGCCTTTTGAAAACCCGGACACTGAGGTGCCCGAAGCGTCCGGTTAATCTTTATATCAAAATTGTTATTGAACTCTTCGAAATATTCATTTAGTAAAACGGCTAAAGCCTGTTCCTGCTAATGATAATCTGATATTAAATTGCTACCTGCGAATCAACGCAGAATCATTGCTTTTTTTCGGCTCCACCATATATTGCCGTAATTGTCTTCAAATTTTACTGAAACTATATATGTCCCACTATTCCAGTCAGACACAGAAATATGATTGTATGATTTTGTTAGATCATTTGAACTATAAACAGGCCTTCCTAAAATATCAAAAATTTGAACCTGTGCTGTATGTATGTTTATTTCATTGTCGAATAACAATATTAAATATTCTGATGATGGGTTCGGATAAATATCAAATCCATAGTGATCGTTTTTATGCGGATCAGAAATGCCATGGGCTTCAGGCGTTATGCCTTTGTGGTAGGTTAAGCCTCCTCCATAATTGCCGATGATCATATCAGGATATATGCTGTCAGTTAAAAATGCTACTGCCGGCGCTGTTCTAATTCCCTCATTCAGCGAAGTGAGCCTTTCCTCAACAAGATTGAAATTGCCTGTCAGATTGTTCTCGATATCCTTAAAATAAAATATCCTTCCTGATTCCGAACCAATAAATAGTTTCAGTTCCTGTTTTGAATCTATGAAAAAACAAGGTATGCTATGTCCTGTGTACGACATTTGCTCATCAGTAACATTTACCCCGCCGAGGGTATCAGTTATTTTTACATATGTGGGATTGTAGGCATCTCCCTGATTTTCATAGTAACTTAACCTGCCATTTTGCTGACCTAATACAAGGTCGGGTAATCCGTTGCTATTCATGTCAATAAGTTGGGGTGCACTAAAAGCATTAACCTTTATCTGTTGATAATTATCATCAATGAGTTCGAACTCAAAAGATGCATTATGTGCTGCTGTATTCTTAAAAAGTAAAAGGTTTCCATCTTCATTCCCAATTAACATTTCAATTTTGCCATCATTATCAATATCACCAAAAGCAGGATATATCCCCCGCAGGTTATAAGCAGAAAGATTCGCAAAATCGTCTGTCATCAGTTGAAAAGAGGGATTGCCTGCAGTTCCTGTGTTTTTGAAATAAGCCAGTTTTGAACTGTATTTACATCTCATTATATAAAACTGATCATAATAGCAGGTGTCGTTATATCCATAGTTGCCAACAAAAAGATCAGGAAGCCCGTCTCCATCAATATCATAAAGAACCGGCATAGCATTGGCGCCAACATCAATCATTCTGCGCTGAAATAAATCTTCTCTTTCAAATTCAAAAACCGGATGACTGTTAGTGCCGGTATTTTTATAATACCAAATGCAATTATGATGCTTTGCCCGTTTCATACCCGGTTCAAACGGTGAAACTACCAGGTCGTTAATCCCATCGTTGTCAATATCAATAAAACAGGGCAGTGGAAAAGAAAAAAGATTGACCGGACGTGTATTTGAAGGGAAAAGTGTATCGCAATCTACAATATAAGCAGAATCAGCCGTTCCACCGTTCTTTAGGAGAAATAATCCGGGGAAGTCAATATCTCCAAGAATGAGATCATAAAGACCATTTTCTGTCATATCAAGCATAAGCAAGGTAGATCCGGTATGTCTTTCTTCCCTGCTTTTCAGCGCTTCAGGCAAAAAGCTCATGTTTTTTACATCTATACAGGTGTCAAGAGTTATTATATTTGACTCTTCACTTTCGGCAAAATAGCCCCAGCAATATTCTGTCTTTTTGAATATTAGCGAATCGCTATGCCCATACAATTCTACCGACTGATTGCTGTGTTTCTCAAGAAAGGTTCCCAGCCCCCAGAAAGTAAGTATGTCAAGATCGCCGTCGTTGTCAATGTCCACAATTGCCGGATAATCAACACTTGTAACAAAGAGATTGATTAACTGATTATTACTTAACTGTGTGTAAAGGTAAGGATCGGTTATTTTTTTGAACCTGATGCTTGTGTCCGATATGTTTCTATAAACTTTTATGCCACCGGTCACATAGGTAAAAATGTCTTTTTTCCCATCGTTATCATAATCAACAAACTGTACCCATTGCTCTGTTTTCGGAAATTTATCAATATATTCAGGTGCAAAACTGTATGCATATTCGCTGTCAGAACCATCGTTAACGAAAGTCAACAGCCTGTTTCCATGTCTGTCGAAAATTATAATATCTTCAATCTGATCAGAATTCAGATCAAATTTGTGGATCTGACAGGCGTTTAAGCCGCCAATCCAGGCAAGATCCATTGATTTGTTGCTTATGTCAAAAACCGGTATATCGTGTTTCAGTACAAAGCCAAAATCGTGGTATGTCTGGCTTCTCAATGGTGATCCAAAAATAAGGGAAGTTGTTAAAATGATAAAATAAAATCTTTTTTGTAAGATTTTGGTAATTTTTTTCAATGCTTTGGTAAATCGTATCACTGTTGTAAAAGCTAATAGTAAAAGGGCTTAAAGGATAGTGATTAAAAGAATTTGAAAAATTTTAGATAATAATAAGTGTGTTATTAACGGCTATAATTCTATCTTTGCACCCTCAAAAAAACAAAAGTAGTTATTTTAGATATTTTAAATCAATTTTCAAATGCAAAGTAAAGGAGCTATTAAATTTTTTGCCATCGCTTTTGCGCTGGTTTGTCTTTACCAATTATCTTTCACATTTGTAACCAAAAGGGTTGAGAGCAAAGCGCGCAATTACGCTAATAATGAAGAAGCCCACGCACAGGCACAAAGACTTTCGGCTGGAGACGCCCTGTTGGAAACATATCTGTTTGATTCCATTTCAAAGTCACGCGAAAGATATTTCCTTGATTCAATGTCAAATCAGGCTGTTTATAATATCCTGGTCAGAAAATATACTTATCGTGAAACAAAAGAACGTGAGCTTAACCTTGGGCTTGACCTCAAAGGGGGGATGAACGTAACGCTTGAGATTTCAAGTGCTGATATTATCAAAGCTTTATCCGGCAATAGTCGTAATCCTGTTTTCGTTCAGGCACTCGAAAGGGCGTCAGAAAAAGAAAGAACAAGTCAGACTGATTTTCTGACCCTTTTTGCTGAATCCTTTAATGAAATTGATCCCAACGCAAGTCTCGCCGCTATTTTTATCAATGCACCTGAGTTCAAGGATAGGATACGTTATAATTCAACAAATTCTGAAGTTGTCAGTCTTATACGTACTGAGGTTGATGGTGCCATTGATCGTTCGTTTAATATTTTGCGAACCCGTATTGACCGTTTTGGTGTAGCTCAGCCCAATATTCAGAAATTACCTGCATCGGGCAGGATCCTTGTTGAATTACCTGGTATCAAAGAACCTGAACGAGTAAGAAAACTTTTACAGGGAACCGCTCAGCTTGAGTTTTGGGAAACATATCAGTTTAACGAAATAGCACAATATTTCACTGAAGCAAACAACAAGCTTCGTGTTTTACAGGAGCGTGAATCATTTTTGTTTGATACAATTTCAGAGAAACAGGCTGAAACAATTCTTGAACAGGATCAGGAAGAAATAAAGGAAATACTGGAAACAGTTGAAACTGACACCGCTGATACTTTGAAAACTCTGGAAGATATTGTTGCTACCGATACTACCGGTGTTTCAAAAGATGAGGATATTTCCCGTAGTGAATGGGCAAAACAAAATCCTTTGTTTGTATACTTACAACCTGCGTTTTATCAGGGTGACGATGGAAATATATATCCGCGCGAAGGTGCTACAGTTGGTTATGCAGCAATTAAAGATACTGCAAGGGTAAATCGTATGTTAAGACTTGTCAGCGAATCGTTTCCAAAAAATTTAAAACTTGCCTGGACTGTTAAGCCTGAGAGTTATGCACCTAATGTGCTGGAACTGGTTGCTTTGAAAATCACTACCCGTGAAGGTGATGCTCCTCTTACAGGAGAAGTTATTATTGATGCCCGTCAGGATTACAGTCAGATGAATCAGGTAGAAGTAAGCATGACAATGAATGCCGAAGGTGCAAGGATATGGAGAAGGCTTACAGGAGATAATATTGGAAGACAGATAGCTATTGTACTTGACGATTATGTTTATTCAGCACCTCGTGTCAATGATGAGATTCCCAGTGGGCGTTCTTCAATTACCGGTAATTTCACCATTCAGGAAGGCCAGGACCTTGCCAATATCCTTAAATCAGGTAAAATGCCGGCACCTGCCCGTATTATTCAGGAAGAAATAGTTGGTCCTTCGTTGGGAAGTGAAGCTATCAGAGCAGGGCTGATCTCATTTGTGATAGCATTCTTGCTGGTTATTTTATATATGAATGTATATTACAGCAAAGCCGGCCGTGTAGCAGGTCTGGCTCTTGTTGCCAATATTTTCTTCATTTTCGGGGTACTTGCATCTCTTGGCGCAATTCTTACCCTACCTGGTATAGCTGGTATTCTGCTTACCATAGGTATGGCGGTTGACGCTAACGTTATTATTTATGAAAGAATTCGTGAAGAATTGCGTAATGGTAAAGGCATGAAACTTGCCCTTGCCGATGGTTATAAGAACTCATACTCTGCAATTATTGACGGTAACGTTACAACACTTCTTACCGGTATTGTTCTTTTCATTTTTGGAACCGGACCGGTTCAGGGATTTGCTACTACCCTTATCATAGGTATTGTATCTTCTCTTTTCATTGCAATATTTATTTCACGTCTGATCTTTAACTGGCAGCTTAATCGTAATCGTCAGCTTTCATTCGACAATAAATATACCCGCGATTTATTTGTAGGAAGTAAGTATGATTTCATTAATGTTAAGAGAGTATCCTATGTGGTATCAGGTGTTGTAATTGCATTGGGTATTATTTCTCTTGTTGTCAGAGGATTAAATTATGGTGTTGATTTTTCAGGAGGTCGTACTTATGTGATTCGTTTTGATCAGGATGTTAAAACCACTGATGTTCGTAGTGCATTAACCAGCGAATTTGGTGAAGCCCCCGAAGTAAAAACTTTCGGACCAAATAATCAGGTGAAGATCACAACAAAATACCTGATTGATCAGGATACACCGGAGACCGATATTATCGTAGAAGAAAAAATTTATGCGGGAGTAAAACAGTTTTTTAATAATCCTATATCATTTGAAGAATTTATTTCTGATGATGACAGTAAGATAATAGGGCGTCTCAGCTCTCAAAAAGTTGGACCTACCATTGCCCGCGACATTAAACAGGCTGCAGTAGTAGCTGTTATATTTGCGTTGATCATAATTTTTGCCTATATAGCTTTCCGATTTAAACGCTGGCAATTTGGTCTGGGTGCTGTTTCAGGCTTGTTCCATGACTCAATGGTAATTATATCACTCTATTCAATCTTTTATGGTATATTGCCATTCAGCCTTGAGGTGGATCAATCATTTATAGCGGCTATCCTTACTATAATCGGATATTCAGTAAACAATACCGTGGTAATTTTTGACCGTATCCGTGAAAATATGACACTGCATCCAAAGTGGGAAATGAAACTGACCATTAATGATGCGATCAGTAACACTCTGGGTCGTACCATTAATACTGCTGGCACAACAATAGCGGTCTTACTCGCCATATTTATTTTCGGAGGTGAAGTTATACGTGGATTCTCTTTTGCACTGCTCGTTGGTATTATGGTTGGAACCTATTCATCATGGTTTATTGCTACTCCAATAGCCTATGATATGATGATGCGTAAAAAGGCACCAAAAGAACCTGCAAAGAAATAATTGTATTCATAGTGAGATGAATTTTACTACTCACAAATTAAAAACGCCCGGCTTACGGGCGTTTTTAATTTATACGAATTTGATTTTTATCTGATGCTACTGTTACCGGTGATATATCGGATTTAAACACATATCAGATTATTCCGGGATTTGATTCAGAACTCAAGCAGTTCAACTGCGGCTTCATAAATCTTATCGGTATTGGGCAGTATAGCTTTTTCAAGAATTCTGTTAAAACCAACCGGAGTAAATGTAGATCCTACTCGTTTTATAGGTGCATCAAGGTATTCAAAAGCTTCTGCAGCAATGGTAGCAGCAAGCTCGGCACCAAATCCGGAGAATACTTTATCCTCATGCACAACAAGTACTTTGCCGGTTTTCTTCACTGATTCAATAATGCTTTCTTTATCAAGAGGGACCAACGAACGGATATCTACTACCTCAATGCTTTTGCCTTTCTCCTTCTGTATTCTTTCTGCTACCTGAAGGCTCATATGTGTAGTATTACCATACGTAATAATGCTCATATCGCTCCCTTTTCTTCTGATCCTGGCTTTTCCAAAAGGAACTTCAAAATCGTCAGGAACTATGGTTTCGGCTACCGGATCGTTGTATAATGCCTTGGGTTCCATAAATATGGTAGGTCCTTCTGAACGCATTGAGGTTCTTAATAACCCTGCAGCGTCATCCGCAAAAGACGGATATACGATCCTGAGCCCAGGTAATGTTGTAAGGGCGCCTTCAATAGTCTGGGAGTGATAAAGTCCTCCGCCAATATATCCGCCCGAAGCAAGCCTTATTGTAACATTAGGAGAGAAAGCGCCGTTGCTGCGCCAGTAATCGTGGCTCATTTCAACTGCTTGTTCCATTGCAGGCCAGAAATAGTCAGCAAATTCAGCTCCTTCAATGACAATACGTATCTTAGGATTGAAACGGCTCATACCATTTGCGGTTCCCATTATAAAATCTTCGGCAATAGGTGCGTTGAACACTCTTTCGACACCAAATTCCTGCTGCATGCCTTTTGTAACATTAAATATTCCTCCTTTATCGCGATGAGCAATATCCTGCCCCCAGATAAAAGTATCGGGATTATGGCGGAATTCAGCTTTGAGAGTTTCGTTAAGGGCAGTGATGAGTTTCATTTTTTCACCACTTTTTTCGTCATGGATTCCATCAGGATATTTTTCTGATTTATATGGCTCAGGACTAACAAATTTGAAGATTGATTCCGGTGAAGGATCAGCAGCTCTGATAACTTTTTTATGTGCTGCCATAACTTCTTTCTGAGCTTCTTCTTCAATTTCAAGCAGTTCGGCTTCTGAAAATCTTCCTGAACGGATTAAAACAGTGCGCAAACGATCAAAGGGATCAGATACTTTTACACAGTGCCTTTCAGTTTCGTCACGATACAACTCATGACGATCAGAATTGGAATGACTGTGTATGCGAACTGTACTTGCGTGCACTATTACTGGTTCCTGCTTTTCAAGTGCATGGCGCTTGGCTTCAACCATAGCATTCATAGAGTCGAACACGCTTTTGCCATCACAATAAATTATGCGAAGGTTCTTCAATCCAGAGAAATTCTCGGCTACCATATAATTGGCTGTCTGATCTCTTTTTGGAACAGAAATCCCATATTTGTTATCCTGAAAAACAAAGATCACAGGTAATTTTTCTCTGCTAGCGCCATTAATTGCTTCATAAACAAAGCCTTCGGATACTGATGATTCGCCCTGAGAACTGATAGCCACACCTTTGTGATTATATCTTTTCATAGCTCTGGCAACTCCTACGGCATGCAGAGTATGATTGCCCGTTACTGACGAAACATTATGAATATTCCATTCAGGTTTGGCAAAATGATTACTCATGTGGCGGCCTCCGCTTGCAAGATCATCCTTTTTTGAAAGCCCGTTGAGTAATATTTCTTCGGCATTAAGCCCTGCTGAGATTACTGTGAGCATATCTCGGTAATAAGGAAATAGATGATCAGTTTTGCGGTCAAACACCTGACCGATTGCCAGTTGAATCCCGTCGTGACCCGCATAGGGTGCGTGATACGACCATCCAAGAGCCTGACGAAGATAATTTGGGGCGCGGTCATCAATTTTGCGGCCTAAAGCCATAAGACTGTACCATTTCTTCAAAGTTTCCTTATCAGTGGTAAGCAGACTATAAGATTGTTGTAATGACATATTTTGTTAATTTAAAACTGTTGTAATTTACCTCAATTTCCAAACGTTAGAATCCTTGTTTTGTTCATTTATCATTAAACAAACAGATTATTTGAACTCAACCGCATGACCGGATAGAGGAATGACTGGATAATTCTTAATTTTGTAAAAAATCTGAGTTAGATTATGACCGAGAAATTTTATTCTAAAGCACTGGAAGCCAACTTAGCTGAAACACGATATAAAAACATTGTTATTCCTGAACATTTGCAGGCTTTCATTGACCTGTCAAAAGAATATTACGGAATTAACAAAAGGGCGCAGGAATGTATTATTGAGTATTTACATCCGTTCAGTAACCGGCTTTTTGTGGTAGAAGAAACAAGAGAGATATTACTGTCGGATTTCTGGTTTTATGCTTCAACCCCAAATGCTGTTGATGCTTTTCGCGAACCGGTCATGCTATACGGTAAACTGCTTGAAGAAGGTATAAAAGATGAACTTGGGGAGCAAATAGTAAAAACATTGCTTGAACTTATTGAGCAAATAAAAAAAGACAACAAAGAAGCTCTCTTCCCTGTGATTGATCTGTGTTTAAATGTATTGGCAGAGAATCTGGATAAAAATATCAGGGCTTTTATAAATAGTTCAAAGTTTTTTGTCAGAAGGCTTGAAGGGGTTTCGAAAATGCCGGAATTCAGTGATAAAATCGTTTCATTATTTAAACATGTATTGCTCCGTAATATTGATTTCTGGGAAGAAACTACTGATATTGAAAATTGGTTCGAAGAGAAAAAAGAGTTTCTAAGCGACGATCTATCCGGAATATTTAATAAGGTAGGAAGCCCCTGGTTCAAAAAAATAAAAATGCAGGCTGAGAACGTTACAGACTGGGAAACGCTTAGCACCAATATTCCTGTTTTTGATGATATTGCTGAACGCTTCAGCTCAATTACTGATGAGTTGCCGAGTTTTGTTGATAAGTTCTTTTATATCTTTTATCTGCTTCATCTGCCGGGCATGCAAAGTAAGAAAGACCGGCTGGTATGGAGTGTTAACAAAGTGTTGCGAAATGCCGTTGATGAGCTGAAAACCGAGAATCTCGGAGGTTTTATTGATAATATTTTTGAACTCTGCGAAGAATTGCGCAAGGAGCATATGTCGGCAGTTCTTGACTGTATTCTCACCCTTGGAAAGAAGATAGTTGACCGTGATGATACTGAGGAACAGCAATATGTCAATTATTTTGAAAGAACACTGATTGATTTTGGGTTCGAAACCCCGGGAATAGTATATGTAAATAAGGACTGGCAGGTCAATGTTAATCCTAACCATATTAAAAATATCAGGGTGTGGCTTGAATTGATCGAATATTCGCATTCAGGCATGGAGAAGCTGCTGTCGGCGCTTATTGTGAACCTCAGGCTTGGCGGAATATTTATCAGCGATACCGATCTTTTTCAGCGTGAGATAACAAAGATTTTAAATTCAAATATTGCACCATATTATAAAAAGGTAAAACAGCTTACCCGTATTTTCCCGGTATATTTTCATGAAATAGGTGCTGAAGGAGAAATACGGAATGTAACCACCAATATGGACGAGGTGAACGGACGACAGGACCGGTTGGTTCATTTCCTTCGTAAACAGGTTCATACTGAGAGTAATAACACACTTATTGATCTGACCTACCGAATTTTTAAATTCTGGTATAACGGCAATGTTGATGCACTTGAACCTATATTGCCGGATGACGTGTTCAAATCAATTGACCTTGAAAGCGAATATTTTACTGTGGTGCATTCGCTTGTTAACCAGTTGATCAAGGATTCAGAACTTAGTTTTGACCAGTTGCTTGAGCTGGATAATGATCATTTTGAGCGTTTACTTAAGAAGCTGCCCGGCGAGCATGAGAAAGATATACACCGGCTCACCTGCATTCATGCACTTTATGCCTTGCTTAAAGAAAAATATTCGTTTGAGACTTTGAATATAGTTTCAATCCTCAGGCGATATGCTTTTATTGAAGCCACTGAAATTGACCGTTTTGAAGAAGCTATGCAAAAAGAAGACTTCGATGAGGCATTAAAGCTGATTTATAGTTTCATGGAACGATTGAAAAAGATCATTTTCAATCCTGAACATAGTCAGAGTTGGGAAAATATCTATCATAAACGACATATTGCCATTGGCATACCTTCGATGTACGGGACTTACAGGGAATCAAAATTCGAGGCTTTGGGACTTACTTTCAGGCTGGAGAAAATTGCTACCCGTTTAATGGAGAAAATAGTTGATAATATCAATTTAGATTATATATCGGCAAAAACCCTGGACAGGGTTTATCAGGTTCTGGAGTTTTTCCGTTATGGTCTTGAACTCGATGGTGTTTCAAATCAGGGCTTTAATTCAAATCTGGATATGCTTCGCTATTCATTGGCATCGCGAAGCTTTTCACTGCATCAGCATATTAACATATTTCAGTTTATTGCTGAAAACGTAAAAATAACTATTGACAATTATTTTCTGCTTTCTTATGAGTATCCGCTAAAAGTTGTAATTCCACAGCTTTATGAGCGTGATATCAGAGGTACCGAAAAGGAAAAAGATCAGCTTATCACACGCAAGTCCGAAGAATTTTTCCGCGATATAATCAGTGCAGCATTCTTAATACAACCGCTTGACAATCTTGTATCGCGCATTTTAAATTCTTTGCGCAATATGGTTGATAAATACCCTGCTGAACTTATAAGCGATGTAATGTCGTATAATTCCGACCTTGTAATAAGTCCTTTGTATGAAGCAACACTGCAGGTTGATAATCAGATCTTTCTTGGCTCTAAAGCATTTTTCCTTAAAAAACTTAGTTTGGCCAATATTGCTGTTCCACCGGGTTTTGTGCTTACTACTGAGGTGTTTCGCAGGCGCTATGCCATTTCAAACCATCATGAAATAAAAAAGGAATTTGATAATCTTATCAGACGTAATCTTAGAAAGCTTGAAAAGGTAACCGGAAGGCAGTTTGGAAACCCATCCAATCCGTTACTGTTGTCAGTTCGTTCAGGAACAGCCATTTCTATGCCCGGCGCTATGGATACTTTCCTTAATGTTGGTATGAATGATCAGTTGGTTGAAGGTTTGAGCAAACAGCCAAATTATGCATGGACTTCGTGGGATTGCTACAGGCGGTTTCTTCAAAGCTGGGGTATGGCGCATGGCATTCATCGCGATGTGTTTGATGGAATAATCCAGGATTATAAGAACCGGTATGGAGTAGATCTGAAAATGTATTTCCTGCCGGATCATATGAAGCAGGTGGCAAAATCGTACAGGCAGGCTATAGCAGATCACAATGTGCATTTTGAACAGGATTTGTTCAAGCAACTTAATACTACAATAAATTATGTTTTTGATTCCTGGGATTCAGAACGTGCTAAAGTTTATCGTAAGCATATGCAGATAGCCGATGAATGGGGAACAGCAGTCATTGTTCAGAAAATGATACTTGGCAACTTAAATTATACTTCAGGTACCGGAGTTGTATTTACTCAAAATCCAATGAGCAGCCGCCCCGGCGTACATCTTTACGGTGATTTTACTTTATGCAGCCAGGGTGAGGATATAGTGGGCGGACTGGTCAAACCTTTGCCCGTTGGCGAAACTCAGCGTAAACAGCTTAATCTTGAGGGAGGCTCACTTCAGACCAGTCACCCTGAAATTTACAAACGTATTCATCAGATTGCCACTCAATTAACTGAAGAGCTGGGTTATGCCCCTCAGGAAATTGAATTTACCTTTGAATCAGAAGATCCTGATGAACTGTATATCCTCCAAACCCGTGATCAGGATATGCAACAGCCTGCAAAGGTTAATATGTTCAGAAGTTCGCCGGAGCAGATGAAACTTCTTGGACGAGGGATTGGTATAGGTGGTGGAGCAATGAATGGTATTCTTGCTATTGATATGGATGATCTGACTTCTTTACAACAGAAATTCCCGGGGCATCCTATCATTCTTGCCCGCCCTGATACAGTTCCTGATGATATAGCCATGATTTTTGAGTGTCATGGACTGCTTACTGCAAAGGGAGGAGCAACATCTCATGCGGCAGTCACGGCTGTGAGGCTTGGAAAAACCTGCATAGTAAATTGCAGCGATCTGCTGGTTTATGATTCACGAAAAGAATGCGTTATTAATGGAGTTACCCTGAAACCGGGAGATAAAATTGCAATTGACGGTCATTTTGGCAATGTTTATCTTGGTCATTATCCCATTGAGACGACTACCTATCAGCCGACAATTTGATAAAACAGCGGATAATTTATTTAATTTTGCACCCGCATTTTTAAACTGTTACGATTGTTTGAGAACAAAATAATAATTTGAAAATGCCTTAAGAACCTGAAAACCGGAATTTTGCCGAATGAAATATATCAGAAATTTTTGCATTATAGCCCATATTGATCACGGAAAGAGTACTCTTGCCGATCGCCTGCTTCAGATAACAGGAACGGTTTCGGAAAAGGAACTGCAGGAGCAGACTCTGGATAATATGGATCTTGAACGTGAGCGCGGCATTACCATAAAAAGCCATGTTATTCAGATGGAATATGAGAGGGAAGACGGGAAATACCTTCTTAACCTTATTGATACTCCCGGACACGTTGATTTTTCGTATGAGGTATCACGTTCAATAGCAGCCTGCGAAGGCGCGCTACTTATGATTGATGCAACACAGGGAATTCAGGCACAGACTATTTCTGTACTTTATCAGGCTATAGAGCATAATCTGGAAATAATTCCGGTGATGAACAAAATGGACATGGAAAGCGCCATGCCCGATGAAGTTGAAGATCAGATTATTGATTTGATCGGTTGCGACAGGGAAGATATTATCCGCGCAAGCGGACGTACCGGATTGGGAATTGATGAAATTCTGGAAGCTATAATACATCGTATTCCACCTCCCAAAGGTGACCCCAATGCACCATTACAGGCATTGATTTTCGATTCGATGTTTAATTCCTACCGCGGAATCATTGCCACTTTTCGAATTATGAACGGCACATTGCGACATCAGGATCATGTTAAGTTTTTTTCAACAGATCATGATTACCATGCTGATGAAATCGGGATACTTCGCCTGGAAAGACATCCGAGAAAGGAGTTAAGAGCAGGAGATGTTGGATATATTATCTCCGGTATTAAAAGCTCGTCAGAAGTAAAGGTGGGTGACACCATTACTCATGTTGAGAACCCCTGCAACGCACCGATTGAAGGTTTTAAACATGTGAAACCTATGGTTTTTGCAGGTATTTATCCGGTTGATGCTGATGATTATGAAGAATTGCGTGTTTCAATCGAGAAGCTGCAACTGAATGATGCGTCTTTAACTTTCGAACCTGAATCTTCAATGGCACTGGGATTCGGATTTCGTTGCGGGTTCCTTGGGTTGCTCCATATGGAAATCATCCAGGAGCGCCTCGACAGGGAATTCGATATGGATGTGATCACCACGGTTCCAAACGTTTCCTATAAAGTTTATACTACTAAAAACGAGATCGTTGAGGTACATAATCCAAGCGGATTACCTCCGGTTAACTATATTGATTACATTGAAGAACCAATAATTACTGCTCAGGTTATATCAAAGACCGAATTTGTTGGTGCTATTATGAAACTATGCATTGACAAGCGTGGTATTCTTAAAAATCAGGTTTATCTTACCAGCAACAGGGTAGAGGTTACATTTGAATTGCCACTGGCTGAAATTGTTTTTGATTTTTATGATAAGCTGAAAAGTATCTCAAAAGGTTATGCCTCATTTGATTATCAGATAACCGGTTATAGAAAAGCAGATCTGGTAAGGCTTGACATTTTGCTGAATGGTGAAATGGTAGATGCATTGTCAACTCTAATTCATCGTGATAACGCTTACAATTTTGGCCGTCGTATGTGCGAAAAACTTAAAGAGCTGATACCTCGCCAGCAATTTGAAATTGCCATACAGGCAGCTATAGGAGCTAAAATCATTGCCCGCGAAACCATAAGACCATTGCGCAAAGACGTTACTGCCAAGTGTTATGGAGGGGATATAAGCCGTAAACGTAAACTTCTTGAAAAACAGAAGAAAGGTAAAAAGCGTATGCGTCAGGTTGGAAATGTTGAAGTTCCGCAAACGGCATTTCTTGCCGTACTCAAACTTGATTGATCTCTCTTTCTGTGTCAGTATAGCGTTCCCACTTTTCAAGTACTGAAGCCATATCATCAGGCAGAGGGGAGTCAAAAAACATATATTTATTTGTTACAGGATGGTTGAACCCAATGGATTTGGCATGTAATGCCTGTCGGCTGATTAGCGAGAAGCAGTTTTGAATAAACTGTTTGTATTTTGAAAAGGTGGTTCCTTTCAGTATCTGATCCCCGCCATATTTTTCGTCGTTAAAAAGCGGATGTCCTATAAAACGTAAATGCGCCCTTATCTGGTGGGTTCTGCCTGTTTCAAGTCTGCATTCTATTAAAGTAACATAGCCAAAGCGTTTAATGACTTTGTAATGTGTAATGGCAGGTTTTCCATATTCACCATCCTGATATACATACATTACGCGCCTGTCGTTTGCACTGCGCCCTATATTCCCTTCAATGGTTCCTTCATCCTCAGCCATATCGCCCCATACCAGAGCAATATAGCGGCGCTCAACATCGCGTTTGAAAAATGCATTTGCCAGGATGGATTGAGCAAATTCATTCTTGGCTACAATTAAAAGCCCGGAAGTGTCCTTGTCAATACGATGGACAAGATAGGGATAATCCTTTGAGCCTTTCTCCTGAAAATAGTAAAGAAGCGCATTAACAAGAGTCCCCGTGAAATTTCCATGCCCGGGATGAACTACCATGCCGGCATTTTTATTAATGATAATTACATCATCATCTTCATATACCTGATTAAAAGGTATGTTTTCGGGTATGAGCTCAAATTCACGTGGCGGCTGTGCCAGAACAACAGTGATAATATCATTGGGCTTAACCTTATAGTTAGGTTTTGCATTTTTACCGTTTACAAGAATATTACCGGCACGAAGAGCGATCTGTACACGATTGCGCGTAACATTCTCAAGCCGTCCTATCAGGAATTTATCAATTCGAAGTAAGCTCTGACCTTTGTCAACAACCACCCGATGATGCTCATAAAGATCAGTTTCTTCTTGTAAAGGTTCTGGAAAATCAATCATTGAAAACTTGATTTTACCGGTGCACTATAAACCGGGTATATTCAGTTTTGTTTATGCCGGTGAGCCGTAATACATAAACTCCTGACGGCAATTGTGATATATTGATATGATGGATGGTTTTTCCCTCCTGCATAATAATTCCTGACACATTGAAAATCTGATAACGGCTTTCGTTCATCATGTCCTCATCAGCCTGCAGACTGATTACATTACCATTAACCGGATTTGGAAAAACATTCAGGCGCACACTTTTTTCATCTTTAGGCTGTATGTTTTTTGCATTGCCAAATACTGGTCTTATCATTAAAGCACCGTCATACATTGTGTTCCTCCACATATTGGCTGTATCGGAATAGAAATAATAGAAAGTATTTTGTTTTTTATTGTTATTGCGGTCGAAACCAACGTTAAGCAAAGAGCTGGTAGTTTGTTCAAGCCCAATATAATATCTTAATTCCCCGAATCTGGAGGTTGAAATTACCTGAGGCTCATCAAGGAAATAACGATGAAAATTGTTCAGCCCGTCAGTACCATATTCAACCCTGAAATCCTTTTCTTCGTGAATCAGATTTTTGGGTTTACCGTTATAATCATTCCACAACTGGATATGGAAAAATTTTTGATTCTCATTGTTAAGTGCCCGGTTGAAAAAAATATCAACTGCTGTTAAAGTATCAGGGGTATTCAACCGGAAGCGATATGCCATTTTGCCGCCGGCATTTGTCAGTCCGTAACCGGCTTCGGCTGTGCCATCGTCATAGGCATAATAATCAGAAAATGACTGAGTGTATTTCAACGTGTCATTTGCCCCGGGTATAAATGAGTTTCCGGTTAAAATATGGGTGATCAGAAAAGAAGCGGAGTTTTCCTGCATATCAATTGGAAAAGCAAATTCAACAGGTGGTTTTGCTATTGCTGCTTCAGTAACATACCCCGATTGTGAGAAAGGCTTAATTAGATATGTGCCACTCTCATATCTTTTCAGTTCAGTGCCATTTGGACGGCTTACTATGTATTTATAAGATCCTGATGCTTCAGCGTCATTTAAGTTGCTCACCATAACATTAAGATATTCAGCCATTTCGTTCACGAAGTTCTGTTTATATTGTTTATATGGCATTGAAGAGTAGTTTTTCAAGAAGCTTCCGGGATCGTTTACAAAAGCCAGATCGTTATAATAGATATCATTAATGCTTCGATTATAATTCAGATAAACGTAGTCAATATTCCACTGGTCGCGGTTGCTTTGATGACTTGGAGCATTAGGATAGCGGATACTGGCAATATTATAAAACCTGAATTTGAACCCTTCATTAAGGAATCTTTCGTCAGTAATGGGTATCATGACCCTTTTAAAATAGGTTTTATTTAAATCAAAAAACTCATTAAGTGTCATGCCTGCTGCAGACCATACTTTAACCCATGTTTTTAATGAATCAACAGGATGGTTGTAGAAAAACTCCAGTACTAATGAATCACCTTCTGAAGGTGCAAACCCCAGTCCTTCAGGTTGATAGTAAAAGCTTAAATAAATTGAATCTTTTGGAGAGAGTGCTTTGGGTTCGGGAGAAAAAACCGAATCGAGGCGTATGGTATGAGATATCAGATAATCAGCGATAAACCTGTTTTTACCTGCGTCAGGATGTAGTTTCCCATTTTCATCAAGAGCATCAAAAGTAGCAACACCGGCTGTTACCGGGAAAACAGGGTAGTCGTTGTTAATGAATACATCATTGTTAGCCCAGTTTTTGCTATCAGGGAAAATATCGGAACCCGAAAAATCATCAAAAAATGGCAATGTGAGAACCTGAGAGTTTTTAAAATCTGGTTTTCGACCTTCTGTAATAGCTTTCAGGATTTGCGGATTCGACCCGAGACCTGTCAAAACCTCCTGAGCCTGTACGACAATGCTTGTTAATATTATTATGAAAATGGTGATATATCGGATCATAATTAGAAATTCTGTTCAAATTCAAAATTATCTTCAAAAAACAGGGTGTCTGGTTTATATATGTTAAGCAAAGAATCAAAATTAAATGTTTTTGCTGAGCGATACCAAAGGTCAATTTGTTGTCCGGGGTTTATATATGTATCGGAACTATATGCCGGATGTTGCCTGTAAACTCTTTGATCAGGGTCGTTTTCATCTTCAATGATATTGGCTCCTATATTAAGCATGTTATCCCTGATGAGCTGATGGGCTTCTTCCTGTGTTAATCCAAGCAACAAAGGGATTGGGATTTTTGTGTCCCCCAGACCTTGTCCCAGAACCAGATCAATTTTCGAACCTTTGATTATTTGAGTGCCAGGCAATATCTCCTCGCCTTCAAAATTTTGTTTAAGCACAGCATTTTTAGCAATGTCTGGTATATAATCAATTTCTCCTATGCCAAGTCCGTAAGTTTCAAGAGTTGATAAAGCCTGTCTGTATGTAAGATCCACAAGATCGGGCATGCTTACACATTCAGGTAAGGTGGCAACAATGGTAAAATATATCTTTCGGTTTTTCTTCACAAGTGAGTTTGGCAAAGGATCCTGCATTACAATAGTACCGGGTTCCAGATTATTGTCGTAAACCGAATCAAGTACAACAAATTCAAAATCACGACCTAAATTATATTGTTTAATGTCATTTAGGGTTATTCCCACATACTCAGGAACAATATAGTTATTGCCATGACGGGTATAAATTGCAAGCCCTTTATATGCTAACAATATTAATATCAGCGCAATGCCAATGGCAATACTCAGATGTTTTAAAAATACTTTACTAAAAAGAAACCTCAACAAATTCATTGAAAGGTGATTGACTGATTTAAACGGCTAATAACTTCCAAACATTATAATTATTTATAACATAAAAACGGGCTTGTTTATTGTAATATAGTGTAAAAGACAACGATTTAAAATTCAATTGATCAGGGTTAGGATGAATTTGAATTAACAAGGCATGCTTTCATATACCTGACACGTTAGCTATGGTTTCCGGTTCTATTACAATTTATGCGAAATAAGCTGATCCATAGATATATAGCTGTCAGAACAAGATGCCGTCAGTTAAAATATCTTTGAGTATTAATTAAGTACCTGATACTTCATGCCTTTCATTTCAAGTTCATTTGTTATTGCAGGTAACTGGGTTGTATCCTGTAAGTTGAAGGTTATGGTAACCTGAACATGCCCGACCGGAACACTTGCGGCTGAACGTTCATGTTCAATATCATGTATATTGGCTTTCATTTTTTCAAGAATTGAAAGAATGGATTTCAACATTCCGGCCTGATCAGGAATAAGCACTTGCAATCTTGCCCTCAGCCCTTCTTCCATAACTCCTTTCTCAAGTATCTGTTCCAGAATGCTCATGTTTATATTACCACCGCTGACTATTGGAACCACTTTTCGTCCTTTTACATCAGTCTTTTGATAAAGAACTGCAGCCATAGCAGCAACACCTGATGGTTCAGCCAGAATTTTTGAACGTTGCATAAGCAGATAAGCAGTATGAGCCATTTCGGTATCATTAACTACCACAAATCCATCCACAAGTTTACTGGCTGCTTCAAAAGTAAGATTGCCAGGCGATTTGACAGCTATTCCGTCAGCTATGGTATTCACAGAATTTAAAGTAGAATGTTTTCCGTTTTCAATAGATGTTTTCATTGATTGTGCCCCATCGGCTTCTACGCCAATAATACGAATTGCCGGATTAAGCTGTTTAAGTGCAATGGCAATACCTGAAATCAGACCGCCGCCTCCAATAGGAACCAAAACTTCATCAACTTCGCGTAATTGTTCAAAGATCTCAAGACCAACAGTTCCTTGCCCGGCAATAATATGAGAGTCATTAAATGGATGAACAAAAGTTGCACCTGTTTGCTTCTGGAATTCTAAAGCCGCTTTGAAGGCATCATCAAAGGTTTCGCCTGTAAGTATCACTTCTGCTCCGTATGAACGTGTAGCAATTACTTTCAGAGGCGGAGCAAATACAGGCATGAAGACTGTGCTTTTTACACCAAGACTGGTGGCAGCATAAGCAACACCCTGAGCATGATTGCCTGCCGAGGCGCACAGAACACCTTTTGACGATTCTTCCGGAGTGAGATTTGCGATCTTATAATATGCACCTCTGACTTTGAACGAACCGGTAGTTTGAAAGTTCTCAAGTTTAAGGTAAACATCAGCACCAGACATTACTGAAAATGATTTGCTTCGCTCCAGCGGTGTGCGCTTTACAACTTTGCTAAGCAAGGACTGAGCTTTTATTAAATCCGAAAATTTCGGCAGAGATTGATTGGTTTCAGTTATTGACATATTGTTTTCTTTTAGACGTGCAAAGTTATGAAAAGCTTTAAGGCAAACAATAAGGGACTATTAATCTGGCTAAATACTTTATTAAGGACATAGTTTGTAAGCATGGGCTTAAAACCTGATAATTTATTTATCCAACATTTCACGGATTACAGAAAACATCTTTATTCAAAATCCGAGATGTTCCTGTAGTTTGCCGTATTGTACCGAAATAGCCATTTGACAATTTATAGTGTCTTTTCATTAATTTTGCATAAAAATTGGATTTCTTGAATACTCAGCGAATTATAATCAAAGAATTGGTCTGGATCGCAGCTATGCTGGTTGTTGCTGGCTTTATTCGCTTTTTCACAGGCTTAGCTGAGTTTTTTATGGATCGTTTATGGCTTTCCGGTTCTTTAGTCATCGCGGTTTATTTTTTAATTGCATTTTTTATTGTCAGGATTACAGGTAAGTGTCCGCTTCGGAAGCGTAATCTTTTATTGTGGACTTTGATAATATTGCTTGTTCACGCTTATTCGATTGAGTTTCTGATAAACTTTTTTATTGTTTCTGCCAAAGCTCATTACTGGATGGTTATTTGTGCCGGCGCCGGTAGTTTTACAGGTATATTGATAAGTCTTGAACATGCCGGTCTGAAATGTAATTGCAATCTTGATTTTAACTCATTGGAGGACAGTGGTATATCTGATAATTTCAAGCCTTTCACGGGAATACCGGGTATTCCTGCGCTTATAACACATCATCCGCGTATTTCTGAAATTATTTCAAAAGCTTTTGGATGGAAATCAATATTAATAAATCCGGATAATGATTTGCAACTGGCGCTGGTTTGCACAGGAAAGAGCCTTGTTTCTCTGCCGCATTTCAGCTATGGTGCTTTGTTTGTGCGTAATGGAGATAAAGATCCGAACCGGAATATTGTTTCTTATTTGCACAAACTACATCTTGAAAAAGGATTTAATGGTTTTGAGTACCGATATCCGTTATTGAATCAGGATGAGAAGGCAATAAAGGTTGTTTCCTGGCTGAAATTGAGATCAAATCCCGCAGAACAATTGCAGTATTTTTCGACAAATCTTCGTCATAAGATCAATAAAGCCGGACGTAACGGATTAACAGTGGAGAGGGGAGGAGTGGACTTGCTGGATGAATTTTATAAAGTATATTCCCGTCATATCAGGAGCATTGGCTCAGGAGCGTTGCCACGGCGTTTCTTTGAAATAATGCTTGCAGAATACGATAATGCCTGGGCAGGAATATTTCTTGTGAAATATAAGGGAGAGATTATAGGCGGTGCTTTTAACAATGCCTATCAGGGTTTTTATGAAAACGGGTGGTTTGCAACACTTAAGCCCTGGCAGCGTTTATATCCATCATATCTGCTGCATAGCGAAATGATTGCTCATGCCATTGAGCTTGGTTGCCATACATACAGTTTTGGCCAAAGTACCAGCGGAAGCGGAGTACACAGGTTTAAACAACAATGGAAAACTTATGATGTTGCTTTACGCTGGGTGATTCATCCCCAGCCAAGAGTTAGTCTTAGAAAATTTGATTGGATACGGAAAATATGGAAATATTTACCTTATCCTTTAGGAAATAAATTTGGAAATTATATTGCTAAATGGGTTTATTAAGATAGAATATTTGAATGACGAGGGTTAATATTTTAAGTTTTGATATTGAGAGTTGGTTTTTGAGTTATGAATCCTCTCAGATTGATATTTCACAATGGTCTCAGATGGAAAGCCGGATTGAGAACAATCTTGATATTATCCTGAGGTTTCTTGCCACGAATAATACTATCGGTACATTTTATATTTTGGGATGGATAGCTGAGCAATATCCGGAAGTAATAAAGCGTATTTCTGATGAGGGTCATGAAATTGGTTATCATTCCTATTATCACCAGTTACCTGAAATGCAGGGTCCGCTTGAGTTTGAAAAAGATCTGGCTGAGGGTTTGGAATTATTACAAAAAATTACCGGAAAAGAAATTGTGCAATATCGCGCGCCGCGATTCTCATTTAACCGAAATAATGGCTGGTGTATCCCAATCTTGTTAAAGTATGGTATCACAATAAGCAGTTCATCAAAATCATTACGAAAAATAGGTTCGGAAAAAATACCTCAGACACCATTTTATTTTGAGTACAAGGCAAAAAAAATCCTGGAACTTCCTCTGAACCAGGCGTATAGTGTGGGACTGAAATGGGTATACACCGGAAGTGGGTATTTCCGTGTGCTGCCTTTCAGTTTAATAAATTATCTTTACAAGAAGCATGAGTATAATATGGCTTATTTCCATCCCCGTGATTTTGATATTGCCGTACCCATGACTTCGAAGCTGCCTTTTTACCGGAATATTATGGGAAGACTTGGCAATAGTACTACAATTCCTAAGCTATCAAATCTTATGGCAAGTCAGAGATTTATTCCTGTTGGGGAAGCAGCCGGGTATTATCTTGAAAAATCCGAAAAACTTCCTATAATTAAATTAAGCTAAGTTGTTGTAGTTGCGGTTTTACTTGTTTTTCGGTTTTTGAATTTTTCAACCCACCAAACCCAAAGCATAAATATTACAACATAAAAGAAGGGACGTAAAACCCAAACGTGGACCAAATCCCAATATTGGGGTTTCCATACCACTAAGACCGACAGGATAACTATGCGCAAAATATTGACACCATGCATAATTATAATACTCACAGGAATAAACCATAGTTTATGCTTCCATGGGCCCGGGAATAAAATGAACAATACAAGGATCTGATAAAATTGTTTCAGTCCTGAGCAGCTTTCTACCACCTGAACAAAGCCTCCATTACTGAACCACATGATATTAACTTCCTCAGTGGAAATTTGCAATCCCAGTAAATTCCGGTTGATCCACAAACTCGTCAGGAATACTTGTTTTGCAAGCCAATCGGCAGTTTGGTTTACTGCTGAAAATGATTTGATGAAAGATTCGTAGCTCCACCATATATTATGAAAAAAAATGGTTATTGCCGAAAATAACAGAATGTCAATTGCAAAACCATATCTGCCTGAATAGAACCTCTTGAATTGCACCCAGTATTTTTTCAGCATTTTGGAAATTTTAAGTTAAACTACTTGTTGTTCTAAAATAAGCAAAACTGTTAAAAGTATTCACGGATGATTATGGATTTTCCCATTTTCTGAGAATGGTTCGGAAAAATATCTTAAAATCAAGCATCATAGTGCGATTTTTGACATATTCAACATTTATCGCAACTTTAGCAGGCCACAATACTTCGTCGTAATATTTCTGAGGATTCTCCTGTTTATCGAGGATGATTTGTTCATCGGGGTAGGTGAGGGAGTCGAGTCCTGTGAGCCCAGGTTTTACTGTCCATATTAACTGATCTTCGCCTATGAGTTTATCAGAGTATCCAGGAACATCAGGACGGGGACCAACTACGCTCATATCTCCCTTTATAATATTTAACAATTGAGGCAATTCATCCATTTTTGTTTGCCTTAGAAATCTTCCAAATGGCGTAATGCGTTCATCATTGCTAAGTGTTATTGAAACATTTGAAGTGTTCACATGCATTGAACGAAACTTATATATGATAAATGGTTGCGCATTATAACCAATACGGGTCTGACGAAAAAACACCGGTCCCGGCATAGTTATTTTTATTATTAGAGCAACCAATATAAAAACCGGCAGAAGCAAGATTAAACCTGCCAAAGAAAAGATTATATCAAAAACTCGTTTTATGATCATGCCTGATAGTGTATTTCACCATTGCTCAAAAAGCAGAAAGAATATGATCTTTGTGTATTCAAGGAATACATCCTTAGCATTTTCTCTGTGTTTCCACCATTGTTCGGGGTGAAAATCAGAATATTTGCTTGGTGCGCATAATACTTTTATATCCAGATTGCGTTTTTTGAAAGAGTTTTTAAAAATCATTGAACTTCGGCGCATATGTGCCGAAGATGACACAAGTATCACGGATTTTATATCAAATTCGTTCCGTGCAATAGCATTAGCAAGCGAGTCTGCCTCGTCGCGTGTGCTTGTTGTGCTGCCAGGAAGAATAAACATAAGGCTGTCAGGAATATGCATTTGCGATAATGCTTTAATAGCCAGTTGTGCCTGAGTGGGAACGAAAATGCCTTTAGCTGCAAGTTCCTCTCTTCCAACCTGTATGTTGTTTACAATCAAAATTTTTTCAGCCATGCCGGCTTTATATACATCATTAGCTTCAAGAACCCTGTCCACAGTGCTTCCCATTAAAATAACAATGGCATCAGAGGTTTGCAAATGGTCAGTTTTGACCAGATAGTTACCTGCCTGTCGGAATAAAATGAATATTAAAATGAAAATTGCGAGTAATAAACCCGCAATAAACCAACGCCAGCTCTTTTTTTTATTCATTTAAACCTGATTTGATGATTTTTGCAGGAACTCCAGCTACAACCACATTATCCGGAATATCCCGTATCACTATCGCGCCAGCCCCTACAATTGACTTACTGCCTATTTTTATTGACTGGATCGTGCAAGAACCTATTCCAAGAAAGCTTTCTTCTCCGATAACTGTAAAACCACCACAATTGACTCCCGGTGAAAGTGTTGAAAAATCGTTTAATTTACAGTTATGTCCTACTGATGCATTCATGTTTATAGTCACGAAATCATCAATCTCGGTTTCATAATTAATAGTAACACCCGGATAAATTATACAACCTTTTTTAATTATCACTTTTTGTCCAATCCATACAGATGGATGAATGAAGCTGGGAAATACCACCTGCTTGTTTTGCTTAAGCAGTCCCACTATTCTTTTTTTATTGATAGGATTCCCTATTGCGACAGCTACAGCAAATGGTTTGTCAATGCCTAACAGCATTTCCACCTTTCCTATGACAGGTAGGTCGTAAATATACTTTCCATGTTTACTTTCATCGTCGTCAATAAATCCCTTCAGATTATATTTGCCAAACTGGTTTGCATGATAAGCCAGAAAACCGCCTACATTCCCTGCACCTATTATATATAAGTCCATAGTTTAAAGTTAATTATTGCCATTAAAAGCTTCAGTAGTTGCATGACCCTCTTTTGAAATACCTTCACGTTTAAAAACCTTTTGAACAGTCATAAGTATTATTTTAGTATCCAGCATAAAGGATACATTATCAACGTACCACACATCATACTCAAATTTTTTTGCCCACGAAATAGCATTACGCCCATTTACCTGAGCCCAGCCGGTAATACCCGGTCGTATTTCGTGACGACGCTTTTGTGTTTCATTATAAAGAGGTAAATAATACGTTCTCAGAGGCCTTGGTCCCACTATGCTCATGTCACCTTTTAGCACATTGATTAATTGTGGTATTTCATCCAGCGATGCTTTGCGCACAAACTTGCCAAAACCTGTAAGACGTTCAGCATCAGGAAGCAATTTGCCGTTTTTATCTGTTTCATCATTCATGGTTTTAAATTTGATGATCTTGAACAGACTTTCATTTTTGCCAGGTCTTTCCTGAATAAAAAACGGATTGCCTTTATTATTGAAATACAAAAGAATGGTTATCAGGAGAAATAGCGGCGATAAAACCAATAACCCCAAAAATGCTACAATTATATCGAGGAAACGTTTAATACAGCTTTTGTACATTGTTAAGGAATATATTTTAAAAACTCTTTAAACACTTGTTAATCGGAATTGAATTGTACTATGCTAAATAACTTTGGAAAATTATTCCTTGTGAACCGTTTAAAGATCCGTTGAAAAAGCTTCTAAATGGTGTTTTTATAAAAGTTTACGGTTTTCCTTCTTTTTCCAGAATCCAGTAGCACTATCTCATCAACATATTCAATCCTGAAATTACTGTCTGAACCCAGATACTCCTTGAATTCTGACGTGAGCTGTTCTTCTTTTTCAAAAGGATGGTTGCAATTAATTTTAAATAAGTAATCCTTTTGCCCGGTCTGAATTAATTGATACTGCAGGATCTCAGGATATTTCCACATGTTCTTGTACATAATATATGACGACACTATATTGCCCTCGCTATCAAAAAGCACATCAAGTTTTCTACCTTCTACCGTTTTTAGGAATAAAACACCATTGCTGTCATGTTCAATACTCCCGATATCACCGGTATCATACCTTAACATTGGCATTGCGTAGTTATATAAGTCAGTAATTACTATCCTGCCTTTTTCCCCTTCCTTTAATGGGGCGTCATTCTTAAGGTTAAGTATTTCAATAAGATAGCTTGCAGAATTAAAAATAAAAGAATTGTCGCCATCAGGAAGTTGCTGGGCTAATATTCCATTTTCCAGATTACTATATCTGGCAACTACCGGGCATTTAAAAAGTTCTCTTAGTTTGGTTTTTGTCCCAGTATCCAAAGATTCAGACATTGTAATTACTGAAGAAAACTTTGCTTCGGGATCAGTAATATTATTCTTCTCGCAAAATCTTATAATCTGCTCTAATGCTGAAACATAGCCAATTATGCAATGTGTTTTGTTTTTGTTCTTTCTAATGTCGTCAAGAAGATTGGATATCTGATTATCGTCAAGCTTAATCACATCAACCGGGATCATATTCTGAGCCCAATAAATCAGGGGATGAGCCATTTTTTCTTTTGCCCATATTTTAAAATACAGCATTCTGTCCCCTAACCGGTAGCCGGCATTTCTTTCAAACACCAGAGTATCAGCAAGATTTCGTAATTTCTTATTTTTATTCTGATAAACGGTAAATGGAGTTCCCGTAGAACCGCTTGTTGTTATTCTTATCAGCTTCTTCCTTTTGTATTTATCTGATATAAAATCATTTATGTTCGATTTAATTATCATTTTATCTACAACTGGAAGCTCATAAAACTCCTTAATATTTAGTTTTTTATAGAACGGAACGTTTTCAGTTGAATATTCGAGTATTTGTTTGACTTTATGAGTATTCTCACCGGTTTTAAGTGATTTTTCAATCTCTTTGATGTGCTTATGAATTTTAAATCCATTCAAAGCATCTTTACCGATAAATAACAAATCCCGAAAATTCATTCCTGCAATTTATTATTCGTATACGATCCTGCCCAGTTGTTCAACAGATATAAATTCCACATCCGGCCAGGTTCTGACTATTTTTTGCAATAAAGTCCTTAGGGCATTCAGGCCTTCTTTTCGGTTGTTTGGATCAATATGTCCACTAAAATTAACCCGGTGAGAACTGATGTGTGCCGGCTTGCCCCAAAAAAATGCTGTTCTGATTTGTTTTAAAGTGAAATTAACCCAATCTGATGTTAAATCTTTGGTTGTTGGTTCAAACGGGATATTCCTGATAATGACAGGCAGCGGTTTTTTGTCGCCTAATTTATGTATCTCTCTTCGGTATTTACCATTCTCCAGCTTTCGGTTCTGATATACCGGCATATCAAAATAATCCAGGCCAAATGAGCTTAGTTCCTGTTCTAAACTTACGGGAAAATTCCGTGCGGGTGGTGTAAAACTCTTAGGCATATAGCCATATACCTGCTCAAACTTATTTATTCCATCCCGGATTATATCAGCCATTGGCTCTACTTCATCAATAGTTTGAAAATCAAAAGCTGAAGTCCATCCCTGACGGTAGTTTTTATGCTCCGGTAGTGAGACATAGGAGTGGTGTTGCAGAGTAGTCAGCAGATTTTTACTTTGCTTACCAAGCAGATCATTAAAAATATACAGGTTGAAATGTTCCCGCCCGTGAAACTGCGGACGCATTAATCCTTTTTCAATTCCTTCCTTCCATAATGCCCACGTTCCTTCATAAGCATCAGGATCTTTTGCAGCCAGTTTCTCAAAAGTTTCGGGCAGTAGTTCACTTATATATTCCCTGTTTCCCGCTTTGGCCATTGCTTCAAAGTTGATGTTGCATGGTATTGCGTATGGCGTGAAAACAGCAGGATTATCGTGCTTGTCTTTTACTGAGTTTAATACTTCAAATAAAGCTTCCAGGTCTTCATGGGTTTCCAATGAGTCGAAACGGTCGAAATGAGAAGCTGGTCTGATCCCTGCCTTTATAAGTGTATCTGATGCTTTGCGGGAAGCAATACGAACATTTCCGTAATCGTCAACTGAAAATACAACGAGCTTTCTTCTGGTTTTCCAGCCCGGAATGTTTTTTAGGTGGGAAGCAAGAGTATATCTCCAGTTCATTTTTTGTTTACATGTTGTATTATCGTGTTATACGCAATGTCGGGCAATAAATATTTATTAAAATACGCTTTGCCGTTTTTCCCCATTGCTTCCCTTAATTCTTTGTTGTGATATAATTCTAACAATTTCTTAATTAATTCCTTTGGTTGAGTTGCGTATACCCATAATCCAAGATTATACCTGTCCAGGATGCTTCCAAAATCTGTTGCTTCATCAAGACTTGCCAGTATGGGTAGCCCTACATTAAAATAATCAAGTGCTTTGCTTGGAATATTTGGAATTGTGAAATCCTGATGAAGACTTATCAGTCCTATGTCGCAAATACTTATTAAATCCTGATATTCCTGTTTTGGAATGGTGCTGCTCAGATATATATTGGAGATGTTTTGTTTCTCTATTAAACCTGAAATCCGGTTCATATGTACTCCTTCACCCAGCAGAAGGAAAACAATATCAGGATATATCATTGCATCTTTAGCGAGAATTAAAACATTCTCCAATTGTTGGGGCTTACCCATATTCCCTCCGAAAACAACAACAAATTTTCCATTTAGCTTGTATTTCTCCTTCAGGAATTGCCTAGAACTGTCGGTGCTTTTATAAGGTTTCTGAAAATTTTTTAATTCATGGAGCTTGTCTGAATTAACAAAATTGTTGTGCAGAAGAACATATTCAATATTCCCTTCCGACATACAACCTATAAAATCAGCTTCTTTATAGAGCTTCTTTTCTTTACGTCTAAAATAATTATACAAAACTCCACCTTTTTTCATAAATCCCAGATCAACAGCGTTCTGAGGAAATATGTCCCTGAGAACCAGATATAAACTTGCATTGAATTTCTTTTTTAATTTAGTTGCGAGATCCACTAAAGTAATTGGTGGTGTGGGGATTATGATAAGATCAAAACTTTTTTCTTTGTAAAATTTATTTAACGCTGCAGCGTACTGGTAAGGCAATAACAGGTTTGAAATACCTTTTAGATAGTTAGGAACATTCTTGATAGGCAGAGTCCGTACTCTTAATATCTTAATGCCTTTCTCAATGCTGACAAAGGTTTTTGTATTCCCCGGAGCAAGCACCACCACATCATGCCCGTGGTTCACAAATTCTTCAACAAGTGTAGTGTACATGTTGAATGATTTGTTCATGTCAGGGAATACAAACATGAGAAATAAAACTCTCATTTTCAGTGGGGTGGTTTGTTTGGAACTTTAATTACGGTTGTTTATCAGACGATTATATAAATCAAAATAATCCTGATATTGTTTTTCCTTGTCAAAATGTTTTTTAACGCGATTAATACAGGCTTCACTAAAATACGATTTACCAGTGTCTTTCATTTGTTTGATTGCTGAAACCAGTTCTGTTATATTGCCTTTTTCAACAATCATTCCTGTGGATTTATCAATTAATTCCGGACTTGCAGTGGCGTTGTAAACAATACCCGGAGTACCGCATGCAAAACCCTCAACAGTGGTTAAACCAAATGATTCCACATATGAAATATTTAGTACCAAATCTGCGTCACTGTAATATTGAGCCAATTCAATGACACTTTCTGTTTTCTCTATGCCGATAATGTTTTTAGGCAACTCCTTTATTTGTTTCTGGCTTAGTCCAATCAATACGATCTGGTATTCGTCGCCAAGTTCTTTGCTTAGTTTTATATAATCCTCCAGTCCTTTGCGAACCGACCATTCGCTGGCAACACCTAAAAGAATGAACTTTTCGTTTAGATTATATTTTTTTCGTAAAACCTGTTCAAAATAAGGTTTGAATATTTTAGTATCAATTCCATTGTAAATAACACTGGTAGGAATTGATTTCAGGAAGGATTTTTGAATTAAATTCTTAAGCCAATAAGATACTGGGATTAATGTTAGGTTCTTTAAAGAAGTAAAAAGCTCTTTTTTTTCAGAGAAATTCTTTTTTGAACGGTCGAGCAGGTAACTAGCCGGATATTTATTGCTTATAGGACAGTGATGACAATGTGTTTGCCATTTGTTACAATTGGCTAATTCAAAATATGTGCAATGACCAGTGAAAGCCCAGCAATCATGCAATGTCCAGACTACCGGTGCAGGGCTAGTTCTTAAATAGTCAAACAAAACCTCAATATTAAGATAATAGCCGTGTAGATTGTGAAGATGAATAATATCCGGGTTTATTTTTTCAATTTCACTTACCAGTTTTTTGGTGGCAAGTCGTGATGACTGACCAAGTGAATGATTATCAAATATACGGGTACGCAAACCATGAAGTTTTATATCCAGATCATTTCCAATCCTGATTTTTTTAGAATCACTTGGTCTATTGTTTTCACGTCCATAGGCTATGTAGCTTTCCCATCCCAAAGCCAGCGCTTTTTGACCTATTTCTTCAGCTATTCTGCCGGTTGAACCAGTATTTATTACCGAATTAATTTGAAGAAGTTTCATTGTTTATTGGGCTCCAAGGATGAAATCAAGATATTTTTCTGCAATCTTATTGAAGCTAAAGGTGTCTCTCACTTTGTAAGCTTCTGCAGCCATTTTGTTTCTGAGGCTACTGTCATTTATCAGCTGTTCCAGAATATCAGCAAGCTCGTTTACATTGCCTGGTTCGAACAACAAACCGTTTCTGCCATGTTCAATTATATCAGAAGGACCTGCAATACAATTGCTGCTCACGCAGGCAAGTGGTACTGACATTGCTTCAAGTAAAGCATTGGGGAAACCTTCATTTAAGGAAGGAAGAACGAAAATATCGGATTCAGATAAAATATTGCTGAAATCTTTTAAATGACCATGAAAAACTACCTTTTCAGAAAGACCTGATTTTACAGTTTCTTCACGCAGATTTTGCTTTTGAGGTCCATCACCAACAAGGTGAAGGGTCCAGTCATTATTTTTTAAGAGTGCAAATGCTTTGATCAGAATGGTATGTCCTTTTGCTTCTGATAGCCGCCCAACACTCACTATTTGATTTTTTGATGTCCTTGTTTTAACATTGACAGGTTGAACAGCATTTGGTATTACAGTGATATTTTTATTAGGGCTTTTTTTCTCAATTATTTCTTTTGCTGCTTTTGTTTGCGCAATAACTCCATCAGCAAATCTATAAAGTATCCAGTTAGCAACAGTTTGAGAAATTCTTAGACTTAATGTTGGCCACATTCTGTTTGTCAGAATCACTCTGGAATTTAGAAACCTGGTTGCTAAAACAGTATAAGCATTGAAAGTCTCGCCAAAGCTCAGAATCGAATCCGGCCTGAAATTAACTATCTCTTTTCTTAAATAGGGGATAAGTCTGATAACATAAAATAACTTGTGGTTTCGTTCAAATTGAGGCCATATTAATTTTATTGTGGGATTCAGATCAAAAAATACACCCGTTCGGTAAATATTAATTATAGCTATCTGATGGCCTTTTTCAGCAAAATAGTTGGCAAGTGAAACCAAAGCACGCTCCATTCCTCCTCCTTCAAGCCCATGACTTATAAAACAGATTTTTTTTACTCTACTCACTGCCATTTCAATATGTTTTCCACAAAATTATTTTGCAGAACCACTCTTTTCTTCTTTTGTGCCATTATTTGCCTGATTAATCAGGACTTTTTATAGCTGAAAGAAATCGAACTAAATATTTAATTAGGTTAAATGTTGTTACTTCAAAATCTTAACAATCATCTCTATCAATAATGCTCAATAAATCGGCGCTGGTAACAAATTCTGCATCAGGCCACTTTATTAAAATCTCTTTTAGTAAGATATTCAATCCCAATAGATTGTGTTTTCTGTTGTCTTCGTTTATAGAGCCTGTGAAATTTATTCTGTGAGATGAAATTATTGCTGGTTTTTTCCAAAAAAAAGCTCTTTGAATATCTCTCAAACAGTTGTTTATGTTATCAAATCTACTATTGGTCTGCGAGGGTTCGTACTGACAATTCCTAATCGTATAAATTTGTTTATATACATTTCGTTTCCCGGTAAAAACCCTGTTTAAGCCAATTTTGCTATTATTTTTTGGAAAAATATGGTAGTGCATACCCTGAAGTCCTTTAATTTCCATTTCAGCCAGGGTCTCATTCAGTTCTATTGCCCATATAAAATTATTAGCAATAAACGTTTGGGATTTATATCCAAACAGTTGTTCAAACAATTTTAATCCTTCTTTTATCGTGGTTTTATATTCTGCCAGATGTTCAGGTTTGGCAGAGTAAAAAGATGCCTGAATTGATCTTGCAGGCGAATAGAGTTTTTGAGGGATCCCCCAAAAGCCAAGTTCAAAAGCATCTAACAAAGGTTTGTTCCCGTTACGTAGCAATTCTAACCATAAAGGCACATTTACATGTTCACGGCCATGGAACTGTGGATAAATCAATCTTTGATTTATTCCTTGTTGCCAGATAGCAAACACATTTTCATCAGGATAATAACGTTTTAAAGTTTCAGTAAAAGGTTCATAATAATATTCAGTATAATTGGTTGCTTTTATCCGGTTGAAATCCGGATTTGCCACTACTGTATTAAAAGTTATCACCGGATGATTCCCAGACCGGTCTTTATATTTATTCAAAACTTCAAATAAAGCATTTAAGTCGGTTGAGTTTGCTAGGGTGTCAAAACGATTATATGGATCGGACTTTATATTATAACCAAGACCTGAATATTCCTCAAATACCTCTTTTGATGGCATTCGAATACTTCCCCAGTCGTCGCTTTCTATTACTACCAGTTTGCGATTAGTGCTCCAGCCACGAAAGTTGTTAAAATGAGTATTAATTATGTGTTTAATGTTATTTAACAAACTAGATGCTTTATTTTTTTTAATAAGTTTCCCGTATTGTATGGAAAAGAGCATATAGCCAGGGAATTAGGGCTTTACAAACTTAATAAAAAATTGTACAGAGTTTTTGCCTGAATTTCTTGATTGAAAAAAGTTTTAGCAACTTTAAGCCCATTAGCACCGATTTCTTCTGCTTCTTCCGGATTATTCAATGCACGTCTCATTGCATTGGCAAAGGAATCAACATTGCCGGGTTCTGCAAAATAAGCCGATTCTCCATCTGTCAGATAATCAGGTATTTCGCCAACAGTTGTAACACAAACCGGATTTCCTGTAGCCAGGTATTCACCAAGCTTTGTGGGAAAACCACCCTGAGCCTGTTTGGAATCAGGGCGAGGAAGGGCTAATAACGATGCGTTCTTTATGATAGCGGGAATTTGATCTCTGCTATAGGCACCTTTCCAGAAAATCCTGTCTTCCAGTTTTAAGTTTCTTATCAGCTTCAGATGACCGGGTGTGTCATAATTCCATCCTCCTACAAGATATAATCTGTAGTCCGGAAAACCTTTGGCAATAGATGAGAATGCCTGAATCAAAATATTTACTCCGTCTTTATTGTCGTTCATCACACCTATAAAAGCAATGTAAGGTTTTTGAAAACCCTGTAAAGGAGCTTCGGCGTTTTTAAACCGATCAAGATCAACTGTCATTGGCAGATGAAGTAGTTTTGGCGAAGGTTCGGGAAAAGTATTGTAATGTTTTATTAATGTATTTGTCATTAAAGCAAGCCCGTTATATTTGTGAAAAGCTTTCTTCTCAAAATATTTTTGTTTGGAACCGGCTTTCCATCTTTGAAGGAAATTTCCCTTGTTGTATTTATGAATATCCAGAAACTCACTCATTTCCAGGAAAAGTTTTGCCTCTGGTATGTGTTTTCTTACTTCAGTTGCAATTTTAAAACCAGTCATAGTGCTATCAGTCCAAATAATGGATTGATTCAGGTCATTGATTGCTAATATTTTGGATTTGAGATTCTTAAAATTAAAATGATGTCCTAAGTAATTGTAATATCTAGTATAAAGATATCCACTTACTACTTTATTGGTTAAGTACTGATATTTTATATTTTTAAATGTTCCTGAAATATTAAAGTTTTCCTTTTCCTTCAATGAGTTAAATCCGGAAGCAATATAAATTTCTATTGCAACGCCTGATTCACTTAATCCCTCAATAAGTGTTCTCCAACGGTTTGAGGTGGCGGATGAATGAGCGAAAGGATTCTCTGATATGATGATTTTAATTGTTGTTTTTAGCATTTGAATATCTGAGCGACATATATGTTTTATAAAAATGACCTGATATTCCACCAATAAAAACAAATACCATTCCTCTAATTGTTATTTTATCCAATCCGCCAATGAATCCGGCAGTAATAAAGATAAAAATGTATGAGCTTAGTAACAGCCAGTAATATCTGTTAATATTGCTGGCTAGCTGAGACTTGTTAATTATCTTAAATCGTCTTTTGTTTACCCGATAAACATTATAAAGATATAACAGATATACTGAAAGTCCTAAGAATCCAAGTGTAAGAAGATAATGAGCATATTGGTTATGAACCCTCCATTTATCAATTGAATGCCGTAAACTGCTGACACTCAGGGTGCTTTCTGATTTATTACCTATTAATAAATCCTGAGGAGTACTTTTAATTTCATTGAACGCATAAACTATTTCAAACAATCGTATATCATTCTCAATAGATTCAAGCCCAACACCTTTAGCCCCACCGCGGGCAATATATCGTTCAATTGCCAGATCCCCCAGATTTGTAATAAGTACCAGAATAAACAATACTATAGCTGAGCTAATGGCAATTTTTATTTTTGTTGAGAAACTTGATAACGTACTGAATAAATAGGCGATTAAACCCAACAATACTATAACAAAGGCAAATCGCTTAAATGACAGAACCATGATAATTATTACAAAACCTAGTACAATGAAAAGAAAATGTCTTAATTGCAATTTAAGTAAGAAGAATAAGGGAAATAGCAGTACCAGGTATCCAATGTAGGTAAACCCACCTCTGACCCCAATATTCCCAAAGTATAAAAGCCCACCCATTGCTTTAGAGCTCATCCATATTTCACCAGACGCAAGCTCATAATTTGAATCTATTTTATAGATCGTAAAAATGATGATTGCTAGTACAAATACATAAGTGAACCTTAATGCATTTATAAACAGATTTCTTATATTCCCGCGTGTTGCATAATGATGGAATGCAATTGGCAAAATTGAGAATGAGGCGAATACTTTAGTAGTTTCAACAATAGAAGCCTTTAGTTCTGTGCCATGAAATATTGGTAAAGCAAAAGATATAAAAAGAAATATAAGGTAGTAAGTAAACAGTTTACCCTGGGTTTGTCTTATAGAGTTAAAATTATTTAAAATATAAAATACCCCAAACCCAAGCATTATAGTGTATTGCGTAAATATAAAACTTGCCTTTTCGCTGTCAATTATAACATCTGCCAGGTCAAAATACAGACAAAAAAGTAAAAAATAATCAACAAATCCAATGTTCTTATCATTTGATAGATAGGGTAATACTAAAAATATTAACCCAAAACCGAAAACAATATAATTTATCATTTATGTATTTTGATAATTATTTAGTAATATATTTTCTCACAGCTCCCTTAATTCTGGTTTTATCTTGTCCTGATAATATACCTGGTAGAAAATAGAGAATAAGCAGATAAATAAGTAGTAAGCCCAATCTTATAGTGATATTTAGAATCAGACTATTGTCAATACTTAAAGCAATGTGATTAAATAAAATGAGTAATATGAAAACTTTGATAAAACTGATATATGGTATTTTGAAGGGAAATGTTTTATTAGCTGCTACTATGTACAATATAAGAATGAGCCCTACAGAAAGCGTTGTTGCATAAGCAGCACCAATTCTTCCATATAATGGTATCAGCCAGATATTAAAAAAAATATTTGCTATTGAGGATATTACCCAGGTTAAAGTAATTATCCAGGTTTTACGGGTAATATGGATAGCTAAAACTATAATTGACGCCAATCCAAGTAACAAGTTTGAAATACCCAGTATAAAGACTATGTTACCACTACCATGATAGCTTTTATCTGCCATAATATAGATGAGATCGTTAGCAAAAATTGAAATTGCCAGAACGAAAAACGAAAGACCTAAAAAAAAATACCGGATGAAATCAGAAAGGACTGATTTGCATTTATCCGGCTCATTTGACAAATTAAAAATGTAAGGTGAGAAAGCTTTTTTAACTGGTTCGGTAATCAATAATGGTATTACTGCCGCAATTTTTGCCCCTAGTGAGAATAGCCCTACATCTGACAGGTTCTGATATTCACTTAAAAAATAACGATTACTCATATTTAATATAAGTGACGAAAGATTTGAAGGTATCAGAAACACCGAGAATGCAAGCATAGGCCAAAGTTGTTTCAATGAAAAGCGTAAATGAAATTCGTCCCATGTAAGAAAATATAGGTATATTAACATCACAGAACTTCCTAATATTTTGCCGTAAAGAACGCCGGCTACTCCATATCTTAGAAATACAACAAATATTATAGTGCTGCTTACTGTTACCAAAAGGTTTAATAAACTGACCACTACATATTGAACCGACTTGAAACGTAATCTCAGGTTATTATATGGAATATATGTAAGTACCTCGATCATTGTTGAAATGCAGATAAGCTTCAGAAAGTAACTGCCATTTTCAAAATTTAGAATTAAGCCTGAAGCTCTATCAATATTGCTGAATATTAGAGCTATGAAAATTATTGAACACAAAAAATTGAACCCTTGCCCGGTAAAAAATAAGGTCTTTCTGAATTCTTTGTCATCTTTTAAAAAATAAATCCTTGTATAGCCAAGTTCAACTTTTAAACCGTATAATATGCTAAGTATCGCTGCTACCAGATAAACTAACTCAAGCTGGCCATAATCAGCTGGTTGCAAAACCCTTGTGTAAACCGGGAGCAATAGAAAAGATACACTGGTAGTTAGAATACTTCCGATAGTATATACCGAAATATCTTTAAATAACTTTAGCAATGCTGATTAATAGGTTGGTTTATTTTCTTGAGAAAACAGTTTTCACAGGTTTGTAGCCAATTTTGCGTACTATCTTTTCCAGATGAGGCATGAAACACATTATTATCATATATACATAGCGGTAGTCCGTATTCTGTTTTAACCAATCAAGCATCTGATAATTCATAGTTTTGTGCAATCCCTGTTTTCTGTATTGAGGGGCTGTATAACTATCAAGGGTCAGTAATTCATCCGGTTTTAGCAGGATTTGTTGTTTCATTACCACGCTGTAAAATTGGTTCTTGCAAACCCAGCGCGTATAGGCAAACCTTTTGTTTAGCTTGTCGAAATAGGCGAAACATTGATAATTACCTTCGGTATAGCGATTTCTTATAATATTGATTTTTTCCGGATTATTTTCATAAAGCATTTCGTGTAAATTCACTGTACCTGAATCAGCTATCATAAACTCAAATCTTTCCGGATTGGGGTCATAGCTTTCGATTTTTGCTTTTTGAAGATCTAATTTGTACAAACGACTACAATTAAAAACAGATCTGAAATATTTATTGTAGAACTTTATGAATAAAGTTTTCATTTATTGAGGAAAATAGCCTTTATATTTAGCATTGACTTATGAATAAATGTGCGTGGCTTTTTTATATGTAGCTGATAAAGTATGTTAAAATCAGAAGTCCATTCAAATTTCCATGGATAACGCCCGGTGCCGGTATCCATAACACTGAATAAATCTTTTTCTTTAGCCAATTTTAGCATTTCGTAATACATAACCCTTCCTAAAGCAAATTCAGAATATGAAGGATCGAAAGCAGTATTAACAGAATAGTAAATATTATCTTTTATGAAACCCCAGTTGTAAATTAAGGTTTTATTTTCCTCTTTCGAAACTAAAGAAAAGGAGGTAATCTTATTTAATGATATCAATTCTTTTATGAAGGCCACCTTATTCTCATCCTCAAATAGAGAATGACGGTGAAACCTCCCTTTATCTTGCAGAAAATCCCTCTCTTTTTTATGAATTTTACTAAATAGTTCAATATCAGTGCTATTCAGCTCTATTTCATAATTAATTTTGTTCCTTAATCTACTAACATATTGTTTAGCCTTTGACGGTGCATTTATTTTACTGAATGAATCAAATGAATCATATACGCTAAGGTTTATATAAGGATTTTCAATGAGATAAGTGAAATGCTTATTGTATTTCGATTTGAAAAGGAAATTGGATAAGGGTGATTTGTAATTAATATGAGATAAATACAAGTAATCCCAGGATGATCCATTATCTTCGATGATAGAAAAAATATCCTTGAAAATTGAATCGGGGTTAATGTTTAGATCTCTGTTTATCAGAATGTCATGATAATCACCGTCGGCAATAAAACGTAGGACGTCAATTTTCAAACCTAATCTGTAATTACTTTTTTCTATTATGAATGGGGCAATCCCTGCAATTTTGTTATTATGAACTATACATAGTATCCATAAACTTAGGTTTTTATGAGCCTGATAAATCTTCCACCAACTAAAGCAATAATCAAATGTTGAAAATATAGTAACATCAGGTGATTGGGTTTCAAGTTGTTGCCAATCCTCTTTTAATTCCAGAAAACCTTCTGTAGTGGTGATTATCCTGTAATCCATTGTTTTATTGCATTTCGTATGAACCTGAATTTATCCCGTTAAAGATCCAGTATTCATTTTTGCGCATTCCGTATAATTTAGTTCCTTTGTTTTTATCAATGAGAACTTGTGAGCTACACTTTAAACTTAGTCTATTGTTGGGGGGTAATGAGGTAGTTACTGTGAAATTATTTCCATTCAGTTGAATTCTTGTATTTTCTTTAGCGATAAAGTAAGATGCAATTTCTGAACAGGTAGCATACCAAATATCCAAACCCCGTAGTACACCAAATAAATTGTCAATTGACCAGATATCATCGAAAATATTGATTGGTTGACGGGTGCCTTTAGTAGTCTGATTCTGAAAATGTTCCTGGATAGTAATAGGAATCCCATTTTCATAAAAATATCGTATCAGATCTATAGGATGCGATAATATGTTAAATTTCAGTAAATTGGAAAGCATCCTTCTTCTTGAATTTCTCCAGTAGAAATTCTTAAAAACATTCCCGGTAATATTCGTTGGTATTTCTACAATATTAAGTTCTGAATTAAACAGAGGCAAGTTTTTATTGCTTTTTTTATTCAGCATATCTTTATTTAGAGCCCACCAGTTATATTTGGCATCTTTAATAAAACCTAAAGCTATATCGTTATATTTGTAACCTGGAAATTTGCCACCATTGAAAACTATACCTGTTGAACTTGAGAAATCGCTCAGTCTTTGTTTGACTTCCTGTATTTCAGTACTTGTTATATTGCTAAACTCGTGGACGATACGATTCTCTGCATCTTCCCAGGCATGTTTTATTCCATGAAATGCAAACTCAAATCTTGAATTGATCCTTTTAAGAAATTCGAGGAATGCCTGATCAAAACCACTTTTGAGTACTTTGTACCCTTGGTTTTCCGGTATATATAAATGAGAATCAACTGGTAAAAAAATAGTTCCCTTTATTTCCGGATATTTACTCAGTAAAAACTCAGTGAGATAATCATATAAAGACCCTGGTTTGTCAGTCAGATACCCCCAGTCATTGCACGATTTGAATTCTCCATCCTTACTTATTGCCACCGGAACCAAATCATCAATCATCAATGAACATGCTGTTTGATGATCATTATAATAGTTACAAATTTCTACCTTCATTATTATTCAATTAATGATAGAACTTTATCAAATTCATAAGAATTTCTTTTGAAATTCATTTGTAAATATTCTGAAATTGCTTTTTCTATTTCCGGATTCTCAAAAAGCAATAAAATGCTTTCAGCAAGTGCATTAGCACTGATTTCTTTTGAAATTATGCCGTCCTTCATATGAGTAACATGCTCATTTGCAGTGTTAAAGCTGGTGATAATTACTGGCTTAAACAATGCTTTTGCTTCTTTAACAGCATTTGACTTGCCTTCGTATCTTGATGGCTGAACATAAATATCACTTTGTTTTAAGAAAGGGTAGGGGTTAGGGACCGGTTCCATGAAACAAATAAATTCTTCTATTTTGTATTCGTCAATCATTTTCAGATATTTCGTTTTATCTCCTCTGCCGAAGATGTACCACCTAAAATTTGATTTTCCTTTGTTTCTAAGAATGTTGACTGATTCAATGATCAGATCAATTCCTTTTGTATCATCAAGTCTTGCTAATGTTGTGAGCCTTTTACCTTTAAAATTATCCAGAAATCCGTCATGCTGTTCTGCCAATTTATGCAGTTGTTCCGGAATAACAATAGTGTCAACATAAAGGAATCTGTCCTTGATATCCGGAAATACTTCACATAAATAATTATGATTTATCAATGAGTTTGTTACTATATAATTTAATAGTTTGAAATACTTACCGTCAAATCCGGCTCTGTCAATTAACACCCTGTAATCTGTAGGAATCCTTCCTATTTTTATTCCGGCGTTTACAAATTTTGCCAAATAATAGTTTGAAGTGCCTTCAATCAGGGACATTGCCAGATCATAATTTTCATCATCTTTTTTAATAAATAATTCAGTTAAAGCCCAGTTTACTTCATCTTTTTTACCTGTAATAGTCTTTATTATTTTTGATAAAATTCTGATTATCAACTTAATCGCTTTCCAAAATATTATGTTTAGTCTGTTTTTGTCTTTCTCATTATTAAATAATGATTCTGGTCGAGCATATTTTATTTTAACGTCAGTGGGGACTTCTTTTTCCAATTGACCTCCTTTATGAATTTGTATCAGAGTGACATTGAATTTATTACGATCAATTAATGAGCAAAGATTTAAAAAATCCCTTGAGGGCCCACCCTGATTCATCTGGCCAGTTATGAAAACAATATCTTTTTTAAGCTCTTTTTCCTGCATTATGATTTTTAACAACTTATGGCACTAACTCGGAGCGCTTAAGTGCAACATTTATTCTACTTGATCAAAAACCTGATTTTTGGGATTTTTTGGTCCTTTTAACACCACGAGTAGTTTCTTTTTACATTTAGCCACAATTCATATTTATTCCAACTGTTTGAATCACAGATATATGCTTCAGTTGTTAAACTAAAATCCATTCCAGACTGTTCGTTTAATATAATCTGTATAGCTTAAAATAATTCGAACCACTTTGTCACTGACATTTGGAATATTGTAATCTTCAGCCAACCTGAAATTTCGTTTTTGATTATCCATGCCTGCATGCTGATATTGCAACTGCACTAACCCCTGCATTATGCGTTCAGGGTTAAGTCCTGTCATCATCACTGATGCTTCTTCCATTGCCTCCGGTCTTTCGTGCGCTTCGCGTATATTCAATGCTCTGAAATTCATGATAGAAGATTCTTCACTAATTGTACCGCTATCGGAAAGTACAGCAAAAGCATTGATCTGAAGGGCATTGTAATCACTGAATCCAAGAGGTTTCATCCATTCTATAAGTGGATGAATAGTAATTGACGATTGATTCCCGCTTTCTGTTTCCGGATGGGCAAATTGATCCAGTCTTTTACGGGTTCTTGGGTGAGTACTTACTATGATGGGGTAACCATACTTATCGGCAATTAGGTTCAAAGAGTTTATTAAGCCAAAAAAGTTTTTATCGTTATTGATATTCTCCTCGCGATGAGCTGACACAACGAAATACTTGTCTTTTTGAAGATTAAGTCGTGAGAGTATATCTGAAGATTTAATTTTTGGCATATAATGGTTCAAAACTTCAAACATAGGGCTGCCTGTTTTAATGATACGATCCGGCGGTAATCCTTCCTGCAGAAGATATTCTCTGGCTATACTGCTATATGTTAAATTTATATCAGCAATATGATCTACTATTTTACGGTTGGTTTCTTCAGGTACACGCTGGTCAAAACAACGGTTCCCGGCTTCCATGTGGAAAATGGGTATATGACGTTTTTTTGCCGGTATTGCACAAAGACAACTGTTTGTATCGCCAAGAACCAAAAAGGCATCCGGCTTTTCTTTCTCCAGTATTGGATCTATTTTTATTATTACCTGTCCGATAGTCTCAGAGGCATTAGCACCTGCAGCATTCAGGAAATAATCGGGTTTGCGGATTCCAAGATCTTCATAAAAAACCTGGTTTAATTCATAATCATAGTTCTGACCGGTGTGAACTGTAATATGATGTATGGCTTCAGACTCATCAAGTTTAGCCATCACCCTCGAAAGTCGTATTATTTCCGGGCGTGTGCCCACAACGGTAATAAGTTTGAGCTTTTTCATTATGTTGATTTGTTTTTTGTTTGGAGACAAACTTCAGTTATAATATTAATGAGCTTAATGGTTTAAACAGGTTTATAAAAGTGGTGTTCTGATCAATAGAAGAGAGAAGCAAGGTTTTGATACGCACTAGGGATTTTTATGGAATAAATCATAGTGATTTTCGACTTCAAACCTAAACAACCTCAAAAAAGGTATCTGCATCCATTGCATCAAAATGCTCATTTATCCAGAATATGGTATAAACATCCTCATCTCCGATATTAGTTATATTGTGGGTAAACCATATAGGCATATCAACAAATGAAGGTTGGCTGCCATCAAGTTCAAAGCTAAGAATCTTGTAGGTTCCTATACGCCTGAGCTCAATTCTTGCTTTACCTCTGATCACTGCAAACCTCTCGGCTTTTCGGGTATGAAAGTGATTGCCTCGGGTAATACCCGGTTTTGTAGTTGAAAAAGATACCTGACCTCCGCTGTTTAATTTGATGGTTTCTACAAAAACACCACGATTATCAGTATGGAACTTCAGATTAAACGGGAAAAATGAAGAATGATCAATATAACATACAAAAGTGTTAAAAAGATTGCGATTGAATGGATTTGACAGATCAGGCATAATACCGTTCTCAAAATACAGCTCTTTATACTCAGTTAATTGTTTTAAGAGGTTTGAAACACTTGTTTCTGCAGTATGACTAACAAATATTTCATCAGCAATGCCGGAATGATCAATTCTATCTGACATTGCTCTGATATGTTCAATAATTTCATTTACAAGCTCACCTACATATATTAATTTCAGATTTCCATCTACATCAATTTTGGGAGTTTCGTTATGACTAAGCTGATAGCAAAAAGTAGCAACTACTGAATTGTAAAATGGCAATCCAAAAGGGCCGAATACGTTCGGGATTATGAGTCCGGTAAAAATTCCATTATTATTTAAAGCCCAGTCATTTAATAGTTTACGGCCATCTCTTTTTGATTTTCCGTATAAATTATCGCGTTCTTCCTGTGTTGAGGATGAGAAAATAATATGGGGTCTGGCTTTTGTGTTTTCGCATGCTGCAATTAGTTGCTTAACAAGCCTTATGTTGGTTTCATAGATAATTTCGGGGCTCTCATGCCTGTTCATCGCCGCTAGATGAACGATTGAATCGCAGCTTTTTACAAATTCATTCAGTTTGTTTTCATCGTCGAAGAAATTATCCTCAAAAGGAATGCGTTTGAATTCCTCAGGGAACAATCCAAGAGTATTATATAAATGAGTGCCAATAAAGCCGGCCTGGCCGGTGATTCCTACTTTTATCATTTATTTTGTTTGTATAATTAAGATGAGGCTTTAGTAAATGTTCACGGAATATTGGCTATTGCTCTAATAACCAATAATCTTGCGGAAAGCGATAATCATCATTTTTTGACTCTTCCAGGCTCATACTTGAAAAACTTATCAAAATTGAATCCGGCTCAAGTGCTTTAAGCCCGTTTGCATTACCAGCCGGGATAATTAGAATTTCACTTTTTTGATCTGACAGGATATGCTTGTTTTTCTTCAAATTTTTCGAGGGATTATCCCAATCATCTATTTTGATCCAGTTAATAAGGAAACTTCCTTTGGAAACATAAAAGTATTTTGTTTCAATTTTATGTCCCTGCCAGGCTCTGATAATACTGGTGTCAGCATGTTTTATTGAGTAGAATCGTTTAATCCCTTCAAATTTAAAATCATTGACAAAACGAAGGCTTCCACGATGATCAGTGTAAGAATTACCTTTAATTATATTATCATTTTCCATCACTGGTATTATAAGCATGATTAAATATATTTCTTCTGATCATTTGGCATTTTAGGATATTGCCATAAATCATGAATAATTGTCAATCAGGATACTGAATGGCATTCCTGTCTCCAAGAATATCACGGCGTATAATCGGAAGTTTTAGTAATAATTGCTTCATCTCTTCAATATCAAGCTGATGTGTGTTGTGAGAATGATATTCGCCATATTTTGTAACGTCCTTAATGCCTTCACTGAAATACCTTTCGTAGTTAAGATCCCGGTTGTCGGCTGGAATTCTGTAGTAATTACCGAGATCCTCAGCTTTTACCATGTCTTCACGATTAACCAGTGTTTCGTACAATTTTTCGCCATGCCTGGTGCCAATAATACGAACCGGCAGATTCGTCTTATAGAGCTGCTGAAGTGCATTTGCCAGAGTTTCTATGGTAACCGCCGGTGCTTTTTGAACGAATATATCACCATTATGTCCGTGTTCAAAAGCATATAATACCAGGTCAACAGCATCTTCGAGGGTCATCATAAAACGGGTCATATTCGGATCAGTAATGGTTACAGGCTTATTTGCCTTGATTTGTTCAATAAAAAGAGGTATTACCGAACCTCTTGATGCCATTACATTTCCATAGCGGGTTCCACAAAAAACGGTTGTGTTTTCATCAAGACTCCTTGATCTGGCTATCATAACTTTTTCCATTAATGCTTTTGACATTCCCATTGCATTAATAGGATAGGCAGCTTTGTCGGTGCTCAGAACCACTGCTTTTTTCACCTCATGCCTTTCAGCAGCAGCTAAAACATTGTCAGTGCCAAGGATATTGGTTTTAACAGCTTCAACCGGAAAAAATTCACAGGAAGGTACTTGCTTTAAAGCTGCAGCATGAAAAATAAAGTCAACTCCCTTAACAACTGTATCCACTGAGCTTTGATTTCGGACATCACCAATATAAAATTTAACTTTCTGATTATTAATGCGTTTGCGCATATCATCCTGCTTCTTTTCGTCACGCGAGAAAATTCTTATTTCACTGAAGCGTTCATCATTTATAAAACGCTGTAATACAGCATTTCCAAATGAACCTGTTCCTCCGGTAATGAGGAGTGTTTTTTTTGCTGACATTTATTTGATGTTTTAAATGTGATGTAAGGGATATAGACCTTAACTTTTTGTGTTTATAATGTTAAGCCCTGAGGTTTGTATTTATTAAATGTCTTGAAAAACTACTCTGTTTCCAGCCTGAATGTTTCCCACAGCTTCGCCTTCTCACTCACATTAAATGAGTAAGAAGTGCCAGTTACTCAGTATGTTAGCCGGAATTATCCGACGGTTTTTTCCCACAGCAAGAATGCTTCAGGGCTATTCATTAAATAAATGTTTTCTTCTTCAGGTTTAGCAATTATATATCTTATTTTACGATTTATAAGACCCTCTACTTTGTCAATAAGCTGAGCAAGATAAGTGCGTTCAATACCATCACCAATCAATAATATATCAATTAACGGACTATCGTTACCTTTTGCAAAAGCTCCTGTAAGATATGCGCTGTTCAACCCACCTATCTGATTTACAACGCGTTCTACAACATGATCAATCCCCGTATGTTTTAGTAAAAGTTTGTGTATCTCTTCAAAAAGCGGATGATTTGTATTGGCACGGTACATTTTTTTATTACCGTGCATTTCGGATTTAAGCATACCGGCTTTTTCAAGATGTATCAATTCCTGACGAATAGCGTTTGTGGATTCGCCAAACTCCGTTTCCATATCCCGAAGCCAGGAACGATTGTTGCTATTCAGAAAAAACTTCAGCAACAGGTTTATTCGTGTTTTCGATGTAATTAGCGTTTGAAGCACCGCTTGGTTATTTTTGAGTAACAAAAGTACACAAATATTCAAATGTGCAATAAAAGTGAATTTATTTTACGTTTTCTGACCCCACGGTTTGTATTATACTATTTGCATTATCTTATCCGTTTCAATGATGTTAAAATTTATCAATATCCGTTTATTATTAAGACTTCTGATGCTCAAAGTAATTAAAGGCTTCTTGAGTATTTTATTAATACTTGTTTTCAATACCCTATACGCTCAGGATACTTATAAATATATCTCGAGAGAGGAATATATCAAAATGTATAAACCTCTGGTAATGGAGAAGATGCGCCAATTTAAAATTCCTGCCAGTATTGCAATGGCACAGGCAATGATAGAATCGGGCAATGGAAACAGTGAATTAGCCAGATATTCAAATAACCATTTCGGCATTAAATGCCATGAATGGACAGGTGAAACGTTTAATTGGGATGACGATAAAAAACAGGAGTGTTTTCGCAAGTATTCCTCAGTTGAAGAATCGTTTTACGATCATTCTTTATTCCTGACAAGCCGACCCAGATATTCCTCATTATTTGAACTCGATATCACGGACTATAAAGGCTGGGCTTTTGGGCTTCAAAAAGCAGGCTATGCCACCAATCCTCAATATCCTCAGTTGTTGATTAAAATGATTGAGGAAAATCATTTGTATGAAATTGATGAGGAAGTTTTACACGGGGCTGTTGTGGCACAGGCATTTGAAAGCACAACCGAAGTTCCGGAGAATGAACCTGTAGTTTATACAGAAGTTGGACCCGGACCTTCACATCGGTCATTGTTGTTATTGAATCGGCGTTTGTTCGTATTTTCCCGTGCTGATGATACATATTTTAAGATAGCCAATGACTTCAATATTCCTATGACCAGGCTCTGTCACTTTAATGATGTTGAACCGGGTTCGGAATTAACTCAGGGAAAGCCCGTTTTTATTGAAGCAAAGAGAAGACGTTCAAAAACTGATGTTCATTATGCTCAAACCGGAGAAACCATGCACGACATTGCACAAAACCATGGGATAAGGCTTAAAAATCTTTACCGGATGAACAACATGATACAGGGTGAAGAACCCAGGGCTGGACAAAAGCTAAGACTCAGATAATAGTCTGTTGTACAGCTTATTAGTAGTATTCCCTTGAGCTTAAGATTGAAATTTGATTCAGTTCCGGTATTTATTTTAGATTAGCCGTAAATATTCTTTTGTCTCGTTAATAAAACCCTAAAAGGCTTAATTCCAATAATGTAAAAAATGCTGACTCAGCTAAAAATATGGAGGTTTTACGGAGCTAATCTTTCTCTTATCCATTCCCCATCATCAAGGCGATATTGTATCCGATCGTGTAGGCGATGTTCACGCCCCTGCCAGAATTCAAATAATTTAGGATATAATTTATAGCCTCCCCAGTATTCGGGGCGCTTAAATTGTTGGGTTTCAGAGTCTAAAAGGTTCTTAAATTCATCTTCAAGCGATTCTCTGCTTTCAATTATTTCACTTTGTTTTGAAACAATACTGCCTGCCTGACTTTCACGGGTCCGGCTATGAAAATAATCATCAGATGTGGCTTTATTGGTTTTTTCTATTATGCCTTCAATCCTTATTTGACGCTCAAGCGCTTCCCAGAAAAATAATAGGGCAGCCTGATTGTTTTCTGATATTTGCTTTGCTTTACGGCTATTGTAATTAGTGAAGAATATGAAGCCATCATTCTCAATCTCTTTAAGCAAAACAATTCTTATTGTGGGCATTCCGTTAATGCCTGCTGTTGCAAGTGCCATGGCGTTTGGTTCTGAAATATTAAAACCGGCTGCTTCCTGAAACCATTTATTGAACTGATCGAAAGGATTTGCATAAGTATCTGATTCAGAAAGCGAAAACCGCTTGAATTCTTTTCTGAACTGTTTCATAAAACTTATAATTTGGATGTATAAATAATTATAGAGCCTGAATCTTCACTGGAAGTCTGCCTCCTAAAACAACAAGACATATATTAAAATGTTGAGTTTCAATAATAAAAAGAAGCTGTCCCGGCATTATACTGAGACAGCTTCTTTTCATCTATTGGGAGAGAGTTTATTGTTTAACTTGTTCCACAATACTTTTGAATGCTTCGGGATTATTCATAGCTAAATCAGCTAATACTTTACGGTTTAGATCAATATTATTCTTTTTCAGATAACCCATGAATTCCGAATAGCTCATTCCATATTCGCGAACGGCAGCATTGATACGGCTGATCCATAAACCGCGGAATGATCTTTTCTTGTTACGTCTGTCGCGATAAGCGTACAACAATCCTTTCTCAAGAGAGTTTTTTGCAACGGTGATCGCATTTTTCCGACGACCAAACTGTCCTTTTGTTTGTTTAAGAATTTTTTTTCTACGTGCCTTTGAGGCAACTTTATTGACTGATCTTGGCATTTTTTAAATTTTTCACTTGAGCGCCTCTTTTTTAACAGAGAACTTTAATGGCTACAAGTAAGTTAAACATAAATTAATTATTACTAAGCATGAGTTTTACATTCTTCTCATCTGCCGGATGAACAGTTGCCGAGTAAGTAAGATTTCTCTTACGTTTAGTCGACTTTTTGGTCAGAATATGACTTTTGTAAGCATGCTTTCTCTTTACTTTACCGCTACCTGTCAGGGTAAACCTTTTTTTAGCAGCGGATTTTGTCTTCATTTTTGGCATTACAAATCAATTATTAGGTTTAGTTAAACATTAATATTGTTAAAAAGTTCTATTTTTTTGGAGTAATAATCATAAACATTCGTTTTCCTTCGAGTCTGGGCAATTGTTCAACTTTTCCAACTTCTTCCAGTTCCTGGGCAAAACGCAACAGTATCAGTTCACCTTTATCTTTATATACTATTGTACGACCCTTAAAAAACACCTCAACCTTAACTTTAGCACCTTCTTTCAGGAAATTTTCTGCATGTTTCAATTTGAAATTAAAGTCGTGCTCATCGGTATTAGGCCCCATTCGTATTTCTTTTACTATCACCTTAGCCGATTTAGCTTTGATCTCTTTTTGTTTCTTTTTCAAGTCGTAAAGAAACTTTCGGTAATCAATTACTTTGCAAACCGGTGGGTTTGCAGTAGGTGATATTTCAACCAGATCAAGATTCTGACTTCGTGCTATTTCAAGAGCTTCCCGCAGATTAAAAATTCCTTGCTCCACATTGTCTCCAACAACTCTGACAACAGGTGTTGTGATTTCCTGATTGATCCTGTGAGGGTCTTCCTGTTTCTTTCTGGGTACGTACCCTCCACCACGAGGGCGCTTAAATGGTGTTGCTATAACTTTGTCCTCCGTATTAGTTAAACATAAATTTTATTGATTCATTGCTTTATCAATTTCTTCATTCAGCAAATTAATAAAATCCTGGATACCAAATGTTCCCATATCACCAAAACCATGTTTACGCACTGATAATGTTTGGGAGCTTTCCTCTTTTTCACCTACAATAACCATGTATGGGATCTTGCTCAATTCGGCATCTCTGATCTTTTTACCGGTCTTTTCATTCCGGTCATCAATTTGGGCGCGAATATCGGAATTATTCAGAAACTCCAATACTTTTTCAGCATATTCCTGATATTTTTCACTGATAGGCAATATAATAACCTGTTCGGGAGCCAGCCATAAGGGGAACCTTCCGGCACAATGTTCAATAAGTACGGCTACAAAACGCTCCATGCTTCCGAAAGGTGCACGATGTATCATAACAGGACGGTGCTTTTCGTCATCGCTTCCGGTATATTCCAAATCAAATCTATCCGGAAGATTATAATCTACCTGAATAGTACCTAATTGCCAGCTTCTTCCAAGTGCATCCTTAACCATGAAGTCCATTTTGGGGCCATAAAAAGCAGCTTCACCATATTTTATAACAGTGTTCTTAAGTCCACGTTCTTCAGCAACTTCAATGATTGCCTGTTCAGCTTTTTCCCAGTTTTCAGCAGATCCAATATATTTTTGTGGATTATCAGGATCGCGTAACGAAATTTGTACGGTAAAGTTTTCAAAATCAAGTGCCTTGAAAATTATCATCACAATATCCATTACACCCTTGAATTCGTCCTTTACCTGATCGGGTCGGCAAAAAATATGTGCATCATCCTGAGTAAACCCACGGACGCGGGTTAATCCATGCAGCTCCCCGCTTTGTTCATAACGATATACTGTCCCGAATTCTGCCAGACGTATGGGAAGGTCTTTATATGACCGGGGTTTGCTTCTGTAAATTTCGCAATGATGAGGGCAGTTCATTGGTTTCAGGAAAAACTCTTCACCAGGAATTGGAGTTTTTATCGGCTGAAATGAATCTTCTCCGTATTTATCATAATGCCCTGATGTTTTATAAAGATCAACATGCCCGATATGCGGACTTATAACTTGTTGGTAACCTGCTTTGCGCTGAACCCTTTTCAGGAACTGCTCAAGTTTATCTCGTAAAATTGCACCCTTTGGAAGCCATAAAGGTAGCCCCTGTCCAACTCTTTGTGAGAAGGTGAATAATTCGAGTTCTTTACCCAATTTACGATGATCACGCTTTTTGGCTTCTTCAAGCAATTCAAGATAATCGTTAAGCTCTTTTTGTTTTGGAAATGTGATACCGTAAATCCTTGTTAATTGTTTTCGGCTAATATCTCCACGCCAGTAAGCGCCTGCAATATTTAGCAATTTCACAGCTTTTATCGGGCTGGTATCCGGAAGGTGTGGACCGCGGCATAAATCAGTAAAATAACCTGTTTCATAAAAGCTTATGTGTCCGTCTTCCAGTTCGTTTATAAGCTCTATCTTATATTCATCATTCTTACGTGTAAAATATTCCAATGCCTCTGCTTTGGAGACTTCACGCCGTTTAAAAGTTTGTTTTTCACGGGCAAGCTCTAGCATTTTCTGCTCTATCTTTTCAAAATCATCGGATGATATTGAGTAATCCATGAAATCAATATCATAATAAAATCCGTTTTCAATATCAGGGCCTATTCCAAATTTTACACCCGGATAAAGCAGCTCAATTGCTTCAGCCATCAGATGTGCTGATGAATGCCACATTGTAGCTTTTCCTTCATCATCGTTCCAGGTGAGCAATTGCAAAGTAGCATCAGTATTTATTGGAAGTGTTGCATCCTGTACCTCATTGTTTACTTTTGCAGCCAATACATTGCGTGCCAGTCCTTCACTGATAGAGCTGGCAATTTCAAGGGCAGTCACCCCCTTAGGAAATTGTTTTACTGAATTATCAGGTAATGTTATGTTTATCGTATTCATTAATTGTCTTTTTCAAAAGAATTTGCAAAAGTAAACAAAATTTCTGTGTGCAAATATTTTTACGTACTTCTAATCGCTAATGTGATTTTACGTTTTTTGAAAAAATAAATACTTAAAAAGCAAAACCCGCAATGTGTGCGGGTTTTGTGTGATGTTGTTTTAGGAAGGGGGAAGGGAAGGATGGAATGAACTTTGTAACAAAAAAAACTTGTTCGACATCACTCAAACAAATGTTTTTACCAAAATCCCAGTACAAATATAAAGGTATCAAATCTAAACGTGCAAGCGGATTATGTGAACGTTGATGTTTATTTAATAAACGTATTGTTTAAAGTGGTGAACGTGTCTGATTTGATGTTCATAATTAGGGCATTTAGTGTATTTTTGCAAAATAATTATCTTTTAAAATGTTGGAAACTTCTATTGATGCTATTATAAATAAAGAAATCCTGACAAAAGCAGACCTTGTCAGATTATTAAGTTCTTCAGAAGAAGAGAGTGCTGTTATTTTTAAAAAGGCTGCTGAAGTCAAAGCTAAATATGTAGGACGTAAGGTTTATTTTCGTGGATTGATTGAATATTCAAATCGTTGTAAGAAAAATTGTTTTTACTGTGGGGTAAGGGCTGGAAATACGCAAACTGACAGATACGAATTAACTGATAATGAAGTAATTGAAGCTGCTAAATTTGCCTGGGAAAATAAATATGCCTCACTTGTCATTCAATCGGGAGAAAGAAATGACAAGGCTTTCATAAAAAGGATCGGAGGTTTGTTACAAAGTATTAAACAACTGTCGGAAGGCAAATTAGGAATTACGTTGTCATGTGGTGAGCAAACTGAGGAAACCTACCGTTACTGGTATGATTGTGGTGCACATCGCTATTTGTTGAGGATTGAAACATCAAGCCGCGAACTTTTTGAAAAATTACATCCGCATAATGCTTTGCACTGCTACGACCGAAGGCTTGAAGCTTTGTACAGTTTAAGAAAATCAGGATATCAGGTTGGCACGGGAGTAATGATTGGGTTGCCTTTCCAGACAATTGAGAACCTTGCTGATGATCTGATGTTTTTTAAAGATTTTGATATTGATATGGTAGGTATGGGACCATATATTGAGCATGAACATACTCCTTTATATAAATATAGCGATCAGCTTTTGTCACGAACTGAACGTTTTAATCTCAGTATGAAAATGGTTGCCCTGCTCAGGATTATTATGAAAGATATAAATATAGCAGCAACTACTGCCATGCAGACCCTTGATCCGCAGGGGCGGGAAAAAGCAATACTGTATGGTGCCAATGTTATTATGCCTAATCTTACACCGCTAAAATATCGTGAAGATTACATGCTGTACGCTGATAAACCCGGTATTGCTGAAGATCCTGAAGACAGCCGTGTTAATCTCGAATCCAGGATTAAAATGATTGGAGAAACAATTGGTTACAATGAATGGGGTGATTCAAAACATTTTGCTGCAAGAAATATAAATCAACCTGATTAAAACCCGTGAGATGGCAAGAAAAAAGCTTCCTCTTATTGAAAAAGCAGAAATAATTAGTGTTGGAAATGATGGTAAAGCTCTTGCCAAATGTGATGGGATGGTTGTTTTTGTTCCATTTGCAGCGCCCGGGGATATTGTTGATATTCAGATAGTAAGCAAAAAGAAATCCTTTAGTGAAGGGAAGATATTAAGGTTTCATAAATATTCTCCTTTTCGTGTGAACCCTTTTTGCGAACACTTTGGTATTTGTGGCGGATGTTCGTGGCAGCATGTAAATTATAAGTATCAACTAGAATTTAAAAAACAGAATATTGCAGATAACTTTCAGCGGATAGGTAAGTTTGAATTCCCTGCTTTGTCCGAACTTGTGAGTTCAGCTAATATCACATATTATCGTAATAAGCTTGAATACACCTTCTCGAACCGGAGGTGGCTTACTGATAATGATATGCTAGATTTGGATCAGAAAGATCTTAATGGGCTCGGATTTCATATTCCCCGTCTTTTTGATAAAGTTTTGGATATAAAAACATGTCATCTCCAGCCTGAGCCATCAAACAGTATCAGACTTTCTGTAAAAGAATATGTACAGCAGAATAATTATTCATTTTACGATCATCGGAAACATACTGGATTTCTAAGAAATCTTGTAATAAGGAATTCTGGCAACGGTGAAGTAATGGTGATTTTAGTTGTTAGTCAGAATGATCAGAAAAAAATTAATGCCTTGCTTGATCATTTGGCAGAAAGTTTCTCACAGATCACCTCTCTGATATATATTGTTAATACTAAACTCAATGACAGTCTTGACGATCAGAAGGTAATTCTATATAGTGGAAATCCGTATATCACAGAGGTTATGGATGATTTGAAATTCAGGATAAGACCTTTGTCGTTTTTTCAAACCAATACTAAACAGGCTTTACAGCTTTATCGGATAACTTCTGAAATGGCAGCCCTTACCGGAAATGAGCTGGTTTACGACCTTTATTCAGGCACGGGTACTATCGCTGCATTTATTGCCCGGCAGGCAAAAGAGGTGATTGGGATTGAATATTCTGAATCAGCAGTAGCTGATGCCCGCGAAAATGCCATTCTTAATAATTTGAAGAATGTAAAATTTATATCTGGGGATATGGCAAAGGTTCTGAACTCTGATTTTGTATCGTTGCATGGAAGCCCTGAAGTGGTTATTACTGACCCGCCAAGGGCAGGTATGCATGAAAATGTTGTAAAAGCACTACTGGAAATAAGTCCTGAGCGAATTGTATATGTAAGTTGTAATCCGGCAACTCAGGCAAGGGATATAGCTCTTATGAATCATGAATACAAAGTGTTAAGGGTTCAGCCGGTTGATATGTTTCCGCATACCTATCATATTGAAAATATTGTACTTTTGAAGAAACGTTGAAATTTAAATCTGATGTTTCTGTAGAAATGTCTTCAGACAAAACCCCTTTGCTTTTTAATTTCGGAATAAGCGGCATTTAGTTCCTGAAATTTCTCTTTCGCAGCTTTCTGAATATCTTCACCCAAGTGACTTACCTTATCAGGATGATATTTCAAAGCCATTTTCCTATATGCTTTTTTAACTTCTTCGTCGGTTGCATTTGGTGATATTTCAAGAACACGATAGGCAGAGTCAGTATCTTTTATAAACATTGACTTAATTGACTGGAAATCAACACCGGTAATTCCAATTAATACTGAGATCTGCTGAATAACATTGATCTCCTGAGTGTCAGCGCGTCCGTCAGCCAGTGAAATGCCAAAAAGATAATGCAGCAACTGTAGTTTTTCAGGATAAGCCATAAATTGTTTTATCTGAGCTGAGATACCCTTTAAGTCCAGATCCTGTTTGAGTAACTCCCGCAGTAGCAGCATTTTATTTGCTGTTTCGGTCTCACCAAAATTATTAACAAAAAACTTTTTTACATAATCAAGTTCTGATCTCACCACTTTACCATCGGCTTTCATTACGGCTGCGGTAAGTATCAGGAGCGAAACACTAAAGTCTCCGGTTTGGGTACGTGGATGCTTTTCAGGAGGTTTGTATTCAAACTCACCCGATTGCATACTGTCAAACATAGAGCCAAAAATGAAACCGAGCAGAGCACCGATCGGTCCGCCCAAAGCCCAACCGAGGCCTCCGCCTATCCATTTACCATAATTTGCCATGAAATAACTTTTTTTGGCAAACTTATTATTTTTTAGAATCCTTATTAATTTTTAGCTATTATTTTAATGTTTTGATTTAGTATCGGGAAAATCTCTATTTTTGCTAAAACAAAAAAACACACATGATTCTGATTGATCTATAAACCTAAATTATTTAATTATGAAGAAACACAATTTTAATGCAGGACCTTCGATCCTACCCCGAATTGCTATTGAAAATACTGCAAAGGCAATACTCGATCTGAATAACAGCGGATTGTCAATTCTGGAGATCTCTCACAGAAGTAAAGATTTTCAGGCTATTATTGACGAAGCTGTGGCACTGTTCAAAGAACTTCTGAATATTCCTGAAGGATATCATGTTCTTTTCCTTGGAGGAGGAGCAAGTATGCAGTTTTGCATGGTTCCTTACAACCTGATGGGTAAAAAAGCAGCATATCTCGAAACAGGGGTTTGGGCAAAAAAAGCAATAAAAGAAGCCAAATTATTTGGTGAAGTGGCTATTATTGGCTCATCAGCCGATAAAAATTTCAGCTACATACCAAAAGATTATAAAATCCCTGAAGATGCTGATTACTTCCATTTTACGTCTAACAATACTATCTATGGCACTGAAATCCACGAAGATCCTGTAAGTCCGGTTCCTATGGTTTGCGATATGTCGTCAGATATTCTGAGTCGCCCCATTGATGTTTCTAAATACGCATTGATTTATGGTGGTGCACAAAAGAATGCTGGTCCGGCTGGTGTTACCTTTGTGATAATCAGAGAAGATGTCCTTGGAAAAGTTGAAAGAGTTATTCCAAGCATGCTCAACTATAAAACTCATATTGCTGATGGCTCTATGTTCAATACCCCTCCGTGCCTGCCAATTTTTACAATGAAAGAAACTTTGAAATGGGTCAAAGAAATGGGTGGTGTTGCAAAAATGAGAGAAATTAATCATGAAAAAGCCAACATGCTTTATGAAACTATTGATAACAGCAGGATGTTTGTAGGAACAGCTGAGAAAAGTTCCCGTTCGGTAATGAACGTATGTTTTGTTATGAAAGAACAATACAAAGATAAGGAAGCTGATTTTATTAGCTTTGCTCAATCAAAAGGAATGGTAGGTCTGAAAGGACACCGCTCGGTAGGTGGTTTCCGAGCATCAATTTATAATGCCTTACCTAAGGAAAGCGTTCTTGCATTGATTGATGTTATTAAAGAATATGAAAAGTTAAATGCATGATATTCAAGTGAATGTGATTTAATTAAATTTAAACTAAAAGAAATATTATGATCAAAGTTTTGTTAGCCACAGAGAAACCTTTTGCTTCAGTTGCAGTAAAAGGAATTAAAAAAATTATAGAAGATGCAGGTTTTGAACTTGTAATGCTTGAGAAATACACTGATCACAATGATCTTGTTAAAGCTGTTCAGGATGTGGATGCTCTTATTATCAGAAGCGACAACGTTAACAGACAGGTTCTTGAGGCAGCTAAAAATTTAAAGATTGTCGTTCGTGCTGGTGCAGGTTATGATAATATTGACACTGTTGTTGCAACCGAGAATAAAATTGTAGCCATGAATACTCCGGGACAGAATTCAAATGCTGTTGCTGAATTAGCTATAGGTATGATGTTATATTATATTCGTAAAGGATTTAACGGCTCATCAGGAACTGAATTAATGGGTAAGACCCTTGGCATACATTCATATGGAAATATAGGCAAGCATGTTGCAAGAATTGCAAAAGGTTTTGGTATGAAAGTATATGCCTACTCTCCTTCAAAACCCAGAAAGGTCATTGAAGATGATGGAATTAACTATATCGGAAATCTTGAAGAATTATATTCTACGTGCCAGTTTATATCTGTGAGTATTCCGGCTAATGCAAAAACGATTAAATCCATTAATTACGAATTGCTATCAAAAATGCCGGAAGGAGCTACACTGGTTAATACAGCACGTAAAGAAGTTATTGATGAAGATGGATTATTGAAAATGTTTGCCGAACGCAAAGATTTTGGTTATCTGTCAGATATTGCTCCGGATTGTAAGAGTAAGATAGAAGAAGAATTTGCAGGCAGATTTTTCTTTACTCCTAAAAAGATGGGAGCTCAGACAGCAGAGGCAAATATTAACGCAGGTCTTGCTGCTGCTACTCAAATTGTGAATTTTATATTACATGGCGACGACACTTTTAAAGTAAATTAATTGGTTTTTCAGTAAGGTATTTGTATATTTGTACTCGATTTACAATTATTACTTTTTGTTTTTTTACTATTAACACAAAATACCTTTGAAAATGGATGCAGAACTCGAAAGAACTTTTACATTTTTCAGATTTGAAGAATTAAGGGTATATCGTAAAGCACTGGATTATTCAACCTGGATAATCAAACACACACAATCGTTTTATGACAAGGAACATGGCTTGCTGTCAAAAAGATTTAATTCCTCAGCGCAAAACATTGTATTGAATATAGCTGAGGGTTCTGCATTGAATAGAAGTCAGTTTATCAACCATTTGAAAATTGCCAAAAGCATGGTGCGGGATTGCCTGGTTTATACTTCAATGGCGAGACAGCTTAATTATTTGAGTAAGGAAGATGAAGAGTATTCCCGCAATCAGCTTATGGAGCTTACCAAAATGATAGGTGCTCTTATTGGTTCTTTACAGAAAGCAGGAAGATTTGATGAAGAAGATGAATAATATGAAGAAGCCGCTTCATAGTGGCTTCTTCATTTAAATAAATCAGTTTATCAGGTAGCTGCTATCTTTTCTTATCTGAATCAATAAAACATTTTTTTGTCCTGATAATTTCCCACCTATTTCAACCCCCTTTGTTTTCCGGTATTGTAAAACTGTTGTTATCTTATGAATGGAATAGGATAATAGCACAGGCAATTGCTGATTCAGGAATGTAACAGTGTTTAAAGCATTATCACGAGGTAAATACCCAAACGATTCATTTTTTCGGATCTTCTTATTAGCTTCCTGTTTCTCTTGAATTAGTATCTTTGCCCCCAAATTTTAAAAATAATCAAAGTATTCACAATCAATAAAACAAACTAATATGGCTGTATTAAAAGCATTCAAAGGACTGAGACCTCCGGTAGAAATAGCAAAAGATGTGGCATCACGCCCGTATGACGTATTAAACTCTGAAGAAGCAAGATTGGAAGCCAAAGGCAATGAATATTCCCTTCTACATATTATTAAACCCGAAATTGACTTGCCTGAATCCGTTGATATCCATTCACAACCAGTATATGACAAGGCAAAAGAAAATTTTGAGCTTTTTAAGAACAAAGGTTATCTGATTCCGGATAAGGAAGAACATTTGTATATTTATGCTCAGACTATGTTCGGGAAAACCCAGTATGGTATTGTAGGTTGTGCTTCGGTGGATGATTATATAAACGGAATAATAAAAAAGCATGAGCTTACCCGCAAGGATAAAGAAGAAGACCGTATGAATCATGTTCGTATTACTAATGCTAACATGGAACCGGTATTTTTTAGTTATCCCGCTGAAGCAGAGATTGATGAAATAGTTGCTAAGATTGTGAAAACGCAAAAACCTGTATATGATTTTGTTGCTGTTGATGGTGTTGGACATCATTTTTGGGTAATTGACGACAAAAACATAAATGATAAACTTACAGAGCTGTTTGCCAGAATCCCTTATTTTTATGTGGCTGATGGTCATCATCGTACAGCGGCGGCTGCACTGGTTGGAAATGAAAAAAGAACAAAAAATCCAAATCATCGTGGCGATGAAGAATATAATTATTTCCTTGCAGTGCTTTTCCCTGATGATCAGCTTACTATTATTGACTATAACAGGGTCGTACAGGATTTAAATGGTTTGGATAGTGAAACATTTATTAACAAATTGAAAGATGTTTTTGTGATCGAACCTAAAGGAAAGGATATCTATAAGCCCGACAGATTACATAATTTTGGCATGTACCTCGATGGAGAGTGGTATTCTTTAACGGCAAAACAAGGTACTTATAACGATAATGACCCTATTGCTGTGCTTGATGTTACTATTTTGTCTCAAAAAGTTTTAGACGAAATACTTGATATCAGGGATCTTAGAACCAGTAACAGAATTGATTTTGTAGGAGGCATCCGTGGTTTGGAAGAGCTTGAGAAACGTGTTGATAGCGGAGAAATGAAAGTGGCATTTGCACTTTATCCTGTTTCGATGAAGCAATTGATTGATATTGCCGATACCGGAAATATCATGCCGCCCAAAACCACATGGTTCGAACCTAAACTTAGAAGCGGACTGGTAGTACACCTTTTGGATTAATGAATCAGGAGTTTTTAATGTAATTATCAGGGTCTTAGTTGAAATACTTTGATTAGCCATACAGCTATTTGATAGAAAATCAGAATCTTAACTTTAAAAATTAACATAACATGGAAGCAACAGAAGTAGTTTTAAAAACTTTGCGCGAAACTGGCAAACCTATGAAAGCCGGTGAAATTGCTGCACAATCAGGTGTGGATAAAGCTGATATTGATAAAGCAATCAAAAAACTGAAAAAAGAAGAAAAGATCAGTTCTCCTAAAGTGTGCTATTACGAGATCAGTAAATAATATTATTTGCTTGTTTGTTCTAATCGCAAGTCAGAGTCTTATTTGCGGTTGAAGAACTTTGAGTAATTATATAACACTTGATTTTGTGAGACCATTTTCTTGAGGAACCTATCTGATAATCAATCCTTTGGGTTTGGATCTGAATTTGAAAATTTGTATACTGGGATTAAAATGAATATGACTATATATCCATTTGTGGGTATATGTGTTGATTACATAAGTCAGGCAAAAAAGCCTAATTTTGTGCTATTGTAAATGAAGAACAGGTATGTTGGAATTGCTTAAAAAAGAAATTAGCGGGTTTTTAAGCTCGCTGATCGGCTATGTGGTTATAATTGTTTTTTTACTCATAAACGGATTGTTTCTTTGGGTTTTCCCTTTGCAATTCAATGTGTTGGATTATGGCTATGCAAGCCTTGAGAATTTTTTCATTCTGTCACCTATTCTTTTTCTTTTTTTGATCCCGGCTATTACCATGAGGATGTTTGCTGAAGAAAAACGCTCCGGAACCATTGAAATGCTTATGACAAAACCACTGACTGATCTTCAGATCATTTTCTCAAAATTCCTTGCCGGAGTTTTACTTGTGGTGATTGCTCTCTTGCCCACATTAATTTATTTTTATTCAGTCTATTATCTTGGATTGCCAAAAGGGAATATTGATATTGGCGGCACCTGGGGTTCATATATTGGGTTAATATTTCTGGGCTCAGCATTTGTTGCGATTGGTATGTTTTGCTCTTCTGTCACTGATAATCAGATAGTTTCCTTTATTATCTCCGTTTTCTTATGTGGGTTCGTATATATAGGTTTTGAGTTTATTTATTCACTCGCGCTTTTTGGAAATTTTGACCTTTTTATTCAGACACTTGGAATCAATGCTCATTATACCTCAATGAGCAGGGGAGTTATTGATACGCGCGATGTGCTTTATTTTATCAGCCTGATTGGTTTATTTATTTTGCTTACAAAAATATCGCTGGAAAGCCGAAAATGGTAATAAGAATTTTATGAATGGTTGAGAAAATGAGCAATAAAAAAAGAAATATACGCCGTAATAATATTATTCATCTGGTATTGAGTATTGCTATTATTGCTGTATTAAATATAATTGGTTCGTTTGTTTTTACCCGTTTTGATCTTACCAGCGAAAAGCGTTATACTCTTTCAGATGCGACCAGGAGAATGTTGCGTGAGCTTGACGATATAGTATATTTCAAGGTTTATCTTGAAGGCGAGTTTCCTGCTTCATTTAAAAGACTGAGAAACAGCACCCGTGAAATGCTTGATGAATTCAGGGCTTATAGTAGTAATGTACAGTATGAATTTATCAACCCTTCAGCCGGGGGCAATATGAGCGAGCGAACCGCACTTTTTGAAGAGCTGGTGCGTGAAGGTTTGAATCCAACTGATTTGTATGTTGCAACCTCCGAAGGAAGAAAGCAGCAAACAATTTTTCCCGGAGCAGTTGTTACCTATAAAAACCGAAAACTTCCTTTACATATACTAACTTCACAACCCGGTTCGCAACCTGAAGCTGCTTTAAATCAATCAATACAAAATCTTGAATACAATATTTCATCTGTTATTCATAAGCTTACTAATCAAACCCGTGCTAAAATTGCTTTTATCGAGGGGCATGGCGAGCTGAGTGATTTTGAACTTGCCGGAGCCACAAAAGTTCTTGAAGAATATTATTCAATTGAAAGAGTTAAAATTGACGGACAGATAAGCAGCTTAACCCAGCGTACTGTTATTGATTCATTGAATGTAAGGATTAAAAATAAGTATGAAGCTATTGTTATAGCTAAACCAATGCACCCTTTTGAAGAGAAGGATAAATTTATTATTGACCAGTTTATAATGCATGGGGGCAAGGTGTTATGGTTTATTGATCCGGTATTTGCTTCGATGGACAGTCTGCAGAATAGTGATCAAACCGTTGGTGTGGTTAATGATATAAATATCAGCGATCAGCTCTTCCGTTATGGTGTCAGGCTTAACAGTAATCTGATCATGGATTTGCAGGCACTTCCTATTCCTATTGTTACCGGCATGACTGGAGGGCAGCCCCAGACTAATCTCCTGCCGTGGTATTTCTTCCCTTTGCTGACCCCTGCAGGCAACCATCCGATTGTGAATAATATTGACGCCGTTATGGGACATTTTTCCAGTTCAGTTGATATGATTGAAACTAACGATATTGAAAAAACGGTTTTATTATCGAGCTCACAATATTCCCGTGTGGTTAATACACCTGTTTTGATTAGTCTGGAAATACTAAAGCAGGAACCTGATCCATCATTATATCAACAATCTTACCAACCGGTAGCTGTGTTACTGGAAGGAGAATTTGAATCACTTTTCCGAAATCGTATTCCACCCGAAATAGCTGATGATCATAGTATTGGGTTTGTTGAAGAAAGTAAGAAAACAATGATGCTGGTTGTAGCTGATGGTGATATTATTCGAAATCAGATACATTTATCTCAAAAGCAGCCTCTACCTCTTGGGTTCGATCAGTTTACCCGCCGACAGTTTGGCAATAACGACTTTTTATTGAATGCAATGAATTATATGTGCGACGAAACCGGAATTATATCAGTGAGATCCCGGGAAATAAAATTGCGTTTGCTTGATGGTCCTCGCATCACCAAAGCAAAACTTTTTTGGCAGTCGTTTAATATCTTTGCACCAATTACTATTGTAATATTATTTGGAATTGTGCTGAACTACATTAGAAAACGAAGAAATACCAGATCACCGGAGTTCAGATAATATTATAAAATCGAACTGCTGCTACAATACAAGAACATTTTTTAAAAATGAAAAAACATCGTCTTACATTAATAATACTGGCAGTTTTGACTGCGATCGCAGTGTTTTTTATTATTTCCCGAACCAAGGGAACTTTTAAGCGTGAATTAAGTGAATTTGCTATTTATGATACCATAAGTGTAGTAAAGGTTTTTCTGGCTGATAAAAATGATAATACTATTTTATTGGAACGTCAGCCTGATGGTGGCTGGATAGTAAATGAAAAGTATGTAGCCCGGAAAGATATGGTAGACCTGTTACTTTCTACTTTGTTAAATATTAAAGTAAAGGCTCCGGTTCCAAAAGCTGCATTTAATACTGTAGTTGGTAATTTATCTGCTCGGTCTACTAAAGTTGAAGTTTATCAACGTAAATACTTCATTGATTTGTTTTATCGTATAAGATTGTTCCCACGAGTTAAGTTAACACGGGTATATTATGTGGGGGATGTCACACCTGATAATATAGGTACACATATGATCCTTGAAAATTCCAATATGCCCTTCATTGTATATTGGCCTGGTTTCTGGGGATTTATAGCTTCGCGTTACAGTACAAAACTCACTGACTGGCGTGACCATACGGTCTTTAAACATAAATTTCTTCAGATTGATAATGTGGAGTTGTTTTTCCCGGCCAAACCAGAGCACTCTTTTCGTGTAGTGAATAATAAAAAGGGTTCTATGGATTTGATACCTTACGGTCAGACTTTGCCGGTTACGGAGTATGATACATTGAAAATGCTTGGATTTATTTCAGCTTTTGAAGATATTCGCTATGAAGCCCTTATTGATGATATGGATCAGAAAATAGTGGATTCCATTATTGCTTCACAACCTTTGCATATCATTACTTTGACCGATGTACAGGGCAACCGTAAACAGGTGAAAACATTTTACCGCCGTTCATATTATGATGAAAATGGACCCGAAAGACCTTCTGAGTTTGATACGGAGAGAATGTATGCACTCATTAATAACGATCAGGATTTTGTGTTAATTCAGTATCGCACTTTTAATCGTATCATACGCCCTTTAAACTTTTTCTTGCCAAACAATAACTAACTGACTCTTTTCTGACTCAAATCACTTTTTCAACATGATGTTTTATGATTAGTGCTTATTATGGCGAATTAGCTGCACTACTGGTAGCTGTGTTCTGGACTGTTACAGCCCTGGCTTTTGAAGTGGCAACACGACAGATAGGATCAATGTCAGTGAATATTATTCGCTTGCTTTTTGGTTTTGTTTTCCTTTCGGTTTTTACCTATATCTCCCGTGGGTATTTTTTTCCAGTTGATGCTTCGGGTCATGCATGGTTATGGCTAAGTTTGTCAGGACTTGTTGGCTTTGTTTTTGGCGATTATTTCCTATTTGCCAGTTATAGCCTGGTCAGTTCACGAATATCAATGCTTATCATGACTTTTGTCCCTCCTGTAACGGCTTTGCTGGGATGGATTATTTTAGGCGAACGCATGATTTTACAGCATGTTTTTGCTATGATTATCATATTGGCAGGAATAGTATTAACTATATTTAGTCGTACAGATGAAAATAAAATCAAACTAAAATATCCATTTAAAGGAATATTATTTGCATTTATAGGAGTTCTCGGACAAGCCGTAGGATTAATTCTTAGTAAAGTTGGAATGGGCGACTACAATCCTTTTGCAAGTACTCAAATAAGGATAATTGCCGGAATTGCAGGCTTTGGTGCATTGATTATTTTAAGTGGAAGAACCATGTCAGTTATTAATGCATTCAGGAATCCTGTTGCATTAAAAGCTTTAGGTATAGGTTCTTTTTTCGGACCTTTTCTGGGAGTGTCTTTCTCGCTTCTTGCCATTCAATACACTACAACCGGAATTGCCTCCACATTAATGTCTATTGTGCCTATACTTATTCTTGCGCCGGCAGCATATCTTTTTAAGCATAAACTTGGCTGGTATGATTTTATTGGAGCTATAATAAGTGTTGCGGGTGTAGTTATGTTTTTTGTGTAGAGCTTATTATCGCCTTAAAAAGAGCCATTTACATTGGTTTTCTGTAAATGGCTTCATCAATTAGTCGGGGTAGTAGGATTCGAACCTACGACCCCCTGGTCCCAAACCAGGTGCGCTAGCCGGCCTGCGCTATACCCCGAAAAAAGAACGTATTCTTTAAGCGGTGAGGGAGGGATTCGAACCCTCGGTACCGTTTCCAGTACGACAGTTTAGCAAACTGTTGGTTTAAGCCGCTCACCCACCTCACCTAAATATTTTTTCTAGCTTACTATTACTTCAGTAATAATTTTTCTATATACAAAAGAACGACAGTTTAGTCCCGTACCTACGGGATTGGTTTAAGCCGCTCACCCACCTCACCTAAATATTTTTTCTGGCTTACTATTACATCAGTAATAATTTTTATATATACAAAAGAACGACAGTTTAGTCCCGTACCTACGGGATTGGTTTAAGCCGCTCACCCACCTCACCGAAATATTTAATTTCTTTCAACTTATAACTTCAGCTTATCAGCTTTCATATCATTTCATCAAAACTCAAGAACAATCCCTGACTAAAAAAGCCATTATCAAAATGGGGTGCAAAAATACAAAAAACTTAATTATATCCAACTAATGGCATAAAAGATTAAAAAATCAATTTGTGTTACATCATTGATTTTAATGATAATAACCCAATACTATTGCAATAGTTTGAATATCAGAGCGGAAAACGGGATTCGAACCCGCGACCCTCAGCTTGGGAAGCTGATGCTCTGCCAACTGAGCTACTTCCGCTTTTAATCATTTAAGTATAAATCCTGTGTCTTTAAGAATATTTTTTCAATGAACTATCCTTCAAAATGAGTGATTTACAATCAGCTTTAGTTATGAACTTGTCTTACTTTAAGAGCTTTTGTATTTTTGCAGCAAAATTAAAAAAATAAACAAATTAACACGATTATTTATGCTTTTAATAGCCGATAGCGGGTCAACCAAAACAGATTGGAGATTTTTTGATAAAAAACTTAATGCCCATGATATTTCAACAATCGGGATGAATCCATATTTCGTCACCAGGAATGATATCCTGGATGTCCTTGAGAAAGACCTGTATCCTTATTTTGATAAAAATCAGATAAAAGAAGTGTATTTTTATGGTTCAGGTTGTACTCTTCAGGACAAGATTCTCGAAGTAGAAGGCGCACTTAAGGATTTCTTTACTGAGGCAGAAGTAGTTATCGAATCTGATCTGCTTGGCACTGCCAGAGCTGTTTCTGGTGATGAACCTGGTATAATTGGGATCCTGGGAACCGGCTCTAATAGTTGCCTTTATGATGGAAAAAATATTACCTCTCAGTTATTTTCACTTGGATATATTCTGGGTGATGAAGGGAGCGGTGCCGTATTGGGTCGAAAGATATTAAAAGCAGCTCTTTCAGGTAATATGCCTGAGGTTTTGTTTAATGATTTTAAGACTACATATCAGGAAACGCCTGATTCGATGCTGAATAATATTTACAGTAAGCCTTTTCCAAATCGTTTTCTTGCATCTTTTGCTCCATTTGCCATTAAGCATAAAAATAATGAATGGATGAGAGATTTATTAACCATGCATGTTAAGGAATTCTTCGATTCAATGGTTACAATTTACCCTGATTATCAAAAATATCCTCTTTGTCTGTCAGGATCAATAGCATATCATCTCCGGGATATTGTTGAAGGCATATGTGAGTTATATAAAATGCAGCTTGGCAACGTTATTAGACGTCCTATTGACGGGTTGGCTGAATATCATCTTCAGCGTAGGGCTTAAAAACCAGTGCGGCAGAATTTATACAATATCGTTTCCCCGTGGGTTTTGGACCATCGTCAAAAACATGTCCTAAATGACCTCCACAATTTGAACACAGTACTTCGGTGCGTATCATACCAAATGAATAGTCGGGTTTGTAATCAATTGCGTTCGCATTAACCGGCTCAAAATAACTTGGCCAACCGCAGCTTGAGTCGAATTTTGAGTCAGACATGAATAAAGCGGCATCGCAACCGGCACAATGATATACACCTTTTTCGAAATGCTTATAGTATTCACCTGTAAAAGGCCTCTCAGTTCCTTTTTCACGAAGTACATTATATTGTAATGGAGTAAGCTTTTTCCGCCATTCGTCGTCACTTTTTAATATTGAATTTGTCATATTGTGTTGATTTGAAGTTTGTAGTGTTGTGTTGTAACAAGCAGTATTTGAGATTATTAGTGCAGCGATAGCTGAATAGATAATAAATCTGAAATATTTATTTTGTGTCATTATTTTCATGCTCCTCATAAACTAATAGAATAACTATTCTTGTTATGATAAGGTTCAAATGACAATGATTTTTTCTTTTTCAGTATGTTTGCAAAAAAATAAAAACATATAATCATGAAGAATACAGATCCGGCAATTATCAGCAAGGCCAAGACCTGGCTAAGCGAACAGTTTGATGATGAAACCCGCAATAAGGTGCAATATCTTATTGATCATAATCAGGAAGAACTCACTGATTCTTTCTACAAAAACCTTGAATTTGGAACAGGTGGTTTACGAGGAATTATGGGTGTTGGAACCAACCGCATGAATAAATATACTGTGGGCATGGCCACTCAGGGTCTGGCTAATTATTTGAAAAAATCGTTTGATACAAAAGAGCTTAAAGCAGTCATTTCATACGATACACGCAATAACAGCAAATATTTTGCTCAAATCACAGCCGAGGTTTTATCTGCTAATGACTTCAAGGTTTATTTATTTGAAAATATTCATCCCACACCTGTATTATCATTTGCTATCAGGCATTTAGGTTGTCATACGGGAGTGATGGTAACTGCTTCGCACAATCCCAAGGAATACAATGGTTACAAGGTTTACTGGAACGATGGCGCGCAATTGGTTCCTCCACATGACATAAATGTTATAGCGGAGGTTCAGAAAATCCAGTCTCCCGGAGAGGTTAATTTTGCAGCACGTCCGGAACTGATTCATTTGATTGGCGATGAAATTGATGCTGCATACATCGAAAAAGTGAAAGGTCTGTCGTTATCACCTGATGCTATTGAAAGACAGAAAGATTTTAAAATTGTATTTACTCCAATTCATGGCACAGCGGTTTATCTGGTTCCAAAATGCCTCAATAAATTTGGGTTTCGGAATGTTACTACAATAGAAGCTCAAAACGTTCCCGATGGTAATTTCCCTACTGTTAAATCGCCAAACCCGGAAGAACCTGAAGCACTTACTATGGCTTTAGAAAAAGCTGAAGAAATAAATGCTGATATTGTTCTTGCTACTGACCCTGATGCTGATAGAGTTGGTATTGCTGTGAAAGATAATCATGGAAAGTTTGTACTGTTAAACGGAAATCAGACAGCATCGGTTCTCATTTATTATCTGTTGCATAAATGGAATGAAAATAAATTGTTTACTGGTAATGAATTCATTGTAAAAACTATTGTTACCAGTCAGCTATTAATTAAGATTGCTGAAAAATATGGTGTTGAGAGTTTTGATGTACTTACCGGATTTAAATATATAGCCGAGATTATCCGTAATCTGGAAGGGAAAAAGAAATTTATAGGCGGGGGAGAAGAGAGTTACGGATACCTTGTCGGAGATTTTGTCCGCGATAAGGATGCAGTTTCCGCTTGCTGTATGATTGCTGAGGCTGCTGCCTGGGCTGCTGATCTTGGAAAATCGTTTTTTGAGGTTTTGGTGGATATTTATGTTGAATTTGGCTTTTATAAGGAAAAACTTCTCTCGGTAACAAAGAAAGGTAAAGCCGGTGCTGAGGCTATAGCTGCAATGATGGATAAGTTCCGCAATGCACCTCCGGAAAAAATTTCTGATACTAAACTGGAGATAATAAAGGATTATCAGAAACAATTGGAAATTAATCATATTACCGGATTAACCAAACCTATTGAATTGCCAAGATCAAATGTGCTTCAGTTTTTCCTCGCTGATGGAAGTAAGATCACTATAAGACCCTCAGGTACTGAACCTAAGATCAAGTTTTATTTTGGAATTAAAGGCGTTTTAGCTAAAGCATCTGATTTTGATTCGGTTGACAGCGAAATGGAAAAGAAAATAAGCCGTATCATTAATGATCTCTCAATAGAATAGGACAAAGAATTATAAAGTTTCATAATTCCATGATCCACAGCCCTTTAAATACGTTAGTAAGCTGCTTTCGTGTTTTCTGAGCGTCTTCAAGTTTTGTATAATCGTAAACAGAAACTCTGTAATTATTTTCTTTAAGAATTACTTTAGCCTCATTGTAACCATTGGCTTTAAGGCGCTCTACCTCTTTATTTGCCTGAGCTTTTTCTTTAAAACTGCTCACAATCAAATAATATCTGACAGAATCCTGCAATTCGACCGGTTCGCTGGCTTCTTCCACATCTTCAGTTTGTTTGGCAGTTTCATCCAACAGCCATGTTGGTGAAATTCGGGTGGCGTTTGAACAAAGCTTAACGTCTCCATGAGGATCGGAAACTTCGCCAAACCAAACTGATGCATAGCCTTCATAAAGCGCAACACCCATAGCTTTCCATTCTTTTTCTTCCCATCTTCCGCGGTTCAGAAACATATCGTTTGTAAGATCAAAATTACGCCACTGATCAAATGCGCTAAGTGGTGTAGCCTGTACATTTTCCCATAAAATGAGCTCTTGCCCGTTGCCCTTGTATCCGGTTAATTCTCTGGGTTTATTCCACATACAATTTGTACGGTTAGGATCTTTTGAGTAACAGCATGGGGTCCAGTCTCCTTTGTCAGACCACGAATGTAAATTACAATTCTGCAGATCAGGTCTGTTCTGATACAAATCACGGACATGAACATGAGCAACATAGGATAAAGAATTGGAAACAGGGATTATTTCCAGACCTACAGCCAGCCTGTATTCATTGATAAGCCTATAAAGATGAATTTCGTCTGTAGTCATACAGAATTCTTCAGGTATTCTTTTATCGGGCTTACCACGTTGTGCAAGGCTCAACACAGGAATAGCCAAAATAACAACTAAAACTATCAGTCCCTTCTTCATAAATAATTAATCTGTTTATTTATCCCGTATTCCAAATATTTATATTCTAAAAAACGATATTTATGCACTATTGTTACTTACTGAATATCAGAGGTTACTAAATTAAACATTTTTATCACAATCTTCTTTATCAGCTCTTGTTTTTGAAAATTATTGTGAAATTCCGAACCTGTATCAGGTATTTTAAATATCTTCGTAAATAAATTAATTGTTAACCAAGTATTGTACCAAAATCATCTAACACATTTGAAATGACAAAATTATCATTTTTTTTGTTTCTGGCATTATTAATAGCCGGATGCAATAATCCATCACAACAAGGTGAGCAGTCAGGAAAAACGGATAATGCTGCTCCGGCTATGACAGAACTTTCGCTCCATGTTAAAGGCATGGGATGTGAAGGCTGTGAGAACACTATAAACCAGGCTCTTAGCAAGGTGAAGGGTGTATATGAATCGAAAGCTTCTCATGTTGAGGAACTTGTTACCGTTATTTATGATGCAAATGTGGCAAGCCCTGATCAGATAACTGAATCCATAGCAGGAGAGGGGTATAAAGTAATTGGTGAAATTGTCAATAATGATACTGAATGATAATTCGTATTATTAGTAGGTTTTAATGCAAAGATTTGTTTTGTAAGATCCTTCAAAGAAATCTTTGGTATCTTATCTGATTTTATAAAAATAATAAAAGCATAGCATTGAAAAACAGTATATTATCAAAAGTCTTTTATTTTTATTATGATGGTTTTAAAAGTATGACCATAGGTAAAACCCTGTGGATGATAATCATCATTAAGCTGTTTATTATGTTTTTTGTATTCAGGCTTTTTTTATTTCCCAATTATCTGAAATCAAATTTTAATAACGATCAGGAAAGAAGCGAGCATGTTCTTGAACAACTAATTAATACACAATAAATATGACATCAGCCTTTGATTTTGCATTGGTAAACTGGTCGCGGGGTTTATTTGCTTTATCGGCAATGTATCACTGGTTATTTGTTCCTTTAACACTTGGCTTAGCGTTTATACAGGCCATAATGGAAACAATATATGTGAAAACCGGCGACCCTCACTGGAAAAAAATAACCAAATTCTGGATGACACTTTTCGGCATCAACTTTGCCATTGGCGTTGCTACAGGTATCATTCTTGAATTTGAGTTCGGGACTAACTGGTCAAACTACTCCTGGTTTGTAGGCGATATTTTTGGCGCTCCACTTGCCATTGAAGGCATTTTTGCCTTTTTTCTTGAATCCACATTTATAGCTGTAATGTTTTTTGGCTGGAACAAGCTAAGCAAGAAATTTCATTTGCTGTCAACATGGCTGGTTGCTTTTGGCGCTAGCCTGTCAGCATTATGGATACTTGTTGCCAATGCATGGATGCAATATCCTATAGGTATGGTGTTCAACCCTGAAACTGCCCGTAATGAAATGGGTAATTTCTGGGAAATAGTGTTCTCGCCCGTGGCTGTTAATAAGTTTCTTCATACTATATCATCGTCTTATTTGCTCGGGTCTATTTTTGTAATCGGGGTAAGTAGCTGGTATTTACTAAAGAAACGTGAAATCCTGCTTGCCAAAAGGAGCATACTTGTTGCCGCTGTTTTTGGTTTAATAACGGCTTTTTATACAATCCTTACCGGTGATGGTTCGGCAAAAGTAATTGCTGAAAAACAACCTATGAAGTTTGCTGCTTTTGAAGGTTTGCAGCATGGGCATGAAGGTGTCGGACTTATTGCTATAGGAATGATGGCTACAACTCCTGATGACCCTGAGTATGAAAATATCAAGGATTTTCATTTCAAGATTGAAATTCCTAACTTTTTGTCGTATATGGCTTTTGGTGATTTTAAAGCCTATGTGCCCGGAGTCAGGGACTTGCTTGATGGTAATGAAAAGTATGGGATAATGGGAGCGGAAGAAAAAATAGAAAAAGGTAAAATTGCCATAAATGCGCTGGCAGAATTTAAACAGGCCAAAAACGACAATGATCATGAAAAGGCTGAATTAGCAAGGGCTGTCCTGGATGAAAACTGGGAATATTTTGGATATGGATATATTGATGATCCTAATTTGTTAGTTCCCAGTATCCCAATTACCTTTTACAGTTTTCATATAATGGTAGCGCTAGGTTTTTTCTTTTTCCTTTTAATGGTAATATTTCTGTTTTTACTATATAAAGACCGTATTGAAAAGACAAAATTCTGGCTGCGCCTGGCAATAGCATCAATACCACTTGCATTTATTGCATCTCAATCGGGATGGGTAACAGCGGAAATGGGCAGACAACCCTGGGTTATTCAGGATATAATGCCAACTATGGTGGCTGTATCTCATATAAATGATGCAACAGTGAAGATAACATTCTGGCTTTTTGCTTTGCTGTTTACGTTGTTGTTTATCGCAGAGATAAAAATTATGAGCCGGCAGATTAAAATAGGACCTAAAGACGGAGGACAATAATCATGTTTGAAAATTTATCGCATCTTGCATTACAACAATACTGGTGGCTTATCATTTCAGTATTAGCCTCACTTCTTGTTTTTTTGCTTTTTGTTCAGGGCGGGCAAACAATGCTCTACACCCTTGCCAGAAATGAAAAAGAACGCACCATGATTATAAATTCCCTGGGGCGTAAGTGGGAATTTACTTTTACTACGCTTGTAACTTTTGGAGGTGCATTTTTTGCATCATTCCCACTGTTTTATTCTACCAGTTTCGGAGGTGCCTATTATGTGTGGATGTTAATTCTGTTTTGTTTTGTAATACAGGCTGTTTCTTTTGAATTTCGGACAAAACCGGCTAATTTTCTTGGTGCCCGTACATATGAGTCTTTTCTTTTCATCAATGGATTGCTTGGAACCGTTTTGCTTGGAACTGCTGTAGGAACATTTTTTACTGGTTCGGAATTCTCAATAGATAAAATGAATCTTACAAAAGCATACAGTTCAGCAATATCGAGGTGGGAAACTCCTTACTACGGCCTTGAAGCAGTTCTTGATCTTAGAAATGTTATGCTTGGACTGGCTGTGTTCTTTCTGGCACGTGTTAACGGAATTCTTTATCTGATGAATAATATAGATGATGAGAATATAAGAGGCAGAGGAAAAAAATACCTGCTTTATAATATGGTGCCTTTTCTTATTGCTTTCCTCACTTTTGTAATCTCAATATTCTTGAGTAATGGGTTTGCATATGATGCCAAAACCAAAATTGTGTTTTTGCAACCTTATAAGTATTTCAAAAATATGGTTGAAATGCCTTTGGTAGGTATAATGTTCCTAGTTGGTGTAGTGCTTGTATTATATGGAGTTGGGCGAACCCTGCTGCGAACATTTTATAAAGGGATCTGGTTTAGTGGTCTGGGTACAGTTCTTACTGTAATTTCATTATTCCTGATAACCGGATATAATAAAACAGCATTTTATCCATCAACTTTTGATTTACAGCATTCTCTTACCATTGAAAATGCATCAAGCAGTCATTATACCCTTACGGTTATGAGTTATGTTTCGCTGGCGGTACCTTTTGTAATACTGTATATTTATTATGCATGGCGGGCTATTGATAAAACTAAGATAACTGCTGCCGAAATGGAAGAAAATGAGAATCATCTTTATTGATACTTGATAATATAATTTTGACAAGATTGGATTTTGTAACAGAAAAAATAATTTAAATGAAACATATAACACAAATTCTCTGGTTATTGAGCTGGCCTTTGCTGATTTACATCTCATACAGAGTTATACTGTTTGCATTGAAAGTTTTTGAAAGGAAATTTCCAAACCTTAAGACTTAAGATTACCGGATTGTTGGAAGTTAGGTATCAGATTTTAATGACAAGGTAGAAATGCGGATAATTATTCTGCTTATAACTTCCAGAACTATTGATAGATAAGGTGTTTTTATAGCAGTAAAATATGGTTCAAGGAACCGGAAATTTTATTTTGCATGAAGTATTAACAATTGTTTTTTGATGAATTGTTTTTATGAACCTCAGTTTGATTCAGCCGATATTACTGGTTTGAATATTCCTCTTAGTAGCGATGAATCATGGCATTGTGCCAAAGTATTGAGGATGCGCGAAGGCGAAACAATATATATAACAAATGGTAAAGGCTGGCTTTACAAAGCAGTATTAAGAGTTGTTGACCCAAGAAGTTGCGAGGTTCAGATAACTGAATCATTAAAATCGGAACCCCGAAACTATAGTATTCATATTGCTGTGGCACCGGTTAAGAATATGGGTCGTTTTGAATGGTTTCTTGAGAAATCAACAGAGCTTGGTATTGATAAGATTACTCCGTTAATCTGCGAACGTTCAGAGAAAATATCGGTTCGAACCGACAGGCTTAATAAGATAATGGTTGCAGCTATGAAACAAAGTCTTGGTGTAACCATGCCGGTTCTTGATCAACCCCGGAAGTTCAATGATTTCATAAAGCAAGAAACATCTGCGCGAAGATATATTGCTTGGATGGATGCTGAAAACAAAAACTTACTCAGTCAGGTATGTCCTTCAGGTAATGATATAATTGTTTTAATAGGTCCTGAAGGCGATTTTAGTGAAACCGAAGTAACGATTGCAAAAAACGCAGGCTTTATTCCAATAAGCCTTGGAAATAATCGTTTAAGAACTGAAACTGCTGCCCTGGCAGCAACTATGGCTATTCATTTTGCAAATAAAACTGTATAATTGCCAGAATTGTTTTTGAAATATTTTAATGTAAAGTCATTACCGGTAATTGTTTGTTTATTTCTAGAGATAGTTCGTAATAAAATCTAATGGTATGAAAAAGAATATATTAACCCTTGCTTTAATAATTGGTTCCTTTTTAGTACTTAATGCCCAGGCGCCTGTACGCATTGCTCTGTTAAAATATGGAGGTGGTGGCGATTGGTATGCCGATCCTACGGCCTTGCCCAATCTGATAGCATTTTGCAACCAACAGCTCGGAACTAATATACATCCGGTTCACGATGTGGTAGAAACCGGAAGTTCTGATATTTTTAATTATCCGTTTGTTCATATGACCGGACATGGTAATGTGGAGTTTAGTTTACAGGAAGCACAAAATATGCGTAACTATCTGATCTCCGGAGGTTTCTTGCATATTGACGATAATTATGGCATGGACCCTTATGTGAGACCACAAATGAAGAAGGTTTTTCCGGAGCTCGATTTTATTGAATTACCTTCGAATCATGAAATTTATAATCAGAAATTTAAATTCCCTCAGGGATTACCTAAAATTCATGAACACGACGGAAAACCACCTCAGGGTTTTGGGTTATTTTGGGAAGGGCGGCTTGTTTGTTATTATACTTACGAAACCGATATAAGTGATGGCTGGGAAGACCCCGAGGTTCACCACGATTCACCGGAAACCCGGCTGAAAGCCTTAAAAATGGGAGCCAATATTATTGAGTATGTATTTACAAAGTAATTGTTGGCAGATGTCTGACAGATTTCAATAAAACCTACGTGTCAGAGACTTTATAAACTTTCAATCAGTGTTTTCCACAAGCTAAAAATCTTTTTTTGCCGATCTCCATTTTAGAATAAATACAGGAGTAATAGTCCATAGCAGTAATATGAGCATAGCTATGGTACTTCCGAGATAATTGCCGAAGAACATTTTAAAAAGTGCTCCGGTATATCCAAGCATAGCTGAGATATCAAGTTTTAACAACATCATTATCCTTGATAAATCAATGGGATTGAAAATACTGAATATCAGCGAGAATTTTTCCAGAGGATATTCATGAAGCATTACCAGAGCTATCATAAAGATCCCATCATAAATCACAGCCATGAACAACCATGCCAGTATTGCTAATCCAAAACCTTTTATCCTGTTTTCGTTATGTAAGGCAATATTATATGAAATGCCGGAAAATATGAAACTCAGGAATGTTCCTAAAACCAGAAGTTGCCCAAAGTGCCATATCTCACCTGATTGAAAAATTCCGTAGATTACAAAAGGTATTCCCAGTCCGATTACCAGACTCAATGATAGCGAAATTGCCACACCAAAAAATTGCCCCAGAAAGATTGAGCTTCGCCTTAGCGGAAGTGCAAGCAGTAGCTCAGTAAATTCTTTGGAACTGTAATAATACATAATTCCAAAAACGGTTCCTATGAGAGGTACTAACAAGATAATAACATTCATTAGCGTGAGTATTGCCTTTGATAAGCTGGTACTTAAAAATAACAATACTAAACCCAAAGCAAGATAAAATAACAGGTAAACATAATTCCATCTGCTTCGCATTAGATCGTAAAAGCTGTATTTGAATATTTTAAACATTCTGTTCAGTTAAAAGATTAGCAATAGCATGAATAAAATCAGGTTTTTGGGTCTTTTCTTTTAAAAATTCTGCAGTACCCCTGAAATACACATTGCCTTCCAGAAGAAATATTATATCATCGGATATTTCTTCTACAAAACTCATAATATGTGAAGTGAGCACAATGATCTTGCCTTTGCTTTTTTCTTCCTCTATCATTTCCTTGAGTATGATAAGTGCCGCAGGATCAAGCCCTGTCGTGGGTTCATCAAGAAAAATATACGGGCTGTCGAATAAAAAGGTAAGGGTTAAATTTACTTTTTGTTTGGTTCCTCCCGATAAATTACCGAGTTTCTTACTCAGATAAGGTTCTAATTTGAGCCTGTTTATTAACGGAGTTTCATCCAGATCAGGTTTCCTTCTTAAGTCTTTGATCATTCGTATTAGTTCCTTCACGGTCAGGTTACCCGGGAAGTTAGCTATTTGTGGCAGATAATCAATATCCTGCCTGTATTTCCAGTGTTTCTTTATAGGCTCACCCTTTAAAAGTATTTCACCCGATGTAGGCAGCACCATGCCAAGGATACATTTCATTAAAGTGGTTTTACCGGAACCATTAGGACCCAGAATGGCATAAACTCCTTTACCTTCAATAACCAGGTCAATGCCTTTCAGGACTTCCAGTTTGCCAAAGTTCTTATGTAAACGTTTAATTTCTATCATGTGTGATCATTCTCATTCTTGGTGTTTCGTCCTGAAGAATATTCGGAGTTATTGTCGGAGAAACTTTCTCGGCAAATTCTACCAAATCAACAAATATACTTCTTAATAATATGATTGCTTCGGGTGAGCGATTTACCAGATTTGAAAATAATTTTACGGGTTTATAAGGAATATCCCCAATATCATCCTTATCCAGATCATAGCCATTATAATCGCTCCAGTAATTTCCGTTGAAAACATTTTGGTTTAATGATCCGGTATAAGCAATATCAAATGAGTTGCTTATGAAATTGTTGTTCGTGAAATTATTTTCATAATTGGCTCCCCGTGAATATATAGCCCATCCGTTACTTTCAAAATCATTGTATTCATACAAGATCCTAGAACATCCTTCAACGAAGATACCTGCTGTGTTCCTTAAAAATATATTATTTGTTATTTTGGCATCATACACTTCTTTCAGAAGCATCCCGTAAACAGCAGAGCCCCAGTTATCCATGAAATAATTATCTGATGCTTCCATATCTTTTGAGAACATTATGGCAATGCCGGCACCATTGTTTTCATATCTGTCGTTCCTGACAATGTCGTTGTTTGAGAACATAAAATGCAAACCATATCTTACATTGTTCTTGCTGACATTGTTACCTATTGTGCAGTTATTTGAAAATTCCAGATAAATTCCATCTCTTACCTGGTAAATAGTATTATTAAATATCTCAATATAATGAGCATACCATAAATGAATACCATTGCCGGCATAAAACTCGCTTACAGCATTTCCGTAAATCTGATTATTATACACCTTCCCATAGCTCGACTTTTCAAGATAGATACCAAAAAAAGGCTGACGGATTATAAGATTTTTTATTGTGAAATGACGGCTGCCTCTAACGCGTACAGCAGCATAGTCGCGCAGGTTGCTGGTTCCAACATTGTGAAATTCAAGCCCGTCGAGAGTAACACTGTCACTTCTTATTACAATGATCTCACTTATCATCTGTCCATCGAGGATTGCACCGGGCTCACCTTTTATGATAAGAGGCTTGTCAACTAATATCTCAATTTCCTGATATAGTCCTTTCTTTACAATAATAACATCCCCTCTTTCAGCCAGTTCTACAGCCTTTTTTACAGTATTTATTTCACAATTCTTACAAACCTCAATGGTTTTAGCAGAAATGGCTGTTGAAAGACATAATGCAATTATAAAAAGTCCGGCTTTAATCAGTAGGTTCTTCATTTGTTTGCTCAGATTCAGCTTCGTGGGAAGTTTTTAATGGTTTATCAAGCTGATGTTTTACTTCTTCCCATGTAAAAAGTTCACCACCATATTCTTCAAGAAGTTTTTCCGCTTCCTCCCTGGTTTTTAAGGTTGACAGAAAAGCACCCATAGGGCTGGGTATGTTTTCTGAAATTATAAATGTAGCTTTAGTAGCATCAATTAATACTCCTGCATCAAGATAGTTAGCAGAAAGTATATGTAGCATATCTTCCTCCTTAACTTCTCTTTCCAGGAATCTTATCATGCACTCGGTGGCATCGAATTTATAATTTTTTCCTTTTTTACTGACCAGTTGGGCTGCGTGGGTTCTTGATATTATTTTCATTCTGCATGCATCACATTCATCTTCTCCATAACGGATAGGCTCAATTTTGGGAGCACATGAGAATAATAATGAAGAACCTAAAAATATTGGTATCATATATACCAATGCAGCTTTAGCCTTTTTAGTCGCCTTTATGCCGACAAGATAGGCTAAAAATACTAATAGGAATCCTGCACCCATAGTATAACCTCCTGTACTTGGTAACGAATAGACATCAAAATTAAGCATTTTTTGATAACCAATCAAAGGTGGCTTATAAGTCATGGCTTTTCCGGATTCATCCAATAATTTAATACTTGCATTGGGATCCAGGTCACTACCGTATTCAACAAGCCATTGATTGAAGTCGTAAACGCCAAGTATTCCAAGAATTCCCATTACTACAAGCCAGATCAGAAAAACTGATGGTTTGACTTTTTTCATCATTCCCAGAATTCCAATGAGTATTCCTATTGCAGCCATAATTCCAACCACAAGAGGAAATACCCTGAACTCCCACATATCTTCAGCTTTGGGCAAATGCTTCATCCCTATGTAGTGATTCAGCATATTAATGTTTGAAATATCATTTTTGGCTACCCCTTTTAAACCGTCAATATAAATATTCATTCCCAGTCCTTCGGGGTACTGTGGGGCAATCAGATGAATGCTCCATAAAGGTAAAAAGAACAGCCCCAGAAAAAGGGCGGCTCCAACAATCATTAGTAAACTAGCATTTCTCATACTTTGTAAATTTTAGTTGTTGAATAAGTTATATATCAAGGTGACGAAGCACGAATAATTCATACCCCGTCACCTGTTTTAGATAATTAGCAAGAAAGTTACCAGCAATCTGATTGTTAGAATGCTATTAAGTATCTTATTATTCGTAGTTTTCATGGTTCAAGCCCCATGTCAGCTTCACATTGGAGTTTGCCGGAGATACTCTCACATATCCCTGCATTTCCTGATGCAATGCTGAGCAGAAGTCAGTACAATAGAAAGGATAAACTCCTTCACCCTGAGGTTCCCAAACGAGGGTTTCAGTTTTTCCGGGAACAATAAGCATTTCAGCATTTCTTGCACCCATCATTGCAAAGCCATGAGGTATGTCATAGTCTTGCTCAATATTGGTAACGTGGAAATAAACCTTATCACCCACTTTCACACCTTCAATATTGTCGGGGTTGAAATGGCTTCTGATCATGGTCATATATACATGTACATTATTGCCTTTGCGCTCTACACGTACATTCTCCGGTCCTTTTGCCACTCCCGGATGCTTGTTATCGTCCAGGTCATAAATCTGCAGGGTTCTATTTTTAACTTTATCAGCATGGATCATGCCGGCATAGTGTGGTTCGCCTATCATCGGGAAGTCAAGCAGTAATTCCATCTTTTCGCCGGTAATATCAAATAACTGGCCTGCCTGGTTAAGCTCAGGTCCAACAGGCAGATATCTGTCTTTTGTAATCTTGTTCATGACCAGCAGATATTTACCATCCGGCTTTCTGCTGTTACCACCGGGTATACATAAGTGACCGGGTGAATAATATGCAGGCTGCCTGTCAACAATCTGACGGGTTTCAACTTTCCATTTTACAACTTCTGATGAAACAAAGAATGTGGTATAAGCATGACCTTTATTATCAAACTCAGTATGCAGAGGACCAATACCTGGCTGTTCAACTATACCAGCAATGGTTTCTTCAAATTTCAGAATAGGAATTCCATAAGCTTCGCCTTCATACAATTCTTTTTCAATGGCATTCATGATTTTTGAATATGAATGAACCACCAGATTTGATGACAGCTTTCCGTTACTGATAATATATTCACCTGTTGGGTCAACATCGCAGCCATGAGGCGATTTTGCTGAAGGGATCAGATATACAAGTCCGGGAAGTTTTGATGCATCCAGTACGGTAACTTTATCCTTCATGGTATGAGTAGTGGTGTGAGTTTTTTCGTCATATGTATTATGAGCATATCTGGTTTTTTCTACAACACCTTTACCTTCTTTAATATATTCTTCGGCTTTTTTCCAGTTTACTGCAGCCACGAAATCTTTATCCTGCTGCGAAGCATTAACTTCAAGTAAGGTATGGGCTTCTTCTGTGTTATATGTGGTAAAGAAGAACCATCCGTGCGATTTGTTTCTTCCGGGGTGTGATAAGTCATAGTTGAAACCGGGCATACGGATCTGGAAAGCTATGTCCATTTGTCCTGTTTTTTGATCAACACTTACGAAAGTCAAAGAAGCCTTGAAGTTACCTTTATAATCCTGAATTGGCATATCGCGCTGTGGAATTGGAACTGCGAATCTTGTACCGGCTACAACATATTCAGTGTTTTCAGTAATAAATGCTGAGCTGTGGTTTCCTGCACTGTTAGGAATTTCAATAATCTCTGCAGTATTAAAATCTCTTAGATCAACACGTGCGATACGAGGGGTGTTATTTGCATTAACAAATACCCAGCGGCCGTCAAGTTCACCATTGGTTTGTGAAATGTCAGGATGGTGAAGGTCGTCCCATGGAATAAATCCATATGAGGTTTCAAGCATCAGCTTGCTTTCTTCAGTATATCCATATCCTGTTTGAGGATCCTGTGAGAATACAGGGATGATTCTTAACAATCTTGCTGATGGAAATCCATAAGCATAGAGTTGTCCGCTGAAGCCTCCTGAAAGAAAACCATAATATTCATCGTATTCGCCCGGAGCTACATATACTTTTTCAGCAGCACCTTTTTTACTGCCAGATCCGGATTTCTCACCTGACATTCCGCCAGGACTGCAACTTGTAATAACTGCAAGAGCTGCAATAATGCTGGTTAGTTTAATTAAATGTTTCATGTTTTGAAAAAAATTAGTGAATAAAAAATATTAATTGGTTTTATAGAGTTCTGAAATATTCCACTATGGCACGTGCTTTCTCTACTGTTACTCCCTGGTTTGCCATTGGCGATCCGTTATATTCAATCAGGAGCTTCTTGGCAATAGGATCCTCCGCAACCATTTTCTCAGGATTAATGATCATATTCATTACCCATTCAGGAGCTCGTCTTTCAAGTACGCCTTTTGGTGCAGGTCCGATAAACTTCTGGGTTGGGCGATGACAGGCTAAACATAAAGCATTATATGTTTCTTCTCCTTCTTTTGCCAAAGCCATGTCAATAGTTTCAGGGATGGTAACAGACTTTACCGGTCCTATTCCTTTGTTGTTCATGTCAACAGCAACTCCGTCAACTTTATCATAAACAGGTTCTGGTTCTTCAGTTTTTGCAATTTTGGGAGCTTTGAACTTAGGTGGTTTGCCTTTTTCGCTATTACTGGCACAGCCAAACATGATGAAAGCAGCTAACAGTAACAAAACAAACTTCTTCATAACCTTGGTATTAATGATCTAATTCTTTACTGTGCTTTTTTAATGCAATAGATGTACATATTTATATTTGAGGTGCAAAATTAAAATTTCTTTACAAATGCAGTGCTATTTGATTGAAAAATATTTTTTTAGAACCAATCGTTACACTCATTATATTGGATTTTGTAGTGCTAAATTACTTTTTTGCCAGATTTTGTAAATACTCTTGATTTTTATTTTTAGCAACTGCATTATTGTTCCGTTCCATACTACCTGGATTACAATCTTTGTCAATTTGTCAGCCATAAATGGCATGGCACATGCTTTGGTGAGCCTTAATGCCAGAAATAAAATATTACAGATATGAAAAAAGGAACAATAAATGTTAAGACTGAGAATATTTTTCCAATTATTAAAAAGTTTCTCTACTCCGACCACGAAATCTTTCTTCGCGAGCTTATTTCAAATGCCGTAGATGCCACAAAGAAGCTTCAAACCCTGGCTTCAGTGGGAGAGTATAAGGACGAACTGGGTGATATTACCATAGAAGTCCTCCTGGATAAAGATAAGAAAACCCTTACTGTTCGTGATAAAGGCATAGGTATGACCGCTGCAGAGGTTAATCAGTATATCAATCAGATAGCTTTTTCAAGTGCTGAGGAATTTATCAGCAAATACAAAGGAAAAGGCGAAACCGAGCAACTTATCGGTCATTTCGGACTTGGATTCTATTCTTCGTTCATGGTTTCCGATAAGGTAGAGATCATCACAAAATCGTATCAGACAGGTGAAGGTACTGAGGCTGCTCATTGGTCGTGTGATGGCAGTCCTGAGTACACGCTTAAAAAATCGAATAAAAAAACCAGAGGTACTGATATTGTTCTTCACATTAATAAGGAATCAGATGAATTTCTGGAAGAATACCGTGTTCTGGAACTCTTGAAAAAATATTGTAAATTCCTTCCCGTGCCTATACAGTTTGGAACTGAAAAGGTAACTGAAACTATTGAAGGAGAAACAAACGAAGATGGAAGCCAGAAAACAAGGGAAGTTGAAAAGCCGCGTATAATAAATAATACCCTTCCTTTATGGAAGCGCAAACCGGCAGATCAGAGTGAAGAGGATTACAAATCGTTTTATCGTGAACTATATCCCATGACATTTGATGAACCGCTGTTCAATATTCATCTGAATGTGGATTATCCTTTCAATCTGACCGGAATTCTTTATTTCCCTAAAACCAAAGAGGGCTACGAATTTCAGAGAAATAAGATACAACTCTACAGCAATCAGGTTTTTGTTACTGATTCTGTTGAAGGTATAGTGCCTGATTTTTTAACACTGCTCCACGGAGTAATTGATTCACCGGATATTCCGCTTAATGTTTCGCGTTCGTACCTGCAGAGTGATCCCAATGTTAAAAAGATTTCGAACCATATAATGAAAAAAGTGGCCGATAAGCTGGAATCTTTATTTAAAGACGACAGAGCTACTTTTGAAAAGAAATGGGATGATATTAAAATATTCATTGAATATGGTATTGTTTCCGAACCCAAATTCTATGAGCGTGCTGAGAAATTCTGCCTTCTGAAGAATACCGAAAACAAATATTACACCCTTGATGAGTATAGTAAACTTGTTAAGCCGGTTCAAACCGATAAAAACAAAAGGGTGGTTTACCTATACACTTCAAATGTTGAAGAACAACATGCATTTATTAATGCCGCCAAAGAAAGAGGTTACGATGTACTGGTACTTGACGGGATCATTGATACTCATTTTATAAATACCCTTGAACAAAAGCTTACTGATACAACATTTGCACGTGTTGACAGCGACCTGACCGATAAACTGATTTTAAAGGAAGAACCTTTGCCATCGCTGATGAACGAAGATCAGAAAGCGAAGATCAGAGAGGTTTTTGAAAACAATATTGACAAGACAAAATTTCATGTGCTTCTTGAAAGCGCTGGTGCCGACGATCTTCCGGTAACAATAACACGCCCTGAGTTTATGCGCAGGATGAAAGACATGTCGGTTCTGGGTGGTGGTTATTCTTTTATGGGTGATATGCCGGAACATTTCAACCTGGTGGTGAACCTGAACCATAAGCTTATAATGCGACTTGCTGACGATACTGAAGATAAAAACAACAGAGAATCACTTGTTAAGCAAATAATTGATCTTGCCCTGCTTTCGCAGAATATGCTGAAAGGGCAGGCGCTTACTGATTTTATAAAACGTAGCGTTGAAATAGTAAAATAAATTATACTTTCGCCATTTGCTTTTAAGATTGTTTAACTCAAAAACATATTAAACATGACAAAATCATTGAAAATTTTAGTTGTTATTCTGGTTCTCGTGGCTATTATTTCCTGGCTCGCTGGTATTTATAACGGAATGGTTAAAGGACAGGAACGGGTGGAATCACAGTGGGCACAGGTTGAAAATGTGTATCAGCGCCGCGCTGACCTTATACCTAATCTTGTTGCTACCGTAAAAGGATATGCCGACTTTGAACGTCAGACACTTACTGATGTTATTGATGCCAGAGCAAAGGCAACATCTGTAAATATCAATCCTCAGAATCTCGATGAAAATTCGCTGCAGAGATTTCAGGAAGCTCAGAATGAGTTAACCGGAGCTTTGTCAAGGCTGATGGTTGTGGTTGAACGTTATCCTGAGCTAAAAGCGAACCAGAACTTTTTGGAACTGCAATCGCAGCTTGAAGGTACTGAAAATCGCATAGCTGTTGAAAGAAACCGTTTTAACGAAGTGGCGCAACAGTATAATACCCTGATACGTACCTTTCCCAGAAATATTTTCGCATCACTTTTTGGCTTTGAACGCAAACCATATTTCGAAGCAGATCAGGAAGCTTCAAAACCTCCAAAAGTAGAGTTCTGAAATGAGCGCTTCGGCAAAGAATTTTTTTACAAAAATTCAGCAGGCTGAAATACTGCTTGCCATCAAGAGTGCCGAACTGGATACCAGCGGCGAGATAAGGGTTCATATTGAAAGCCATTATCACGGCGATGTCCTTGATCGTGCTGCACAGGTTTTTGACAAACTCAAAATGCAAAACACCAAATTACGAAACGGGGTTTTGTTTTATTTATCAATTGATAACCGAAAGTTTGCCGTAATTGGTGATGCCGGCGTCAACGCTGTTGTTAAAGATGATTTCTGGAATAATGTCATGACGATAATGACAGAATATTTTATAGAAGGCAATTTTACTGAAGGTTTGATTGAAGGCATAAAACAGGTGGGAGAGGAGTTGAAAAAGTTTTTTCCTTATCAGGATGATGATGTAAACGAACTGCCGGATGAGATTTCATTTGGTGAAAATTAAAAGGAATGTCAATAAGAAATAAGCACATACCGTTTGCATTCATTGCCTTGTTGCTGTTTGTTTTGCATGGCTATACACAACAATTGCCTGTCCGCCCGAGTCCCCCAAGGCTTGTAAATGACCTGGCAGGGGTGCTTTCTGACTATCAGCTACAACAACTGGAAGATACCCTCGTGGAATTTAACAGTAAAACCTCAAATCAGATAGCTGTTGTAATTGTTTCAAATCTTGATGGTTATGATAAAGCTGATTATGCAATAAGAATAGGTCATGAATGGGGTGTTGGGCAGCAGAAGTTTGATAATGGTGTGGTTGTACTTGTCAAACCCCGTTACGGAAATGAACGCGGTGAAGCTTTTATAGCTGTCGGGTATGGGCTGGAACCGGTGATTACTGATGCTGCCTGCAGACGTATCATTGAAAAGGAAATGATCCCTCATTTTGCTGAAGACGATTATTACAGCGGAATTAATGCTGGTATTAAGGTGTTAATGGGGCTGGCTGCAAAAGAATTTTCGTCAGAAGATTATGCGCCGGAGGTTAGTCCGCTTGTAGTGCTTATTCCTTTTCTTTTATTCATTATTTTCATTATTCTGTTAAAACGCCGAAGTATGCGTCATCATAATATTGGCGACGATATGTCATTATGGAACCTTTTACATCTTTTAAGCAGAATGGAGGACAATACCGGAAAATTTGAAGATTTCAGAACCGGAAGAGGCAGTTTTGGAGGAGGTTTCGGTAGTGGAGGGAGAAGCAGCGGTGGATTCGGAGGTTTTGGTGGCGGCAGTTTTGGCGGAGGCGGCGCCGGCGGAAGCTGGTAAACTGCAATTGCGTTTTATTAGAAAATCAGGTTATGGTTTCAGTTATTCAGAAATTATAACCCAAACCTCAGTAAAATCTGAGATTCGGATATAATGGATTAATCTGTAATTCGATTTGTAGTTACAAAACAGCTAAAGCTGTTTTGCCGGATAAAATTGTCTAATCCAATGTCTGGATTCCGCCGCCGTTCACAAAAAGCGTTTGTCCGCTGACCCATTCCGATACGGGAGCGGCAAAATATAGAATTGCGCCGGCAATATCTTCCACCTTCCCAAGCCGTTTGATTGGTGTGTGGGCAAGCATTTTCTCTTCCATTTCCGGTGTCAGTATGCTTTCAAGGGCTGCGGTACGGGTTGCTCCGGGGCCAACCGCATTTACACGCACTTCGGGGCCGAAATCGTGTGCCAGATTCCCCACGGTATGATTTACCGCTGCTTTGGAGCCACCATAGCCGCTCATTGCCGGACTTTTGTTGACACTCGCCATGGAAGTCACAAAAACGATGGAGCCGTAATTGTCGCGTTTCATGTGGGGCACGCAAAGCTGACACAGGCGCCAGCCGCTGAATACGTTCATTTCGTAATCGCGCCGGATATCGTCAACCGATATCTTAAACGGGTTTTTGCGTCCGCCGCCACCGCCACCGGCATTGTTGATCAGAATATGAATGCCGCCGAATGTTTTCAGGGTGATATCCACCAGATTAACCAGGTCTTCATCTTTCAGCACATTGCATTCCACCGCAATGGCTCTGGCGCCCGTGGCGTTGATTTCGGCAGCCGTCTCTTCCGCCGCCTTAAAATTGTAATCGCCGATTACGATGTTCGCACCGGCTTTAGCCAGAATCCCGGCAGCAGCCTTCCCGATTCCGCCGGCACCTCCGGTTACAATAGCGGTTTTGCCGCTGAGGTTAAATAATTCGTTTATTTTCATTTTTTGCTTTTTAAATAATCGGCAACCACCTGATAGGCAGGCAACGAGAAGGGGTTGTTGGTAGCATTTCCGGCAACGGGATGCGAAGCCAGCCTTACGATAACCATTTCGGCGGCAGGGTCAATGTAGATTGCCTGTCCGTGTACGCCTCTTCCGCTGAAAGCTCCGTTGTCATTTCCGGTTATCCACCACATATTTCGGTACGACCAGCCTTTCAGATGATCATATCCCGCTTTGGCAAATGCCTCGCGGCTGCCGCCTTTTAAAATATCTTCCACCGCTTCGGCGGGAAAGATCTGCTTTCCGCGCCATTTGCCCTTGTTTCTGACAAGCTCGCCGAAACGTGCCAGGTCGCGCAGACCTGCATTTAAGCCGCCGCCGGCATAGGGAGTTCCCAGCCCGTCAACCTGATAATAGGCATCCTGCTCCATGCCCACGCGGCTCCAGATTCTTTCGGACAGCAGCTCGGCAATTGATTTTCCGGTAACCCGCGAAATAATCCATCCCAAAGCATCGGTATTCACCGTTTTATAGCCGAAAGCCTCGCCATGCTTGCCCTGTTTCTGCACCGTTTCCAGATAGGCGTAATAGCCGTCGGGGCCGGTATAGCCCTCAGGTTTAGGGAAGGGGTTTCCTGCCGCCGAGTACTGCCAGATTTCGGCATTCGGATCGGCGTAATCCTCGCTATATTTCAACCCTGTGGTCATATCCATCACCTCGCGTACTGTTGCATCGCCAAAAGCGGAATTCTCCAGCTCGGGCACATACTCTTTCACCGGTTTATTTTCATCAATCAGCCCTTCCACCACCAGAATAGAGGCAAGGGTTCCGGTAAAAGATTTGGTGAGCGACATGACCGCATGAACCCTGTCCTGCTGCAGCTCGCCAAAGTAGCGCTCGTAAACCACCTTTCCACGATGCATGATCAGAATTCCATCGGTGTAGTTGGCCCAGAGCGATGCCTCCCACGTCATGGGTTTATCGGAGCCGGTCGGGTAAAATTCCAGCTTGTCAATTTTATTATCCAGGTCATAGACAAGCTCTGAAGGTGCTCCCAGCCCCCTCGAAACCTGCTTTGTGGGCAGAAACTCTCGCATATGCACCACGCTCCAGCGAAGGGCGGGGAAGTTGAAAAACGAGCCGTCTGAAGCCCTCAGCAGCTTGTCAGCCGGCGGAGGTGAACCATGCATCCATCCAAAATTGCGCGGCTCGCTCTCTTTGGCCGATAAATATGGGGATCTTTCCTGAGCATTCAGCGCAAAGCCTGAAGTCAGGAACAATAGAATGGCAATCCCCGTTCTGAACTTCATTATTGATATCAAAGTTTTCATAAAACCCGGATTTTTATTTGTTTTAAGATAATGATAACTGCCCGGCCGTAGCGGTAAAGAACAGATTCATCCATGGTCAATCTCCGTCTAATTCAGCCTTCTTTTTATTAGCCAAACCTCACCCCTTCCTTTTTCAAAATCTTCATTGGGAAGAGAATGAGGTTTGCACTGACATTAACAGATTTCCGTCTTATATTGTTGCCGCAGCAAAGCTGAAAACCGGATTATATCATTTCGTCGAAATGTGTTTTGAATTCCTCAAGCAATGAGTGATAGCGCTCATTCAGGCTTTGCGGAATTTTTGTCAGGAACTTTTTGAGTTTCCTCATGCGAAACGAGTAGGCTATATAAAACACTCCCAGCGAGGCAAAGGTCAGACCGGTGTATAATACCACGGTAAGACCGGCTATCAACGGATTGATTATCAACAGGAAAGAGAAAATTACACTCAGAATTCCCAGAGCCAGAAGCCATCCCCACTGTCTGCTGCCGAAGTTTTTAATTTCAATGGCAAAAGAAATGGCGCTGATCGAGAACAGCATGGAAATAAACCCTACATAAAGAGCCAGAGCATCTTTTGACAATGAGGGGGAAGATACCAGATAAATCCCGAAAACCAGCAAAATAACGCCGTATACCAGGTTCCACCCCCAGTTCCGGGATTTGTTAATGCTCATGATTGAAAAAATGAAATAAGAAACACCCGAAATCAGAAATACGATGCTGAAGAGGATGCTTAATGCGGTGTACGATTCAACGGGTTTACTGACGACCCAAAAGCTGGTCAGCAGAAACACAATACCCATAATCAGGTAAAGATACCAGTGTTTTACACTGTGTCTCAATGTTTTAATGAAGTTTTCCATAATCAGAAGTTTTTAAGTTAATATGTTGATATTTTGATTTAATCCTTATTTCTGATCTTTTTAGTTATTTTCCTGTTTCCGGAAATATTAGGGTGGCTGAGGTTCTCGAAGCCACCCGTTGCGCTGCTCACGAAGTCACCCGGATCAAATTATATGCAACCTCTTTAAGTCCTGACTATTCGACAGTTTTCAAGGAAGCAAAGGTTTGGTTCTGTGACAAATTATCAGGAAATTGGCCAAATGAGGGGAATGAGAGCTTTTAAGAAAGTTTCGGGAGTAGAGGAGGAAGCAGCGGTGGATTCGGAGGTTTTGGTGGCGGCAGTTTTGGCGGAGGCGGCGCCGGCGGAAGCTGGTAAACTGCCATTGCGTTTAGCCATCATTATTGGTGGCAGTTATTTTATGAAATATTTTAATATCCTTTTTATTGTTTCAATATCTTTGCTGTTATTCCTTTTTATTCTTTTTTTACTGTCATATTCGAAATCATAATATGAAATTTCAATAAGATTTATATTATTTGCACGTAATACCTTTTGTCTTCTTTCATCATATATTTTTCTTTGTTCGACACGGGGTACACCGCTAACTGTTATTTTATCTGGTTTATCAAAATGCTTTACACTTTCGGTATGTTGTCTTTCTCTATATTCAATAACTAAATTTAGTGTCACATAATATGCATCTACGGGGAGTTTTCGACATTTTCCGCTTTTATTAGGATCTCCAAGTAAAAAATCAAATTTATGTTGTCTTGACGATTTAATTCCTAAAACTTCATCGCATAAATCAAGAACATAGTATTCATCTCTATTGTTTTTCTTTATTGCCTTTTCTTCTTTCATAGTGTCTTTTTTTTCGATTGCCTCTTGTTTTTCTAGATCATAATCAGATACTTTTATACCCCCATTTCGAATTAACTTTTCTAAATCATTTAATTTTAAATCTACTATACCCCAATCGTCCCTGCCATAAAATCCTATTCCTCTCATTTTATTTCGTACTCTTCCTTGAAGTGAACTTTCAGTTCGGTTCCTAAGTTCTATTAACTCTTTTAATTGAGCAATTTCGGTACTGGTAAATGTGTCTTTTCCTTTCAATTTTTTTCTCATAAATGTAGTTTTATATTAGGTTGTTAATTATAGCCAACTTACACATATTCTAATGAAAATCTAGTTATGCAACATACATGGATTTTTAGACACAAGGATTTACTTGCTTTCATGCTTTCTTCAAAAGTACAATTATTTTAAATAATTAAAAGGACTTTTTTCAATACTTTTTGGATAGGTGAGGGGGATTTCTGTTGCTAACCCATTATAAGGCTGGTGTTTACAAGATAGCCCGAACTGTTTTATAGTATTTACTATCGGCGGATTCCATTTTCAGTTGACTACAATTTGTAGTCAACTGGCTGTCTTACTTTTTTGTAAACTGGCTGTTATGCAATCGTGCATTTTTTTGCCATCATTTTTTTCAACCTACCATATCCACAAACCTTATAACTTTCCCTTCTCGCCAATTCATAATAGTTACATAAATACCATTATGTTTTTTAGCTATATTATTTTCACAGCCTTCACATGGTTTTTCTATTGTGCGATCATCTTCTTTACCAAACAAAGTTATTACACCTTTGATTGTAATCTTCTCTGTTTTGCAGCTCATCGGTATAACATACTTTAAACCATCCATCTGGAAAATATTCCAGGCGATGATTTCGGCTATTTCTTTCTGAAGTTCTATGCATGGAGTATCCTTAAATTTATCCTTGTAATAATCAATAAAGGTGTAAAGCAGATTCTCCCGTGCTATTAGTAAATTGTCACCCTGCCACTCAAAACCGTAGGAGCTTTGGAAAGCTATTTTTGCCCATTTGAGCCACTCCTCTTGTGTATCACAATATTTTGAGACGATTTTTAGTTTTTTATCTAAAAAACCAACTCGTTTCTTTATAGACAATAATACCTGTTTGTCGGAAACAGGGTCGTAACGCGATACGATAAAAGGTGCTTCGCCACAAGTAATTTCTAATTTTAATAAAGCCACATATTCCTGCCAATTATTATTTGTAACTTCTTCTGTATCACAAGCATCATTCATTTGTTTTACAATAGAAAGTGGCGTAAACACTTCTGCTTTATCCCGGGTTCTTATGAGTTGTTCTTCTTTGCTTTTTACGGCACGTGGCTGTATTAAATCTCCGTTTTCGCTGGTTATTAAATCGGAAGTAATAGCAGCTGTGGAAATATATTTTTCGCCTTTCTGCTCGTACGAATCCGTTGCCCAAAGGATATTTTTTTGTGTGGTTTTGTCTTGTAACAGTATTTCCAGAAGAGCACCTTGTTTCAACAGATAATCTTCGCGGATGTCTATGTTTTGGCTATGTTTTTTTGTGTTAATCATTTTTTCTTTTTGAGCTATAATTTGATTGAGAATCAAAATCACAAATTATCTAACCATTCTTTTCCTTTCTCCGTTAACAAGTATTTCTGTTGAGGATGATTTGGAATATCCGGGAATTTCATTTCTATCAGGCCAAGTTCTATAGCAGGATTTATATAATTTTCTCTAAAATTATTAATATCTTTTAATCCCAATATTTCTTGAGATTCTTTTCGACTCATTTCAGAATCACCAAGAACTTTTAGTAAATTCCGAACTTCTACGGTACTTCTACGGTACTCCTGCGGAACTTGTGGGGCACTTGTGGGGTACTTGTGGGGTACTTGTGGGGTACTTGTGGGGTCAACAAATTCAATAACAGAGGCAGCTGGCCTAAAAACAATTGTTTTAAAATCTTCTTCTTGCAAAAATATTGGTTCTTTTAAATCAAATTCTATGGCAAGCCGTACCATATCCATTGTTCCTGTTCCCATTCTTTCTATATACCCTTTTAAATACATTGGTTCAGCTAAAAGCGGATTAAAAGGAATAGATGGATGTGGTTTTTTCAATCGATCTTCTGACCACCCTAAAGGAAGAGTTCCTGGATTGATGATTTCTAGGCGATCTCTAAAAAGGTGAATTTGGATACTGCCATTAGAAGTGTAATCTCTATGTGCAACAGCATTTACGATGGCTTCTGAAATAATTTCTTTTGGTATCTCATATTTTCCGGGTATCATTGTTTTTTCGGCTCGAGTTCCCACACTATAATCCAACTTGGACAGAATAAAATCTTCTGCCTGATCTACCAGTTCAAAAACATCTCCTTTAAAGACCTTATACGAAGGAATAGGCTTTTCCACAATTGTTCCGTGAAAATGAGCGCAACGCACTTCTGAACTAATGAAGAAATGCTGTGGATTTTTACCGAACAATAATAATGCTGCGTTTGTAGGAATTTTGCCGTGTATTAAATTCAGATGAGTAAATATATCTTCAATAGAATCAGTCTCTCTTAATGGAAAACCACGTCGGGAACGAGCAACTCTAACAAAGTCCTTTACTTTTTCTTCGTCAATATCCTCCATTGTTGCCTGTGTGTTTGGTGTAGCATCAAATGGACCTAACTGAATGATTCTCTTAGTTTTTAGATAATTCACCAAAGAAGCATAAACTGCGTTTTTTAATTCATCTATTGTAGAGAAGCGTCTTCGTATCAAGAAGGATTGTGCTTTTTGAATCAATTTATTTTCTTTTTCATGTCGTTCTGACGAGGAATGACTGGTCAAATAAATCAATCGTGTTTTATGAAGTTTTGAGGCTTTGTCGAATTCTCGCTCTGTTGGAGAAATTCCCTCCTCATCTTCAAAACCATATTCTTTACCAAACAAACCTAAATAAATGGAACAGCGTTCCACTTCTTTTAGATAAACTTCATCTGTCCGTTGGTCTATGGCCGGCAAGCGTTCAAACAAGAAGGGTTCAAAAAACAAACCTAATAATGGATCGGCTTGTAGATACGCAAAAAGCTCTTGCCGCTCGGAGGCGAATTCTTGTTGAACACTACTTATAAAGATAATTTGTTTTGCCATAATTACTCCACTCTATAGTTCATTCCTCTTTCCCCATTTCTACTCCATCGGCTTGTTAATGGTTAATTGTTAATGGTTAATGTTATTTTTTGTTGATTTAATGATGCTTGTAATTAATTTAATTATTTCTACTGCATCTGCATGAATACTTTCAAATTGTTGAGAGCTTATATAATCTGTTTCTTTCAATAAATCTAACCAATAAATGGTCTCGTTTATTTCTTTTTGGGCTATTGACAGTTTATGTATAAAATCAGCTTTACTTTCACTGTGCTCTGCTTCTCTAACCATTGCTCCAATACTAGTACCACTGCGTAAAACTTGTTTACTTAATATGAATTCCTTCTTTTCATTACATAAAAATTGGTAAAACTTCACTATTCGAACAGCAAACTCAAAACTTTTAATTTTAATTACATTCTCTCTCATAATTAATAACTAACAATTAACAATTAACAATTAACAACTAATCTCCCATCGCCTGAACCTTCTCTTCTATAAACGCAATTTCCTCCTCACTTAAACCGTATTTTTTATACAACTGTTGGTCGATTTCAGGAATGGATTTCGACCAGTCTATGTCGGAAGAAGAGGTGAAGTCTAATAAAGGGATAACAAAACCAAATGTAAAACTTCTATTCGGTTCATTTAATACCATATAAGCAAAAAACCTAGTTCGAGTATATTTCATAAAATTATCTACATCAACCTTTTTAGGCGAATGAAATATCAACATTTTACTTCTTCCAAATACTTCTTTAGGTTGAAATACTTCTATTAATTCAGATGAACGAGAAAGAACTTGTTCGATTGTTGGTACTCCTGAAGTTAATTTTTGTTTAGGATAAGCAGATGGCATAGCCACTTTATACTGGTCTATTAATTCTTTATTTTTTTCTATTGTGGTTCTTTCAACATAATACCATTTTGCTCTTCCAGCCGAACCTGCTTTATCATTTGTTAATAACCTTATTGGCTCCTTAAAATCCTTTGGATTTAATGAATATAAATCAGGATTATTTTCAATAAAATCACTTTCTATACCAAAAGTTTTATTTGAAACATACTTTTTAATTTTATCACCAATTAACTTAATTCCTACTGTAAAATCAGGATTTGGGGATAATGTTTCCCATTCGTTTATACTTACTTTTCTTTGAGTATCTGAATACAACCTATTTGAATATTCAAAAGTTTCAGAGACTTTCGTCATATCACGATTTACAATAGAAACTCCGGCAGAAAGATTTACTCCATCTCCAAAAAGAGGTTTTGGTTCTTTATCAATTCTGTACCAAGCACGTTTGTCATTAGTTCCTTCATAAGCATTTATGGAAACTGTATGTCCATCACTAATCATTCGTTTACCAAAACCATTAAAAATTCCAATGTCATCAAACCAACCACCAAAAGGATAAATTAATGAGGATTTTTTTCCAATTATATCTGCTAAATTTTGAAATAAATAATAAATCCATTTTGAATTTGCTTGTGATTGACTCTCAGTTTTATCTATAGTCTCCTGATAAGGTGGATTTCCCACCACTGCATCAAATTTCATATCTTTCTTCAAATTAAAAAGTTCGTATAATTTTTGTTTGGCTTTGTTTTCTTTGGCTTCGGGCGTCAGGTCGTGTTGCACAAAGTTTTTACGGGAAATCTTATGCTCTGTATCAAAGCCAAAAATATAAGTTTGGGTAATGCCTTGTAAAATCGGCGTTGGTGCCAAGCCAAACACTTGGTTTTCCAAAATGTGTTTTAAGCAAGCGTCATCGCTATCGTAGAATTTTCGGGTGTTGTGGAAGAGTTTTTTTACTATTTCCGTAATGTACATCCCAGATTTCATATACAAATCAACAAAGGTGCTATCGGTTCGGGTAAACAAACTCGGGTCGTGTTCTTCCAAATTGTCAACCATCATTTGCACTACCTTTTTCGGCGTAAAAATCTGATTGGTTTTTTGGTTGGGAATGAGTTCAAAAATATCCTCTTCTGCTTCAAAATAATTGGCTAACTGCTCTTTCTTTGCTCTAAACTCAGCAATGGAAGCATTGAAACGGTATTTGTTAAACACGCCTTGGAAGGTTTTTCGTTTGCCGTCTTCTTCATAGTCAAAACCATCGCGCAACTTGTGGAATTCTTCTTTGGTGATGCTGGTAATTTCCTCAAAGTCGGCATCGTCAACTTCCAAATCAAAATTATCAATGGTAATTTCTTCTTTGGAATCGTTTGCCATGATAAACATAGGAATGGTACGTGTAAAAGAGCGCAAGCGGTCTCTGATTTCCTCTTCCTTGGTTTTTTGTACTTTTTCTACTTTTTCTTCTTCTTTTTCTGTTACCTTGTTACTTACAAAATCAATCTCAATGGTATTGATTAATTTTTGCTTCAGTGCTTCAGGGTCTTTGACTTCGGCAGCGTTGAATTCCTCGGCAATTTCTTTAACCTTTTCCTGGATTTGCTTTGTTACTTCTTTAGTTTCGGCCTGAGTGGCTTTATAAACCTCTTTGTATTTGGCAATCAAAGGCTCGGCAACTTCAGAAACCTTTTCTAACAAATCATTTGCAGCAATTTGTTCGTTGTTTTGCTCTAAGAGATTTTCGACCTCTCGTTCCACATTGGTTTTAAAAATCTTCTCGCCAAGGATAATACCTGTATTCCGGTTTATTTCTTTGGTTTTGTTATTGTTTATTTCCTTTGCATAATCTAGTTCAAGAGGGTTTTTAGCTATTCTTGTACGCTTATTTTTTTCTTCAGGCAATTTGTTCAATATTTCTTCTATTTCTTTAGGAAAATTGAAAACTCCTGAAATACTATCATTGAACAAGAGGTTGGTCATGAAGCGGGCATTTACAATTTCGGTTGCTGCTATGGCATTCGGGAAAGTAAGTACCTTTTCGGCATCTAATTCTATCATTTCACCGTTCACGTCCTCGGAAATTACCGGGAAAAAGTTCAGTAATTCTCTGATGTTTTCTTCTCTTTCCTTTTCGGTAATTTCGCCCTTTACGGCTTTGGGATTCAATCCATTTGCAAAATCATCGTAAATTTCAAGCACACGAGTAGGAGCAAAGTCGAACAGGTAAGCCGATTTTTTGACGTATAATTCACCATTTGTTATTTTCTTAAACGGGTTTTGTGCCCTAAAAGCTGCCTGCATGTACAAAGCGGGTGATTTAATATCAGTAAGCATCAAAACAGCCGTCCATTCTTTAACAGTTACACCGGTGGTTAATTGTCCGCAAGAAAGCGTAATGGTTTTATCGAATTTAGCAATGGATCTTTGTACTTTATCAAAAGAAGTTTCGTTGGCTTTAAAATCTTTTTCTTCTTCCTCAAAGCTTCTGCCGTCACCGGCAGCAATGACTATTTCATAATCTTTAAAAACTTCATCTTCTTTCAATAATCTGGCAAGTGCTTTTACAGAATCCACTCTGTTGCCCACATACCAGAAAGTGTGTTTTAGTTCTTCTCTCAATTCAGGCGTAGAGAAGGGATATTTTTTATTGGTCGTAAGGTTTTTTAAAAATTCTTTGACATCTTCTTCGTAAACAAATTTTTGGTTGTGCGTTCTAAAAAACTCATTCAAATCGAAGGCATAATCATGAGTTTCTTCATCAATTTCTATACCTTTATTTACCTGATCTCTAATCATTTGTGATATACGATAAGTAAAAAGCTTAAGGTCAGGTAAATCGGTGTGTTCGCCAGTCTCACCTTCTTCTATCTCAATTTGTTTAATTTGTTGTTCATCCAGATAGGTCCAGTTATAAATAGCCTCTTTTGGAAATTTTTCATTAGCCAAAGCTTTAAATGGTGTTCCTGATAGATGTAGTGTATATTTACGCTTAATTACATCAAAAGCAGCATCTGTTCTTCCGGTATCAACCCCTTCATGTGATTCATCAACAATTAACAAATCCCATTCAAGGTCAGCCACCCAGCGTAATTTGTCATAATTTCCTCCAAAATATTTAGAGCCTTTTAAATCTTGTAAAGATAGAAAGGTAATTTGAGGCTTGTTGGGGTGTTGATGGATATGTTGTTCCCTTGTAATGGTTGTTCTGAATTTCAAGGATGGTGATTCGGAAATAAATGCGTATCCGTCAATAAATATTTCGTAATCATCAAACCAAGAGTTGGCAATAGCGGGTCTGTTGGTAACAATGAGCACTTTGTTTGCTTTTAAACGCTTTGCCAAATCATAACTGGCTAAAGTTTTTCCAAAACGTGGTTTGGCATTCCATAGAAATTCGCCTTTTTCGGTTTTTGTAAAATAATCGAGTGCTTTTTGTACTGCATCTTCCTGTTCAAAACGTAATATATATTCTATCTTGCCTTTATCGTTTTGCAGAGCAGCAAATCGTTCTTTACGAAATAAATCAAACAATGATTTCGATATTTCAGGATAGCCATTAAAATAAAACCACTCTGTTCCTAAATCATCTCTTTTTTCAATTCTTTTCTTTATAAGGAATTTATGAAAAGCTTTATCGGTAAAGCTCTCTTCATTACCTTCAAAAAACGCAGGAGCGCTCCATAATTTGTTATATTTTAATGTAAAAGCAGCCGTTTGGGTTTGCTCTTTTATTCTGTCATCTACATTTTCTCTTTCTGTATAACCGATTTTTTGCGAACCTTCATTTTCCTGAAGACTTGGCAGTATGTAAGAATATATCTGCGGATATACGATTTGATAAGATTTTATTGATTGTGTTTTCTCACTCATAATTACTCAATTGTTTAATCCAGTGTATTTTGGCATGTTGCATAGCGTTTCGGCTTTGGCTTTAGTATTGTGTTTCTGTCAGCCCGCTTGACCAAATACCGAATTCCAAAGTTATAAAATTTTCGTTAATAAATAACTTTCTAACGCCTAAAGATAAACCGCAGTTGAGGGCTTCGGCTTTTTTATCATAGTGAGTAATAATAGTTTTTGATTTTTTTTGCCATGAGTTTCCGTCGTTCTAAAAGGAAATCCTCATAATGTGATGCGTCCATGGTCACAATGTTTTCAGGAATGCAATTTATATTCAGGTTTTCCTTTAGCAATGATAGCTCTGAAATATTTCCAAATTTCATTTCCTTAGAATCACATTGCTCAAATACTGTTTTGAAATAATCATTTGGAGCTTTATCTCCGATTGAAATGTTTGTTTGAGTATCAAGGTATGTGTAATTGGCAATTTGATTATATTTTGATTTATCGGTTATTCCATTTTTTTGTAAGTATCTTTTAGGGAAAATATGATGTATATCGCCCATAATTGATATTAAATCCCGGACTTTTGTACCATTCATTAAAAGTGAATTGTCGCTGCTGTGAACTTGTGCAGCTAAAAACACATTAAAAAATGGACTATTTATTGCCGAAGTTTCCAGGTTTTGAACTAATCCAACTTCCCAAAAAGTATCAGATAAATTTGCTTCTTCAATTTCTTTGAAATATTCAATAAACCCCTTTTCAGAAATTCTACGAATATCCAAATCCATAACTGATTCGGGTGAAGAGATATAACGACTTGTCAAGGTTGATAATACATACCATTTTGATACATAATGTTTTATTTGAGTCTTATCAATTTGATTACTTGAATTAAGTATTAGATAAAGGGTATATGCAAAATCCAGTGTCATTTGTGAGTTAATCAATCTGCTTGAGATAAATCCTGCTGATTTTATTGCAAGAATAAAGTTTGTAAATGAGAACTCACTCATAAAATCTATTACACCTTCAGTTAGTTTCTCAAATGAATCTTCCGCAATTACTTCTTTATAGTCCCTTGTTTCAAAGTCACGTCCACCTAATAAGCTTACCAAGTCTTTCATTTTCCCACGACTAAATTTGTACATAAAAGCAACACGTAAGATATCACCGTAATTTGGGTCAAAGATTTCTTCTCTATCGTCTTTTAGCCATTTAATCTTAGGTGCAAATTTTGATTCCATGAACTCCTTGTCTTTTGACATTTCATGATACCAGTCAGGTTGTACTGCCAAATGAGAAAAATAATCTATTGCTTTGCGAAGTTCATTGCCACCATATTTTACATTAGCTGCAATTTTTGACATTGCAAAATCAGATTGATTCAGTTTCGCCCCTTGACTATTTATTCTGATAAATATTTCTGTTACTTCATCAATTGTCAGTTCCTTATCGAGTGTAATTACTCCAATTTGGCGGTTTTTTATTCCTATTAAATTGTCTAAAATATCATGTAGTTTGTCAGGATCCATTTCAGGATTTAGCTCACAATATTTTGTAACAAAACTACCACGTTTAAAATCCGATTTGAAAACTTCGGCAATGTCAGCAATCCACTTTTTATCTTTTAATATGGCATTATCTTGAACTTTAAAAACTTCGTCTTCATCAATAGCTAAGGGGTTGAATGAGATTTTAATTCTTTTCTTTTCGAAATCAGAGTTAATCACTTCCATCCCCATAATTGCTGTCATTAGTGCTGTTACACGTTGCTGACCATCAATCATTATCTTTTTCCCCTCCGACAGTGTTCCATCTTTTAATTTCATATTCGGGCTTTGGGAAATTATCAGATACCCAGTCGGGTATCCCGTATAAAGAGAATCTATCAAATCACGAACTTGTTTTGGTTTCCAAACAAAAGGTCTTTGAATTTCAGGTATAGCGATTTCTTCCGATTTTATAAAATTTAAGATCTGTTCGATTGCAAGATTTGAAGCATTATATTTTTCTGCCATAATATGTATGTTGTTTTATGCTATATCATTTTTTTAAAGTTTTCCCGAACTTGCTTACACCCAGCCAAAAGATTGGGCTATACAGCAACTTCTGCTTAAATACCCAACTTTTGCGGGGGATTTGAAAAGCAAATATATATATAAATTCTAAAAATCATCAATAGGACTTTTTCAATACTTTTTGGATAGGTGAGGGAGGATTTTTGTTGCTAAGCTAATATTAGGCTATGATTTGCAAAATAGAATTTTACAAAATCTATCAGGCTCAGACAGATTCATTTATTCATTACTCTATTGGTCTCGTAAATAAGCCAATTTGGTATTACTGCTCTTTATATGAGATAGCAATGTTCAATATGGGGTGTTGCTTGTCTTTTAGTTGTAGTATTTCTCTGAGCTTATCTTTTTCCATCCATGCCCTCGGCCTTGCCAGCATTCCTTCTGAAGCGCAGAAAAGCATAATGTTTTGTGCTACAATGCCGGCATCTATATTGGCCATTTCGAGGAGTTTTGCATCATCACCCCTGCTAAACCTCGAAAGATCAGAAACCAAAAGCAAAAATAAGGGAACTGTGGCAAAATTTTCCTGAGAGCTGGCTAACTCACGTCTGTGATCTCCTTTGGCAGCTTGTTGAAGAATGTTTTTTGCCGGGTCATAAAAATAAATCGCTTCTTTTGTAACTACGTAAATATCAATGTCCTGTGCGTTAAGAGCTGAAGCTGCCGTACGTTTGTTTTCTTCAGGTCGGTTTATGCCGTTAGCAGCCCATAACAGATCAGATAGATCAATGATACTTATTTCTTTAGTTCCGAACTCACGGGCTGATGCTCTGAGCGATAACGCTTTCATTAGCGGCAATCCCCGATCCGGATCAGGTTTGTTAAGAATGATCGTTGATTTTTGCTGTGCAAAAAGTGAGTTAAGTGAAAGCATAATGGCTAAGGTTAAAATCAGGTGTTTCATATTACTGTTAATTTAATTTTCTGTTTTTATAGGGCAAAAATACAATTAATAGGAATGATTTGTAACTGACAACCGAAAAAGAATAAAACTGCCCGGAGTATATCCGGTAGGATAAATCTTTTTAATTTTATCCTCTTAAAATATTAACGAATGAAACTAAATTCTTTGCGTTTCAGAATAGTTTATCTGATCCTGTTTGTTGTTGCATGTATTATTGCTGCATACAGACTTCCGGCGTATATAAGCCGTCTGCCCTGGTTTATAGTGCTGGTGATCAGTGATCTTTATATATATAAATGGCTTTACAAACCTGATATCCGCATAGGGCGATCATTACGCATAACACTTGTCTTTTTTACATTTCTGTCTTCGTTAATGATACTGTGTTTCTTCCTTAGCCTTGCAATTCTTAGTCCTCTTGACTGGAACCCGGTGTGCAGGACATACTTACTGGCTTTTTCCTTTTTGTTTTATCTGATCAGATTGTTTCCTTTATGTGTCTTGCTTTTTAATGATGTCAGAAAACTTGTCATTTCAGCAATTCTTCGAAAAAAAACCGCATATTTTAAAATCCGGCTACCAATTATTGTATCATTTCTTCTGTCGTTTTTTACCGCTGTTATTTATTTGTCCGGGGTGTTTTATTGGGTCTATAACTTTCATATTGTTGAAAAAGAGGTCTGTATAAAAGGATTACCTGAGGATTTTGACGGATATCGTATTGTGCATATTTCAGATTTTCATTTGGGACGCTGGCACTCGAAAGAACCATTGAAGCGGGCTTTTAACATGATAAATTCATTATATCCTGATATGATCGCTTTTACCGGCGATCTGGTTAATTATGCCACGGTGGAAGCACAGCCATATAAAGAAATCCTTGCTGGTATTAATGCAAAAGATGGAATTTTTGCAGTTATGGGCAATCATGATTATGGCGATTATTTACGTTGGAATGATGTTGATAGGAAAACTGAAAATCTGAAGGATCTGCAACAGTTTTACAAAGATCTTGGCTGGACATTGCTCGATAATACAAATGATGTTATCATAAGGAATAATAACCGTTTATATATAGCCGGTACAGGAAATTTCAGTACTAGTAATCATTATCCTGATTACTGTAATCTGGATGCTACTTTGAGAAATATTCCTGATTCCGGCAGACTTGTATTATTAACTCATAACCCCAGGATTATCAGCGAAATAAAAGCCACTGACCGGTCTTTCCATCTGGTTTTATCAGGACACACGCATGGCTTACAGATTGGAGTTAGTATGTGTAACAAGGAATTCAGCCCGGCATCATTTATTTTCAAATATTGGGGCGGGTTTTATGAAATTCATACTGATCAGAACCAAAAAATAAATTTATATGTAAACCGGGGTTTGGGTCATATAGCGTTTCCGGCACGTATTGGTATGAAACCTGAAATTACGCTGCTCGTCCTTAAAGCAGCATAATAAATTGTAACGTTCAAAACCTTATGGGTTTATAAGGCCATAAGATTCTTTAGTTTGAATACCGGAACTCAGATCAAAAATCAATGAGGTAATGAAAGATGTATCTGAACAAGCTTCCATTGTCCGTTCTTGTTTTTCAGGACACCGGTATAACGAATTCCTTCATACTTTTTTGCAACACCTTCAAGGAGATAATTATAATTGATCATTTGCGAGAACCATGCAATCTTCCCACTTTCGTCAATGTTAATTATTTGGTCTCTGGCAGAAATATAAGTATTGCTGAAAGAATTAAACTGATGCACGAAAGTGCTTTTTATTGCCTGCCACCCTTGCAGGCGTTCACCTGCTGCCGTACCAAAAGCCTCAATATCTTCATCCGTAGCCCAGATTTCTTCCATTAGCTTTATGTTTTGGGTTTCGTTGGCAGTAATGTAGTTTTCAAGTACACTGATGATCTTCTTTTTTTCTTCTTTAAGAGCTTTCTGGTCAAGTTGAGCAAACGTCAATATGCTGAAGCTCAGCAATGTAGTTAAGAGTAAAAATTTTTTCATGGCTGATGGATTTATTTTTATTAATAAAACTAAAACTTCTGACAGGGTTAATTAATGAGTTATTTGTTTTGCATCAAAAATAAGCATGATTTATGAAATAAATACACAAAACATACAATGACCTGAAAATTTTTTTACCGGATTTCATTCTTTTAACCCTTTTATAGTCACATATCTTTTGTCAAACCCATAAATCAACAATGTTAATTATTTGATAACTACCAATTTACGTCCTTCCATTTTACCTTTTAGTATTTTTGAAATATATTCCGGTAAATCTTCCAGATAACATTGACTTGCTATCATTTCAAGCTTGTCAGGTTTCCATTCATTGCCGAGTTTCTTCCATAATTCCTGTCTTATGCTCATTGGGCATGTAGCTGAATCAACGCCTAACAGATTTATTCCGTTTAAAATGAAAGGAAATACGGTAGTATGAAGTTCTACCGACAACACATTTCCCATGGCAGCAACATTTCCATGTTTCTGACAGGCTTTGAGTACAGTGGCAAGTACGTTCCCCCCAACAGTATCAATGGCCCCGGCCCATTTAGGTTTCATCAGCGGTTTTCCTGAGGTGTCGTTTACTTCATTTCTGTCAGTTATCTGGGTTGCTCCCAGAGCTTTCAGATAATCAGCGGAATCTGGTTTACCGGTAGCTGCAATTACTTCAAATCCTGCTTTTGACAATAATGCTACTGCAAGGCTGCCCACACCACCTGTAGCTCCTGTGACCAGCACCGGGCCATTTTCAGGCTTCTGACCTCTCTCAATGAGTTTGTGTAAAGCGTAGGCAGCAGTGAAGCCTGCCGTTCCCAGCATCATTGCTTCTTTAAGGCTGAGACCCTGAGGAAGTGGTACTACCCAATCACCGGGAACAGAAATATATTCGGCAAATCCACCGGGAGTGTTCATACCGAGATCGTAACCCGTAACAATGACTTCATCACCGGGTTTGAAGCGCTTATCACGGCTGAAAGTCACCAGCCCCGAAGCATCAATGCCGGGTGTATGGGGATAAAATTTTGATACCCCTTTATGTCCTGAAGCCGAAAGAGCATCTTTATAGTTGAGTGAAGAATAGTTTACTTTTATAAGTAACTCGTTATCCGGAAGATCTGTGATCTTGCGTTTCACCACTTCCTGAATAAAGGTGCCGTTAGGTTTTTCGCTTACCAGTAATGCTTTGAAATCCAGTGTGTTCATAATATGTTGGTTTTAAAGTGAGTATGATTCATTTCAAATATAGCTGAACAAAATTAGGTTTTTATTCCTGAGCAGCTTTAGTTTTCCTATAATAATTAAAAGCATTAATGGGCTGAAAGTTCAAAATCAGGTTTTTAAAAAATGTCATTGTTATTAATCAGGAAAATGTTTTATCGTTGTTTAGCGGGCATAACAGGTGAAAGGATTTATGCTTTATCTTTGCAATTTTATAATTAGTCAGGTTTTGTTGTTTATTCAGCATGTCGAACACAATAAATATCAAGAACAAAAAGGCTGCTTTTGAATATTTTCTGATGGAAGAGTTCACAGCGGGAATTCAGCTTACGGGTACTGAGATCAAGTCAATACGAGCCGGAAAAGCCAGTATTACCGAAGCTTACTGCACTTTTATAGGCGATGAGCTTTTTGTTCGTAATATGCATATTGCTGAATATACTATGGGTTCATACAATAATCACGAACCCAAACGTGACCGCAAACTATTGCTTACCAGGCGTGAGCTGAGAAAAATATTTAATAAGATCACTGAGAAGGGACTTACAATAATTCCTTCGCTTCTGTATATTGATGAAAGGGGACTTGCTAAATTAACGATAGCAATTGCCAGAGGAAAGAAACTTTATGATAAGCGTGAAACACTTAAACATAAAGACCAGCAACGCGATATTGACCGCGGAACCAGAGAATAAAATTGTTTTTTTCGGTTATACGGTTTGTGTTTACAAAATTGACTAAGCTGTTTTGTAAATTTCCAACCGGCATAATTATCAGAATTTCAGGTTTATACCTGCAAGAAAATTAATTCCTGCCTGAGGGAAGTAACCATCTTCAATAGTTATCAAGCCCTGACTGCCGACTACGCCTTTATAAATCCAGCCATTCGTTATGTATTTGGTATCCAATAAGTTGTTGATTTGTAATGTGAGTTCAGCCTTACCCAGCAAAATAGTATTGACTTGTACCCTCTCAATTTAGTGCGGTTGTAAATTATTGATTATCAGCATTTATTCGTTTTATTCTATTGTTTTGATGCACTAAGGCACTAAAAAGTGTAAAAATTAGAGTGGCAAAGACAGAATATAGGGAGCAAGCAGTTCAGGAAATAACAATAAACGTATTGTTTTAAAGCATATTTGTTCTGCACTGGATAAAGCTTAGCATGTTGCTCTCTTAATCGCAGGTTGAAAAATTCACGGCTGCACAGTAGCAATATAATACTCGTTTACAATAATAACATTTTAATAGTAATTCATTTAACCACAGAGGGCACAGAGAAGCACAGAGTATCTTTCAGCAGATTTCTCTGTGAACCTCTGTGTTCTCAGTGGTTATCAACTATCACAGAAGATATTAAGAAGCACAGACGGCCATTCTCAATAAGGTATCTGGTAAAACCACCTTAATAAAAGCGGAACTAGCAGCTAAATTATTGGGAATTCTATCCAAAATGTTTTGACCGAACTAAAAGAAACAAGTCAGGACAATCGGCATAATTATCAGAACTTCAGGTTTATACCTACAAGAAAATTAATTCCCGCCTGAGGGAAGTAGCCATCTTCAATAGTTATCAAACCCTGACTGCCAACTACGCCTTTATAAATCCAGCCATTCGTTATGTATTTGGTATCCAGTAAGTTGTTGATTTGTAATGTGAGTTCAGCCTTACCCAGCAAAATAGTGTTGAAAGAGTAATTAGCTCTGAGATTGTGAACAAGATAAGCATCGAGCATACGCTCCCGGCTCGAGGTGTTATCAATATATTGATCTCCAACGTATTTTGAACTAAGGCTAAAAATCAGATTTTCAAGCGGCTTGTACGAGATCTGACTTGATGCGATTATTTCAGGTGAGAAAGCAATTTTTGTATTCCTGTATTCCTTTATATCAAAACCTGTCCAGTTCCAGTTATCATCATATTTGTCGGAGTATTCGATAAATTCAGGTATTATATGACGGCTCAGGCTTAGGTTTACATTCCACTGAAAAGAATTGCTGAGTATAAAAGCTGCTTCAACCTCAATACCAGCGCGCCAGCTCTTTTTAACATTCTGACGTGCAAATTTCCCAACATCATTTATTTCGCCCGTTAAAATAAGCTGATCCTTATAATCCATAAAGAATATATTGCTGTTGAGCAGCATGCGCTTTCCTTTATGGCGATACCCGGTTTCAATATTTCTCATGGTTTCAGGTTTTGGTCTGCTATCAGGCGAAGAATTTGTAAAATCGCTTCTTACCGGTTCGCGGCTGCCAATTCCCGCATAAAGGTACAAATCACCGGAAGTATTTATTTTGTAGCTAACGCCTGCCTTTGGATTGAAAAAATTGAAGTTTACTCTTTGTTGCAAGGGTGCCACCTCATTCTGTATCCATGCCAGTCCAAGAAAATCGTAGTAAATATTGCGGTATTGAAGGTCGGCAAACAGATGTAGTTTTGTAACAGGCTCAAATTCAACTTTTAAGAATGAGTTGAAATCTTTTTTCAATGCGTCGTTGTCGTAATAACGTTCACGTATATTTGCATTCAGCGCATATTTAGCCCAGATTATCTCACCGAAATGTTCACCCCGATATATCTGGTAACCTCCTCCAATTACCAGTTTCAGACGATTTTCAGGTTCATAGTTCAATGAATAGGTAAACCCGTAGGCATCATTAACGAGCCAGCGCCTCCTAATGAGGTCGGTTCTTTTGATAGTTTCATTACCAATAATTATGTTTGGCAGATTATAACTGCTGAATTTTTCATTGGGTTTGTATTGTTCGTAATATCCTTTTCCAAATGTATAATTCCCTGAGATATTGAAATTAAGAAGGTTAGAAACCGTTTGAGTGAGATGCACCTGGAAATGTTCCTGGTGATAGTTGTCAATTTCGTTATCGTAATATTTCAGATTGCCTTCGTCGTCATAATACATTCCTGAAGGATTCAGGGTTCTGTGCGTTTCAAGCGAATCACCCGGAACGCCGGTCCATGCCTGATAAGTTTTTTCTTCTCCTGAGAACGTAAGCAGTTTAATTACCGTGTTCCTGCCGTAATAAGCTCCTGAAAGATAGTAGGATGTGAGTTTTGCGGATGCTCTGTCAACATAGCCGTTAGATGTTATACGTGAAATCCTTCCATCGAAAGTCCAGTGCTGATCAATTAAGCCTGTGCCAAACCCAAGTGAGTTTTTCAGAGTGTTGTATGAACCTGCTGAGGAGCTTATTTCGGCATAGGCTTTATCTTTTAGGGTTGTAGTTTGCAGGCTTACAGTAGCACCAAACGCACCGGAGCCATGTGTGCTTAGCCCTAAGCCTCTCTGTATCTGTATGTTGTCAGTTGAGGAGGCAATGTCAGGCATATTTACCCACCAAACTCCATGCGATTCGGCATCATTTACAGGAATTCCGTTCAGGGTAACATTTATCCTGGTATTATCGCTGCCACGGATATTCATCCATGTATAACCAATTCCGGCTCCGGCATCCGAGCTTGTGATCAACGATGGAGTGAGATTAAGCATAAACGGAAGATCCTGCCCGAGATTTGACGAAGCAAGGTCTTTGTGGTTCAGATTAGTATGGGTAGTAGGAGTGTTTGAACCTGCACGGATAGCTTTTACAACGATTTCGTCAGTCATAATGGCACTTTTTTGCAGAGCTATATCGAGTTTGATATCGGAACTCAGATTTATTTTTTTATTAATTGTCTGATATCCAATAAATGATACTATAAGCTCATAATCCCCTTTTGATAGATTTTCAATTACATAATTTCCACGAGCATCAGAAACAACGCCTTTGAAAGTGTTTTTTAAAGCAATATTAGCACCTGTAAGTGGCGCACCGCTTTCAGAATCGGTAATTTTACCTTCAATCAGATATTGTCCTGACATAAGCAAAGGCACACCTATTGACAGGATCAACAGCAGAATTTTCCTTTTCATTTTTTTGAGTTTTTCGGTTAAACTTCAAGTGGCTTACAGAGGCTATCAGCCACTATAAAAAAGTTTAGACCCTTCCCTTCGCCGGCATTATCCGGATCAGGTTCAATGGGTTTGATCTCAGCCTTTAAAATATCAGGCACCCCTATAATGAGAACATGATGCAAAAATAAGTTTTTTTTAATTACAAACCCTTTGGTTAAACAATTTCACACATCTGTAAAGAGAGAACCAAGATCAACAAAGCCGGGATGGTAGTGAAATTCGAGAATATTCTTAGGCAGATCAATTACCGGAAGCGGCGTTACATCAATAATTACAGAATCGGAAGTAGCCAGGATGCCCTCATTGAGATTTTTTAAAATATGATCGGGTGAGGGATGGGTTTGCGCAAAACCTTCCATATCAAGTTCTGAAAGAGTGTTGTTTATTCTTTCACAAAGCTTGCCGCTGAAGCTGATAGGGCTGTCAATATAAAACCGTACATTTTTAATTCCATGATGATGCAGATACTTGAAAACCAGCCCCAGGCTGCGTTCTATCAAGGAAGTCCTGAAAACTTTACCATGAATTTCTGAAGCGTCACGCAGAAAATTATCATTGCTGATAAACACAATATTCCCGTTAAGATAGCTTCCCAGCGTTATCAACACATTGCAGGCATCAATTGATAATGGTTCAGAATCTGAACTCAGATCATTAATGAGCTTGGATTTTCTTTTTGCAGCATCAACTGATGAACTAATCCCCCTGTAAAGCATACTTCGCTCAACACCACTTAGCTGGTAGCGATCGCCAACAAGCTTTACCAATGTGGACTGAGGGTAATTCCTGTTGAGCAGGTAAAGATAGTCATGTGCCGCCGCATGGAAATTTGCACTGAGAGTTTTCATTGTTTTTTGGGTTCGTAAAATAACATGCTGAGATAATGAACTACTGAATCTTCAAGATTTACCAATCCTGAATGACCTCTGGCTAACAACCCGATCTGTGTTCTTTCATTTGATATTTTACAATATTCAATCAATGTCATAATAGGGGCATAGCCGCAGATACTGAGGTCATATTTGGCTACAGTATCATAGAATCCGGCAGCATCAAGCGCGTAAATATATTTTACAGCTTTGTCATCAAGTTCAGTTCCAGTTTCAGGACTTACAAAGTGCGAAAAGTCAGAAGAAGCTATAATGAGAGTGTTACTTTTTTTGCTTGCTAAAACAGTACTTAATTTTTCTGCCAGCAGCCGGCATGATAAATAATTGAGGCGCGACAGGGCTATAGGTACAATTTTAAAAGGATAGGTCAGAAAAAATTGCAAAAAAGGCAGCATTACCTCGGCAGAATGCTCAAAGCGATGAGCATCGGCTGAGATTTTCAGACCGAGAGCAGAAGAAATTTCCAGATCAAGAGCTGTAATGCCAAAAGGAGTTTCCCATGCTTCATGAGTGTCAAGTGCTATTTGCGGGCCTGCACCGTAATGATTAGGATGCAGAATAATGATGGTTTCAAATTTTTGTCCGGAGGCAGCCAGTAAGCTGAAAAAAGGCAGAGCTATCCTGCCGGAGTAGATATAGCCGGCATGGGGAATAATGCCACCGGTGATTGTTCCTATATCTTTTATCTCTGAAGGCGATTGCTGTAATGCCATTTCTCTGATCACCGAACTCAGTTCCTCCTTGTAAGCCGGATAAAAACTGCCCGCTACAGCCGGTTTTCTGATTTTCATAACCCTGAAATATTTTGTTTTATATATTGTTGTCCTGCAATGTTTTTAACTGTTATTACTTCTATATGAATTGTATTATGTTCTGTCCGCAATTACTGCAATTACCCTTCTCGTCAAGCCCGCTGGTATTCACATCGTAAGCATATCTTTTAATCACTGTTGAATGGCAGTTATGGCAAGAGGTATCAGAAGAGCATTCAAGAAAGATATTCCCAAGGTAAACATAGGGCAATTTTTGCTGAGCCTTGCCAAACATGTACTTTAGCAATGACGGGGTAGTAGGGGGGCGGTTCATCCGGTAATTAGGGAAATATCTTGAAAGATGCAGCACTGTTTGCTCTCCAAGCTCATTTACAATCCAGTTGAGCATATCATCAAACAGCTCTGTATTATCACTCATTCCGGTTACCACAAGGTGAGTGATCTCAAGATGACAATTACTGTTTCTGATAGTTTTAAGATTTCTGAGAACCGGACTTAATCTTCCTCCTGAATATTTTCTGTAAAGGTCATCTGAAAACACCTTCAGATCAATGTTAAAAGCATCAATATAAGTCAGAAGCTGCATGAGAGGTTTTTCGGCAATAAATCCGTTGCTTATCATTGCGGTTTTTAAACCTGATTCTTTTGCTTTTACAGCCAGTTCAAACACAAATTCATAATTTATAACCGGTTCATTATATGTAAATGCGATGCCGATATTATCTTTTATGTGTTTTGCTTCTTCAATGATTTCATCAACGTTTGCGTGACGCAGTTTATAATGATTCGTAGGGAAAGACTGGGATATTTCCCAGTTCTGGCAGAAATCGCAATGGAAATTACAACCAAATGAGCCAATTGAAAGAATTTTTTTGCCCGGATAAAAATGATACAGAGGTTTTTTCTCAATCGGATCGGTATGTATTGCTGAAATCACCCCATAGCTTTTAGTAATTAACTTGCCATTCTCATTTATCCTGACTCTGCACTTGCCTTCTTCACCGATGTTAAGCCGGCAGTGATGCGGACACAGCAGGCATTGTACTGTGTTCGAACCTAATGTTTTATAGAATATGGCTTCTTTCATCGGTTTGAAGTTTTAATCAGGGAATATACCAGTCAATGGCGTGTTTGCCGGCATTGGTGAGTAATATATTTGTCTTTGAGAAATGTTTGCATCCGAAAAATCCTCTTGAAACTGACAGTGGCGAAGGATGAGGAGCTTTAAGGACATGATGTTTTGTGATATCAATTAGGATTTCCTTTGCCTGAGCGTAATTGCCCCAGAGCAGGAAAACTACCGACTCTTTGTTTTTGCTTATGGTTCTTATAACTTCATCAGTGAAAGTTTCCCAGCCCTGCCCCTGATGTGAACCTGCCTGATTGGCTCTAACAGTGAGTGTGGCGTTAAGAAGCAACACACCTTGCTTAGCCCATTTTTCAAGATTCCCTGAAGCAGGAATTGGCAATCCCATATCGTTATTAATTTCTTTAAAAATATTTTGTAATGAAGGCGGTTTTGGGATCCCATCAGGAACTGAAAAACACAGACCATGAGCCTGTCCGGCGCCATGATACGGATCCTGACCCAGAATTACAACCTTTAGGTTTTCAAAAGGAGTGTGTTCAAAAGCTGCAAAAATCTTGTTTCCGGAAGGATAAACAATATATTTTTTCTTTTCCTGAACTAAAAATTCCTTTAGTTTCTTAAAATAATCAGCTTTGAACTGCTCAGACAGAAGTTCTTTCCAACTTTCTTCAATTTGTGGGTTAATATTTTCCATATCTTATGATCGGGATTGTGTTTCTTTTTTTAATGTATTTGTAATTCAAACATTATCAGCGCTTTATGTTTTTGTTCCTATAACCGGATTTTGCAAAATATCATCTGTTTTGAACAATATTCCAAAGTTACATTAGTTATATATATCTACAAAGGTTTTTACCTGATAAGTTTCTGAAAAAATAACACACTTTATAAATAGGATGCGTTTTAACAACCTGAATTATCTTAAAATTCGTAAAAAAGCTTTAGTGCTGCTTTTTATTTTTTTGGCGGGAATAGTGGTCTCTTCCTGTAAGACCCGTGAAAAATGCCCTGCTTATGGTGAATACCGTAAGTTCAAAAAAGAGCAGGGTTATTAATTGGTTAATATTTCAGATTTACCGGCTTAATAATAGGTTGCAGGCGATTAATATCGTAATTTTGCAATCTTCAAATCAGTGATTATGCGAAATGCTTTCTTTTTGCTTGTCGCTTTTCAGTTGATCCATTTTTTCTCGGTTGCTCAATTTCCGGAGGAGATGGACGAACCTGATATACTTTTGGAGAAAGAGCATTTTGGCGGAGTTTTTATCAGTTCTTCCGGCGGCGGGATTGAATTCCGGAAAGGGGAAAACAAGACTTTTTACACCAAATGGCTGTACGAGTTTAATTTGCTCGAAATAAAAGATGCGCATGAAACCCGTATTTATAATCCTTATTACCGTAATTCCAGAAGTTATATTTATGGGAAGATGAATAATCTGTATGTGCTGAGGGGTGGGGGCGGAAAGCAAAAATTATTGAATCGTAAACCATACTGGGGAGGGGTAGAGATCAGATATTTCTGGTTTGCCGGCGGGAGTCTGGGATTTGCTAAACCGGTTTACCTGTATATAATAAAAGAACTTTCAGTTAACCCCCTTTTTTATGAATACACCCTTGCGGTAGAGAAATATGACCCGGAAAAGCATTTTCTTGATAACATTTACGGGCGCGCTCCACTTACCAGAGGCTTCAATGATCTGAGTATTCATCCGGGAGTTTATGTGAAGGGAGGATTTTCGTTTGATATAAGTCGTCAGGACCAAAAAATATCAGCTTTTGAGCTGGGCGCTGTTTTTGATTATTTCCCAAGAGGAGTGCAAATGATGGCTTTACGGGAGAGAGAATCTTATTTTCTTAGTTTTTTCCTTGGATACTATTTCGGCAAGCGCTATAACTGATTTAAAGTTTCTGAAATCCGTTACTGGTATTCCGTTTCTAATTCCATCGGTTGTTGCCTACGGCTATTGATTATTCGTTTGTTATAATATAGAATTGGATTTTAGCCTGTTTGCTCAGACTTCTCAATAAGAGCCAGCATTTCAACATGAAGGGTGTGAGGGAAAAAGTCGTAGGGAATTATTTTTTTTACCATTAACCCATATTCCTGCATGTAATTCAGATCGCGGTGAAGCGTGCCGGCGCTGCAGGAAAGATATGCAATTTTCCCTGGATGCAATTTTTTTGAAATCCATTCTGTTACCTCAGCTTCCAGCCCCGTACGGGGAGGATTTACATACATGAGAATTTCCTTGTTTTTTGAATCTGCCTTTTGAACATATTCTTCTAACTGAGGGATGCGATGTCGGCAGCTTCCGCGTAATAATTCTGCCTCGGGTGCATTTTGTGAGGCGCATTCAAGAGCTTCGCCACTAAGTTCCACTCCTAAAGTTTTTGAACCTGATCTGATCCATTGTTGCAAGGAAGCACCGATGCCACAATAAAGATCAATAACTGCCGAATTGGAATCCGGAGTAAGGAAATTAACTGCTTCTGTTAATGAATTGGAATATAGTTCAGGAATGACCTGCTGAAATGATGATGGCCCGTAAATCATCCCTGATGTATTTACTGACCGGGGTTTTCCGGCTATAAGATACCATCCGCCTTTACCGGTAACTTTTTTTCCGGCACTGGGATGCAGGTGTAGCCATAATCCCTCAATTCCGTTTTCTTTGAGTTTTTCGGTTATTTTATCATCCAGCCAGCTTAGATTCGGCAGGTTTTTAGATTTAACCACCAAAGTGAGCTGAGCGCCGGATTGCATATAATAAGCCAGAGGAAATTTTTCTTTTTCCGGAAGAACGCTTATCAGCAGCTTAATATTCTGATTCACTGTTACATCATGAACCGGACAATCATGAATTGCATATATTTGCTCTTTCCGCCGTATTCCTACTTTCCATGCTTTTTCTTCATATTCTGCTGACAGGCAGACCTTTGAACGATAATTCCATAATTTGTTCTCATTTACACCCCGGATTTTATCAACACAGGGGGCAAATTCTCTCATTCGTTTTATTACCCATTCCTGCTTTGCAGCAAGGCTCTCACCATAACTAAGGTGGCGATGAGGACAGGCTGGACATTCTTGTATGCAGCCCGGTTTTAAGATATGGGAGTTCATGAGATTTTACGATTATCAAAAAAATCTGATAGCTGAAGAATTATGTGTAATGCGGTCTGACATCTGTTATTTCCGGCAATTATCGGTTTCCTGTCCTGAGATCATTATGTTTTACTGATGCTTAGCTATAATTTGGAAATATGTAATCCACATTCCTTAGTTTCGGGATTTTCCCACCACCAGCGGCCTGCGCGAATGTCTTCACCCGGCAGTATGGCACGTGTACAAGGCTGGCAGCCAATACTTGGAAAGCCTTTTTTATGAAGAGGATTATATGGAATATTGTGTTTGTGGATATAATCCCATAGGTCTTCTTCTGTCCAGTTTATCAGCGGATTGATCTTTATCAGGTCAAATTTGTCATCCCACTCAAAAAGTCCTGTGTTATTACGGGTTAACGATTGCTGTTTGCGTAAACCACAAATCCATGCATCAAGCCCTTTAAAAGCTCTTCTAAGAGGTTCAACCTTCCTTATCTCACAACATAACTTTCGGTTCTCAATACTTTCATAAAAAAGATTTATGCCTTTTTCGTTAACCATTTTTTCCACTTGCTCTTTATCCGGAAAAAAGACCTGTATTGTAATCCCATATTTTTTTGAAGTAATGTCAATCAGGTCATAAGTTTCAGGAAAAAGTCTGCCTGTATCGAGTGTGAAAACCCTGAATTGCTTTTTTGATCCAAGCATCATGTGTAAAATTGCCTGATCTTCGGCACTCATGCTTGACGACAAAGCTATTTTATCTCCAAAATGATCAATTGCCCATTCAATTACTTCTTTGGGGCTGACCGTGGCAAACTGATAATTGAGATCAGCAACTATTTTCTTGTTTTCTGTTTGTGCTCTGTAATTATCCGTCATAAATATTCCTTTTGGTGATTTTGCATTGCAAACATACATAAGATATTGGAAACAATAAGATTTCTTAATGATAAGAACTTTAACGACTTGATTATCAATGTATAGTTGTCTTGTTGATAATATCGGATTCTTACAGACAACGGATAAAATCATGACTTTTAAAAATAAAACCTGTTAAACACCTGTCATTTCATAACTTTGCACCCATTGATAAAAACCTCACAGATGAACTATCATTTCATTGCCATTGGCGGCGCTGTTATGCATAATCTCGCCATTGCCCTGCATCACAAGGGACATAAAATTACCGGTTCTGATGATGAAATATTTGATCCAGCAAAATCCAGGCTCGAAGCTCTTGGTTTGTTACCGGAAAACTATGGCTGGTTTCCTAAAAAGGTCAATACTTCGCTGGATGCTGTAATTGTAGGCATGCATGCCCGTAAAGACAATCCTGAACTCGCACGCGCTGAAGAGCTGGGGATAAGGATTTATTCCTTTCCAGAATTTCTGTATCAACATGCCCTGAAGAAAAAAAGAATAGTTATTGGTGGCAGTCATGGCAAAACTACAATCACTGCTATGGTGATGCATGTTTTTCGATGTTGTAAAATGGATTTTGATTATCTGGTTGGCGCTCAGGTAGCTGATTTTGAGGTTATGGTAAGAATCAGCGATGAAGCGCCGGTAATGATCTTTGAGGGCGATGAATACCTTACTGCGCCTTTTGATCCGAGGCCTAAGTTTCATCTTTATCATCCTCATATTGCTTTGATAAGCGGGATAGCATGGGATCATATAAATGTATTCCCTGATTTTGGCGATTATGTTTTGCAGTTCAGCATGTTTGCCGACATGATTGAAAATGGTGGCTCACTTATATATAATGAAGAGGATGAGCTTGTAAGAAATATTGCGCTGGAAAACACTAACAATATCGTTCGGGTGCCGTATAATACACCCGAATATTATGTGAAGGATGGGCTTACTCATCTGGTTTTCAATGAGAAAGAATATGTTTTGAAGGTTTTTGGCAGACATAATCTGCAGAACCTTGCCGGGGCATGGAAAGTATGCAGGGAATGTGGTGTAAGCGATAAGGATTTTTTGGAAGCTATAGCTTCTTATGAAGGAGCAGCCCGGCGACTTGAAAAAGTATTAACATATGAGCAGACGCATATATTCAGAGACTTCGCTCATTCGCCCTCAAAACTTAAAGCCACTGTAAATGCTGTAAGAGAGCAATATCCGGAGCACAGGCTCGTTGCCTGCATGGAATTGCATACTTTTAGCAGCCTTAGCAAAAACTTCCTGAAAGAGTATAAAGGCTGTATGGATGAAGCTGATGTAGCCTTTGTTTATTTTAATCCTCATACCATAGCATTGAAGAAATTGCCTCCCATCACAGTTCAGGATGTTTTTACTGCTTTTGCCAATGATAAATTACTGATTCTTACCGATTCAGGCACTCTTGTGCAAAAGTTGAAAAACATTGACTGGAACAATAGTGTTTTGCTATTAATGAGTTCCGGTAATTTTGATGGGATTAACATTAAAGAATTATCCCATTCGCTGATAAGCGGAATCAAAAATAAGTGACTCCCCTTGAAATTTCTCAGAGAGGATAAATTTTCCTGCAGAATCTTTGTAAAGATACCTTTTCTATTTCTTTTCCAGAAAATAAGGCAACAGACTTACAGTATCCTCATCCGGTTCGGTAAGGATGGTACTGAGTTCAAGTTTTTTTACAGCGGATGGCCACCTGATAATTGGCACTTCGTCACCGGCATACTGTCCATTTGTACTATCAAATCTTTCATTTACGAACCCGCCGGATGGCAAAACATGAAAATACCCGGAACTGGGATCGAACTGATGAAGTTTAACAGAAGCAAGGTCAGTAAACTCAATTATAACCTCGGCGCATAACTGGTCATCCTGCTCGTATAATTTTTTACTTATCACTGTAGCCATAGGATATTCATCCTCAATGGCAGTTCCCTCCATATAGGTGTTTATCAGTTCTTCAAAATCATCTCCTGAAACATCTTGCCCGTCATCTAACGTTGACATGATATTAATATACCGGATTGTTAATCTCCCGGAATTATCTCCGGTTAATTCAAAAGTGTATTCTTTCCTTTCTACGGTCAGACATCCGCTTAAAAGAATTATAAAAGAGATAAGGGTCAGAATACTCAAAATACGCTTTTCCATAATGATAATGTGTTGGTAATTAATAAATTGCGATGTATTTCTTAATAAAAAGAAACATGTAATTGATTTTTTGCCAAAAGTAGCATGTTTTTTACATTAAATTTGCAGGCTAAAAAAGTATTATGAAGGTTTCTCTTGATATTAGTTATTATCCTATTGGAACGGAGCATGTGCCGCTAATTTTCGACTTTATCGGACGGCTTAAACAATACGAAGATATTACGGTTCAGACTAATGGGCTTAGTACTCAGGTTTTTGGAGAATATGATACCGTAATGGAAATCCTTAAATCAGAGATCCATAAGTCTTTTGAACTTTCTAATTCGGTTTTTGTAATGAAGATTGTAAATATTGACCAAAGTCACTGGAAATGATATTATCAACGTTTTTTGAAATTTTTTATCAGAATCTGATAGAAACCACCTGGCTTGAAATCGTGGCTGTGGTTTTTGGCCTCCTGAGTGTATGGTATGCCCGTAAAGCCGATATTCTGGTTTATCCTACCGGCATTATCTCAGTACTCATTTATGTTTATATCTGCTTCAAGGCTATGTTGTATGCCGATATGGGCATTAATTTCTTTTATTTTGTGACCAGCGTTTATGGATGGTATAACTGGCTTCGTAAGAAGAATGATGAAAAAATTGTGCGTATAACCTGGAACACAAAAAAAGAGCAATGGGCTGGAATTGTGTTTACAGTGATCTCATATTTCGTGATTTTCGGTTTGATATGGGTGTTTAAGAAAGACGACACTGACTATATTAACTCTTATATTCCTTATATTGATTCATTTACAACCTCGGTTTTTCTTATAGGTATGATACTTATGGCTCGTAAAAAGGTTGAAAACTGGATTTACTGGATCATTGGCGATATTATCTCGGTTCCTTTATATTTTTCAAGAGGGCTGGTATTTACAAGTTTCCAGTATTTTGTTTTCCTTATACTAGCCGTTTTGGGATATATTGAATGGAAAAAATTACACCTTGAAGGGAAACTATGATCAAAAGAATTGCTGTTACCGGACCAGAATCTACCGGCAAGACCCGGCTTACAAAAGAGCTTGCAAAGCATTACGAAACTATCTGGGTGCCTGAGTTTGCAAGAGATTATCTGAACCGGATTGAACGTGACTATACTTATGATGATGTTTTGTATATAGCTCAAAATCAGTTTTGTATGAATGATATTGCGCCTCCGGATAAGGCAAAATATCTTTTTTGCGATACCGAGCTGATAGTTACAAAAATATGGTGTGATGTTAAATATGGAAAATGTCATCAATGGATTGAAAACCATATCTCTAAACAAAAATTTGATCTTTACCTGTTAAATGATATTGATCTTCCGTGGGAACCCGACCCTCAGCGTGAACATCCTGACCAGCGGGAATATTTAATGGAATTATACCTGCATGAACTTAGGCATAGAAATCTTCCTTTCAGGATAATAAAAGGCATTGAAGAACAAAGACTTGAAAATGCAATTGGTTTTGTTAATGAGTTAACTGATAATCTGGCTCGTATATAAAAATAATCAGTGTTTTTGTATGTCATATAAAAGTATCAAACAAATATTTGAGCATAATGAACAATGGATTGAAGAACAATTAAATGCCGATCCTTTATACTTTGTGAAACTTCATAAAAGGCAGATTCCCAAATATTTGTTTATTTCATGCTCTGACAGCCGTATTTCGCCTGAGGCAATAATGTTTTCAGAACCCGGCGATGTGTTTATACATCGTAACATTGCCAACGTAATACCGGTTAACGACCTGAATGTCCTTTCAGTAATCAATTATGCAGTTGTTCATATTAAGGTAAAACATATTGTGGTATGTGGCCATTATGGCTGTGGTGGTATAAAAACGGCTATAAGTACTACTGATATGGGGATACTGAACCCCTGGCTTGGTTATATCCGTGATGTTTATCGTTTGCATAAGAAAGAGCTGAATGCTATAAAATCAATTGATGAGAAGACTGACAGGCTGGTTGAATTAAACGTTCTTGAACAATGTATCAACCTTGTGAAAATAAAAGATGTACAACAAGCACTTTTGGAGAAAAGAATAAAAATCCATGGATGGGTATTTGATATGCAAACCGGAAAGCTTGTGAATTTAAAGTTTAATACCAGAAAAGTTGCAGGTGAAATTATAGATATTTACAATATCCTTTAACAGTAGAACAGGTCTGTGAATTGGTTATTAAACCTTGTTGCACAGCATGAATTAGTTTTAATTAATGCAGGAAATATATCCCTGAAAAATGATCTTACATTCGAAAATATGTTATGGTTACTCCTTTTCCGTGTAATTCTCTTTTATCATAAAAAGGATTAATTTCGCTTTTGCAAATCGTAAAGCATGAAGCCAAAATCCAGGAAAGCCTTAATACCGCTATTACTTTCTGTACTTATTATAGTATTGTTTCTGGCTATTCCTGTCCGAACCATTTTTAATGACCCCACCTCAACCGTTGTTCTTGATCGCAATGGCGAACTGTTAAGAGCAAAGATAGCTGCCGATGGACAATGGCGCTTCCCTCACAATGAAAATGTACCTGAAAAATTTGCAAAAGCACTGATAGCATTTGAAGACAAACGATTTTACTATCATCCTGGTGTAGATGTTTTTGCAATTTCCAGAGCTTTGTATTCAAACCTGAGCTCAGGCCGAAAAATAAGCGGTGCCAGTACTATTACCATGCAGGTTGTACGTTTGTCGCGTAAAAACAAGCCCAGAACCATTTCTGAAAAGATAATAGAAGCATTTATTGCACTCAGGATTGAATTGCGTTACAGTAAAAGTGAGATTCTGGCTATATATGCTTCAAATGCTCCTTTTGGCGGAAATGTTGTAGGGCTGGATGCAGCAGCATGGAGATATTTTGGCTGTAAAGCCGATAATCTTTCCTGGGCCGAAGCTGCCACATTAGCTGTTTTGCCTAATACTCCCGCTCTTATTCATCCCGGGCGTAACCGTCCGGTATTGTTTCAAAAGCGTAATCTTTTGCTCGAAAAACTGTTGAAAAGAAAAATTATAAGTCAGGAAGATTACGAACTAGCCTTAATTGAGCCTTTACCCGATAAGCCTGTCAGCCTTCCGGCCGAAGCCATGCATCTGCTTGAAAGAATGAATGTTGCCTGGAAAGGGAAGCTTATAAATTCTACGGTTGATTTTTACCTTCAGAAAAACGCCACCCGAATTGTGAACAGTCATGCGGCTTATTATCGCTCAAATCAGATCCATAATGCTGCAGCGCTGATAATTGACAATAACAGCGGGCAGGTGTTGGCTTATGTGGGGAATGTTTCGGATACCAAAGCTACGGTTCCCGGAGCTATGGTTGACCTTATCACTGCACAGCGAAGCGGGGGCAGTATTCTGAAACCTTTTCTGTTTGCAGCAATGTTGCATGAGGGTTTGATCACACATAAAACCCTGCTGCCGGATTATCCATTTCAGATTCCGGGGTTTAATCCCCAGAATTTTGATCGTAAGTTTGATGGCGCAGTACCGGCATCCAGCGCACTTCAAAGGTCGCTTAATGTTCCGGCGGTTCGTATGCTTCAGCAGTATGGCGTTGAAAAATTCTATTATCTCCTTCAGAAACTGGGTATGAGCACGCTGAAGCACCCTCCAGCTCATTACGGATTATCGCTGATACTGGGCGGGGCGGAATCTACTCTGTGGGATGTGACAACAATGTATGCACGGCTTTCAAAAGTGTTGCAGAATTATACCCTTAACGATGGCATGTATGATAAGTCTGATATGTTTGATCCTGTCTTTTTACTGCCATCAGATAATGGTTTGGATAAGATCAGGAAAAACAATAGGTCAGAGTTAGAGCCAACCGGTATTCTTGATGCTTCAGCGATATGGCTCACATTCAATGCGTTGTTTGAAGTGAACAGACCGGAAGAAGAAGCCGGCTGGAAGATGTTTTCAAATTCGCGAAGGGTTGCCTGGAAAACCGGAACCAGCTATGGAAACCGTGATGCATGGGCTGTAGGAACAACACCGGAATACACTGTTGGAGTCTGGGTAGGCAATGCCAGCGGCGAAGGCCGCCCTGACCTGACTGGCGTAGGCTATGCTGCCCCGATCTTGTTTGATCTTTTTGGCATTTTGCCTCCTACAACCATGTTCCGGCAGCCTTATGATGATATGGTTCTTGAAAAGCTTTGTACTGAAAGCGGATATATTGCCAATGATAATTGTACTGAAACCGATTCGGTGTGGATTTCGTTGAAAAGCCAGAGAACCACAAGCTGTCCGTATCATATCCCGGTACATCTTGATGTTTCAGGGAAATATCGTGTAAACAGCGATTGCTATCAGGTTCATAAAATACAAAAAGTGTCGTGGTTCGTACTTCCGCCTGCTATGGAATGGTTTTATCGAATGCATCACCCCGGCTATCAGGATTTACCTCCATGGCATCCTGATTGTAAAAGCACTCAGGAAAATAACCCTATGCAGCTTATTTATCCTTCAGGAAATATTCAGGCTATGATACCCCGCGAATTGGGTGGTAAAATGGGAAAAATAGTGTTGCAGGCTGTTCATAGCGATAAGGACGCTGTGATTTACTGGCATCTTGACGGGGAGTATCTTGGATTTACAAAAAACGAGCACAATTTTGCAATTAGCTCAGGTACAGGACTTAAGCACCTTGTAATAGTTGATGAAAACGGAAATCGTCTGGAACAGAAATTCAGGATAGTTGCGCCAAAATAAAAAAGCCCTGCATTTTCAGGGCTTTTGGGGTGGCTAATGGGATTCGAACCCACGACCCTCAGAACCACAATCTGATGCTCTAACCAGCTGAGCTACAGCCACCATTTTTAACGGGTGCAAAAATAGTAAAATAAATTACTTCAATATCATTTTTCGAAAAATAAATTTTTGTTTTCTGCCCCCATGCTCGGCTCAACAGATATCAGCCAAAGCTTATTTTGATGATCAGCCGGAGGGGAGTGGATTTTTACTAAAAGCCATATTCAATTATTTCATGCTGTCCGCCAGCACTTTTTATTGTCAGCTTTTTTGAATCATGTGGCTGGCAATGTCCAATAATTCTGGCGTCAATGCCAAAATCTTCAGAAATTGAGATGATCTTATCTGCCAGGTTTTCAGGTAAATATATTTCCATTCTGTGCCCCATATTAAAAACCTGATACATTTCTTTCCACGAAGTGCCGGATTGTTCATGTATCATTTGAAAAACAGGAGGAGGAGGGAACAGATTGTCTTTTACAATATGGATTTTATCAACGAAGTGCATTACCTTGGTTTGCCCTCCGCCTGTGCAATGCACCATTCCATGAATATAAGTCTGAAAATACTGCAACACTTCCTTAATGACAGGAGCATAAGTGCGGGTTGGAGAAAGGATCAATCTGCCTGCATTCATTTCAGGGATTTCAGTCTTGTTGTCAAGTTTTAGTTTTCCTGAATAGGTCAGTTCGTGAGGAATTTGCGGATCAAAAGATTCAGGGTATTTTTCGGCGTAAATCTTATTAAACAGATCATGCCGGGCTGAAGTAAGTCCATTACTTCCTATTCCGCTGTTATATTCCGGTTCATAATTTGCTTTACCAAAAGATGCAAGACCTACAATTACATCGCCGGGCTGAATGTTATGGTTTGATATCACCCTGTCGCGTCTATGCCGTGCTATCACTGTAGAATCAACTATTACAGTGCGAACCAGGTCGCCAACATCAGCGGTTTCGCCTCCTGTCGCCCAGATACCAATACCAAGGTCACGCATTTTTTCAAGAAACTCCTCAGTTCCCTGGATTAATGCTGTAATAACTTCGCCGGGGATAAGATTTTTGTTTCTGCCAATGGTAGAAGAAAGCAGCATATTATCGCACACTCCCACGCATAGCAGATCATCAAGGTTCATGACAATGGCATCCTGTGCAATTCCTTTCCACACGTTTAGATCACCGGTCTCCTTCCAGTAGATATATGCCAGCGATGATTTTGTACCTGCGCCATCAGCATGCATGATATTGCAGAATTCAGGGTCATTACCCAAAAAATCAGGTACTATTTTACAGAAAGCACCCGGGAAAATGCCACGATCGGTAGAGCGGACAGCCTTGTGTACATCTTCCTTTAAAGATGAAACTCCTCGCTGACCATATCGTGACAGGTCTTTCATATTATTTGAAAATGATTTGTCGTTTTTCCTTATTAATTGTGAACTCTCCAAACTGGGTAAGAATATTTTCCCCAACTGAAAGCGGATCGGATTGCCTGTGATTGATTGTGGCTTTAAGGTCTTTAACTGTTTTGTCGCCAATACGTAATTCCCGGATTGTAAATATCGCTTTGTCAGCTATTGTACCGGCTCCAATAATTTTTTCAGCATCACCTTCAAAATCATTTCTGTTAATAGCTCCATCGTTAAGCAGCTTAAGAGCCTGATCCAACGAAACTCCAATTTCATTTTTATTGCTGGTGTTCAGAGTAAATATCAGATTATAGCGGTTCAGAATGCAGGGAACATAAATTTCACCTTTGTCTCCGCTTCGGTATGTGATAATATTTTCCTCAGGGTTCACAACTATTTGAATGTCAGCAGGTTTCTTGGTGGTTCGTTTAGGAACGTAATCGCGGCTAAGAACCTTGAACTCGGTTCGGCGGTTCAACTGATGCGCAGCTTCTTTATGTTGAAGGGTTGGAAGAGATTCAATAAAATCATCATCAAGAAGAGTGTTCTCCTTGAAAGTATATCCGTTAATTGTAATGTCTTTTTCAAGGGTTCTTGGAACTCTTTTTCCATATCCGCGTGCCACCAGCCTGTCGGAAGCAATTCCACGTTCAATAAGATAGTTTACTACTGATTCTGCACGCTTCTGTGAAAGTATGTCATTGAACTCAAAGGTGTTACGTGAGTCGGTGTGGGCCGCAAGCTCAACTATGATGGTAGGGTTATTGTCAAGTATGGTTATCAAGCCCTGCAATGAATCTTTATATTGCGGAAGAAGATCCCATTTGGCAAGTTCGTAACGTATTTCAGGCAAAGGAATGGGTTTGTCAGGAATAGGTTCGAGCAGGAAATCAACCTTGAAATCTTTATTTGCAAATACATCAACAGTTGTTATTTTCCCTGTTTTAATAAAAAATCCCTGCTGATCCACTGTTAGTTCATAAGTGGTATTAGGTTTTATTTGTGAAGGTGCAAAGCTGTAAAACCCTTTTGCATCGGTACGGGCTTCTACTGATGAGCCATTGGTTCCAACCATTTTTATTATAGCATCGGGTATATATTGAAGGGTAGCTTCGTTTCTTACAATACCCTGAAGATTGAATACAAGAGGAGGTTTGATAAATGAATAAATATCGTCACCTCCGCGTCCGCCGCGTCTGTTGGAGCTGAAAAATCCAACCTCTTCATCAGGTTTGAATGTAATACCAAAATCATCGCCCGGTGAATTGATTGGATACTGCATATTTACAGGTTTCTGCCATTCGCCGTTAACAAGCGATGATTTGTAAATATCAAGCCCGCCCATTCCCGGATGACCATTTGAGCTGAAATAAAGAATAGTGTCGTCGCGGAGGAAAGGGAACATTTCGTCGCCCATGGTATTGATAAGTTCGCCAAGATTTTTTGCCAGTCCGAACTCTTCAGTTGCCGATGAGCGGGTTGCAATCCAAAGATCTTTTCCTCCATATCCGCCTTCGAAATTGGAACTGAAAATTATTGTCAACTCATCCGAACTAAGTGTTGGATGCCCTATGACACTGGTACTATCTCCGCCTAGATTTATTTTAACAGGCTCAGTCCATGAGCTCTCTTCCCGCGTTGCTTTGTATATCTGGCAGCCTTCGTCCGGCTCTTCTTCAGTTTTTGTTCCATAACAACGGGTGAAATACAGGTTGGTAAATCTTTGTGTGAATTCAGCCACACCCTCATGTGCTTGAGTGTTTACAACCTCCTGGTTATCAATGGATATAGGAGTTCCCCAATCGCCTTTTGGGTCGCGCCTGGCATAAAACAGATCGGAATAACTCCTGTCAGTCCAGTCGTCCTTACCCTTGCCGGTAACTCCGTCGCGGTTAGAAGTGAAAATTATTGAATTGTAATTTCTGTCGGCATAACTGGGAGCAAAGTCATCTTCACGGGAGTTTATTTTCCTTTCGTTGGTAACTTCATATTTAGTAGGATTTTCCAGCCATTCTCGGGCAAGCCTCACTGATTCAAGCCCCATGTTCCCGCGTTCATCTTCAGGAGCCAGTTCAATAAAGGCGTGATATGCCTCTTCAGCAAGGTCATATTTCTCGTTTGTACGAAGCATGTCAGCATAATGAAGCAAAACCAGAGGTTCTTTTTCTTCATATTTCGGGCGCAGCAATCTTCTGTAATTACCTTCAGCTCGTTTTGTATCGTTGATCAGACGATAACATTCAGCCATCTGATACATGGCAAAATTCTTTTTATCCTTGTCGCGTGTTCGGGAATAGGCTTTTTTATACCGGTTCAGTGCTGTATTGAACTGACAGCTTTCGTAGGCTTTTTCGGCAGCCGCCACCATGCGGTTATATCTGCGCTGGGCAATGCTTTGCTCAGGCATGAAAATTATCAAAAACAAAATTGGTATCAGACCTCGGAATAGCTTCATTTATATATGGATTATACTCTGCAAAGGATTCAATGCATTAAAACGATAGTAATATAAATTATTGTATTTAATTTTCTGAATTTTCGTTATTTGTTGTTTCCCGGCTGGTATTTTCTTTGTTAACCTCAGGATTATACCGTAGGCTGTCAGAAATCTCCTCTACATCCTGTTGAAAAGCTTTTACAACCGGTTCAGTTTCTTTTAACACTTCATCGGCGGTTTTTTTCAAACTTTGTTCAATAGCAGCGGCTTCCTGCCTGAATTCTCTGGTAATGTCGCCCGAAGCTTTTTTCACTTCATTCATCAATCGTCCGAGTTTACGAGCCATTTCCGGAAGTTTGGAAGGTCCAAAAACTATGAATATAGCCAGTATAATAACTAATAACTCGCCTCCGCTGATGTTAAAAAAAAGTGTTATTAAGCCGTTTGTCATAATTTTGAATTAGCGTTCACAAAAATATATTAAATTATCTGAACCATGAGTTTTTAGTATTTATCCGAACCATTTATATTGTAATTATCTGAAACTCAATATTCAAAAATATTATTTGTGCGGTAATTATAACATTGTTAAAACTATTTATCGTTCGTTTCCTTTTTCAGGTCAGCTATAAGTTTTTTCGAACCATATTCAAGCAGGTCAATTACCAGTGTGAAGCCTTCGTCGCCACCATAATAAGGATCAGGAATTTCGTTAAAGCCTTTTTCCATGATATATTCAGCCATTCTTGACACTTTGTTTTTATGTCCGGCGTTGTTTGCCAGGCTTATCAGATGTTCATAGTTGCTGTCGTCCATTGCAATTATCATATCAAAATCATCGAAATCAGCAGATTTGAATTTTCTTGCAATGCTGGTAATATTATATCCTCTTTCTTTAGCAGAATGACGCATACGGGGATCAGCTTTCTCACCTTCGTGCCAGCCGGAGGTTCCTGCCGAATCAACTTTTACTTTAAGTCCGCTGTCAGAAGCCAGTTTTCCGAATATTGTCTCAGCAGCGGGCGACCTGCAAATATTGCCAAGACATACAAATAAGATTCTCTTTGTTTCCATGCCGCAAAGTTATACCAAATTGACTTATGGCAAAGCCATGTTACTAACTACGGGTTATTTTTTGAATGAGCTTTCGGATATACCGGTTTTGGCTTTGTGTTGATATATTGCTGATATAACAGCGTTTATCATTTCAAACCTTTTAGATCTGAAAACCCAGAAACTCAATAAAAGAGCCGGTTTAGAAATATTCAATCCTTATCTGTTTCAGGAACCTGGTTTCGAGCAGTTGTGCCAGGCGTTTTATCACATTACGCCGGATATCCAGTTCAATTGGCAGGGAGGGATCCTGATGGGCTTCATTTATTTTGGTTCCAACCAGAAAAAATATCTCATCGGTATCAATAAGCATTGATGCAATTCTGTCAGCAGGTCCTTTGGTGAAAACCGTATTGCTGTCGTAATTACTTAGCAAATTAATGACCTTGTTGAGAGTTAGCATACCTTCAGTGATCAAGTCCACTCCCGGCATAAAAGATGCCTGCGGCAGATCAGGATCGTAAAATTCAGTTTCATCTTCCACCTCTTCCCCTAATACTCTGGCAACTATATCTGCTGTTGTGGCTCCGCAAACGATCTTCTTACCATTGAATTCCTGCAATTTATTGACAAAAGCCTCATCGTTCTTTTCTTCAAACGGTGGGCCTGTACATAACAACAGGCTCCTGGGCTCTCTGAAAAATATCACCCCGCACGAGCAATCGTCTTCAGGATTGTAGTTATCGTTGGCTAAAGCTTTGGTCAGCACCTTGTTTGCCAGCTCGGCTGCTGACATTTCAGGATTCTTTTTTAATGTTTCCTTAACAAAACTTTTAAGGTTCTCACGACCCCATCCATCGGCATATTTAGTGCCCAATCCTGATTGTGTGATGCCATCGCTAAGAAATACCACTCTGTCGTAAGGATTTATCTGAAAACTTGCATTTCGCATCAGCATTTTTCTGCCCTGCATTCCTTCGCTTACAAAATTCTGCCATTGTATTTCAGTCGGGTCTCCATCCCGCACGATAAAACACGCCGGATTATCATATTCAAGAATGCTTACTTCTCCTTCGTACGATACGTCAATTGCAGTGAAAGTTGAATAACTGGTTTTACGTATGCTGCAAACCGGCAATGTTTTGGTAATGATCTCGGCAATACGCTCAAAATTCTTGCGGTCTTTTGTGAAATTAAGCAACATTCGGGCCGTGAGCGTGGCAAGAATATTGGCTTTCACACCATGACCCATACCATCTGATAGTACAGCAACAAGGCGGCGTTCTTCACCAATCCTTTCTGATTGAAAAACATCGCCGCAAATTCTTTCATTACCATGGTTTTTTTGCTGGCAATGTACTTCTATGTAGAATTCCTGGCTCATTGTTCAATCTTTTTTTGATGCGCGCGATGTGTTTCTATCAATGAGTTAAGCATACGTTCGGTATTTGAAGCCCCTTCGCCAAGCAGGAAGCCTATTTCCTGAACCATTTGTAAATTCTGGTCTATTACTTCGGTAAGTCGCTTAACCAGCTCTTCTTTCTGAACCTCAGGCAGATACATGTCGCGAATTACAGCACCGACAATTTTGTTCTTTACTATTGAGTATATGGAGATATTGAGCATTTTATCTTCAAAATGCAGGTCTTTGCCAAGAACATCGGTATTGGTGGTCAGAACATATTTGAAAAGGTTATAGAAACTGAAAGGCAGCAATGTTTTCAGGTCAGCATTTTTCAAACCCGGTATAACTTCATTTATCATGGCAGCATCTTCGCCGAGCATATCCACAAAGCTGGTGTTTGATTCAACCACTCTCAGATTTTCATTTACTATTACAATTCCTGCCGGCAGTTTTTGAATCAATACCCCGAGTGTCTGCAAGGCATGTTCAGCCTGAGTGAGCTTTTGCGTCATTTCAATTTCGCGGTTACCAACAGTATTACACATTGTACTCAACGATTCAGCAAGATTTCTCATTTCCGTTGCTTCGGTTTCTGAAGCTACAATATCAGGTAATTTTCCTGAGGAGCGATAATCGCCTTTTGTGATACGTTCAGTTACGTCAATAATCTTCTGAATTGTTCCTCCGTATCTTTCAGTGGGGTTCTTCAGTATTTTAATGTAGTTCTCCTTTGTTTTTAAGGAATATGGTATGCATAAATCGGTTTTTGCCAATCCCTGGCTCACAGCAATTGCAAAATCCCTGCATGTGTTAAATCCGCAGAGATTACAGCTTGTGTCATCTTCAACGTTCTCTTTTCCTATGATCTTTAATACTTCGTTTATCTTATCCTCGCCGGGTACAGGCAAACGCTGATCGTCAGTTGTGAAACTACGTGAAAGATCAAGCTTGCTGAAGCGCTCCAGTTCCTCATTCCAGATTTTTTCATCAACAGCTGCTATACGTCTCGATGCATAATCCTTAACAAGCGCATGACGCCTGTAATAATCGCTGCTAAAGGTCATACCCGGACCCATCATACATCCCTTGTTATAAAAAATGTTGAAATTTGATTTAACTGTTTCCGGATATCTTGCAAACTCATTTACTGATTGCATGAACTCGTGCTTACCTGAAGCTGTTTGTGTGTTGCCTGTTAAAATATTTTCATTTATCCCGGCTATCTGAACAAAACCGTTATCAATGGGATAAAGTGAGCCATAACGACCGTTTGGCGGGTCGAAAAAAGAGAATTCAAGAGCTGCCTCGCTGATATCCATTCCTTTGAACAGGGTTCTTAACTCAGTAAAAGTAATGACCTCATCCACTTTTGATTGCCCCTGCGAGCGCGAAGCTTCAATTTTTGCCGAAATACAGGGAACAATGCCGACAACTTTTATATCCTGACCATAAATTTCACGCATGATGGCTGCCATAGCCAGCATTGGCGAAAGTATGGGAACCAGATTACTGGTAAGTTGCGGTTCAAATTTTTCAACAAACAAAACCAGACTGGGACAATTTGAGGTGAGGTAATATTTACCTTTAAATTCTTTTAACAGCTTTCCGTATTTCTGAGCAATTACTTCCACAGCGAAAGCTGTTTCAGCAACCCATGCAAAATCGAGCAGGCGGAGTAAGCCTGCCAGTTTACGATAATCAGTAATATCAGGAAATTCAGCAGCTATACTTGGATCCAGAATAGCAGCTACCTTTTGCCCTGATGCAAGCATTTTTTGTACTGCCGGAATGGAATCATGGTAGGTAATAGCTCCGTGATCGCATGAACGCAGGCAACTTCCGCAACCTATACATCTTTCGTGCAATATCTCAGGGTACTCCTGATCCCAGCCCAGCTTTATTGCCCTGACCGGACAATCCCGTACACATTGCATGCATTGTGCACATTTTTCCTGGTTCAGATGAATTAGCTCCATATAGTTATAAAGTTCGCAAATGAAATATGGTAACAAAAATAATATAAACCCTGACAAGAATTGCATTTTTATAAAAATCTCTGTTAATACTTACGTTTTATCCCGGCAATTTTACATTCTGATTTGCCAGATTCGAAAAATAATTTACTTTTGCCGCGAAATCGGCGCCCATAGTTTCCTTACCGGAAACCGGGCTTAATAGGGAATCCTGTGAGAATCAGGAACAGTACCCGCTGCTGTTAGCTCTTTATTTCTTTTTGAACTTCATTTTGAGCCACTGTTTTTTTGAAAATGGGAAGGCTTTCAAAAAGAGAGCAAGTCAGAAGACCTGCCGGTTTTATACATTATTTCAGTGCTTTCGGGATAAAAGCCGGGAATATTTTGCTGTTGTTTCATAAACTCAATTTATTCTATCTCTTTTCTGCCGGAATCATTTGAATGACGTATGAATGATTGTTTTTGGGCATGAATTGCATAGAATGAAGATAAAACTGCTGATATTATTCCTGACCGTATTGCCTCATGTGTTTTCTCAAACCATTGAGTCAGATACAGTTATGGAGCTTAATGAGGTGGTGGTAAGTGCAAAACGGATTCAGCAATACAGTGCCGGATTGAAAGTTCAGTCGCTGAACCTTGGTGATTTAAGGAAAATGCCGGGATTAAAACTTTCAGATGTTTTGTCAGCAAATAGTGCCCATTTTGTTAAAACCTATGGCGCCGGAGGTCTGGCAACTCTTGGCATACGTGGTACTGCGCCTCAGCATGCCGCAGTTTTCTGGAATGGTTTTAATATTAATCCTCCCAATATTGCTATGGCTGATATTTCGATGCTGCCGCTTTTTTTATTCAACAACGTTGAACTTGTTAGCGGAGGCAGCAGCACCATTACCGGAAGCGGGGCGATAGGAGGGAGCATACTTTTAAATAGTCAGAATGGTATAAAGCAGGATAGATTGACTCTGGCAACCCAATTAGGGCAATATGGCGATAAGTTAACGGCATTGAAAGCTGCTTTTGCAAAGGGTAAGTTTGGCTTCTCAACTTCGGCATGGTTTAATTCTTCGGAAAATAATTTCAAATATGAGAATATTGCCAAATATGGTAAACCTGTTGAACGACTTACAAATGCTGATGCAATGCAGTTTGGGCTTTTACAGGAAGCATTTTTGAAAATCAGTGAGAACCACAATTTAAAAGCCGGTTTCTGGATACAGGAGCGTGAAGCCGGAATACCTCCGTCAATGACAATGGCAAAAAGTATTGCCCGTCAGCTCGACAGAATGCTGAGAGGATACCTGCAATGGAATATAGAACATGAAAAAACCAGATATTTGTTCAAGTCGGGCTATCATTATGATTTTCTGAACTATACCGACTCACTTATTGACCTGAGATCGGAAATACGGGTGGGAATATGGAATAATGAAGCAAATGTGAATACTGTAATAGCAGGAAATACCCACCTGACCGCCGGAGCTGTTTATCAGCTTCATCATGCAAAAACTGAGAATTACGCAGAAAATAAAGACCCGCAACATTTTTCGGTATTTATGCTTGCTACCCGAACAATCCCTGAACTACACTGGACATTTAGCATGGGAGCGAGAAAAGAATATGCCAGCGATCATAGCGGGATACCACCGGCTTTATCACTTGGATGGAAAGGAAAAATAGCCGGCATGACTGATGGCCGGATGAATATTTCAAGTAATTATAGAATTCCAACCCTGAATGACAGGTTCTGGATAACAGGCGGTAATCCGGACCTGAAAGCAGAAACAAGTATAAACTTTGAATCGGGAGCTGACTTTAGATTTCGGAAAAAGAATACAACCGGTTCGTATTCTATAACTATCTATACTAACAAGGTAAGAAACTGGATAACATGGCTGCCTGCTGATAATTTTTACTGGAAACCGGAAAACATAGGTTCGGTAATAATAATCGGACTTGAGAACAGCTTTAGGTTCGAACATCACACTCCTTTATTATTTTACCGCTTTGAGCTATCGTGGAATGCAGGCAAATCATTGTACGAAGCAAGTTCATTTAAGGATATTAAGCACAAACCGCAGTTGATCTACACTCCGGTTCACAATGCCGTGTTTTCTGCCAGTATCACCTACCGTACCTGGGAATTGCAGATGATTAACAAGGTTACGGGATCGCGTTTTACTGACCGCGCAAATACAAATAAACTGCCGGCTTATTACACAGGTAATTTCAATCTGGCGAAACGCTTTAAAATGAAAAGATCTGCATTTATTATAAATGCTACAGTAAATAATTTCACAAATCACGCTTATCAGGTCATTGAGTATCGCCCAATGCCCGGACGTACATTTCATTTATCCCTGATCTTCGATTTGCTATTTGATAAAAAATCTCAATATTAATTTTAAACTCTTAAAAATGAAAAAGAAACTATTGATCATCGTAGCATTGTTGGTTTTTGCATTTGCAGCCTGCGAAAAAGACGACAACCCGTTACCGGGTAAATATTCACAAGGGGTTCTTATCAGTAATGAGGGCCCTTTTATGGACGGGTCAGGTACTATCAGTTTTTATGATCCGAAAACCAAAACCATACAGAACGATATCTTTGAACTGGTTAACAACAGACCTTTGGGAAATATCGTACAAAGTGTTGAAGTGTTTAAAGAAAAAGCATACATAGTTGTAAACAACGCATCAAAAATTGAAGTTGTAAATGCGGGAACATTTGAATCTGCAGGTATTATTGAAGGTTTGAGCCAGCCACGTTATTTTCTGGGGATTAATGAAGTAAAAGCCTACGTTAGCGATTGGGCAGGGCATATAGCCATTATCAATCTCACTAAAAATGAAAAAACCGGAACTATTTCCACCAGCCATGGTCCTGACCGTATGATCTTATCAGGTTCTAATGTCTGGGTTCTGAATTCAGCTGGTATGTCGTCCGATTCAACACTTATGGTAATTGATACAAATACTGACAAGGTGATACACACTATGGTGGTCGGTGATAATCCTTCTGATCTGGTTCAGGATAAAGATGGAAATATATGGGTTATTTGCGGTGGTATTTTTGACTGGATGAACCCCGAAAATAATACTAACGGCTCATTGGTGAAGATAAACCCGAATGATTTCAGCATTATTGGCAGAGCAATGATGGAAGGTACTGATTTCGCCCCTAAAGTAGCTGTTAACAAGGAGAAAAACAGGATAGTGTTTTCATTTAACGGAAAGATATATTCATTGAATACGGGCGCTTCATCTTTGAATGCATTTGAACTTGTAATGGAAAAGACATGCCTTGCCCTTGGAATTGACCCTGACAATAATGAAATTTATTTTTCTGACCCTATTGATTTTGCTCAGCCCGGTATTATTTACCGCTACGATGCCAGCGGAAGCACTATGATAGATTCAGTCAGAGCCGGTATAATTCCCGGTAATCTGAAATTTATAAGATAGCTTTTGCAGTGTGGTTCAGTAAGAAGATGGAGCAGCACTACAGTTAGTTGTGATAGTTTTACCTGGAACCATCATTCATTGCATCCGGATTTTACATTGAAAGCTGGAAATGATGTGATAAATGGTTGCCTGACAATTCATGTGCCTGTCATATAGTTTGCTTCAGGAAAATCTTTAGTTTTGTCACTTTATCAGCATCAGGCTTATGTTCAGAAAAAAAGCATATGAGGCTTCACAGTCATTGCGGCATCTTACGTGGAAACGTTTGCTGAAAAGCCGGCTTGTGCTTATTGCAATGATATTCATAGGCATGGCTGTTATCGTTGCAGTTCTGGGTTATCTTATTACCCCTGACAGTACCCCTTTTGCAAATCAGCAATATATAGAAATTTCGGCACAGCCACCCGGTTTTAAGGCTAATATGCTGAAAATAAGAAAGAATGAACATGCGCTCAAACAGAATTGGTTCAAAACCATGATCTATGGAAAACGGAATATTTATACTTTCATCCCTTACAATAGCTACAGATTCGTTAATGACAAAATAATATTGACCGAGTTTGACCTCTTTCCTTCCGAACTAACAGCAGAATCCGGTTTTGATCTGGCAGATGTGGTTTATCCTCTGCCACAGGATTTTAAGGTTGAATATATTGGTTCTGATACAATTCGTTTTTATGATATTGAAGAAAAAATCCATGTTCACAGCATTGCAGAATTGCGGAATATTGTCAGGGAAAAGCATCTGGTGGAGCGCAGATTCTGGCTTGGTTCTGACCGCTATGGGCGCGATGTGCTTAGCCAACTGATGATTGGGACAAGGGTGAGTTTGTCAGTAGGAATAATTTCAGTGCTAATATCTCTGGTGATAGGAATAATGGCAGGTGCTCTTGGCGGATATTTCAGAGGCTGGGTTGATAATTTGATAGTCTGGCTGATAAATGTGGTGTGGTCAATTCCTACTCTTTTGCTGGTCATTGCCATTACTTTTGCTCTTGGCAAGGGCTTCTGGCAGGTGTTTGTTGCTGTGGGACTTACAATGTGGGTTGAAGTGGCAAGAGTGGTGAGAGGACAGGTGCTTTCAATACGCGAAAAAGAATATATTGAAGCAGCCCGCGCACTTGGCTTCAGGCATGGGCGGATTATTACAAGGCATATACTTCCAAATGTTATAGGACCTGTAATAGTTATTTCGGCTGCCAATTTTGCCTCTGCCATACTGATTGAAGCAGGATTGAGCTTTTTGGGTATTGGTGTGCAGCCGCCTATGCCATCGTGGGGCACTATGATAAAAGAGAACTATACCTATATAATCCTCGATAAGGCTTATCTGGCAATACTTCCGGGAATAGCCATTATGCTCATGGTTTTGAGTTTTATGATAATTGGAAATGGTTTACGTGATGCACTCGATATCAAAACCATTGATAACCCCGGGAAAATACAGGTGTAGAGCACACTGAGGATTTTGGAACACAAAACTGACAACCAGCACTACACTGGATAAGAAGCACAAAACTCCCGGTTTTCACGTCAGTTTGACTGAAGCAAAACCTGCTGTTAGCGGTTCGTGGTTATTTGTCCGTTTATACTGATCCAACAACGACGCCACTCGAAATGTGGCCAGACATTGATGCTATAAAATAGTTTGAAGCGTAAACGCTAAGCAGGATTAATAAAATGTCTTGCGGTTTTTTGTCATATGAGATATTGTAACTGCAATTGAGTTTGCTCCATTCAAATTTCGGGTTTAACAGAATTATATTTTCATCGTCCTTGTTGCTAATTATGAATTTGTTTAAGAACGCACCTTTTGCTTTAAACAGAAATTCTTGTCCCTCCTGAAATGTAAACACTATTTGGCCAACCCAATTCATTTTTAAGTTAGCAACTTCTTTTCCGCCCTCTGTTACAGTTATGCTTGTTCCGAAAATACCAACAGGTTTAATATCATAAGTGTTGCCATTGGTCAATTTTATTTGTGCCTTAAATGAAAATAAGCTTTTGTAGTGAAGTTCGCCTAACGGCTGTCCATCATCAGTTAGCTGAAAGGTCTTTTTATCTGTTAATCTTGCTTCCATTTTATACGTTTTGTAAATTAACAATCGTCATTGCCGATGGTTTAAATTTATGGGGCAAGGGGTGTAATTCTCCACCAGTCAATTTTAGTAAGACAAATCCTGTTGTTTTTAACCGCTAAGGGCGCAAAAGTATCGCAAAATCCGCAGAGTACTTTTTCGCGAACTTCGCGTAGATCTTACCGTTCTTTGCGGTTTTATATTTTCTGTTATTCCTTCTATTCTTAAATTCTTCGCCTATCCTGTACTTGTTAAAAAATTAATGATAAATCAAATTCTGTATTTTTTAACCGCTAAGGGCGCAAAAGTATCGCAAAATCCGCAAAGCGCTTCTTTGCGAACTTCGCGTGCATCTTAACGTTCTTTGTGGTTTCATTTTCTCTATTATTCATCCTAAACTTCAATTCTTTGCCTATCCCGTACTTGTAAAATAATTAATGATACATCAAATCCTGTTGTTTTTTAACCGCTAAGGACGCAAAAAAATCGCAAAAGCCGCAGAGCTCCTTTTTGCGAACTTCGCGCAAATCTTGGTGTTCTTTGCGGTTTCATATTTTCTGTTATTCCTCCTATTCTTAAATTCTTTGCTTATCCTGTAATTGCAAAATAATTAATGATACATCAAATCTTGTTATTTTTAACCGCTAAGGGCGCAAAAATATCGCAAAAGTCGCAGAGTGCTTCTTGGCGAACTTCGCGTAGATCTTACCGTTCTTTGCGGTTTCATTCTCTCTATTATTCATCCTATCCTTCAATTCTTTGCCTATCCTGTGCTTGTAAAATAATTAATGATACATCAAATTCTGTTGTTTTTAACCGCTAAGGGCGCAAAGAGATCGCAAAAGCCGCAGAGTGCTTCTTTGCGAACTTCGCGTGTATCTTGCCGTTCTTTGCGGTTTGTATTTCTCATAATCCATTTACAACTCTTTTAATTCCTGATTTCAAAGTAACCACATTAAAATTAATCAATAAGCCAAGCTTATAATTACCAAGTTTCAGGTATGTAAGCGTTTGTGCCAGATGAATATCATTAAGAGCATCAACACTTTTTATTTCAACGACAACTTTGTTTTCAACAAGGATATCTATTCTGTATCCGCAATCAAGTTTAACTTCTTCAAAAATCAATGGCATTGCCTTCTCTTTAGTTACAAACAACCCTTCGGTATTAAGTTTATAAAAAAGGCATTCTTTATAAGCACTTTCTAGTAGCCCAGGTCCCAGTGCTTTATGTACTTCTATTGCAGCACCAATAATTATGTTTGATAATTCGTTTTCTGTCATGCACTATGTTTTTTTTACCGCTAAGGACGCAAAAGTATCGCAAAAGCCGCAGAGTGCCTTTTTGCGACCTTCGTGTAAATCTTACCGTTCTTTGCGGTTTCATTTTCTCTATTATTCCTCCTATCCTTCAATTCTTTGATTATCCTGTGCTTGTATAATAATTAATGATACATCAAATTCTGTTGTTTTTTAACCGCTAAGGGCGCAAAATTATCGCAAAAGCCGCAGAGTGCTTCTTCGCGAACTTCGAGTAAATCTTGGCGTTCTTTGCGGTTTCATATTTTTTCTCAAAAATACAAGAGTTTTTTAAAATCAGAAAAGGAGCCCCTTAGTGGCTCAAAACTTTTCTGGGAACAGTGTGAATTAAAGCTCCTTCACAATGCATTCTTCTTCACTGGCATAAACCAAAAACCCTTTAACCTTGCTTTGGGTCATGGTTTTTAAAAGTTCTATGTATCTGATTAACTGTGAGGTGTGAGATTGTTTGGGCTGCCCGGTTTTGAATTCTGCTACCAATATTTCGGTATCTGAAATGACAATACGATCGGGGCGAAGAATTTCACCGCTGGGAAGCAGTATTTCAGGCTCTGACCTTACCTGATACTGGTCCGAGAAAAAGAGCTCAAGTGCTTTATGATTGATAATATAGCTAAGTGTCTTTTCGTATCTGGTCTTGTTTTCTTCTGTCAACTCACCTGCAACAAAGCTGGTTTGTAATGCCTGCTCAAGGTCAGAAACGGTTCGGATACGCGCCAGCAAGGCATGTACCGAGATCCCGAAATCAACGGCTTTATCTTCTTCCTTCCATTTAAAAGCATCGCGGCTTGATCTTAACAGATACTGATGCTTCCTGCTGTTCGCGTATTCAGTATCAATCCTGAAAAATGTATCCGTTGCTTCAGTGGCGGACCGGAAAACTCTGTGATCAACAGATTGCTGATACCTCCAGATGCTTTGCCCGGAGTTATACCATTCAGTATTAGTGGAGTAGATGAAGTCATTAATCAATGCCTCAACGGTTTTGATTTTATCATCTTTTTTCTCAGTCTTTTTTGTTAAAACATATAAACGCTCTTCGGCGCGGGTAAATGCTACATATAACAGGTTGACAGTATCGAGCAAAGATTTTTCGTTCTCCTTGTTTTTAATTTCTTCAAACATGGTGTCATTGAGTCTGGCAACAGGCAATAAAGCCTTCTTCATTTTTTCAATCAGAGGCTCATCAATATCAAGCCAGATATTTTTAATCGTTAGTTTAACCTCACCCTCAGCATACGGATAAATTACAACCGGGAATTCTAATCCCTTGGCTTTATGAATGGTCATGATCTTCACTGCATCAAGGTTCTCAGGAAATATCACCGAAACTTTTCTGCCTTTCTCCTCCCACCAATCTGATAATTCCCTTAAAGTCAGTGACTTCTGCTTCATTGTGCCATGCAGTTCATTCAGGAAAAACTGAAGATAAATATCATCATGATATGAAAGATGCAGGAGGCGTATGATTTCATCGGCAAGATCATATAGGTTCATATCAAGAAGCGCTGAGCGTGAGAACGATATGCCATATTCCTGTAATAATCCCTCGAACGCATCAATATCGAAAACCTTATTTCTAGAGTTTGTAGTTTTTGTCAGCACTTTCCTGCCTGATTCATTTATTGTCAGATTGCCGAAAGTCCCTTTTTGCGATAGTATGACGAGAGCCTCAGCATATGCTAACTGATCATTTGCGTCGGCAATGATCTTCATTAAACACACTACCAGTTTCACATTTTCGGAATTACCCAGTAATAGCGATTCGGCTGAAATGACATTAATACCCTGATCCAGCAGGTAGCGCGCTATTTCCGATCCCTGTTCATTTTTTCGGCAAAGTATCGCAATGTCACCAAGCTTGTAGTTCAGACTCAGGATCTCATTAATCAGAACCGGTATTCTTTCCAGCATTGACTTGTCTTCTTTGCTTTCCGGGCTGAAAAACTCTATCTGTACAAACCCCTTGTCTTTAACGGGATTGAACTTCTGATTAATATCGCCATAAACCGGTTGATATTCCTGCGACAGATATTTTGATACGTGTTTGAAAAAAACATTGTTGAACTCCACAATACCTTTATGCGAACGCCAGTTCACGGGCAATTCCCTGATCTCGTGATGCCTGATAAGGTTTTCTTCGCGTTCCTGATTTACATCATTTAATGTTCCGGGTAATTTGGGCAATTCAATGAACTGATCTACCTCTCCGTTCCTCCAGCGATAGATCGCTTGTTTTGCATCACCTACCACCAGATTCAGATAATTTTCCGAGAGAGCATTGCCAACAAGAGGAAGCAGATTTCGCCACTGCATTATTGAAGTGTCCTGAAATTCGTCAATCATCAGATGATGATATTTGCTGCCCAGTCGCTCGTAGATATATGGTATTGTTTCCGTTTGCGTAACACTTAAAATAAGAGGATTGAAATCGGTAATGGGCAATGTGTGTTCTTCTTCGTTTATTTCACTTATAATCTTGTCGATACTGCCGAGAACCGCTAAAGGATACATGTTTTGAAGCAATAGCCTGAATAAATTGTAACGCAGAAATGGCTCACCTGCAAGCTGTTGAGCCTGAATATATCGCTGAGTAATTTCAGGATCGATAGTATGAATTTTTTCACGAATATGCTCTGGTCTGTCTTTTTTAGCCCATTTACCTGTATTTACTGCTTCCTGGATTCGAACTCCAGGTTTATTGAAGTTTTTAAAATCTTTTTTTCTTAATTTTATAAAAAAACTGAGTGCTCCACTTTTGCCATAATGGAAATCGTCAATCTCAAGCCCATTGTTTTCAATTAATTCAAAAACTTTGTCACCTATACCAACAACTTTATTTTCAAATTCAGAATTCCATTTACGCAGTTTTACATAATATGCGTCATAGTCTGCCAGTTCAAGATTTTTCAGATCATGGCGATGAATTATGCTATCCTCTCTGAACAGAATTTTTGCCGTCTCATTAAAGTCATTTTCAATACGCCAGCTTTTATCATCTTCGGTTTTGCTCTCAATAAAATTGACCATTAATCTGGTCAGTTCCTTGTCAGAACCGGCCAGATCAATCAGGCGGTCAACGGCACGCTGTCTGAGTGTATCGGTATCAAGTTCTACTTCATAATTTTGCGGAAGGTTAAGATCCAGCGAAAATGTTCGTATCACCTTTTGCATGAAGCTGTCAATGGTAGCTACGGCAAGGTCGGAATAATTATGAAGTATGCTGGCAGTTACAATTACTGCACGCTGCCTGATCGTTTCTTTATCTAATTCATGCAATGAGATCAATGGCTCGATCATTTTCTCCAGTGTGGAAGACCAGAGTCCGGGATCGGATGATAACTGGACCAGGCTGCTTACGATTCTCATTTTCATCTCATTAGCAGCCTTATTGGTGAAGGTAATGGCAAGAATATTTCTGTAGTTAGCCGGATTTAAGATGATCAGCCTTAAAAATTCGCTGACCAGTGTAAATGTCTTTCCTGAACCTGCTGAAGATTTATATATTTTGAAATTTTTCAGGCTCATCGGGCTTAATGTTTTATTTCATTGATCATTAAATCATTGCCATTATCGGGTAATTCCACTTCTATCCTGCTTTTTTTCGGAAGCCATAGTTCATTTATCTTGTCGAATTCACGACGGTAAAACACTCCAATACCTTGAGTATAAGGGGCTTCTCTGCCGGTAATCTCCTGATTGTTGTATTTGTTGAATGCCTTAACACGCATACGTCCGTCTGGCGTCAGTTTTACTTCCACATTAATATCTCCGATAATATTACTGGCATTTTGCTGAGCCATACGATCACCTGTCATACCGATATTTCCGTCAATTATTACTCTGTCGTCCCATAATTGTGTTGATAGTGCAACCTCTAATTCTTCTGATGAAAGCTGGTCGGCAGGACGATAATTAATACCAATGTCGAAATCCTTACTGATCTGCGAAAGCCAGTTTGTAAGCTGGTTTGAAATAAGCTCAAACGAAGAACTTCCAAGCGTTGAAGTAAGATGAGCCTGATCGGTGGTGAAATTAAAATTATTCAGAACCAGTAATGAGATCATTTGCCGGCTCATAATTACTTCGTTGGTGGTATCAACAGTACTGAACACCTGACGTTGAATGTCTTCATCAACGTTTGGCATACGTATCCCAAAGGATATTTCGGGATTCATAAGGCTGTTTTTCAATGAAATAATACAATCAACCGGGAAACGGCGGTTGCGGTATTCATCGCTGATATTTGGCAGACTATTAAGTGTAACACGTGTTTTATAGGTGGCTTGCAGATTTATCTCGGCATTATACGGATCACCGCTCCAGCGGATAGTACCGCCCGGAACAATGGTGAACAAGCGGTTAATCATGTTCTGGATCGTAAAAAGAAAAGTTCCCTGTTCGGTAATATAATCACCGTACATTGAGAAATCGCCGCTGGTTGTATATGCCATTTTCATATTTCCAGAACCGCTGCTACGCAGATTACCCATCTGATATGGCAGGAATATCTGTACAATTGCATCACGTGTTATTGACACATCCATATTCATCTTAAACGATGAGCGCTCTGTCTCAGTGATGTTTTCTTTAATGGTATCACTTTCAGGGTTCATGAAAACAATAAAATCAGTATCGCTCACGTCTACCGCAAAATTTATAGGAATGTTGATATATGTGAGCGGTCCGGAGCGGACGTTTATATCCATTAACAAATCGTTGAAAGAGCCTTTTAATGAGAATAATCCTGTTGCGTATGCGGTACCATAAAACAAACTATTGTCGGCTGACGTGGTATGTAGTCCGGCCAGATTATTTGCCTGAACACGAATGTCCATATCCCAGTTGTTGAAGTTCTGATGCGAGAACATGAGGCTTGCAGTGCCTGAATTGCCATATTCATCATAAATCCTGACATTGTTTGCCCATATTTTGCCTTTTTCAATGTGCACAATATCTGCAAGAGAGTATCGGGTATTGGTAAAATCAACGGTAAACTCAGTACGCATCAGCGAAATATCGCCTCTGACATCAGGTTTGGATAATAGTCCTTTCACTAAAACCTCTCCGCTCGCCAGCCCTTTTATATTTGCCAGAATTCCTCTCAGGAAGGGATTAACCATTTCGAGCCTGAAATTGTGTAAATCAACCTTTAGATCAAGATTATCGGTCTCGCTATCAGGATAATAAAAGCCCTGCATACTGAACGGAATGATAGTTCCTACATTTCCTGTATATTTAATTTGAGAATCAAGCCACACGGATTTGGTGTAAGGGTCCCACGAAGAGTTGAACTCAAGTTTACCCAGGTTTTCTTGATTTATTGTCAGATTTTCAATTCCCAGCAAAGCAAGAAAAGTCGCGTTACGGTATAAATCGAGCAGGTCAACCTTTCCATTAATGGCACCACTTATGTCAATATCATAGGCTTTAAGAATAACATCAAGGTTAGATAAATTCCAGTTGTCGAAACTGATATTCAGCTTTTCTATCGGATCATCCGATATTTTTCCATCAATAACCAGTTTCTGATCGGAGCTTTCAAATCTCAGATTGCTGAACTCAATAGTTGTGGTGTCAATAACTACCTGATGGTCAAGGTTAAACCACCATGGGATATCGTTTATCATGATATTTGATTCAGTGAACCCAAATTCCAGTTTCGGACTGTTAATAAAGGTGAAATAGCCTTTTATATCACCATTGTAAGCCTTTGACGTTTTTAGGTTATCCCAGATAATATTGTAAAGTATGGTATCGCCTGCAAACGATGCTTCAACCAGGAACCTGTCGAGTTTTAACGCGAGGGTATCAGTTTCTGAAGCTTCTTTTATGATAAAACTTCCGGCACCGGTTTTCGCATTAAGTTCCTGATTCTTAGCGCTTACATTTAAATACCAGTCTTTTATCCTTGTGCCGTAAAGAGAAATATCGGATGCACTGGCTGCGATCCCAATCAGTTCTTCCTTTGAGTTGAAACGGGTTTCAATGATTGCATTGGTGTTGATTACAATATCAGGGAAGAATAATTCACTGAGTGCCTGAGTGTTTTTTAGAGTTACAACAGCAACGAACGATTGATCAGGAGTTTCAGCTATAATCTCTGATTTTTCTTCGCCTGCTGAAGGCAGATAATATCTGAGGATTTTTAGAAATGCCGGATAAATCTGGCTGTATGCAAATTCACCGTTAAAATCGGCATCAATGAAATCTGAACGCAATGTTAATGTTCGGTTACCATTATCCACCGGATGTGCATTAAGCGAAAACCTATCTATACGGTAGTTTTCTCCTTTTTCGGAATATTTGGTGTCAGTGATAAGGATCTCCCCAAGCAGATTGTCAGGATTATCACCGGCAAAATTTATTTCAAGTTTCGACGACAGCAAAGAGGTTTTATCCCTGTCAATCAGATTTAAACGTGCAAGGTTAGTATTATCCAGTGTAGCAATGAAATTGAAAACCGGAGGCTCGTCGTTTAAATCAACAAGTCCCCTGAAATCGAAATTTATTAGCTCATCATTGATTGCCAGGCTGCCGTTAAACTTTTTATCTGCAAGCTCTCCTTTTATCTGAAGTTTGTCAACTGTGTTACCTTTAAATTCCAGTGAATCAATATTGGCTTCAAACACAGTACCGAACTTTGAAGGTAGTTGCCCTTCACCATCAATCCTTGCATTCATGTTCAGTCTGCCTATCCAGTCTTCCTGATTTAACAGTTTTCCAAGGTTAAACCTATTGGTTTCTAATTCACCTTTGTACGAAAAATACTGACTGTTAAGATCATAGCTTAATGAGATATCAGTTGTTAGCGATCCGTAATTTGTAAGAAAATTGCCATCTGAAACAAAATCATTGTAAAAACCTGTGAACCTGCCTTTTACCTTAACAAGTCCGAATTGCACTATTTGTTCAGGAAGTTCAAGGAAGGTTGGTAACCCATTTTCCGAAGGTAATCTGAATTTCTGAAGATCAAGATAATGAGTTGAAAGATTACGTGCATTCATATGTATGAATGTTTCCCTGATCTCGGGCAATCCGTCAAGGCTGATGTTTCCTGCAAACCGGGTGTAAGCCCCGTATCCGATATCGAAATCCTTAAGGCTCAGACTTGACACTTCACCACTAACCTCTCCCTTAATAGTGATTTTATTGTTCATCCCATAAATATCAGGAACAAAATAAACCAGATCTTTCAAGTCGAAATCTGAAGGAAAGATCTTTGCCTGCACATATATGCTGTCAACAAAATCTGAGAAATTATTGAAATCGTTAAAGAAGAATGCCAGATCGAGCAGTAAATCAGAGTCCGGGGTTTGAAGTATTAGATTTGTGGTAGAAATTTGTTCGGTTGAAATTAATACATCGGCACTCATCCTTTTTAATTTAAACCCACAGTTTTCAACAGCACTCAAATGCTGTAAGAAAGTCATCAAAGTGTCATTTTTGTAGGTTAAATTACTGACATACAGGTTGATGCTGTCAACTTTCAGATGATCATAATCCATGCCGAATGGTTCGGGTTCAATATTATAATCATGCAATGAGAATGAACCATTAATAATAGAAGCATTGACCAGACTGAAAGTCCATGGTGCTGATACACTTTCGCTGGTATCAGAACCTGAGAAATAATCAGTAATAAACTGGAAATTCATCACTGAATCACCGGCATAGGTAATTAGGTTGATCTCTGGTTCATCCAGTATGATCCTGCGAACTTTTATGTGATGAGCTTTTGGTCGCAAGCTTGCAAGGCTGAATTGCAGTTTTTGAGTCCTGAAAACCGGTTTTCCGTGCAAGTCACTGATGCCAAGGTTCCTGATATCAATATCCAAAGGATAGACCACTTTAAGTTTTTCAATGTAAACTTCAGTTTTTAGTTTTTTACTTAAATATGAAGCCGATCGCTTTGCCAGATAAGTTTGAACTGCGCTGTGCTGTACTGCAATTAAGAACAAAATAAACAGCACAATAAGTGAGAGTACGACCCACATCATTATTTTTAGTGCTTTTTTAATAATTTTGCTCATTCTTACAGCAAATGAAAACTAATTAAGTGGCAGTATATATTTTAGGTATAGAATCTTCATGCGACGATACTTCGGCAGCGGTACTCGAAGGGAACATTATTCGCTCCAATATCATTGCTAACCAATTGGTTCACAAAAACTTCGGTGGTGTGGTTCCCGAGCTTGCCAGTCGTGCTCATCAGCAAAATATTATACCTGTTGTTGAATCCGCTTTAACAACGGCAAATATAACTAAATATGATATTCAGGCGCTGGCTTTTACAAGAGGACCCGGATTACTTGGTTCTTTACTTGTAGGGATATCGTTTGCCAAAGCCTTTACTCAGGCGCTCGGAATTCCGCTCATTGAGGTTGATCATATGCAGGCTCACGTTTTGTCGCATTTTATCATAAAAGAAAATGAAACTAAAAAATTGCCTTCTTTCCCTTTTTTGTGCCTGACAGTTTCGGGGGGGCATACTCAAATTGTTCGGGTTGATGATTATTTTGACATGAAAGTGATAGGGCAGACCATTGATGATGCAGCCGGAGAAGCTTTTGACAAAGCGGCAAAGATCATGGGCTTGCCTTATCCAGGAGGTCCTGTGATTGATAAGCTCGCGAGCATTGGTGATCCTGGCAGGTTTAAATTTTCAAAACCAAATATTGCAGGACTTGATTACAGTTTCAGCGGATTAAAGACCTCGTTTCTTTACTTTCTTCGTGACCAGTTGAAGTTGAATCCGGATTTCATTGAATCAAATAAAGCCGATCTTGCTGCTTCGATCCAGACAATAATTATTGAAATTTTAACTGAGAAACTTATAAAGGCATCAGAGTATACAGGTATAAAAGAAGTTGCAATTGCCGGAGGTGTATCGGCAAATTCAGGACTGAGGAATAAAATGCTGGAGTTGCAGAAAACAAGAAACTGGGATGTTTATTTACCTGAGTTCCAGTATAGTACTGATAATGCTGCAATGATAGCAGTTGCGGGTTATTATAAATACCTGAAAGGGGAATTTGCCAGCCTCGATGTAGCGCCTTATTCCAGAATTGGTAATAAAGCTGATGTGTGAATATTCTGAGCCCGAAGAATGATTTTTTCAGAACCTATAGCCGGATAAAATTGCTAAAAATTCATAAATCATTATAATTCCTGGACAGAACCATTAAATAATTTCTCAAAAATTAATATCATTGCAACAATTTTGTAAGCTATTGTGGATTCTGGCATGGTTTTAGCCGTTTAAACGGCTTATGAAAGTTGTTAAGCTTAATTTTTTCAGTCTATAATCTTAATTTTTATAAAGTCTTATTTTATGAAAAAGCATCTCAGTTACCTGTTTATATTCGCGGTTTTATCTGCCGCTTTTGTCTTTGTTGCATTTCAGCAGCAATCAGTACAAGTACAGCCACAAAAAATTAAAACAATCAAGATAGGTTATCAGGAATGGATGGCAGAGAATCTTAATGTCGTTCGTTTTCGTAATGGTGATTTGATACCTCATGTAAAAACTGATCAGGAGTGGAAAGCCTATTCGATGCAGAAAAAGCCAGCCTGGTGTTTTTATGAAAATGATCCTGCTAACGAGGCTAAATACGGAAGGATGTATAACTGGTATGCTGTTACCGATCCCCGCGGTCTGGCTCCTGAAGGATTCAGGGTACCTATTGATTACGATTGGCAGGAATTAGCCCGGATGCTGGGTAGTGAGGAACTTGCCGGTTATAAAATGAAATCAACAAGTGGCTGGAATGAAGGTGGCAATGGTTCAAACACAAGTAATTTCAGCGCCATGCCCGGTGGATATCGTCATTATAATGGTCAGTTCAGCTCAGCCGGCGATAATGGCTTCTGGTGGAGTGCCGATACTTATGATGCTGAGAACTCAAATGCCTGCTATTTAAGTAAAAATGTTGATGATTTCTATCGCAATTTCTTTTTTAGAGGCTATGGCTTCTCAGTAAGGTGTATTAAGGAGTAAGCTGCCTGGCACTAAGCATCCCTGAAAATAACAAAGCAAGAAAATAGGCTGCTGTTGCAATAGCCATCACTTTGGTATAACCTGCTTCAACAGCAAGCAGAGCTGCCAATGGTGAAGCTATTACTGAAAAACAACCATTTATTCCCCATGCCCAGGGTATAAGAGCTTCATTATCCTTTGAAATGATTTTTAGAGCAACGGGAAAAGGAATACCCATAAAAAATGATGGCAAAGCGATAACTATCAGTGCGATAATGATCTTGTAACCCGTTGGTAATCCTGTGCTTGCATTAATCAGCGGGTTCAAACCAAAAAGTATTACTGAACAGCAAAACAGGATTATTATCAAGGCATATAGTAAGTTGTTTTTCGACACTTCAAATTTCCCGCCAAAATAACTACCTGTTCCTGAGCTTACCATCATCGCTGCAATTACCCATGAAACAGAGATTACAGGGCTGCCAAAATATATTATAAAACGCTGGATAAGAATGATTTCAATGAACATATATCCTAACCCCAAAGAAGCAAAATATATAAGTACAGGCATTTTCCGGCGACCGCTGAATTTCAGCCTGAATAAAGGAAGTAAAATGAAAAGCAGTGAGAGCAGGGTAACCTGCAGTAAGCTTACGATCACTATCAGATAACCTAGCTCCAGGAAGGGTAATGTTTGGTTATTATAAAGATCACGAAGAACAGGCAGGGTTTTCAGGCGAAAAAAGTGATTGAAATAAGGGCAGTTATCTGTTGAGGGTTCAATAAAAAATTCATATTGCCTGTAAGCTTTACTATCAGCAGTTATCGAATCAATCAGGCTGAATAATGCGGGGTCGTTAAAGGTATTGTATTTATTGCGCTCGTCATAATTAATGCCCGGAAGTAAAACCGGATCAAAATACAGAGAATCACAAAAAGAACGGGCTGCATTAATTTGTTGCTCCTTTAAGGACGATTTGGTGACAACAAAAGTAGCCGTACTCCAGCTTTTGATCATTGCAATATGCAGCTTCGGATCAGAAATATTATTGTCTTTTAGCATTTGCACCAGAGTGGCACAAACCTTCAGCGGGGTTCGTACAGGATAATCAAGCCAGGATGAAACGGTAATACATCCGTCAGGGCTAAGCGCATTCCACATCTGATTAAATCCTTCGATGGTGAGGATGTAGTTTTCCTGCATGGCATAAAGCCCTGAAATACCACCAAATGCATCAAGAACGGGCAGGATTATCAGGTCGTATTTCTGTTTTGTTGACGAAATAAAGGTTCTTGAATCAATAGTATGAACACAAACCTTTTCATGATTATAAAGCATTCCGGATTCTTCAGGAAAAACGGTTTTCATCATTTTTACAAGTGCTTTATTTGGCTCAGCAACATCAATTTTATTAGCACCATTCTGCAAAGCCTGATCAACAAAATATCCGGTTCCTGCATTAAGAACCAGAACTGAATCGGGTTTACAAATTGAATAGGGCAGGGCAAATGTTGAATAATTTGCCGGATGAGAATTGCGGTCTTTGTTATTGTTAAGAACACCAGTGAAATCGCCGTTTATAAAAACAGCCGATAATACCGGAACTTCACCGTCGAACGACAAACTGATTCCCGGAGCATAGCGTAAAGCAGGCGAAGTAAGTACCTGAGTCAATCCAAAAATATCTGGTTTTTCATATATTATCGTTGCATCGGGCAGATGCAGGCTTTTACTGAGGCTTTTATACTGCGAAATATTCAGTTTGTAAGGCAAGAACCAGCTAATAATGACAAAGCTTAACGCCAGCAAAGAAATTAAAGAGGCATATACCGGTTTGGCTTTTTTTATGAATAAAAGCCCTGAAACAACTGCAAGAAACGCAAATAAGGATTTTGCTTCCCATGGAAACATACTGTTTAGAACCGGCAACGCAAGCAACGCACCTAGACCTGAGCCAATAAGGTTTATAAAATATAATTTCCCAATGTCGGCAACATATTCAGTAAAAAGAATGCCGATAATAAGAGCAGCAAAGAAGAATGGAAGAAAATAAATGATCAGGTTGGCAGCAAGTTTCCAGAATTGACTGCTATCAATAAATAACAAATAAAGATCAAACGCCAGTAATTTTGTGGCTGCAAGCCTGTGAACCGGACCCAGGCAGAAGCCTGCCACTATTGCAAATAAGGGCAAAAGAATATTTTTCTGTTTGAGAATGGCATCTCTGAAAATTGAGATTACTGTTCCGGCTGCACCAAAGCCAAGCAAAGCGATTGAAATGACCATAAATGCAAAATGATGCCATTGCTCGATTGTAAGAATTTGCATTAAGGTTATCTGAGAAGCAATAACGGAAGCTGACAATAAAATGAGTGCTATTCCGTAACGCAATGAAAAAGCTGGCTTCATGGCTATTTTATTTGCTTCTTGTGAAAGGAACAAACCTTACAGGCATTACACTTTTAGTAGATATTTTGTTTTTTAATTTTTCAACAAGCGTTAATTGCTGAACCATGAACGGGCTTCCTACCGGAATTATCATTTTTCCTCCTTCTTTTAATTGTGATAGCAGGGGAGGAGGTATGAACTCTGTTGCTGCAGTTACTATGATAGCATCAAATGGTCCGGCTTCTTCCCATCCGTAGTAGCCATCGGCGGTTTTAACAAAAATATTTTTATAATCCAGTTTTTTGAAAATTTTGGACGATGACTCGGCAAGTTCAGGTATGATCTCAATAGTATATATTTTATCTACAATTTGTGAAAGTATTGCTGCCTGATAACCTGAGCCGGTGCCAATTTCAAGCACTTTGTGATGTAGTTTGGGATCAATTGCTTCAGTCATATATGCTACAATGTATGGCTGAGAGATGGTTTGACCATAACCAATAGGCAAGGGACCATCACGATAGGCATTTGAGATCTGACTGGCTGGAACAAACTGATGACGGGGAACGCTTCTCATTGCCTCAAGAGTTGGCTTATGCTTAATGCCACGATTGGCAATTTGTTCTTTTACCATGCGCTCCCTTTCGGTACGATAGGCTTCCGGATTGATTTGCCCATGAATGTTATTCGCAAATAATACGACCAGAAGCAGAATAGCAGGGATTTGTGTTTTCATGATTGGAATGCCGGTTTGAACCGTAAAACGATTTTTACAAATATACTAAGAAAAACCAAGCCTACTACAAAAAACATACATTGCTTTTCAAAGCACAAAACCCCATTACGGCATTTAGCCATAATGGGGATAGAAAATTCTTACAAAAGATAAAATCAGGCCTGAGCTGTGGGAGTACCAAGATTGAAGGGCACAGCATCTGATTCTTTAATTATGCCATGCATTGATTCAAACTTTGAAATATTGTCATTCAATGCTTTAAGTAATCGCTTGGCATGTTGTGGCGTTAGTATAATCCTCGATTTTACTTTAGCTTTTGGGGCGCCGGGCATCATTTTCACAAAATCAACAATAAATTCTGATTGTGAATGTGTGATAATTGCCAGGTTTGAATAAATACCCTCAGCTATTTCATCGGTGAGTTCGATGTTAAGTTGTTGACCTTTAGGAGCTTCCATTATAATTTATTTTTTTAAGGCAGCAAAACCTGAGTAAAACTAATTACTCAGATTTTGATGCAAGTAATTGTTCATATTCTTCGGGCGATCCAACGATCAAGCGGTCATATTCTCTGAGACCGGTGCCGGCAGGGATTAAATGACCAACGATTACGTTTTCTTTTAATCCAATCAGCTCATCGCGTTTGGCATTTACCGAAGCAAGAGTTAATACTTTGGTTGTTTCCTGGAATGAAGCCGCTGATATCCAGCTCTTTGTCTGTAACGAAGCTTTGGTAATACCCTGGAGTATCTGGCGTGCCGTTGCTGGTTTTGCATCTCGAGCCTCAACCAAAGCTTTGTCGCGGCGTTTCAGAAGTGAGTTCTCATCACGCAATTTACGTGCTGTAACTATTTGTCCTGCTTTGAAATTGATTGAATCCCCAACATCTACAACAACTTTCTTTCCAAATATCCAGTCATTTTCTTCGTGGAAATCAGTTTTATTTACCAGTTCACCTTCCAGGAACTTGGTGTCGCCCGGATCTTCAACTTCAACTTTACGCATCATTTGACGAACGATGACCTCGAAATGCTTGTCGTTAATTTTTACACCCTGGAGGCGATATACTTCCTGAACTTCATTTACAATATATTCCTGAACCTTCATAGGTCCTTTAATTGCAAGGATAGAAGCAGGTGTTATTGCACCATCAGAAAGAGGAGCTCCGGCTTTTACATAATCGTTTTCCTGAGCCAGTATCTGTTTGGTTGTAGGTATGAGATAGCTTTTTTCTTCACCGGTTTTTGAAGTAATTATTACTTCTCTGTTACCACGTTTTAATTTTTTACCAAAAGAAACAACACCATCAATTTCGGATACAACAGCCGGATCTGATGGGTTACGTGCTTCAAATAATTCCGTTACGCGTGGCAAACCACCGGTGATATCACCTGTTTTACCAATAGCTCTGGGGATTTTGGCAAGTACTTCTCCGGCTTTGATCGTATGATGTTCTTCAACAATGATATGTGCGCCAACAGGTATGTCGTAAGTCCTCAGAGTTTCATCATTGTCCGAAACTATTCTGACAGAAGGATTCTTCGCTTTTTGACGGCTCTCAATAACAACCTTGTCATGATAACCTGTTTGCTCATCCGATTCCACCTTATATGTTACACCTTCGATAATATTGTCATAAACAATTTTCCCTGTAACTTCTGAAAGAATAACCGCATTATAAGGGTCCCACTCGGCAATCAGATTACCTTTTGACAAATCATCTCCACTTCTGAAATAAAGTTTTGCACCGTAAGGAATATGAGCTGATGTTAATGGTATTCCGGTGTTTTTATCAACTATCCTCATTTCGGCTGAACGCCCGATAACAATACTTGCATTCGGATTATTTTCAGTAGGATAATCTACATAGCGCAATTCATCAATCTCTATGATACCATCGTATTTTGATTGGATTTTTGAGGAAATATCAATACTTGAAGCTGAACCACCCATGTGGAAGGTTCTAAGAGTAAGCTGTGTACCAGGTTCACCAATTGATTGAGCTGCTATAACTCCCACTGCTTCACCTTTTTGTACCATATGCCCAGAGGCAAGATTACGTCCGTAACATTTGGCGCAAACACCAAGTTTTGATTCGCAGGTGAGAACTGAACGAATTTCAACCGATTCAATTGGCGATTCTTCAATAATACGACAGATATCTTCAGTAAGTTCGTTTCCGGCTGCTATTATGAGCTCTCCGGTATTCGGATGATGCACATCGTGCAGTGTTACGCGTCCAAGGATACGGTCGTAAAGTGTTTCTACTACTTCCTCACTCTTTTTCAGTGATGTAATTGTTAAACCACGCAGTGTTCCGCAGTCTTCTTCTGAAATAATTACGTCCTGCGAAACGTCAACAAGTCTTCGGGTTAGGTAACCGGCATCAGCAGTTTTAAGGGCTGTGTCAGCCAAACCTTTACGTGCACCGTGAGTGGAAATGAAATATTCAAGTACTGAAAGACCTTCCTTGAAGTTTGATAAAATCGGGTTTTCAATGATTTCAGCACCTGTTGCTGTTGACTTTTGAGGCTTGGCCATCAAACCACGCATTCCTGATAGTTGTCTGATCTGCTCTTTTGAACCACGGGCACCTGAATCAAGCATCATATAAACAGGGTTAAATCCCTGCTTGTCATTGATCAGCTTATTCATCAGGGTTATGGTAAGAAGTGAATTTGTATGTGACCATACATCAATGATTTTGTTATAACGCTCATTATATGTAATGAATCCCATGTTATAACTTGACAGGATCTCTTCAACTTCCTGATTGGCTTTTTCAATAAACTCAGCTTTCTCCTCCGGAACTACCACATCACCCAGGTTAAATGAGAGACCACCCTTGAATGCCATATTGAATCCAAGATCTTTAATATCGTCGAGGAATTTGGCAACCTGAGCATTATCGGTTTTTTTAAGGATATCACCAATGATATCTCTTAATGCTTTTTTATTCAAAACCTGATTAATATAGCCATATTCCCTTGGAACCACCTGGTTGAATAAAACACGACCAACTGTGGTTTCAATGATCCTTTTTACAAAAGCACCATTTTCAGGAAGTTCGATCTTAACTTTTATGATAGCATGCAGATCAACTTTGCGTTCGTTATAGGCAATGATAACTTCCTCAGGAGAATAAAAAGTCATACCTTCTCCTTTAACAGGATTTTCAGGAATGCTTTTTCTTGCTTTTGTCATATAGTATAATCCCAGAACCATGTCTTGCGAAGGAACGGTAATGGGAGCGCCATTAGCTGGATTAAGAATATTATGTGATGCCAGCATTAAAATCTGAGCTTCAAGAATTGCAGCATTTCCTAATGGCACGTGAACCGCCATCTGGTCTCCATCGAAGTCAGCGTTAAATGCTGTACATACCAGAGGATGAAGCTGTATTGCCTTACCTTCAATGAGTTTTGGCTGAAAAGCCTGAATACCAAGACGGTGTAACGTTGGAGCACGGTTAAGCAAAACCGGGTGCCCTTTCAGGATGTTTTCCAGAATATCCCAAACAACAGGGTCTTTACGATCAACAATCTTTTTTGCTGTTTTAACTGTTTTTACAATACCTCTTTCGAGAAGTTTGCGAATAATGAAAGGTTTGTAAAGCTCAGAAGCCATTTCCTTTGGAAGGCCACATTCGTAAAGTTTAAGTTCGGGTCCGACCACAATTACCGAACGTCCGGAATAGTCAACACGTTTACCTAAAAGGTTCTGACGAAAACGTCCCTGTTTTCCTTTAAGACTATCGCTCAAAGATTTTAAAGCCCTGTTTGATTCAGTTTTAACTGAACTTGCTTTTCTTGAGTTATCAAATAAAGAGTCAACAGCTTCCTGAAGCATACGCTTTTCGTTACGCATGATCACATCAGGAGCTTTGATCTCAATAAGTCTCTTTAAACGGTTATTACGTATTATCACACGTCTGTAAAGGTCGTTGAGATCGGATGTTGCAAAACGACCTCCATCAAGCGGCACCAAGGGACGAAGCTCAGGCGGTATTACCGGCACAACCTTTACAATCATCCATTCAGGGCGGTTGTCAATATGGCGTTGTCCATCACGAAAAGCTTCAAATACCTGCAAGCGTTTAAGAATATCCTGCTTACGTTGTTGCGATGTTTCTTTATTGGCACGGTCGCGAAGCTCAAACGATTCTTTATCCAGATCAAGTCTGCTTAGAAGATCGTGTATTGCTTCAGCTCCCATTTTTGCTATGAACTTTTCAGGATCGCTATCGTCAAGATATTGATTTTCTTTGGGTAATTTTTCAAGAATTTCAAAATACTCTTCTTCAGAAATAAGATCAAGATACTGAATGTTTTCCTGACGTTTTAAACTACTGCTTTCTGAAGATATGAATTTTTCATGACGCATAACGCCAGGATTGATCACAACATATTTTTCGTAATAAATGATTTGTTCAATCTTTTTTGTTGTTATGCCGAGCAATGCCCCGATTTTATTTGGCAGTGATCTGAAAAACCAAATATGCGCTACCGGAACTACCAGTTGAATATGACCAACGCGTTCACGACGCACTTTCTTTTCAGTAACTTCAACGCCACAACGATCACATACAATGCCTTTGTATCTGATACGTTTATATTTACCGCAATGACATTCCCAATCCTTTACCGGTCCGAAAATTCTTTCACAAAACAAGCCATCACGTTCTGGTTTGTATGTCCTGTAGTTAATAGTTTCTGGTTTTAACACCTCACCGCTTGAACGTTCAAGGATGTATTCAGGTGAAGAAAGACTAATGGTAATACTTGAAAAGGCACTACCTACCGTATTTTCTTTTCTATAAGCCATTTGATTTTATATAAAGTAAAATTTTTTACTATGTTAAATTATACCTTAAAAAGGTGGAAATCAAAGGGTTCCTAATTAAAGGTTACGTCAAGACAAAGGCCTCTTAATTCATGGATCAATACGTTGAAAGATTCAGGAATTCCGGGAGTGGGCATGTTCTGACCCTTCACAATAGCTTCATATGCTTTAGCCCTGCCGCTTACATCGTCAGATTTAACAGTAAGAACTTCCTGAAGAATATTTGCAGCACCAAAAGCTTCCAATGCCCATACTTCCATTTCACCAAAACGCTGACCTCCAAACTGGGCTTTACCACCGAGAGGTTGCTGTGTAATAAGAGAGTAAGGACCTATTGAACGAGCATGCATCTTATCGTCAACCAAATGGTGAAGCTTCATCATATAAATATAGCCTACGGTAGCAGGTTGATCAAAGCGCTCACCTGTGCCACCATCGTAAAGATAAACCTGACCATTTTCAGGTAAACCTGCTTTACTAAGGTATTCATTGATTTGATCAATATTACCGCCATCAAAAATTGGAGATTCAAAATGCAGACCCAACTTAGCTGCTGCCCAGCCAAGTATTGTTTCGTAAATCTGACCCAGATTCATTCGTGACGGTACACCAAGCGGATTTAACACAATATCCACAGGAGTTCCGTCTTCGAGGAAAGGCATATCTTCTTCACGTACAATTCTTGCTACAATACCCTTGTTTCCATGTCTGCCAGCCATTTTATCACCAACCGTCAGCTTGCGTTTTTTTGCAACATATACTTTTGCCATCTGTACAATACCGGTAGGTAATTCATCACCAACTGTGGCAACAAACTTCTTACGATTATAAACTCCAAGTATTTCCTTGTACTGGATTATATAATTATTGATCATTTCTTTGATCATGTCATTATTCGCTTTGTCTGAAGTCCACCGGTTGGGGTTGACATTGTTGAAATCAAGCCCACTGAGAATTTTATATGTAAACTTGATTTTTTTAGGTACAAGCAGTTCTTTAAAATTATTATACACACCCTGAGATGTTTTTCCATTCAGGATGACAGTAAGTTTGTCAACGAGTTTGTTTTTCAGGTCATTTACGTTGTTATTGAATTCTTCTTCAAGGTTTTTGACGATATCTTTATCTTTAGCTTTGGACTTTTTATCTTTAAAAACCCTTGAAAATAATTTTTTATCAACAACTACACCTTTCATTGATGGAGGTGCTTTTAGCGAAGCATCCTTTACGTCACCGGCTTTATCACCAAAGATTGCACGTAATAATTTTTCTTCCGGCGTAGGATCGCTTTCACCTTTTGGCGTAATTTTCCCAATAAGAATATCACCTTCCTTTACCTCTGCACCAATACGAACCAATCCAAATTCATCAAGGTCTTTTGTTGCGTCAGCACTGACATTTGGAATGTCACTTGTCAACTCTTCAATTCCACGCTTGGTATCTCGAACTTCAAGTACAAACTCTTCAATATGAATTGAAGTAAATATATCTTCTCTTACAATACGTTCAGAAATTACAATAGCATCCTCAAAATTATATCCTTTCCACGGTATGAATGCTGCCATAAGGTTACGACCCAGAGCCAGTTCTCCATTTTGTGTTGCATAACCTTCACACAATACCTGTCCTTTACTTACCTTCATTCCTTTTTGAACTACAGGCCTAAGATTGATACAGGTGTTTTGATTGGTTCGGGTAAACTTGGTAAGGTTATATCTTTTTACATCATCATCAAAGCTGACAAGGCGTTCGTTTTCAGCACGTGTATAACGGATTACAATATCCGTTGAGTCAGCATATTCTACAATGCCATCGCCTTCAGCGTGAAGCAGTACTCTGGAATCGCGGACTACAGCTTTTTCTATTCCTGTCCCTACGAAAGGAATTTCAGGATTCAATAAAGGAACAGCCTGGCGCATCATGTTTGATCCCATCAAAGCACGGTTAGCATCATCATGTTCAAGAAATGGAATGAGCGATGCTGCTATTGATGCAATCTGGTTAGGTGCTACGTCAATAAGGTCAACCTTGGTACGGTCAACTATTGGATAATCAGCCAGATAACGAACCTTAACATTTTCGTCAGCAATGTATCCCTGATCTGAAATAGGAGTACTTGCCTGAGCAATAATCTTACTTTCTTCTTCTTCAGCGCTAAGATAAATAGGAGCCTCTTTCAGTGCAACCTTACCATCGACAACTTTCTGATAAGGGGTCTCAATGAACCCCATCCGGTTTATTTTGGCAAAAACACAAAGTGATGATATCAGACCAATGTTTGGTCCTTCGGGTGTTTCGATTGTACACAGGCGTCCATAATGTGTAAAGTGAACGTCACGAACCTCAAAACCAGCGCGTTCACGTGAAAGACCACCAGGTCCTAAGGCTGATACTCTGCGTTTGTGAGTTAACTCAGCCAGAGGATTGGTTTGATCCATAAATTGTGATAACTGATTGGTTCCAAAGAATGAATTGATCACAGCTGACAAGGTCTTTGCATTAATCAGATCCATTGGTGTAAATACCTCATTATCACGAACATTCATGCGTTCCCTGATAGTACGTGCCATACGTGCCAGTCCAACACCAAACTGATTGTAAAGCTGTTCGCCAACGGTTCGTACCCTTCGGTTACTGAGGTGGTCAATATCATCAACTTCAGTGCGGTCGTTAATTAATCCAATCAGATATTTTATAATTGAGATAATGTCTTCTTTGGTAAGAACCCTTATATCGTTTGATATATCAAGGTTTAATTTTTTGTTTATCCTGTAACGCCCAACTTCATCAAGGTCGTAACGTTTATCGGAGAAGAAAAGCTTTTCAATTATGCCACGGGCAGTTTCTTCATCAGGAGGTTCTGCGTTACGGAGTAAACGATAAATAAAGTCAACGGCTTCTTTACCTGAGTTAGCCGTATCCTTTTGCAGGGTATTGAAAATGATTGAATAATCCTGAACATTAGCTCCTTCCTTGTGAATAAGTATTGTTTTTGAACCTGACTCAAGGATCATGTCAATATGCTCATTCTCAATGATTGTTTCTCTGTCAATAATTACTTCGGTTCTTTCAATTGAAACAACTTCGCCGGTATCTTCATCCACAAAGTCTTCAATCCATGTTTTAAGAACTCTGGCAGCCAGTTTGCTGCCAACTATTTTCTTCAGTGCAGCTTTGCTGACTTTAACTTCAACTGCAAGTTCAAATATTTCAAGGATATCCCGGTCGGTTTCGTAACCAATAGCACGAAGCAATGTAGTTACCGGTAATTTCTTTTTTCTGTCTATGTAAGCATACATGACATTATTGATATCAGTTGTAAACTCCATCCACGAACCCTTAAACGGGATAATTCGTGCAGAATAGAGTTGCTGTCCATTGGCATGGAACGAAGTGCCAAAGAAAACGCCCGGCGACCGGTGCAACTGAGAAACTACAACACGCTCGGCTCCATTTATAATAAATGTGCCTCTGGGTGTCATATAAGGTATCATTCCAAGATAAACATCCTGAATGATAGTTTCAAAATCTTCATGCTCGGGGTCTGTACAATATAATCTTAGTTTTGCCTTTAGAGGTACACTGTACGACAAGCCTCTTTCCAGGCATTCATCAATTGAATAGCGGGGTGGGTCAATAAAATAGTCCAGAAATTCAAGGACAAAATTATTTCGGGCATCTGTTATTGGAAAGTTTTCACTAAAAACTTTAAAAAGGCCCTCATTCATCCTGTTTTCCGGATTTGTTTCCAACTGAAAAAAATCCTGAAAGGATTTTAGTTGGATATCGAGAAAGTCAGGATATTCGGCCTTAATCTGCGCAGATGCAAAACTAATTCTTTTTATTTTTTCAGTTGCCAATGTCGTTTGAATTTTAAGTTTGCAGCTAATTAATAATTAAGGACAACCCGCATTGGGATTATATGCAAACAGACCACTCAGCCCTAAAAAGGGTTGAGTAGGTCTGTTTTTATGATAGATGTTGAAATTATTTAATCTCAACTTCAGCACCGGCTTCTTGCAGTTGCTTTGCTAATGCTTCAGCTTCATCTTTGGTAATACCTTCTTTTATAGCTTTTGGAGCGGCATCAACCAATTCTTTTGCTTCTTTAAGACCTAAGCTGGTGAGTTCTTTTACTAATTTAACAACGGCTAATTTTGACTGTCCGGGATGTTTTAAAATAACATCAAACTGTGTTTGTTCTTCAACTGCTGCTGCAGCTTCACCACCAACAGGGCCAGCCATCATTACCGGAGCTGCTGCTGCCGGCTCAATGCCGTATTCTTCTTTCAGAATATTAGCCAATTCATTGACTTCTTTAACTGTTAAGTTAACCAGTTGTTCTGCGAAAGCTTTTAAATCTGCCATTTTATTAGTTATTTAAATGTTCTATTAATTGTTTTGTTTAATTTAAAAAATAAATAGTGCCTTATGAAAACTAAATGTTTTGAAAAGTTTATGATTTCTTTTCTGATAAAGTTTCCAGAATACCGGCAATTTTTGCTCCACCCGATTGCAATCCGGAGATCACATTTCGGATTGGTGATTGCAATAAAGCAATGAGATCGCCCACCAATTCATTCTTTGATTTAATGTTGATCAGAAAATCAATCTGATTATCGCCAATATACGACATTTCTTCAATATAAGCACCCTTGAGTATAGGTTTAGGGGCACTTTTCCTGAATTCTTTAATAAGTTTTGCAGGATCATTGGCAACTTCAGATGTCATTATTGCTGTAGGACCGGCAAGCACACCATAAAGATCTGAGAAATCCCTTCCTGAACGTTCCATCGCTTTTCTCAGAAGTGTGTTTTTCACAACCATCATTTTGATGTCTTTTCTGAAGCATTGCCTGCGTAATTGGTTGGTAACCTCAACATTTAAATCAGAAGTATCAGTGATATAGAGACAACTTACATTTTTAAGCTGCTCTGACAGAGATTCAATTAATTGAGTTTTATCTTCCTTTTTCATAACTCCTTAGATTTTATTTCAAAAATATCAACGCGATCGTTGGCTACACACCTTTAATCACAATGACATTTTATGAAGTAAATGATTTAGGATCAACATGAATACCCGGACTCATCGTACTCGACATATAAATACTTTTGATATAGGTACCTTTAGCTGCTGCAGGCTTTAACTTAATAATTGTCTGAAGCAGTTCCTTAGCGTTATCCATAATCTTAGGTACCTCAAAAGATACTTTACCTATTGAAGTGTGGATGATACCGTATCTGTCAACTTTAAAATCAATCTTCCCGGCTTTAACTTCAGTTACAGCTTTTCCAATTTCCATAGTAACAGTTCCGGCTTTCGGGTTAGGCATAAGGCCACGGGGTCCTAAAATTTTTCCCAGTGCACCTATCTTAGGCATTACAGTAGGCATGGTAATGATTACATCAACATCGGTCCATCCGCCTTTAATTTTATTGATATATTCATCAAGACCTACATGATCAGCTCCGGCTGCTTTTGCTTCCTCTTCATTTTCAGGAGGGCAAAGAACAAGAACTCTGACAGTTTTTCCTGTACCGTGTGGCAATGTAACAACCCCTCTCACCATTTGATTTGCTTTTCGCGGATCAACGCCAAGGCGTACATCAAGATCAACTGAAGCATCAAATTTTGTATAAGTGATTTCTTTTACAAGTTTTGCAGCATCAGACAAGGAATAAACTGCGTTTTTATCGAGTTTTTTCAGAGCTTCTTTTCGTTTTTTTGTCAGTGTTGCCATCTTCTTTTTTAATAAGTTAGCGTTTGCATAGGTTTGTTAACACTTACATCCATTGATTATTTAGCTTCAATGGGTGATTTACCTTTGATTGCGATCCCCATGCTACGGGCAGTACCTGCAACCATACTAATTGCTGATTCCATTGTAAATGCATTTAAGTCATTCATTTTGTTTTCAGCAATAGCCTGAACCTGTTCCCAGGTAACCGAAGCTACTTTTCTTCGGTTAGGTTCGGGTGAGCCTTGTTTGGCTTTTGCAGCTTCAAGTAATTGAACTGCAACGGGAGGAGATTTAATAATGAAAGTGAACGACTTATCTTTGTACACAGTAATGATTACAGGAATCAGCACGCCCATTGTATTTTGTGTTCGTGCATTGAACTGTTTACAAAACTCCATTATGTTCACCCCTCTTGCACCTAAAGCAGGCCCAACCGGTGGAGATGGATTAGCAGCTCCGCCCTTAATCTGCAATTTAATCAGTCCAGCTATTTCTTTTGCCATGTTTTTATCAGGTAAATAGGTGAATATTAAAAAATTAATTGCCTTTAACAGGCTGTGTAGGTATTATTCTTTTTCAACTTGCATGAAACTTAATTCCAGTGGAGTTTTTCTGCCAAAAATCTTAACCATTACTTTCAAACGTTTCTTCTCTTCATTGATTTCTTCAATAACTCCGCTAAAACTGTTGAATGGACCATCAATAACAGTAACTGTCTCACCAATGATAAAAGGAATATTGAGTTCTTCGCCTTTCTCTGCCATTTCGTCAACCCTGCCTAAAATACGGTTCACTTCTGACTGACGCAGAGGTTCAGCTTCACCCTTAGTTCCAAGAAAGCCCAACACACCGGGTACATTCCTCAAAATATGAGGCACCTCGCCAATAAGTACGGCTTCTACCAAAACATAACCGGGAAAAAAATTACGTTCTTTACTTATTTTCTTACCCTTTCTGATTTGAAAAACTTTCTCAGTAGGGATAAGAACCTGCGAAACATAATCTTTCAATCCCAAGCGACTTACTTCACTTTCGATGTATTGTTTCACTTTCTTTTCATTCCCTGTAATGGCCCGTAAAACGTACCATTTTTTTTGATCATCACTCATTCTTTGTGTTGAAATTGAAAAGAATTAATACCAGGATATAATTGACGCTCGGTAATGCACAAATCAAACAAGCTTGTAGAATTGCTCAAGTATTGTCTGAAAGGATTTATCCATCAAATAAACGACTAAAGCGATTATTAGGGAAGCAACGGATACAACAATTGCACTACTTTGCAGCTCACTCCATGTAGGCCATGATACTTTATGCACCAACTCATCGTAACTTTCGTTGATGTATGTTTTTAAACTAAACTTTGCCATCATTAACAAATTTTGCACGGGTGGAGAGACTCGAACTCCCGGCACTCGGTTTTGGAGACCGATGCTCTACCAACTGAGCTACACCCGTTTAGAAGCCATTATGATTAATTAGTTCTGTTTGGATCAGTTTTGTAAACAGATACAAGACAATACTTTAATCAAGTATTTCAGTGATCTGTCCGGCACCTACGGTACGACCGCCTTCACGAATTGCAAAACGCAATCCTTTATTCAAAGCAATTTGATGGATCAAATTAACATGAATTGTAAGGTTGTCGCCGGGCATAACCATTTCAACTCCTTCAGGAAGACTGATCTCACCGGTTACGTCAGTGGTTCTGAAATAGAACTGTGGACGATAATGTTTATGGAATGGTGTATGACGCCCGCCTTCTTCTTTTTTCAGAATATAAACTTCAGCCTTAAATTCTTTATGTGGCTTAATCGAGCCAGGCTTGGCAATTACCATACCACGACGGATTTCATCCTTATCAATACCGCGTAACAGTAAACCAGCATTATCACCAGCTTCGCCTTCATCAAGAATTTTGCGGAACATTTCAACACCGGTAACAACTGATTTCATTTTTTCAGCACCTAATCCGATGATGTCAACAGGGTCTCCAACATGGATAACACCGGTTTCAATACGACCAGTTGCAACAGTACCACGGCCGGTAATTGAGAAAACGTCCTCAACAGGCATCAAAAAGTCCTTATCGCGGTCACGAACTGGTAATGGAACGTAGCTATCTACAGCATCCATAAGTTCCATGATTTTTTCCTGCCATTTGGGTTCTTTGTTCAATCCACCTAATGCAGATCCACGGATAACAGGTGTTTCATCACCATCAAAGCCATAGAATGAAAGCAGGTCGCGGATTTCCATTTCAACAAGCTCGAGAAGTTCTTCGTCGTCAACCAGGTCAACTTTATTCATGAAAACAACGAGCTTAGGAACACCAACCTGACGAGCTAAAAGAATATGTTCACGGGTTTGAGGCATAGGACCATCGGTAGCTGCTACTACTAGAATAGCTCCGTCCATTTGGGCTGCACCGGTAACCATGTTCTTGATATAGTCAGCGTGACCGGGACAGTCAACGTGAGCATAGTGTCTTGTTTCAGTCTGATATTCAACGTGAGACGTATTAATGGTAATACCTCTTTCTTTTTCTTCAGGAGCATTGTCAATTGAATCAAATGATCTGAGTTCAGAAAGCCCCTTTTCAAAAAGAGTAAGAGTAATTGCTGCAGTCAGCGTTGTCTTACCGTGGTCAATGTGACCGATAGTGCCTACGTTGACGTGCGGCTTCGAACGGGTGAATTTTTCTTTTGCCATATTGAATTATTGTTACTAGTTAATTAAGAAAAGATTTTACACTCTAAAAAATTGAGCCAATGATGAGATTTGAACTCATGACCCCTTCCTTACCAAGGAAGTGCTCTACCCCTGAGCTACATCGGCTGGTATTTGAGCGGAAGACGGGGTTCGAACCCGCTACCTAAAGCTTGGAAGGCTTTCGCTCTGCCAAATGAGCTACTTCCGCTTATTAAACCAGTGGGGAGAGAAGGATTCGAACCTCCGAAGGCTTAGCCAACAGATTTACAGTCTGCCCCATTTGACCGCTCTGGTATCTCCCCTAAGTTCATTATCTATAAGAACTGAGCCGATAGAGGGATTCGAACCCCCGACCCGCTGATTACAAATCAGCTGCTCTGGCCAACTGAGCTACATCGGCTTAAATTTTTCAATATGTCAATACTTTTTTACCAGCTTAACAAAATATCTAATACTATTGTTTCCAGATATAAGCGTCAAATACTTGTTTCACTGATTAAAACAGCCCTTTTATAGAAAGGGGCTGCAAAAGTATAAAACATTGCTGAATCTACAAACAAAAATATGAAAAAAAATCAAATTATTTTTTTATCCTTTCAGTTTTGCTTTGTATCTCTTTATTTGAGGACGTAATGCTTCAACTGAATTATCAATAGCTTCCTCAAAAGTTTTACATTGTTTTTTTGCAAAAAGATCATTCCCGGGAACGCTTAACCTGATTTCTGCAATTTTGTTTTCTTGTTTATCATGATTATCAAGACGCAGCGTAACTTCGCTTGATATTATTCCTTCAAACAGGCCATTTAGTTTACCAACTTTATCCTGTATAAAATCATCTAATTTCTGATCGGTCTTAAAATGAATGGATGAGATCTTTACTTTCATACGTTCCTCCTTTGTTTTATGCTTTTGGATGAGCTTGTTGATAAATATTTTTAATTCTTTCAATTGTATTGTGGGTATATACCTGTGTTGCTGCGAGGCTGGTATGCCCGAGCAATTCTTTTATTGCATTTAGTTCGGCTCCTTTATTTAACATGGCAGTGGCATATGTATGACGGATAACATGTGGGCTTTTTCTTTGTTGCGTAGTAATGAATTGCAGATTACGCTTAACCGTCTTATAAATGAGTTCCGGATATGCCTTTTTACCTTTCACTGTGGTGATAAAATAATCTTCGTTTGCGAAATTACCGAATTCTTTTTTCTTAACCAAGACATATTTATTAATTATTTCTAACAGTGCTGGAGTAAACGGGATTATCCGCTGTTTGCTTCGTTTTCCCATAACTGTAAGGGTCAAAGCGCTAGTGTTTATATCTTTGTGTTTTAGTGCGGTTAATTCTGAAACCCTTATGCCTGTAGCAAAAAGTATTTCCAGAATCATTTTGCTTCTAATCCCTTGAAAGTTATTTTCAAAAATGTCAGAATCAAGCAATTGATTCATTTTTTCTGAATCAATAAATTGTGGTAATCTGTCCGGAGTTTTTGGTGCAACAACTTTCAGCATCGGATTTCCTTTCACAAAATCCCATTTTATAAGAAATCTGAAATAAGATTTAAGAGTTGAGAGTTTGCGGTTTACTGAACGTGCTGATATTCCGCTTTCAAGTATTTGCGCAATCCAGGAACGGATTATTAAGCTATCAGCATCTTTAATATGAGAAATAGAATAAGCTGATTGCAGATAATTTTTAAATTGTTCTAAGTCAACCTCGTAGGCAGTAATTGTATGGGGGGAATAATGCTTTTCAGCAGCAAGATATCTGATAAATTCCTGAATGTGCATATATAACACAAATAAAGGTAACCTGATTTTAATACCTTATTAAAATCAACGGCTAAAGTACAAATTTGTTTTGATAAAAGCAAATTATGCTTTCAGGTTTGAAGAAAAAAACAGTTAATAATTAAATTAACCGTTTTGCTCCAATTGTAAACGTTGGATATAAATGGCTCTGAGCCTTTCTTCGCGCCTTTTAACGGAGGGTTTTGTGAATTTTTGTCTTTCGCGAACTTCTCTTACAACACCGGTTTTTTCGAATTTCCTTTTCAGCTTTTTTAAAGCTTTGTCAATGTTCTCGCCTTCTTTTACTGGTACAATGATCATAAATATAATGTAAATTATTGATTAATATTTTTTTGGGCTGCAAAGGTACGCATACATTTTTAAAGAACAAGCCTTTTTTATAAATTATTTGTTAAATAATCCGTCATTAGCTTAAAAAGGTGCATTCTTGTATTTCCTCCGTATATACCATGGTCTCGGTTTGGATATATCATAAGGTCAAACTGCTTTTTTGAATCAACCAGAGCATCAATCATAGCAATTGAGTTCTCAACATGCACATTATCATCGCCCGAACCATGAACTATTAATAGTTTTCCTTTCAGCAGACCGGCAAAGTTAATTGGAGAATTTTCGTCATATCCTTCAGAATTTTCATCCGGGGTTCGCATAAAGCGTTCGGTATAAATATTGTCATAGAAACGCCATGAACTAACCGGAGCTACGGCAATTCCGGTACTGAAATAACCGCTTCCTTTTGTCATACAAAGTAATGCCATGTATCCTCCATAACTCCAGCCAAAAACACCTATACGCTCTTTATCAATATATGGAAGCGATCCAAGATATTTGGCTGATTCTATCATATCAGTGGTTTCATATTTTCCAAGCTGCAGGTAAGTCATCTTCTTAAATTCTTCACCACGCAACTGAGTTCCCCGCGGATCAACAGAAACTACAATATAACCTTGTTGGGCAAGCATCTGAAACCATACAGTCTGCGAGCGTCCCCAGGTATTGGTCACAGTTTGCGAGCCAGGACCTCCATAAACATATATAAGTACTGGATATTTTTTCCCGGGATTGAAATCGGGAGGTTTAAGCATCCATCCGTTTAAAACGACATCTTCGCTTGTGGTAAATTTAAAAAAGTCAATATCAGAAAAATTATATTCCTGAGCTGTGTTTTTTAATCCGGTATTATCTTCAAGCACCCTTAATATTTTACCTGTATTTGTATTCATTGTAATATAAGGAGGCTCATTCAGCGATTGTAAAGTTCCAATATAATACTGATAATTCTTGCTGAAGCTTGCTGAGTTGGTTCCCGGACTGGCTGAAAGCAGCTTATCGTCCTTACCATTTATTTTAATGCTGTATATTTCACGATCCATCGGCGAAACTTTTGCAGCCTGATAATAAATCCTCTCATTTTTAGGATCTATTCCATAAAGAGTGGTTACATCCCAATTTCCGGAGGTTATTGGCCTTATCATTTTACCGTTGATATCGTACAGATAAATATGATTAAATCCACTTTTCTCACTGGTAATCAGAAAATGCTGTTTGTCACTCAAAAATGTAAGATCATTTGTAATATCAATATAATATTTGTTGTGTTCTTCATAAATCACTTTCGAATTACCGGTTGCTGCATCGGCAAACAGTATTTCCAGATGGTTCTGATGCCTGTTCATCCTCTGTATTGCCAGCGTTGAAGGGTCGGTAGTCCATTGCATACGCGGGAGATAAATGTCAGTTTCTTTACCGGTATCAACATTAATTATCGAACCATCCGATACATTATATATATGTATGGTCACAACTGAATTGTCTTCGCCTGCTTTTGGATACTTGAATTTATGATGATCCGGATATAGCTCTCCATAATTAACCATCCAGAATTCCTTAACTTTGCTTTCGTCAAATCGCATGAAGGCAATTTTTTTACTGTCCGGAGACCAATAAAACCCTTTTACAATTGCAAATTCTTCTTCGTAAACCCAGTCGGTGGTGCCATTTATAATATTTCTTTCAAGCCCGTCAAAAGTAATTTGAGTTTCGGTTCCTGTAGGTAAATCAACCATGAAGAGATTATTATCACGTACAAAGGCAACTTTGGTACCATCGGGCGAAAAATCGGCAAGACGCTGCTTACCGCCATTACTAAGCGGAATCAGTTTATTATTTGCCCTGTCATAAATATAATAAAACGATTGGCTTGAACGTCTGTAAATACTTTCAGTTTCAGTTGGTATCAATATCTTGCTTTCATCAGAGCTGAAGGTATAACTGAAAAATCTTACTGGTTTTTCAGCACCTTCCGGAATGAGCAGCCCATCATGAAGTATGGTTTGAACCAGCTTGCCATCGCTGTATCTGTACTGATTAATTGAATCCTTTTCTTTAACGGTATAGTGAACTCCATCATTCATTGATACAAGTCCATATATACCTTTGGGATTAAATTTGCCTGATTCCCAGATATCTTCGAGTGTTATTTGTTTTTTTTCTTCCTGGGCGGCTGCATTCAGTAATAGCCCTGATAAAATGATCAATGCAACTAGTTTTCTAAGCTTCATAATGAGAGTGAATTTTAAAATGAAGCCCCAAAAATAAATTTTTATTCTGAAAAGGTTACATAATAATGTATCGGAAAATATTATTGAGCTGAAATTGATGTGAAATATTTATATGCATTGAGCGATATGTGTAATTTTGTTGCTCGTTTTATAATACCGGTTGGAAAAAGATAACAGAACAATTATTGCTCTGCCCGATTGTTATGTATATTCAAACCATCGGCAAAACAGTTTATACTATTTGGTAAATACAATTCTTATAAAATGACTGTTTTTAAATAATAAAGTTAATCAAACGGCGGCATGGCCTGGGACTCAGCATATTTATTACCCTTTTATATTCCTAAGCAGGAGACTTACGAACCTGTTTATTTTACAGATGATTCGGTATTAAGTATTCCTGTTGTTGATTCAATTCCGGGATTGGTTACAATGACAATTGAGCCTGAACCACGCTTGCTCAGACCCGACAGGGGAGATAGCATCAAAGATTCTAATTACGACTGGATAACTGTATTGTTTTTAGCATGTGTCATCCTTATTACCATTGCTAAGAATAATTTCCCAAAACGGATAACACAATTGCTTAAAGCCAGTATTACCCCGCGTGCAACAGCACATCTGTACAGACAGGGCAATCCTTTTACCGAACAGATAACTCTGATACTCGTCATTATTTATTTGCTTACTTCCTCGCTTTTTGTCTTTCTTATTCTTGATAATTATTTTTCTCTGCCCGATTTTGATCTAAGAACCGAAATTTTCTTTGCCTTGATTGTTGCTACTAATGCTTCGTACTGGCTGTTTAAGGTGATACTTATTAAAATAATAGCTTATATCTTTAAAACCAGGGAAGCCTCATCAGCATATTTATTGAATAATCTGGTTTTTAATATGGCTATTGGTTTGGTTTTACTGATATCGTTACCTTTTGTTGTTTATACAGGTGCTGAAACTGTCTTAATTGTTACTTTAATATTTATTTCGATATTCCTGTTATACAGGGTTTTACGCAATGTGCTGGTAGGCTTGTCAATAACATATTTCCCTTTGTTTTACTTAATGATTTTTGTTTTCACTGTTGAGATTGCACCATTGCTTATTATTGCAAAGCTTTTTATGAACAATTTGGACAGGTTTTAAAATGGTCTGATATTGCTGATGAAGACACAATACGAAATTCAGAGTTAACTTATCAAATAATAACATTAACAGGATGCCAAAATTTAAAAAGAATGAGAAGCTGGTCAGCCAAAGCAAAATAGAGCTGCTGTTTAAAAGCGGGGAAACATTCTTTGAATACCCTTTTAAGGTGTTTTGGCTAATGTCAAATGAATTACAGGAATATCCGGCTCAGATATTGATAAGTGTTCCGAAGAGAAATATTAAAAATGCTGTAACCCGTAATCTGATAAAAAGACGTGTAAGCGAGATTTACAGAAAAAACAAAACGATATTTTATGAGAAGCTATCCGGAATGAACAGAAGTTGCTTATTTGCGTTGATTTATACTGAACATAAAGTGTTGAATTCAGCTAATCTTGAACCCAAAATAATTGTAATTTTACAACGTTTAACACAGGAAAATGAAAAAACTGTTGGGTAGATTTTTTGTGCTGTTGATCCGTTTTTATCAATATGCCATTTCACCGTATCTTATGCCTTCGTGTCGTTACACACCATCGTGTTCAGAATATGGTATTGAAGCAATAAAAAAATACGGGCCGTTCAAAGGGGGATGGCTTACATTAAAACGTTTTCTTTCGTGCAATCCATGGGGTGGGAGTGGATATGACCCTGTGCCTTAAGTAATTAATAATCAGATATCAATAAGAATTTTATGAATATAGTTAAATCAGTATTTAGGAAAAAGATGGCAGCAGGTTTTCTGGGGCTGCTTTTAATGTTTACGCAAACCATTGCCTCGGCTCAGGTAAAGAGTGATTTTGAGATTGCAAAAAACCTCGAAATTTTTGCAACATTGTACAGGACATTGAATGCAAATTATGTGGACGATCTTAAACATGGAAAACTGTTTGAGACTGCCATTGAATCAATGCTCGAATCACTCGACCCGTATACTAACTATATTCCTGAGACCCAGCGTGAGGATTATATGTTTATGACCACAGGGCAGTATGGAGGAATTGGTGCTGTTATTCAACAACGTGGCGATTATGTTATTGTAAGCGAACCTTATGAAGGGGCACCTGCTCATAAAGCCGGTCTGATTGCTGGTGATAAGATCCTGGAGATAAACGGGCAGTCAGCTAAAAATAAATCGGTTTCTGACGTTAGTACTATACTGAAAGGACAGCCCGGAACTGATGTTAATGTTCTGATTGAACGGTTGAACCAGAAAGAACCCATGCTGATTTCCATTACCCGTGAAAATGTCAAGGTGAATGATATTCCATATTATGGTATGCTGGAAGATGATATTGCCTATATCAATCTGTCAAGTTTTACCCAGACAGCTTCTTCGGCAGTGAAAAAAGCTTTCAAGGAACTTGAAAGCAAATCTGAAGTCAAGGGGCTTATCATTGACCTTCGTGGTAATGGAGGAGGGTTACTCAATGAAGCAGTAGAGATTGTGGGGATGTTTGTTCCGCAGGGAGAAATGGTAGTTAGCACCAAAGGCAAGCTTAATGATTCGAACCGCGTTCATAAAACAACGTCTCAGCCCCTGGATCTTAAGATTCCGATTGCAGTTCTTGTGAACAACCATTCGGCGTCGGCTTCTGAAATTGTTGCCGGCGCTTTTCAGGATCTTGACAGAGCTGTAATAGTAGGTCAGAGGACTTTGGGCAAAGGCTTGGTTCAGAATGTGATACCGCTGGTTTATAACTCAAGTATTAAAGTAACGGTTGCCAAGTATTATATTCCAAGTGGCCGTTGTATTCAGGCAATTGATTATTTCCATGAAGATGAGAACGGCGCTCCTTTGGTTATCCCTGATTCGCTAAAGACAGCTTTTACTACCCGTAATGGCAGAACCGTTTACGAATCGGCTGGAATAGAACCTGATGTTACCATTGATCCTAAAACATTGGGAAGCATAACAGTGGCGCTGGTCTCAAATCATTTGATATTTGATTTTGCAAACCAGTTTTATCAGAAAAATGCAGAAATAGCACCTGCTGAAGAATTTGAAATTACCGATCAGATTTATGAAGAGTTCAAAGATTTTGTTTCAAAAAATAAAGTTGAATATCAGATAGCAGCCGAAAAATCACTGGAAAAGTTAAAGTCGTCATTGAGTGATGATATGACTGATAAAGCACGGGAATTTATTGAAGGGATGGAAGAAGAAATTGCAGCTATCAAACAGAATGATTTGCTTACTTATGAAAATGAGATCAGGCAGATACTTCTTTCTGAGATAGTTACCAGATATTATTTTCAGCGTGGCAGAGTAGTAGCAACCTTAAATAAAGATGAGGTTGTGGAAAAGGCATTGGAGATTTTACATGATAATAACAAGTATAAAGATGTTATTGGAAATGGTTCGAAATCAAATACTAATGGCAAAGGTTAAAAAACATCTTAAAAAGATTTAATTTTGTTCTCAGTTCAATGAAATAACAAATGAATGAAAGAAAATACGTTTCAGATTAAAATAACCCAGTATGATCACAGGAAAGAACTGCCTTCTGCTGATCAGGAATTGGTCAATTTAGCCTTTGAAGCTGCGCAGAATGCATATTCCCCTTATTCTGGTTTTGAAGTCGGAGCGGCGCTGCGGCTTGCTAATGGCGTGGTAGTTACGGGAAATAATCAGGAGAATGCTGCTTATCCTTCCGGACTTTGTGCCGAGCGGGTGGCAATGTTCTGTGCTGCATCACAATATCGTGGAATAGCAATTGAATCAATAGCTATCGTTGCTCAAAATGAAAATTTCGATATTTATGAACCATTTACACCTTGTGGTGCATGCCGGCAGGTTATGGTTGAATATGAGCAGTTGCATCAGGTTAGTTTGCGTGTTATACTTGCTACAAAATCAGGCAAATGTGTGGTTGTTGAGGGTATGGAAAATCTGTTGCCGCTGGCGTTTCTGGCTAAATATCTGAAGGAATAACCTGTTAAAAACATCAGTTAAACAGGCTTCAGAAGAATGATTTATCCTGCTTAGGGATTTCTATTACATAATTCACTAAAAACTTTGTCTTTAAGCTTACTTCAAAAAAAAATCATGAAAAGAATAATATTCATCCTCATTTTTATCATTACCACAAGTGTTGGATTTGCACAGAAACCAGCGTATTTGTTATATAACACAAAAGGTAAAACCACTAATTATTCAAAACTTCTGAAAGATGCCATAAATGCCGATATAGTTTTGTTCGGCGAGCTGCATAATAATCCGGTTTGTCACTGGTTACAGCTTGAACTTACAAAGGATCTTTATTCAGAAGTGGGAGACAGGCTTGTTCTTGGGGCAGAAATGTTTGAAAGTGATAATGCAATGCTTGTAAACGAATATGTTAGTAATAAGATCAAGACACGCAATTTTGAAGCCGAAGCCAAATTGTGGCCAAACTATAAAACTGATTACAAACCACTTATTGAATTTGCCCGTGAAAACGGACTTTCTTTTATTGCCTCTAATATACCGCGGCGCTATGCTGCAATGGTAAACTCCGGTGGATTTGAAGCACTTGAAACGCTTTCGGACGAGGCAAAAGAGCTTATTGCTCCTCTTCCGGTTGAGTTTGACCCGGAATTACCTCAATACAAGAAAATGGCCTCAATGATGGGTGGACAGATGGGTGATCATGTAAGCAACAATACAGTAAAAGCGCAAGCTATTAAAGATGCGACAATGGCGCACTTCATTCTTGCTAACTTCAAGCCCGGTAAGGTTTTTCTTCATTTTCACGGAAGCTTTCACAGCGATTTTTTCGAAGGGATTATGTGGTATCTGCAACAGCAGAACAAAGACCTGAAAATAGTAACAATAAGCAGCGTTGAACTGGATGACGTGGATGATTTTCCTGAAGATAAAAAAGGAGCTGCCGATTATATTCTTACCATTCCATCAACAATGACCAAAACTCATTGACAGGTAAATCCTTTCTGTTCTGAAAGTTTTGTCTGAGAGAAACTCAGAATCTGTAACCAATTTTAAAAAATATCAATCTTCCCGGACTTTCGTTCAGTCTGTCGTCAATATATTTTTTGTCGAAAAGATTATCAATTTGCAAAGCAGCGGTATAGTGCTTTTTAAAGGTTTTGTCGAACCGGATGTTCAAAACAAAGTAGTCATCAAACATGTCAGTGAAGAAATATTCTGTGTCAATGCTATTCCATTCGTTTATCCAGGTTTTGCCGTAATATTTGGCAAGAACTGAAGTGTTGAAATATTTCTGATGCCATCTTATCCCCCCTGATAATTTATGTTTTGGGATATCAGTCAGATATTTACCTGTAAGAACCGAATCAACCTTCATGTCTTTCACCTCATGTTTAATAATTCTGGCACTGGTAAAAGTGTAATTACCAAAACAGGTCAGATTTTCAGTAAAATCGTACCTTATTTCTGTTTCCACACCACTGATCTCTACTTTCCCGATATTACTTTTTGTTATAATGGGAGCACGCCGGTAGCCCATGTTTACAGTATCTCCAGTGCTTGTGTAATACATGAAGTTTTCGCCTATGCTATGAAATAATGAGGCGGTCAGCATTAATTTATTATTAAGCAAAACATCACCGCCGAGTTCAAAGGCATCAATTAGTTCCGGTTTCAAATCAGGATTTGCAATGGCAAAAGTGCCCCTTCTGTTTCCGGTACGGCTCAGGTCATCAAGAATGGGAGCTCTGAAACCTTTGGCATATGAAGCAAACAGCCTTGAGTTCTCAGAATAATTATATCGCAGTGAAATGCGCGGTGTGATAGCATCCCAGTTTTTGTTTTCGAGATTGCTTGTTTCATAGTTTTTATAAAATGCAATAGAATATGATGGGTAATCAATTGAAAAATGCGAATCGCTGAAGCGGGCGTAGTCATATCTTATGCCTGTATTCAGTGTAAGTCTGTCTTTCAATATTGTGAATTCGTCCTGAACATAAACAGCCATAATATCCAGCTTTCCTGAATTATTAATTATATCAGTGGAGGTGTAGTAAACATCTCGTCCGTCAACTGTGCCGGATTTTCCACTCAAACCAAAACTGATTTTGTGCTTTTTGAATTTGTAAAGATCAAAATCGAGATTAAAGCCATAATCTTTTCTTGTAGCATCAGCTTCATATAATTTGTACTCGCCTTCGTTCATATATTCATAAACTCTGAAATAATCCTCAGAGTTGTTAAACAGGTTCAACTGCCATCTTAAATAGTTCAGCATACCTTTGTATTTCAACATGTTAAACAGAGTTTGGTGTCTTGAAAAAGCACCAAACTCATCAAATACCTTGATTCCATTTCCCCGCTTATCATGAAAATACTGAGTATGCAGCTCAATTATATGGTTATTCCCAAAATCATAACCGGCTTTTAGTGCGGTGGCATACTCTTTCAGGTAAGCAGGAACAAGAATAGTGTCTTCTATGGTATGAAAAATTTCGGGAGTGGTAATATAACCATCGCTGTGACGGGTATTAGCCGATAAATCCCAAAACAATAAGTGTCTTTTGCTAAAAGGCTTCTGCGTTCCTGAGAACCTCATATCACCACTTAATGTGTTCAGACTTCCATACTCCAGATTAACTTCGCCACCAGGTTTATCAGAAGGGCGCCGGGTTTTGATTTCTATAACTCCTCCCATAGCGCTGCTGCCATATTTGGCTGGTCCCGGACCCTTTATCACGTTTATTTCTTCCAGATTGTTTTTGTTCAAGGCATTCCAGTTCACCGAACCACCATCGGCCTTGTTAAGGGGCATGCCATCCATCACCACCAGTGTGCGGCTCTGATCGTTAGCGGGCATTCCGCGCATTGAAACCACAACACGGCTTGAGAAAATTCCGGTAGTACTATTGCTTATTACTCCCGGAGTATAGTCAAGCATTTGGTTTACACTAATAACAGGCGAAGTTTCAATTTCACGGATATCAATTGTATGCATTCTTTGTGGCTGCTGCAACTGGAGTTGAATCTTCTGGGCAATAATCTCAACCGGTACTGACACAAAAATAGTATCTTCAAGCAGGATGCTGACAAAATTCTTTTGTCCGGATTTTATCTGAACGCTTACCTCTTTTTTTTGATATCCTATGTGACTGATCACAAGATCATAATTGCCTGCATTCAGGTTCGAAATGAAGAAATTGCCTTCTTCATCAGAAATACTGCCGGCTTTTCTGTATTTCACAACTATATTGGCTCCGTTAACCGGAGACCCTGTAGCGGCTGCAATTACCTTTCCCTGCAGTGTTTCATGTCTGCTCTGACCGAATGAATCAAACCCGGAAATGAGAGAAATAATAAAAATGATTACAAACAGCTTCTTTTGCATTGATAAGTCGCCCTCAGAAAAACCCTACTGTTGAATTTTAATATCCAGAACCATATAGCCGTTGTCAGTATTATCGTTCTGCAAAACATGAATCAGCCCTATTTTTCCTGCTGCTGTTTTAAACGGAATGACTTTGCCTGCTGTAGCCCATTTAAACTTTTTCTTTCCCCACACATCGTTATAGGATACAATAAGCAAACTGTCGTTTTGGGCAGCATTAAAATCTTCCACAGCTATTGGTGTACCTTCAGCGCTAATATCCCAAAGAGTGTAATTACGTGTTTGCCATTCAATTATTGTAGGATATAATTTTTTCGCATCATCACTGAAATTATCCATTTCGCCCGGCGAAGAGAGAGAAGGTCCGGGAGGATTGTCTTCGTTCTTGAAATAGCATAATATGTCAATGTCATTTTGAAACAAAGAAGCTGAGTCTACTCCATAGGTTTTCCCTGTTGAAGGGATTAAGAATTGCCCGAATTCAGTATTGTTCTGATAACCAAGCTTTACAGAAGGAATGTGATAAATTCCCCCGAATTTTGAATTCGGATCTTTATATACTACCAGACTTATCTCCGCTGTAAATCTTTCCCTGTCCATAACCGAAAATACCCAGGTTACAACAGGTTCAACATTCTGAAAAAGTCTTTTGTCAATTTCAAGATATTGAGTAAAGATGGCAGTATCCATAACTGTAATCATGCTCTCATCAGGAAGTTTCTTTTTAATAGTGAAATTGGTCAGATTGCTGTTATCGCTCCGTGCCTGGATGCCAAAAAACAATTCGCCGCCAACAGCCACAGTATCATTGTTTTGTGTGTATCTTTCTCCTGTCTTGAAATTTATTACCGGTGGTTTGCTCTTTTCTTCTTCCTTACATCCCCAAATCATACTAATTAACAGTATGACAATTAAATAAGGATAAAATCGCTTGTTCATTAGCCTAATGTTTATTTAATTATTTGGATTCCTGTTTTGTTTATTGTTGTAAATATATCAACATTGTTCTGAAAACTCAGAACAATGTTGATATGCAAGAGATTAAAGCTATTATTCAAAGCTTTAATTTACAACAGTTTTTATTGATCTTACCTGTCCGTTTTTATTATAGCAGTTAATAAAATATACGCCGGGTAAAAGTCCTTCAATTGTTATTTCATTTTCTAAACCGGTGGTTATTTCTTCATAAAGCCTGCCTTTGGTATCAAAAACTTTTATACCGGAAATATTTTCCAGGTTTCTAACTACAAAGGTGCCAGCCGAGGGGTTCGGAAAAACAAAGGGTTCATCGGGATTTGCAATTTCTCCAATTCCCGTAATTGCTTCACCGGTAATAATGATATTGTCAATTAATGAACTTCCGCTAGCCTCTGTTGTATTGCCGTTAATATCAGTATTGGAGGTTACCAGCCATCTCAATGATACGTTTTTGCTCAGATCTTCACATTCTGCGGGCAGAAGTACGTTTTGAACACTTCCGTCTTCCCATTTGTCAGAGCATTGAATTGTTGCGAGCTCATTCCATGGTGAATTACCCGAAAGTTTGTATTGTAAAACAAAATCTCTGGGTCCGGGTGTATCAGCTTCTGACCTTTGTTTACTGGATACTTTTAGGTTCTTATAACCAGAAGTACGGAATTTTACAATCCAGCATATTGAGTCTGCTCCATCATTCCATCCTGTGGTTTTTGCACATTTGTCAGTACCGCCATCAATGCCGGTAGCGGTATAATCAATTTCAAGCTCAAAAAATGAAGGAGCACCACTGGTTCCGTATTCACAGGAAAGAAACCTGCTTTCATTAATAGGAATAGCTATATCAGGGTATCCATCTGCAGAACCTTCGGGGAAAATCCATCCTGCTATTGTGTCCTGTGCCATTATATTTCCGGAAATCAGAAACAGGACAATGATTGCTAAAGTAGAAAGTTTCTTTTTCATAATAATTTGATTTTGAGATTAATAATTAAAATGTTTAATTGTTTATGGTCAAAAAGAGTTTAATAATACATTTCATTAATACAACCGATATGAAAATTATGCATAACGCTTTGTAAAAATTATTCAATGATTTTATTAAGATCATCCATCATTTTGTCGAACTGTTCAAGCAGTTCCGGTTCTATATCTTTATATAATCTGTCGAAAAACTGCACAATTTTCTCACCTTTTGATGTAAGCACAGTTTTTCCTCCGGTTTTCCCTCCTCGTTGTTTTTCAATTAGTTTAAAACCAAGCCGTTCTTCAATATTTTTAAGATTTTGCCAGGTTTGCCTGTAACTATACCCCATTTTTTCTACTGCTGCCTTAAGCGAACCGGTTTCTCTTATTGCTTTGAGTAATTGCCACTTGCCTTCACCAAGGACGCTGACTGAAGTATCTGTTTCAATCCAGAACTTATATCGCAGGTGCAACTTTTGTGGCTTAGTGTTCATATTCAGATCCTGTTAAGTAATTGGTACTCAAATCAGTTTGTCAGTTATTAATGCCCAACAAAATCAGACTTCAAATCAGAAATAAAAAATATTCTATAATTTATTCTTTTATTACTTAAAATTATTGGATATTTGCGACCTGCAAAAATAACATAACGATTAATATCTGCAAATACTATGATGAAAAAAGTTTTATTTACGCTTGCTGTTGCACTAATGGTGTTTATGTTAACAGCTCAGAAATTCAGCTCAGAACCCAAAACGGACGGAATAAGTGGAGCCACAAAACCAATGGCCAAAGACGGCAACAGCTTGTTTCACAAGACAGACGAGGTGAAGTTAAAACCCGGAACACTTGCAATTCTCGGTGAGGTACAAAAGCCCGGCAAGGTTGATTTTGACAAACTATATAAGAGGGAAATTTTTGTAAAAGAGGCAACTTACAGTCAAACGGCTGGTATTGACCTTATTGGCGCTTACCGATACAGTGGCTATTCGCTTTTTGATATTTTAAATTCATTCAATCTTCAGAAGAAAAACAGTGAAATATTCCCACCGGCTATTGATCTTTATCTGATTATTGAAAATTCAGCTGGAGAAAGCGTTGTATTTAGCTGGTCAGAAATATTTCATGTCAACAATCCTCATCAGGTAATTATAGCTACTGAAATGGCGCCTATAGTTCCATATCGAAAAGAGGTGAATTATGCTATGGGTGATACATGGAAAGTAGTGGCTTCCAATGATCTGTTCGCCTATCGTGTGCTGGTTGATCCGGTAAAGATCACTGTCCGATCATTTGACAGTAAGGAATATTTGATAGATCGTGATGTTAAGGCTATGTCAAATCCTGAAGTAAATGTTTATCTAAATGATGTTTTGGTTCAAACCATTAATCCTTTTGCTGAAAACACTAAGTTCATCCGTTATTACTCCAGTTTTTATGGTATGGGCATGGGTTATCATCCGGCTAAATATTTTCAGGGACCTTCGTTGGTGGGTTTATTGGAAAACACTATTGATTTATTTGATGCTTCATTTATACGTAATGGGCTGGTATGCTTTGCCGGTGCTGATGGTTATCGTACCATTTTTAGTTTTAGTGAATTATTTAATCGCACAGATCAGGTGTTTCCAATATTTTCGGTTCCGGATAATAATGAGAGTCAGGAAGGCAGCAGGATTTTTCATCCCGCTGAATTTTATGCTGACCGCTCGGTTAAATTACTATCTGAAATGTATATTTTTCAACATAAGTAATTGAACTTTCACGAATTCTGTTTTTTTAGTTTTTGTCTCCGGTTTTAATGAAACCGGGTTATGAATTTATTTGTATTTTCGTTGCCTCGATACGCTTATTGATATATTGAGCGTTTTACATTCCTAATCAGCTTTTTATAATGCAGAAACTTGAAGAATTAAAACGTCTGCTTCAATTTTTCCGACTTGATGCAGAACTGGAAAGCCCTGACAGTGTTCATGAAGAAATAACCAAAGGGATAATTTTCAAAGGTACGAATCTCTGGATCCTTATGTTTGCCATTATAGTTGCATCGGTGGGTCTGAATATGAATTCAACGGCAGTTATTATTGGTGCTATGTTGATCTCTCCGCTTATGGGTCCGATTAATGGCATGGGATACAGTATAGCCACTTATAATTTTGACCTTTTTCGTAAATCGGTTAAGAATTTCACTTTTGCTGTTTTTGCCAGTCTTTTTGCATCAACACTTTATTTTGCACTAAGTCCTATATCAACAGCTCACTCGGAGCTACTTGCCCGTACCAGCCCAACTATTTACGATGTTATAATTGCATTTTTTGGCGGGCTTGCTGGTATTGTTGCAATTAGCAGTCGTTTAAAAGGTAATGTTATTCCGGGAGTGGCAATTGCCACAGCGCTTATGCCTCCGTTATGTACTGCAGGATATGGGCTGGCTACCTTCCAGTTTAATTATTTCTTTGGAGCTTTTTATCTGTTTACTATAAATACGATTTTCATAGCTTTTGCTGCAGTTTGGGTTTCTCAGATATTAAAATTTCCTATACGTGCCGCAATTGCTGAGAGCCGAAAAAAGAAGATAAATAGTTATATAACTGCCGTAATTACAATAGTTTTGTTGCCAAGTATTTATTTTGGATATCAGCTTGCACAGCAGGAAAGGTTTCATCAGAACGCTAGTAAATTTATTTCAAATGTCAGTCTTTATGAAGGCAATTATCTTTTAAAATCCAGTATTGACCCTAAAGTTAAGGATATCGTGCTGGTTTACGGGGGTAATCTGTTGAATGACAGGCAGAAAGATAATATAATCCATAAAGCTTTGGATTTCGGGTTGCAGGATGCAAATATATCGGTTGAGCAGGGTTTAACCTTTGGCGATCTTGATGAAAAAGCCGGAGAAGTGTACAGACTAAAGGAACAGATAAATTTATTGCATATTGCGCTTGAACACAAAACTGCAGAAATTGATAGTTTAAGACAGAAAGATGCTTATGGCAGTGTCATTCTTAATGAGATCAATGCCCTGTTCCCCGAAATTGTTGGTTGTGCTTATTCTGACAGCTACATATATCACGATACTTTAACGCAGCCGTTGAAAACTTCTGTTGTTATTTTATCACTGAAAGAAAACGAATTGGCTTTGGAAGATAAAGAGAGAATTGAATTATGGCTGAAAAAGCGATTATCGTGCGAAAGGGTAAAAGTTATTTACGAATAAGCCTGATACCAGGATAGACAATTTTCAGAAAAACATCAGTTTCTTACAATTGAACAAGAAGAACTTCTTTTTTGCCGTTTCTCATTACTTCAACAGTAACTGTGTCGCCGGCATTCAGGGTGTTTAATCTTGCCATATAATCGTAAATATTCCCAACCTGCAATCCGTTCATTGCTATTATAACATCACCTTTTATTATTCCGGCTCTTGCTGCAGGTCCTTCCTGCCTGACCCCATCCACTCTGAGCCCCTGATTTGTTGAAGCATAGTCGGGGATTATGCCAAGTGTTATTTTATATCCTCTTCCCATGCCAGTGCGGGTCATGGTGCCACTTTCGGTAAATGTAATATTTTCAGTGCGGTCAGCCAGATAATTGCATAAATCGTATGCAAAATCAGAGATAGCTTCAAGCCCTGCAATATTTATTTTATCCCAGGTGTCGAGGGGGGTGTGATAATCTTCGTGAGCACCGGTTGTAAAAAATAATACCGGGATAGAAAAAGCATAGAAGGCAGCATGGTCAGAAGGTCCGTAACCATCGGGCTGACGGCTTATTTTGAATGGAAGGTCGTTCTCAAATAAAGATAATATCTCATCCATTTCTTTTGCTGTTCCGGTACCACCTATGGTAAGAACTGAATCTTCCTTAAGTCTGCCGATCATATCAAGATTGATCATAGTTTTGATTTGTGTGGCAGGTACAGGCAAATTGCTTACAAAATATTTTGAACCTACCAGCCCCATTTCTTCAGCACCGAAAGATACAAACAAAATACTGCGATTGTTCCTGGATTGTTTTGAAGCCATTTTCGAAGCCAGTTCCAGTAAAGCAGCTACTCCCGATGCATTATCATCAGCACCGTGATGTACGCCCAATGAATCAGGCATTCTTGAACCTGAGCCTGTGCCACCCATTCCAAGATGATCGTGATGGGCTCCTATAACTATGTATTCTTCGCTAGGCTCATTGCTGTTTCCATGAAGAACTGCAACAACATTCTGAGTACTTACCTTAACATATTCCAGGCTCACTTTTGCTTTTATATCTGTAAATGTTTCGAACGAAAAAGGCTGTAATGATGCCTGTAATTCTTTTTCAATATCCTCAATTGTAAAACCTCTTCCCGAAATTAAATGATCTGCCAGCTTACGGGTTATATTAATGACCGGTATGCCTGCATCGGATGCATTTTTATCATAATATGCCGGCATTAACTTGTCTTCTTTATCATGCCCGGCACCTTTAACAAGTAATAAACCTATAGCTCCGCGATCACGGGCGTTTAGTGCCTTCTGTCTGTCAGAAGAATGGGCAATGAAATCACTTTTAGGATTATCTGGTTCGGGGTCGCCGGTGAGTGACAGAACCCATTTCCCTTTTACATCAATACCTGCGTAATCATCCCATTTATCAGGCATAACTATACTGTAGCCAACAAAAACTACATGGCCTGATGCAGTTGCATTAGCCGAAAAAGAAAGAGGAATGAAATCGTTTTCTACCGTGGCATTAAAGTTTTCAGTAATTAAGTAATTCTCACCAATAAGTTTAACACCGGTAACGACGTCAAACGATTGAAAACCATTGTCATAAATGAGTTCCAGCCCTGCATTAGCGAAATGATCCCTGATATATTCGGCGGCAAGCCTGTTGCCTTCGGTGCCTGGATATCTGCCCTGCAGCTTGTCGCTGCTCAGATATTTAATATGTTGTAAAAAGTTTTTTTCGGAAAAGGATTGTGCATTAAGCTGCCAGAATATTCCGTAAAATATTAGGGTAGCTGTGATTATTTTTAGAAAACGCATGTTGTTTAATTTATTTTAAACTCTTTTTTCAGAATGCCTGCCCATTTCTCAATTCTTTTACTTGTCAGTTCAGGCTGTGAATCATCATCAATGGCAAGACCTACAAATTGTCCGTCTTTCTCGGCTGAAGAAAAATAATACTCATAGCCGGTAATAGGCCAAAAACCGACAACAACTGATTTGTCCGGAAGGCGACAATAAATGGTTCCCATTCCGTCAACGAAGCTTTCCGGATAGATTTTCTGGTCGCCAAGACCAAACAGAGCGACTTTTTTACCACTAAAATTTATTTCAGAAAGATTGTCAATAAACATTTCCCAATCGCGGTGCATGTCGCCAATACCCCATGCTGATGTTCCAAGGATAAGAAATTCGTATTTTTCAATGTCCCTGGGTTTTACATTTGCAATGTTATGCATATCAACATTGGCTTTACCCATAGCATCCCTTATCATGGAAGCAACTTTATGTGTGCTTCCCTTTGGGCTGCCGCTATAAAATAATCCTATTCTGGCCATATTATTTTTAGTACTTTTATTATTACGTTCAATTAACGCTGATTATTGCTTTATGTTCACCAGAAGCAGATTACTCAGGTTTGCAGGCTGATGTTTCACAAAAAACCATTTGCTCAAAGTTGTAACAAATAATTGAGTCAGGCGTCATATTGTTGTAACTTCGATATTTCAATTTTAATTAATTCCAATTTTACAATGAAAACTCTGAGATTTTATAACAGTTGCAAAACTAAATTATTTATTGTTACTACCTTCTTAACAACATTTATGTTGTGTGTAACTATTGAAAGCAGGGCTTATGAATTTAATTTCCCGGTTCTTCAGGCTGAAACAGAGATTGATGACATTCCATTTGATACTCATGAAATAGCTGTGAACTATTGGTTCGAACAGGCAATGGAAGATATCATAATCCCGGCTGAAAATTATGTTGAAGACATTTCTTTTGACACTCACGAAATTGTGGTGAACAAAATATTCGAAAATTTAATATCAAATATCAGATTGCCGGTTGAAGACTATGTTGATGATGTTCCATTTAATACACTCGAAATAGTTGTTAATTACTGGTTTGAAAAGGCTACATCCAATATTGTTCTCCCTGCTGAAGGATCTGTAAATGATGTGCCTTTTGAAACCTCAGTGGTGGTGGCAAAATTTAATGAGATGAAAGCATCGCAGGCTGAGAATGCCAGGAATTCTTTTTTTCCTCATAAAGTCGTGAATCCCAATAATAAACCGGCTAAAATAAAATTGGTTCCAATAATAATTCTTTCAGTCATTGGTGTTCTGAGCTTTATTTTAATTGGTAGTAAGCATCATATAATCAATATGAATGAAGGGAAATGATTTTTACAAAAAAATCCCGGACTTCAGCATCAAGAGCATGAGCTAAAGCCCGGGAATAAAAACCAGAGGGATGTTATCCTCTTTTCAGAGAATAATATTATTAATTGAGAATAAGGTTAATAGTTCCAATAATATCATGTAAATTAATCTCTCCATCACCATTAATATCAGCATTTTCAAAACAGAATGGCTGGGGATTATGACCAAGAACGTAATTACTTATAGCAATTGCATCCAGAACATCTACAGAACCATCACAGTTGGCGTCGCCAGGTAAAGCAGAACTTGACCCTGAGAATTCCATCAGGAAAGAAATTTCCTGTCCTTCGGGTGTAACAGCTGCCCCAATAAACTTGTTTCCATCAGGGGTAACATGGTTAATACTATAGAAAGTCCATGCCTGAGCATTTGACAATCCACGACTTTCAGCATAATCATTAAAGGTAGTCATATTGCCCTGGTTGTCTCTTACAAAAGCTCTGCGTCCCCATGGAATAGGAGGAAACATTTCATTATTAAATCCAAAAATAGTTCCGTCATTTGTAACACAGGTTGGCGACATTGCCCCGGTATTAATTGAATTAGGGAAGGTAACCAGCGGGCTGTTAGCTGACCATAAGAAACCAAGTGAACCAAGTGTTCCGGTTACATAATTGCCATCAGCAGAAGCGCCAAATGCTTCACCAGTCTTAGTGTTGTCAACCAGTATCATTTGGCCATCATACCAAATAGCAGGTGTTCTTGGGTTAGATGTTTGTGCCCATCCATAAATCTTGGATCCGTCAGCACTGACGCCAGAAGCTCTTGAACCCTGAGGGTGGAGATCACCTATCATATCATATCCGCTGCCTGGAGTCCATTTGAAAGCTTTGTAATTAGTGTAAGAAATATATTGCATTCCGGCAACTATATTGTTATCAGCACTGATGCCCCAGCCTGAGCTATAATCATTTGAAAAAAGGCTTGCAGCAGGGTTCATACCAAGAAATTCCCAGCTTTGTGTTACAGGGCTCCATGTTCCGGCGCATTGAACAGGGTCACCATTCCAGGTAACATCTGGATTCTCAAAATAACCGGCAATAACACCACTATCAGAAATACCATTACCTGTTGCATCTCCCAAAGGAATTAAACCGGTAGCTTCTGACCAGAAAGCACCACCGCCACCAAATCCGGAAACTAAAACATATTGTCCATCAGTTGACATATAATAAGGGAAAGCGTATTCATTAACCAGAATGGTAATTTGTACATCATCTCTGCCGGTATTGTATTTGGTAGTAGGAAATGCACCAAATTCAAATGATTTGTTAATAGCCGGAGAGTCAATCCTGTTCAATAGGGTGTTGAACAAAGGATTCTCGTTGTCGGTTTGCTGAGCTTTTACGACTATTGCACCTAAACTGAAAGATGCAAAAAGGATCATTGCTAAAAATAGCTTTTTCATCATGTTTTGATTTAATTGATTAATAATTTAGAAAATTAATACACCATTGGTGCTTTTTGAAAACTTTGCAAAGATCAGAATAATGTCTTTTACAAACTAAGAGCCAGTACCTTTTTCTGACATGATTTAAGCTTTAATGACTGCTACATTTATGCTACAAATTTTATTAATGCATTGATAATCAGTTGTTAATATTATTGCCTTTAAAAACATTATGATTCACTATTCAAAGGCTGGTATCTTAAAATTTAATGCCGGATTAAAATTAGTATTGGTAATTGTTTTCCTGATTGTTCTTTGTTTGAGGAGAATTATGGTTAATTGGTTAGGCTTTAATAAAATCTGTGGCTAAATCAACTGATTGAGCTTTTCTTTTTAATTTTACAAATTGAAAACCTTTACAATTCTATCATGAGACATGTTTTGTTAGCCGGTATCATTTGTTTAATATCAATTGTACCGGTATTCGGCAATAATATAATGAAGATTAATAATGTTACAGCTCCAGCCGGAGATGATATTATCGTAGATCTGGAAATTATAAATGAAGATCAGTTTGTGGCTTTTCAGCTTGATATTCCACTTCCGGCAGGTTTTGATTATATAACTGGTTCGGCACAATTAAATCCCGAACGCAAGGTAGATCATCAGATACAGGCAAATATTCTTCCTTCAACGAATATTTTCCGATGCATAGCATTTTCTTTTGTGAATACGCCATTTATTGGAAATGAGGGCGTTGTAGCTTCATTTGCTTTTTCAACTCCGTCATCAGGAGGTATTTATATATTTGCCATTCAGGATGCAGTTATCAGTGATGCCAACGCACAGAATATTCTGA
>JBASHR010000074.1:0-36601 GCA_049654165.1 Bacteroidales bacterium
TTGTTTGAAATTGATACAGAAACGTTGATGGAAAAACTATTCTCTGATAATCAAAGTTTTACAAAATTGTTAAATTACAAAGCCCTATTGCAGGCAGGGTAAACAGAGCTTGCGAAAGTTAAATAATTATCAGCCTTAGTGTGATGAGGAAAAAAACAGGATAAAGAAAGCTCAATAATGATTGCCGGTTTGTTTCTGCCTGATTTGTATCACAGGGAGAATATTGCTCAGCTTTAAAAACGATCTGTTCTTTCGTTTTAATACCGGTGGTTTTCTAAGTTCTCAGTAAAACAAACCATCCCAATAAGCATAAAAAAGACTACTGACTTTCGCCAAAATTTTCAGGGTTGTATGAAGTTAAATACAAATCGTATAACCTGAAAAAAGCAGTAAAAATCAGTAGCCTTCAGTATATAGTGCAGAAGCTGTTCTGTTTCAGCAGCTATCAGCGAATGATCGTCATTTCGTCAATCAGTCGTTTTGCTCCTGCAAATTTATCAATGATGAAAAGTATATAGCGGGTATCAACACTGATGGTTCTTTGCAGTTCAGGTTCAAACGCTATATCGCCACTCATTGCTTCCCAGTTTCCGTCGAAGGCAATTCCTATCAGATGTCCTTTTGCATTTATCACCGGACTGCCTGAGTTACCTCCCGTAATATCATGATTGGTAAGGAAGTTGACATATAGTTCTCCGTTTGTGGCATAAGGCCCGTAATCCTTCTTTTCGTACAATTCCTTAAGCTTAGGATGAACAATGAATTCATCAACTTCAGGATTTTCTTTTTCCATCACACCTTTAATGGTCGTAAGATAATCATAATGAATTGCATCAGCCGGATAATAATCGAGCACCTGTCCGTAAGTCATTCTGATAGTGGAGTTTGCATCGGCAAAATAAACCTTTTCAGGGTGCATTTCACGCAGTGCCGATATCCACAGCTTTTCTCCTTTTGATACCATACCTTGTCCTTTACCAATATTGGCCGAAGCTTTCATAGCCAGTTCACGGATTTGTTTTTGAATGATAAAGAAAGGATCTTTTTCAATATCACGCAAACGTGGTTTTGCAAGGAAACGATCGAGAGCTTCAGGAGTTGTAATGAATGATTTTTTGTAAATATCATCGGCATAGCTCATAAAATTACCACCGTAGTTCTTAACAACATCTTTGAAAAAATCAGGGCGCCAGGGATCAAACAGATTATAGAAAACCATTTCCATCATAGCTGCAAAAACACTTTTATCAGTGTTGTAATCCATTTCTTTAAAATGTTCAGCAGCGATTTCACGAAGTTTTGTAACAGCCTCGTCAATTGCAGCCTGATTTTTACGATCTTTTTCAAGAACCGTTCTCAGTTCGTACAATGCCGATACAAAACCCACACTTGAAGGGCTCATGGCTCCGAGATTTAGATACATCAAAGGAAGTATATCAGCGGCCATAAGACCATAGCCTTCTTTCATCATTGAAAGTACTTCACCGTATTTTTCCCTGGCTTCAGGATTAATTTTTATCCATTGGTTGAATTCTTCCTCTATTTTAAGTTTCTGACCATAAACATCAAGGTTTTTCAAGCCTCTGGTCTGTCCGATATAATATTTCCAGGCGTTGGCAAGCGATGAATGAACTGATGCATACTGAATTCTTACTGCAGGATCGGCATCCATGTGCATTTTCATGGTTTCCAGACGCTTACCAAGAATTTTTACCAGTAATGGCTGAAAATGTTCTACGTTATACTCCACACCGTATGAAGTAAGATAGCGGCTTGTGCGACCCGGAAAACCCCATATCATACTGAAATCCTCACGTTCGACACCCTGAATTGAAACCGGCAAAAAATGGCGTGGTTTCAGAGGAATATTTTCTTTTGAATATTCGGCGGGTGAACCATCAGGAGCTGTATAAATGCGTAATACGCTGAAATCGCCTGTATGGCGGGGCCACATCCAGTTATCAGTATCGCCGCCAAATTTCCCTATTGATGAAGGAGGAGCTCCTACAAGGCGCACATCGCGATAGGTAATATAAACCAGCATGTAGTACTCGTTGCCGGCGTAAAACGGTTTAACGGTAACATCATATTTTCCGTCTTCCGAATTGTCGTCCTTAAGCTGTTTTATAGCTTTACGAATTGCAGCCTGACGGTCGGAATCGCTCATGTCGGGGGTAACTTCGGCAAGAACATCTTTTGTAACATCAGCCATTCTAACCAGAATTGAAGCAGTGAGCCCTTCGTTGGGGAGTTCTTCTTCAAAACTGTTAGCCCAGAAACCATCAGTAAGATAATCGAAATCAACTGAGCTATGGCTTTGTATCTCACCATAAGCGCAGTGGTGATTTGTAAAAAGCAAACCCTGTGGCGAAACAATTTCGGCACTGCAGAAATATCCTTCAGGAGCGCTTCCCGAACTTAAACCCACAATGGCATCCTTAAGGCTTGCATTGTTGATACTATACAGGTCTTCGGCTGAAAGCCTGAGACCCATTTTTTGCATATCGGAGAAAATGAGATCTTTGAAAAACATAGGAACCCACATTCCTTCGTCAGCACGAAGCTGGAAATTTATTGCCAGCAGCAATGTTAATGCGATAGTGAAAAATCGTCTTTTCATTATTTGTAATTATTAGTGAATAAAAGAAACAGGCAGTAGTTATTTTAAAGGTTTTTCTTATCAAACAGCTCTGTTTTACAATCCCAGGACATCTTTTCCCATTTTGAACACAATATCAACCGGCAATCCGGTAGCATTGACCCTGTCGAGGTCGTTACGCAACTGTTCAGTCATTACTCCATAATTGTCAACAAGTTTTTTGGCAGCTTCATAGTCGCCATCGCCCTGAATGGTAAGGATTTTCTCAACCTGTGCTATGACAGATTCTTTCATTTGCTCAAAATTCACGCGATAGGTCCCGTTGTCCTGATAAACAAAGGCGCCGTTATCTTCAAAGAATTTCATATTCAGCATATTGGCTTTTCCGTGAGCGCTGGCAGCTCCAAAACGACTTGAACGGAAAATACCAGCAAAAAAAGTTACATAATTGTCCATTACTTCACCGCTGGTTATTTCTCCCATTTCATAAAGCTTTGTAACCAGATAAAGTCCCATAATATCGGCTTTGGCTTCTTCAAGTGCTGAATAATATTCACGTAATGCTTCCCGTGCCGTGCCTTTTCCGGTAATAGTATTTTTAACTCCCATGCCATGCGACACTTCATGGAAAGTGGTGTTTTCAAAAAATGCATCGAAAGTAACATGTTTACGCTGGCTTTCGTCAATAAGCATATTAGCTATTGGAACCAGTATCTGATCAAATTTTGCTTTCATTGAATTTTTTAGCTGCAGTTTGCGGCTTCCAACAGCAAGATGAATTTCAGGATCATTAGGGAGGTTTATGGCAATGGTTTTACTGCCTGCATTACAATCGCCGGCATAGTAAAGCACATAATAAACGTTCATGTCGGCGTCCGTTCCGGGCACTTCCGATTTATAAGCAGGATCAACTGGAAGCCCGGCCTGAAGTTCGGGAAGCATAGCATTGAATTTCTCGAGTTTTGCACTCCACTCAGGGTCTTTAACCAGTACAAACGATTCGTGAGCAGCTTTATATCCGTATAGTCTGTCTTCGTAATTTTCAATAGGGCCAACCACAAAATCAATATTTGAGGTTTTCATTTCCATCCAGGCAAAGTCGCTGGGCTGGTAATTATCAGTAAGCAATGCATCGGCGCGGCTGAGAAGATAATTTTTTAATCCTTCATCTTCAGCAAGTTCAGCAGCCTGGCGCATGATGCCGGCAGCTTTTTCGTGTTGTTCCTTATAGGCTACTGAGTAAGGCACTACCTGTAATTTACCGTTTTCATCGCGGCGTATCAGGGTATAAAGGCTGGTTTTATCAGGATCGTCCAGTTGTTCAAACTCTTCTTTTGTCATGTCGTGTGGATAGAAATTAGCACTCAGGGGTTTAGGTCCGTAGCCCGGAATAAAAGGTTTGTTATCATCAAGGCGGTCCCAGGGTCCATAGTTAATGGTAGCAAACTGTTTAGCATACTCATTTTCAATTTTTGCAAGAAGAGCTTCTTTATCACCGTAAGCCTGGCTCCAGAAAATATCGTCCATGATATTGGCAGCATCAAGGAGTAGTTTTACTATTTCGCGTTCATTTTCACTTAGCCACGACAGGTCGGTTTTCAATTCTACCTGATGGAATTTTGAAACAAGGTCTTTCATTGGGTCTTTAGTTTCGGTGTTGCATGATGCCCAAGCCAGAAACATTGCAATAAGCAAAGCAAGGGTAAACGATTTTCGTAACATGTTATTCTTTATTTATGATTAATGATATTGTGTTGAGAGGTGCAAAGGTAGAGAATTTTATTGTGGCATAGCTGCCGTATATCTATGGATTTTTAATATAAGAATATGCTGATACCTGTTTTTACGGTAGTTTCAGTAGATATTAAAAGTCTTGTTTGATTGTTGAAATTTTTAGAAGCCGGTTAAAATCAGGTTTTCTATCTCCTGTTTATAATAATATTTACCGTGTTAACTGCATCAGTAATATCTATGATTCCGTCTTCATTTATATCGGCATTTTCAAAGCAGAATGGCTGGGGGTTGTCGCCAAACATATATTTAACGGTTATTACTATATCCATGACATTAACACTTCCATTGCAATTTGAATCCCCCGGTAATAACTGAATGTTTTGGATAATGGTGGCAATTCCGTTTATTGTATCTGGAACGAACGCACAATAAGAACCAGATCCCCAGGTTGCAAATGCATTTTCAAAGTTTAATTCGTAAACACCGGTTTGATCAGGTGTGGTTAAAGTGTAGGATAAGAGAATGCCGGAGTTGCCAATAAAAGGCAGAAGAGAATTATTAGTTGCCATCATTCTGAGAATATTGGTGTTTGTCAGTACACCGGATATTACATAGTGATTCCTGCTACGGGCAGGATTTATGATCGCTGATTGTGCAACATATGTGAAACCGTCTGGCAGAGGAACATCAAATGCTACATCTTTCACCAGATCATAATTACATAATTCCACATCAACGACAAGCATTGAATTGATCTGCCCCACTGCATCATTCATGATAAGAGTATTTTGATAAGGATTCTGTGCTTTACCAGCAATAGAGATCAATAACAGGGCAAGCAGAAATACTCTGGGGATTTGGGTAGTCTTTTTCATTGTATTGTTTTTTGGAGGTTAATATTCAAATCAACACTATATTTTTATAAATCTATTTACAAATCATCATGAAGTAAGCATTGTTAAGAACAGATTGTCTTATGAGTATGCACATCCGATACATAAACGCTGCAAATTCTGCTATAAATACAAGGCGCTAAGATAATAAAAAAAACTGAGAAACAGGCAAAACAACCCTGATTTTTAAGAAGTTGTTTTATTTTCCAATAAACTTCATTAACAAAACCGGTTTTAAGCCTGGTTTGTTATTTCAGTGTTTCAAAAAGCCAGAGTTTAAATCCAGGATGATGTTGATTGTGCCCACTACATCCTCCATATTTACAAGAATATCGCTGTTGAGGTCGGTGTTAGCGAAGCAAAATGGTTTCTCAATAATGCTCATGATGTATTGTATGGTTTTTATCACATCTACCACATTTACCACACCATCGCAGTTGGCATCACCGGAAACGGAGCCTTCGGGCGTGATATAAACGATTCCGTTCACAACGCCTGATAAATTAATCAGACCTAATGGCCCTCCCAATATCACTGAATCCGGTACAAGTTGGTAAATACCGGTTTGCTCCGGTGTGTTCAATTCAAAGGTACAGACAACACCATCATTTCCTGGCCATGGACAGTTAACCCAGTGAACACCAATGATTCTGAGAGTATTTGTTCCATCAAGTATTGATGGATATATCATTCCGATAGGATTACGTCCTGGATTGTTTGCTGCAGAACCTGTAACATAAGTAAAACCTTCTGGAATAGGAAGGTCAAACATATAACCATCAAATTCCTCATCATTGATAATCTCCGCATAAATAACAACAGTGGAATCCGGTTTACCAACAGCATCATGGATAATGAAGATGTTTTCTCCGTAGGTTTGCGACTGCGCCGTGCTCAACCAGAAAAGGGAGCAAATGGTTGGAATCAGAATGCGTAATGATTTAATAAGTGTTTTCATAATTATTTGATTTATTGTATATTTCTAGCTCAATACCTTCCTATCCTGCCTACAATAATGTTTGCTGTTTCTACCACATCTACTACGTTTAAAACTCCATCACCATTAGCATCGGCGTTTTGGGGGCAGAAAGGCTGTGGGATACCTCCTAAGATTTTAGCTACCGAGCTTACTATATCATTTAGGCTTACAATTGCATCGCAGTTGGAATCGCCGGGCAAGTCTATATCAATGGCACAATCGTTCAGGTAAATAAATCCACTTTGGGGAGCCCCGGAAGTGCAAAGGCTGTCGTAAGTGATAGGAATTGTATAAGCGGTGTCGTACTCCAGGTTGAGGTTTAGCTTGGCAAGGAAGATGTCGGAATCTATAGTCGAATGATAATAATTTGATTGATTAACTAATTTATTGCTATTTGACTTACTCAGATTATAAATATCTCCTGTATTTGTGTGTTGGATTTGTTCAATTATGGTAATATTAGAAAATATAGCTGAATCAAGAAGTATTTCCGTAGCAAATCCATGAGTCTGATTACCATACAAACCTCCCAAAACTGCTTTATCCTCCAAGAACTCTATATATACAGGAACACCTTTAGTAATATCTGGACTAATAGACTCATTATCAATTACAACATTTTTGAGTAAGTCACCATCAAAATTAATTAATAATAGTTGGCTAGTTGTAACAGTTGATGATAACCATTTGTCTGCAACTCCAACAAATCTATCAATATCTATCTGATAAGAGCTTTTACCTCTTCCATAAGTAGTATCACTTAATCCAACGGGTAACACCCATTTTTCATAACCATTACTTTCTACCATTATGTATAATGGTCTAATATATACTGGGCCACCTGGATTCCATGGATGTTTCCAATAGCCATAACCGCTGACTAAATATTCATTTTGGGCAGTAATTATTAATCTAGATCCTTGCTTAATTCCTGAACCTATATGATTGTAAGTTGTGGCATATGCCTTTTTCCAAATCACTTCACCCTCAGCATCGAGTTTAAATAGATGAATTGTTTCCTGCGGAATACTGCCAAAATGATTAACAAGTAAAACAATATCCCCTGATTCAGTTTCTTTGATATCATTTGCAACCGGAAAAGCATTGGGGCTGCCCTCAAATATTTTACACCATTCTTTTTCTCCACAGGCATTTAGCTTCATTACAAACGGACAATTTTTATTGCTAAAACCCGAAAGTGCCATACCACATAATAAAATTCCTCCGTCGGCGGTAACTTCAATTGCTTGTGCAGTAGCGGCTTCCCTTGGATAGTTATCAATAATCTTTTCCCAAAGTACATTGCCATTAATGTCTGTTTTAATTAGCCACGAAAACTGGGGATAGCTTCCTAATATCAGGTATCCTTTATCGTAGGCTTCTATGATATCTTTAGCCCGTTCTTTACTGTTCGGTAACCCGTAATATTTAGGCCATACTTGTGCATTGGCGTTAAAAAAACAGCACAAACACAGAAACATTGTAAAATATATTTTGTTTGCCATGACCCAGTTTGTTAAAAAATTCAGACACATTCATACGAACAAGCCGGAAACTAAAATTTATTTGATGATCAGTCGTTTGCTGTCAACCATTTGCTCATTATGATACAGTATGAACAAATATGTGCCGGGTTTATAATTCTTTACAGAAAACACAACCTTATCCTTGTTTTTATTCAATGCAATAGTTTCAATCTCTTTTCCTTCAATGCTGTTTATCTTTAATATTCCATTGTCATTTGCGGTTTTTGGGTTGCCTAAGTCAAAATCAATGATCACATGATCTTGTGCCGGATTTGGGAATAGTTTCAGCATTTCATTTGTGGTTTCACTTTGGCTTCTTCGCTGTTTTTCCTTTTTCGATTTTGTACCGTTGGGCAGCAGGTATTGCGGATTGTGTTCAACAATATTATGAGCCAGAAGAATGTTGCGGGCATAAATATTTGTAATCTCATTACCATAGTTCATCATATCTATCAGCCAGGCTTCTGTCAGGCTGTCGGGAATCAGCAACGATTTATCCAGCATGTGCAGCGAATTTTCCTGTTCAAGCAATGCAAGTATATCGGCATGTTTCGTTAATTGTTCAGTATTGAAGCTGAAAACAGACGGCATGATGCTTAGTATGTTTGCTGATGCAGTTTTATCGCCATTTTCATAGCGCATAAAGGCAGCCTGGTACCAATTTGCAGGAATATTTGAACCAAGCAACAGATTAACGATGCTATCTGTTGCAGCCTGTATATTTGCTTTATCGTTCAGATAAAGCTGTATCAGTTGTTTCTGATACAAGGCTTGTTTACGGCGGTGATAAGCCATGCCGGATTGCAGTTTTTCATATACCGAAATTAAGCTTTGCCCTTGCAATACCTCATCCAGCATATAAGTGGGCAGTGGTTCAATGCGTTGGTCTAATTTTCCCATCAGTTTCTTGTTTTTGGCGCTGTGGGGATTTGCTACCAGCACATCGCGGATCATAGCATCCACCAGTACGTTTTCCTTTTCAATTGCCGCTTCCAGTACCGTATCGCTCACATAGGGCGCAACCGACATCAACTCGTTATACACCTCCAGGCTTTGCCAGGGTGCGCTCATGTTAACGTTCCAATACAAGGCATCTGTATCTCCGGCATCTTTCAGCGCATTTATGAGTAGTTGAGCAGATTCAACCTCTTGTCTTGCGTCTGCCATCATGCCCCTGAGCGTTTTTTCATCCGGGCCCCCTCCCGGAGGATTAAGGTTGGAGGGACAACTTTCAATTGGATTCCAATATGCTTCAGGGTCGCCTGGAATTGGTGTTATTGTTTCTACTGTATAATACAAAGGTTGTAATTGTTCAAATTCATGTACATGATAATAATAAGTAATATGTTCAGCCTCGTTATTAATGTCCGATGGATTATTCTCATCGCCTGCCCAGCTAAATCGGTTGCCGGCAGGTGCATCGGGGAATGGGTCGGCAGAGCCTTGCGGTGATGCTATACCGGCAAGATCATATAACTGCTTATCATAAGTTACGGCAATATCGTAATCGTTATCACTGTAGTGATTGCATTTTATACATAAACCCGTGCCTGTTCTGTCGCGGTTTACATTTTGTGCCAGTGTACCTATGTATAATTTTTTAAAGGTATTGTTATACAACTCATTATTGTAAGGACCGGTGTTGTTAAGTGTAATGCCTATGCTAAGGTTCTGTTCAGGAGGATTACCTGGACCTGTAAAAACGTTTTCTTCAATGATATAGCCTTGTGATTCATTTTCCAGATAAATTCCGCTAAGGATTTCATTTTCAGCATTATCAGGGTTTCTAACTATAAAGTCGGATCTGATAACAGAAAAGTTATCCACTCCATTTACATAAACCCCTGCTATGTTATTGATAAAAACACTTGTGTCAACACTGAATCGTTTTGCTGTTGCTGCTCCCAGTGCTTTGATCCCATAATTTAGATTTTCAAACCTGCTGAGGCGTATTTCAGGATTAAATGGGTTTGCAAAAACAGTGTCTTTATCAACCGTAAAGCCTGCATTCAGACTTTGAATACCGGTAATATCAGGTATAAATTCGCAATTAGACTGATTTAAAAAATGGTTTCCTGAAAGATTGATACCTCTGACATCGTTTATTTTGATAAATATTTTAGGTGCGTATTCAGATATGCAGGGATCTGCAAGTATAAAATCGCAGTTTTCGATATAGCTCAGGTTATCTCTGGGTTGTTCATTCACAGGGTCAAAATTTTCGTAAGGGGTAAGATGAATACTGACTTTATTGTTGCGGAATTCTGATGAACTTGCCATGATAATGCCACCGTTGTAAGAGGAATTTGCAAAACAACCATCATCAATACCAGAATAAATAGCTGTTTTTGCATTTTCTATTAATGAACCATTATTAACAATTACTTGTCCTTGGTGCACTATACCGTTATGAGGATACTGGCTTTTTGTGTTGTCGCCCCATATCTGGATACCCGGCCAAAAACTATTGGGATCATGGCTGGTAAGTGTACCACCGTCAATAATAAGCTTACCGCCCCGGTTCACAATGAGGTTGGCTTCTTCTGAAAATACAAGTTCTGTTTTTATTGTTAATTCAGCATCCTGCTCAACTTTGATATCTGCAATTTCATTACCAAGAAAAAAGCGGCTGTCACCTTCTAAAGTTAAATTCACATCAGGCATTATGCTTAGTTTACCCCCAACAAGAAAGTTTCTGTCGTCAATGGTTTGAGAAGTTTCGATATGGCCGGCGAGCCCGCTTAAGGTGAGAAGATCATCTTCAAAAACAATATCAGAGTATTTCTGTGGTACCGGTATTTTATTAGGGATGGTTTTAGGGTTATGGTATCCATATTCAGATTGAGTATCAAAATTATCTGCATAGTCGAATGCTTCATTCATTTGAATAAAACCATCATTATTTAAATCAGGATTATAATCCCCCGGATGATTATTGAAGTAGTTTTCGAAAGGAAACATACCTACTGGATAGGATAATTCCCATGGAATAGTATCGTGTGGATAATATCCTCTCGCTGCCGCAGTCCAGTAAAAAACAAATTCATCGTAAGCTCCATTAGTAATCCAACATTCAGGCCAGGATTCTTCCTCATTAGCAGCTGTATGTATTATTCTGTTTTTGCAAGCTACGTTATAATTTATTGTATCAGAAAGTTTCGATGAGAAACCTCCTGGGTAGCATTGCTGAAAAAGAAAAATTATTTGAGAACAAGCAATACTATCTACAACAGAGGCAAGCTCATAATCAAAAAGTTTTCCACCGCTAATTGATATGTATGAATCTCCGTTTTGCATACCACCATGGCTTAGATTGATTATGAATAATTGGTCGTTTAATCCGAGCTTAGGTATTTCGTCTAAATAGTTAGTTCTTCCGGATAATTCATTAAATGTGCGAAGAACAGTATCTTTATGTGCAGGGTAATTTATATCCGGAATACCATCATTATCATAATCACCATTATTAATTGAGCTTGCCCCATATGGTCCATGGTGTACAAAAATATTCTCCTTTTTATAACCATACACTTCAAGTAAAGTACAGTATATTGCAGAAGCATCGTTCCAATAACGGGGAGGTAAAAATATAGGATATACGGGGTAATCATTAACACATATAATTACCGCATATAAATTAGGATTTTTCTCAAGCCCATTAATCACAGCATTAGGATTTATGGGCAAATTTATGGGGGTTGGTCTTGGAATTAATGATATATTATCATAATCTGCCCAGTTATGCGGGAAAAAAGTTTCAACAGTGGTGGAATAATCTCCGTTTGCTTCGTTTACAAATATATATCTGCATGAGTGTGCCCAATTTGCAAACGGTAGGTCATCAACAAAAAAGATCCAGTTAGTTGAAAATGGCAGATATAAGGTATCTCCATTTCCGAGTATTAAAGGGTTTTGGTCGGACTTTGTAGTTTTTAAAACATATACATCAACTTTACCGATATCATCAGCAAGGATTTGGTTCATAACAAGGCTTTGTGCTTGCTGACGTGTAACTTGTGCCAGCGTGGTAATGGTTGAAAGACCAAAAACCACTATAAATAATGATTTGATAATTTTTTTCATTGTATTGTTTTTTGGAGGTTAATAATCAAATCAACACTATATTTTTATAAATCTATTTACAAATCATCATGAAGTAAGCTTTGTTAAGAACAGATTGTCTTATGAGTATGCACACCCGATACATAAACGCTGCCAATTCTGCTATAAATACAAAGCGCTAAGATAATAAAAAAAACTGAGAAACAGGCAAAACAGCACTGATTTTTGAGAAGTTGTTTTATTTTCCAATAAACTTTATTAACAAAACAGGATTTAAGCCTGGTTTGTTATCTCAGTGATTCAAAAAGCCAGAGTTTAAGTCCAGGATGATGTTGATTGTGCCCACCACATCCTCCATATTTACAAGAATATCGCTGTTGAGGTCGGCGTTGGCGAAGCAAAATGGATTCTCAATAATGCCCATGATGTATTGTATGGTTTTTATCACATCTACCACATTTACCACTCCATCGCAGTTGGCATCACCGGAAATGGCGCCTTCGGGCGTGATATAAACGATTCCATCAAAGATTCCGGAAACAACAACCTGACTTATACCGCCACAAAAAACTAATGAATCAGGCGAAATAAGGTATTCTCCTGTTTCTGTTGGAGCGTTTAAATTAAATCCTGCAAATACACCATTATTGCCAAGAATGTGTCCTCCTGCGTATGATAGTGAAATTAGTCTGAGCGTATTAGTGCCCGGTAATATACTTTGTTGATAAATAATATAATTACCTTTTCGCAACGGGTTAAGCCAGGCAGAGCCTGGAACGTATGAGGAACCAACAGGTAAAGGAAGATCAGTAAAGAGGCAATATACGTCATCTTCATTAACTATTTCAAGGTAAATAACAACAGTGGAATCCGGTTTACCAACAGCATCATGAATAATAAAGATGTTTTCTCCGTAGGTTTGTGCCAGCGTGACAATGGTTGAAAGACCAAAAACCACGATAAATAATAATTTGGTAATTTTTTTCATTGTATTGTTTTTTTGGAGGTTAATAATCAAATCAACATTATATTTTCATAAACCTATTTATAAATCATCATAAAGGAAGCTTTGTTAAGAGCAGATTGCTTTATCAGTATGCACACCCGATACATAAACGCTGCTAATCCTGCTATTCTATAACTCAATAGAACAATGTAAAAAACTGGGTGCTAAGATAATAAAAAAAACTGAGAAACAGGCAAAACAACCCTGATTTTTAAGAAGTTGTTTTATTTTCCAATAAACTTTATTAACAAAACAGGATTTAAGCCTGGTTTGTTATTTCAGTGATTCAAAAAGCCAGAGTTTAAGTCCAGGATGATGTTGATTGTGTCCACTACATCCTCCATATTTACAAGAATATCGCTATTGAGGTCTGCGTTGGCGAAGCAAAATGGTTTCTCAATAATGCCCATAATGTATTGTATGGTTTTTATCACATCTACCACATTTACCACTCCATCGCAGTTGGCATCACCGGAAACGGAGCCTTCAGGCGTGATGTAAACGATTCCGTTCACAACGCCTGATAAATTAATCAGACCTAATGGCCCTCCCAATAACACAGAATCCGGTACAAGTTGGTAAATACCGGTTTGATCCGGTGTGTTCAATTCAAAGGTACAGACAACACCATCATTTCCTGGCCATGGACAGTTAACCCAGTGAACACCAATGATTCTGAGAGTATTTGTTCCATCAAGTATTGATGGATGTATCATTCCGTTAGGATTACGTCCCGGATTGTTTGCTGCAGAACCTGTAACATAAGTAAAACCTTCTGGAATAGGAAGGTCAAACATATAAACATCAAATTCCTCATCATTGATAATCTCCGCATAAATAACAACAGTGGAATCCGGTTTACCAACAGCATCATGGATAATGAAGATGTTTTCTCCGTAGGTTTGTGCCAGCATGGTAATGGTTGAAAGACCAAAAACCACGATAAATAATGATTTGGTAATTTTTTTCATTGTATTGTTTTTTTGGAGGTTAATAATCAAATCAACACTATATTTTAATAAATCTATTTACAAATCCTCATGAAGTAAGCTTTGTTAAGAATAGATTGTCTTATGAGTATGCACACCCGATACATAAACGCTGCCAATTCTGCTATAAATACAAGGCGCTAAGATAATAAAAAAAAGTGAGAAACAGACAAAACAGCCCTGATTTTTAAGAAGTTATTTTACCATCCAATATACTTTATTAACAAAACCGGTTTTAAGCTTAGTCTATTATTTCAGTATTTCTATCTCCGGTTCAAAATAATATTTACCGTGCTAACTCCATCAGTAATATCAATAATTCCGTCTTCATTTATATCAGCATTTATAAAGCAGAAGGGATGAGGTATGTTTCCAAGAATATAGCTTAACATACATACTACATCCTGTATGTTTACTTCACCATCACAGTTTGCATCGCCGGGTAAAAACACTGGTTCATCCAATAAAGTTATAACGCCATCAGATGTATCCAAAGGAAGGAGCGGAATATCAAGTGTACTTAAAAAGGCATCTGAAAGGTTTAATTGATAAATTCCGGCTTGTGAAGGAGTGTTTAGTATGAAAGAAATATTAACCAAAAAAGGAACTGTAGAACCCATTGATAAACCCAGCACTCTCATAGATATGCTGTCGGGTAAAGCACCGGCATATACTTTAAAACCAGGTGGATTGATGCTGACCGAATTATCTACATATGAAAAGCCGTCAGGTATTGAAATATCAAATTGGAATGAAAAATACTGAATTTCACTTTGAATATGTATATCAATTATCATTGTTGAATCTGTAAAGCAAATAGCATTATCTATTATGACGGAACTCTGTTCCTGTGCTTTTACATTAAGCGTAAAAAGGATAAAGCAACCAACAAGCGTCAGTTTTAGGCAAAAAAGAATAATTTTTTTCATTGTATTGTTTTTTTGAGGTTAATAATCAAATCAACACTATATTTTTATAAACCTATTGACAAATCATCATTAAAGAAGCTTTGTTAAGAACAGATTGTCTTATGAGTATGCACACCCGATACATAAACGCTGCTAATCCTGCTATTTTATAACTCAATAGAACAATGTAAGAAACTGGGTGCTAAGATAATACAAAAAACTGAGAAACAGGCAAAACAACACTGATTTTTTCGTTACATTTTGCTCTCCACTTAATAATTACCGGTTTTAGTTTACCGTTGTTTCAATTATGATTTTTTTACAAGACCGGTTTTTTTAAAGATTATTGATGTTGAGATCATAATCATTTGATTAGCAGAGCAGGAGATTGGAATAAAGAAGGGTAAAATCATGGTGCTTATCAGATTCAGGTGTGTCAAAATTGTCTGTCAGCTAAAAAAGCAGTTATTTTGCAAAAAATATAATGATTAAAAAATGGAAGATTTAAAAAGAACCATGATCAAGGATCTGCTCCGACCTTCAGGAGAATTGCCAATTGGGCAATTGGTTAATGTAAAGGGTTGGGTGAGAACCAAAAGAGGAAATAAAAAAGTTGCTTTTATAGCGTTGAATGATGGTTCAATCATTCATAATATACAGATTGTTGCTGATGTTGAGAATTTTGGCGAACAGACCTTAAAACCGGTTACTACCGGTTCATGTATCTCGGTTGACGGTATTCTTGTAGAATCGTTGGGGCAGGGTCAAAAGGTGGAAATCCAGGCAAAAAATATTCTGGTTTACGGAAGTGCTGACCCAGAGACTTTTCCTTTGCAGAAAAAGGGTCATTCAATGGAGTTCTTACGAGAAATAGCCCATTTACGACCACGTACCAATACTTTTGGAGCAGTACTTCGCTTGCGCCATGCTATGGCATTTGCAATTCATAAATATTTCAACGACAATGGGTTTTATTATATTCACTCGCCTATAATTACCGGATCAGATGCTGAAGGCGCAGGAGCTATGTTCAGGGTTTCAATTCTTGATCCCAAGGACCCTCCTTTGAAAGAAGATGGTTCAGTTGATTTTAGCAAGGATTTTTTTGGAAAACCCACAAATCTGACAGTTTCCGGACAACTGGAAGCGGAGCTTGGAGCTTTGGCACTATCAAGAGTATATACTTTCGGGCCTACCTTCAGAGCAGAAAATTCAAATACACCACGTCATCTGGCTGAATTCTGGATGATAGAACCCGAAATGGCATTTTATGATATTCATGATGATATGGATCTGGCTGAAGATTTTCTGAAATATCTCATCCGCTATGCTCTTGATTATTGCATTGACGACCTTGAATTTCTTAACAATATGTACGACAAGGAATTAATTGAGAGGTTGAAATCAATTATTGAGAATAAATTTGAGCGGCTTACATATACCGAGGCAGTTGAGATCCTGATACAATCCGGACAAAAATGGGAATTCCCTGTTTCGTGGGGCAGCGACCTACAGGCTGAACACGAACGTTATCTGGTAGAAAAACATTTTAAGAAACCCGTGATCCTTACCGATTATCCTATGGAGATAAAGGCATTTTATATGAAGCAAAACCCGGATGGCAAAACAGTACGGGCTATGGATGTTTTATTTCCGAGAATAGGAGAGATCATTGGCGGATCGCAAAGAGAAGAAGACTACGATAAACTTTACAGACGTATCAAAGAACTTCAGATCCCTGAAGAAGAATTATGGTGGTACCTCGAAACCCGTAAATACGGAACAGCTCCGCATAGTGGCTTTGGACTGGGATTTGAACGACTTATGCTTTTTGTTACAGGTATGGCCAATATACGTGATGTAATCCCGTTTCCAAGAACTCCGCAAAATGCTGAATTCTGAGAAAATTTAACTGAATAAAAACATAAAAAAGTAAAATATTTTGTATCTTGCACAATTGTTGTTTGACATCAATTAAAATTGCCGGAAACAAATTTTTGCAAACCCTGATCTATGCTTAACCAGAAGTTACAACAGAAGCTTTTACAGAAATTATCGCCACAGCAGATAATGCTGATGAAGCTTTTGCAAATTCCTACTATGGCTCTTGAGCAAAGGATCAAACAAGAAATAGAAGAAAACCCTGCTCTTGAAGATTTGACTGAGAGTGGTGAAAATCAGCAAGATGAAGGAATCCCGCAGAATATTAACGAAAATGAGGATGAGAGCCGGGAAGATAGTAATGATGCTGATGAAGAATTTGACCTGAGCGATTATTATGATGAAGATGAATATATTCCTGCTTACAAAACTTCTGTAAATAATACCAGCAGAGACGATGAACAGGTGCAGATGCCTTATGCTGCAGGCATATCGTTTCATGAATTTTTGAATTCTCAGCTTGGAATGCAAGATCTTGACGAACGTCAAATGATAATTGCACAGACAATAATCGGGAACCTTGATGATTCGGGATATCTGCAAAGGGATGTTAATGCAATGATTGATGATCTTGCGTTTTCTCAGAACCTGATAACTGACAAAAAGGAGATTCTGGAGGTTTTAAAGGTGGTTCAGGAACTTGATCCACCCGGAGTAGGTGCCCGCAACCTTAAAGAGTGTCTGTTACTACAGCTTGAACGACTTGAAAAAACTGATCCCGTTAAACTCGCAATAGAGGTTCTTGAAAAATATTTCGATGAGTTTGTCAAAAAGCATTATGATAAGATTATTAAAAGGGCAAAAATCACGGAAGAAGAGCTCAAACTTGCTGTTGACGAGATCATCAGACTTAATCCCAAACCGGGTAACTCAGTGGGAGAAACTGAAAGAATAAGTGAGTATGTAATCCCTGATTTCATTATTTACAATAAAAACGGCGAGCTTGAACTAAGCCTTAACAACCGTTATACCCCTGAATTGCGTATTAACCGTACCTATCTGGATATGATGGAATCTTTTTCGGAAAACAAGGGAAGCAGTACTCAGCAAAAAGAAGCCCTTTCGTTTATCAGACAAAAGATTGATTCAGCCCGTTGGTTTATTGATGCCATAAAACAAAGGGAAAACACTCTTTACATAACTATGAAAGCCATTATGGATTATCAGCGCGATTACTTTCTTGAAGGAGATGAAACATTGCTTAAACCAATGATCCTGAAAGATATTGCCGAAATAGTATCGCTTGATATTTCAACAGTGTCGCGGGTAGCTAACAGCAAATATGTTCAAACTCCTTTTGGTACATTCTTATTGAAGAGCTTTTTCTCAGAATCAATGCAAACTGAAAGCGGAGAAGAAGTTTCAACCCGTGAAATAAAAAGCATATTATCTGATTGTATTGACTCAGAAAACAAATCGAAACCATATACTGACGATCAGCTTACCGAAATTCTTAAAGAAAAAGGTTATAACATAGCGCGGCGAACAGTGGCAAAATACAGGGAACAGTTGAAAATTCCCGTTGCACGGTTAAGAAAAGAACTCTAACAACTGTGAAAGATGTTTAACCGTATTGAAACAAATATTGCCAAAATTGTTTCCGTTGTATTGCATCCTTTGCTGCTGCCTACATATACCATTATCATACTCTTTAATTTACATGCTTATTTTTCGCTTATAATCCCAAACAAAGTAAAATGGTTTATAGGCTCTTTTGTGTTTTTAACCACAGGATTGCTACCATTGCTTTTTACTTTTATAATGGCCCGTACGGGATTGGTACGTAATCTTCTTATGAACCAGCGCGAAGAACGCCTTTGGCCTTTCATGGTAACAGCACTATTTTATTATCTTGCCTATTATCTGCTGGGGCAACTGGAAATTTCGGCTGTATATTCTCTTTTTATGCTGGGAGCATTTATTTCGCTGGTTATTGGTTTGATAGTTAGTTTTTTCTGGAAAATAAGTGCACATATGATTGGTATGGGCGGTATAACAGGTGCATTTATCGGGCTGTCATTTACCATGATGATTGATATGCCAATGCTTATCATTATTCTTATCCTGCTGAGTGGTATTACCGGTTTTGCACGGTTAAAACTTTTGGCGCATAATCCCGCTCAGATATTTTTTGGTTATTTAACAGGATTTGGGGTTTTACTTGCCATACTCTTAAATGCCTGAACACTATAAAAGTATTAACTATGCAATTCTCAAAGATCATTGGGCAGCAGACAATTAAGAACAAACTTATCCAGACTGTTAAAGATAACCGGATAAGCCATGCTCAGTTGTTCCTTGGACCTGAGGGTTGCGGAAAATTAGGTCTTGCCATTGCTTATGCCCAGTTTATAAATTGTACCGGACGTAATAACGAAAGCGATGATTCGTGTGGTGTCTGCGCTTCCTGTCGTAAGTATCAGATACTCGCACACCCCGATTTGCATTTCATATATCCTACATCAACTACAAAAGAGGTTCCTGAAAAACCTTCGAGTAAGGATTTCATTGGCAAATGGCGTTCGCTTTTACTTGATAACGAAGGCGCTTATATAAAACTAATTCAGTGGTATAATACCATTGGAATTGAAAACAAGCAGGGAATTATCAATGTTAACGATTGTACTGATATCATAAAGACTTTAAGCTATAAGTCTTATGAGTCGAAATACAAAGTGGTGATTATCTGGATGGTAGAGAAACTTTTTCACGCGGCGGCTCCTAAGATCCTGAAAATCCTTGAAGAACCACCTGATAATACTTTGTTTTTGCTTGTTGCTGAAGAATCAGGACAGATCATCAGCACTATTTTATCCCGTACTCAACTGGTAAAGATCAAGCCGTTAAGCAATAATGACATCAGCACTGCTCTGATAAATAATTATGGCATTGAACCTTCAAGAGCAGGTATGGCTGCAAGGAATGCCCGCGGCAATTTTATTGATGCTCTGGAATATGTTAATTCAGAAGGTAATGACAATTATTTTGAACAGTTCATAGTATGGATGAGGCTATGTTTCAACATTAATATTGAGAATGTTTCGGCATGGATTGGTGAAATAACAAAAATTGGCAGAGAAAAACTAAAGATCTTTCTTTCAACAGGCGTTGATATCCTGAGAGAGGCAATGATAATAAAGATTCATGGCGATAAATTCCTGACTTATGAAGGTGATGAAAGAAAATTTATCATAAATTTCTCAAATACCATTTCGGAAGAATTTATATCAGAGATCAGCCGGGAACTAAGCCGGGCTTCAATGCATATTGAAAGAAATGCCAATGCTTCTATCCTGTTTATGGATCTTTCCCTGAAGATTAACAAAATTTTAAAATCCAGAGCAAGATCAATTAGTAAAGGCAGGTAAAAAATTGCCGGTAAAATTTAATTACTTTTGCAGATTTAACAATAAAATACCGTTTTCGGCACTGTTATATATTTACAGAGGTCTGAAAACCTCAAAAATAATATTGCAACAATGGAATTACACAATAATATAAAACCAGAAAAGAATTATTTTTTAAGCCGGGGTTGTTCTTCTAATCCCGAGCCGTATAGTAAAGACAAAAACGTATTTTGTCATGGCTGCGCAAAACTTGATGTTACTGACTGGCTTGGAAACATCCCACTGCCCCTTGATCAGCCTCCTTTTGATTGTATTGAGGTAAGACTGAAACACAACAGAAAGGATTTTTATCGTATGCCCTACAACATGGGATTACACACAGGAGATCTTGTAGCCGTGGAAGCTTCGCCCGGGCATGATATAGGTATAGTAACGCTTACAGGAGAGCTTGTTCGTTTGCAGATGCGAAACAAAAAAGTGGATCCTGAAGTCTCTGAAATTAAAAAAGTTTATCGTAAAGCCAGACCTGCCGATATTGAAAAATGGGTTTTGGTAGTGGGGCAGGAAAATTATATTATGATGCGTACCCGTCAGATTGCTTCGCAACTGAATTTAAAGATGAAAGTTAATGATGTTGAATATCAGGCTGATGGCACCAAGGCTGTTTTTTATTATACTGCCGAAGACAGGGTTGACTTTCGTGAACTCATTAAACTTCTTGCTGAAGAATTTCGTATCCGTATTGAAATGCGTCAGATAGGAGTGAGGCAGGAAGCAAGCCGCCTGGGAGGAATAGGATCGTGCGGACGTGAATTATGCTGTTCAACATGGCTTACTGCATTTCATTCGGTTTCCACCAATTCAGCTCGTGTACAGCAATTATCGCCAAATCCGCAGAAACTTACAGGGCAATGTGCAAAACTGAAATGTTGTTTGAATTATGAAAACGATGTTTATCTGGATGCACTGAAGCATTTCCCTGATAATCAGATAAAATTGAAAACTAAAAAGGGTGAGGCAGTATATCAGAAATCTGACGTGTTTAAAAATCTTATGTGGTACTCTTATGTCAGCGACCCTGCCAATCTTCTGGCTATTCCTGTTGAGAATGTCAAACAGATAATTGAAAACAACAATAAGGGAATAATGCCGGATAAGCTTGAAGATTTTGCCAAAATAAAGGAAAGAAAGATTGAATATCCGGCTTCGGTTGGTCAGGACGACCTTACCCGGTTCGATAATGATAATTAATTCTTTAACACTTCGTTATTCTTTTGAAAAATTCGTTTTATCCAGGTCATGAAGGGCGGGAATACAGCATATAAAATTAAAACTGATATCAATATTTTGTTGTTCAAAACTGTATTGATTCAGTTTTTGCTTCTTTTCATGCTTTCAGGGTGTGGAAAAAGTGCTTATTATGAGAAATTCAGCACTGTGGAACAGGAAAACTGGGATATGAACGATGTCAAAGAGTTCAATTTCAGGATTGATGATATTTCCACAAGCTATAATATGATTTTTATAGTACGAAATACTACCGATTACCCATATAGTAATTTGTTTTTGTTTACAAATATGCGTTTGCCCGATCATACAAATGTAGGTGATACCATTGAATGTCTTGTTGCCGATAAATATGGATACTGGCTCGGAAAAGGTTTTGGGAAGATCAGGGAGAATCGTTTTTTGATAAAAGATTCATTTCGTTTTGCTGATACCGGGAATTATGCTTTAACTCTTGAGCAGGCAATGCGCGACACTATACTTTCGGGTATTGCAGATATAGGACTTCGCATTGAGAAATTATCTTATTAAAACAGCAAAAAATATTCTGATATGGCTAAAAAAGCCTCTGCAAAAAGCAATTATGACAAATACATTAAAAGGTTCTGGATAATTTTTGCCGGCGCCATTGCTTTTCTGTTCCTGCTTTTCTTTTTCATTTCTTTGGGTTGGTTAGGGTTTATGCCTAGTTTTGAAGAGCTTGAGAATCCTCAGAGTAATCTTGCCTCAGAAATCATTTCTGCCGATCAGAAAGTTATCGGGAAATATTTTATTGAGAACCGGACCAATATTAATTTCTCCGAGCTGTCGCCTAATTTGATCAATGCGCTGATTGCCACTGAAGACATAAGATTTACAAAACATTCAGGTATTGACGTACAGGCATTTGTGCGGGTAGCTTATGGAGTGCTTACAGGTCAGAGCCGCGGTGGAGGCTCCACAATCACCCAGCAACTGGCTAAAAATTTGTTTCCACGTGGTCAAAACCGTACTTTTATCGGGATGGTTCTGATAAAGTTCAAGGAATGGGTTGTGGCTGCTAAGCTTGAACGTAACTACAGCAAGGAAGAGATCATTGCCATGTATTTGAATACCGTTGATTTTGGAAGCCATGCATATGGTATAAAAAGTGCTGCACAGACTTTTTACAATAAAGAACCCAATGAACTTACAGTTGATGAAGCTGCTGTTTTAATAGGAATTCTTAAAGCTCCATCATGGTTTAGTCCGGTGAGAAACCCGGATCGTGCTCTGACACGCAGAAATGTGGTACTTAACCAGATGCGGAAAAACAAATTCATTACCCGGGAGGAGTATGATGAATATAGTCAGTTGCCAATCAATACCTCAGAATATCAAATCCAGGATCATGTTGCGGGATTGGCTCCTTATTTCAGGGAATATCTGCGCAGAATAATGAATGCCCGCGAGCCTGATGCTGAAAGATACGGTAACAGGGAAGTTTTTGTTGAAGATTCAACACTTTGGGCTGACAATCCTCTTTATGGCTGGATTTATAAAAATCCCAAGCCTGATGGTTCATATTATAACCTGTATAAAGACGGACTGAAGATTTATACCACTATTAACTCCACCATGCAGCAATACGCTGAAGAGGCTGTTACTGAGCATCTCTCACTTGATATTCAGCCGGCTTTTTATAAACATTGGGGTAATAATCGTTTTGCTCCTTTTGATTTTACATATGATATTGCCAGCAAGGAGATTGAGAAAATTATGGAGGCTTCAAAGCGCCGTTCTGACCGTTACCGGGAACTAAAGAAAAGCGGAATGCCTGCCGATTCCATTGATCTGAACTTTAATACACCGGTTCCGATGAGGGTTTTTAGCTGGAATGGCGAAATAGATACTATTATGAGCCCAATGGATTCAATCCGCTACTATAAGTTTTTTATCCGTGCCGGACTTTTATCAATTGAGTCTCAAACTGGTTTTGTAAGAGCCTATGTTGGTGGAATTAACTACAAACATTTTCAGTACGATCAGGTTAGCATGGGACGAAGGCAGGTTGGATCCACTTTTAAACCCTTCGTTTATACCCTTGCCATGCAGGAAGGTGATTTTTCACCATGCAGTGGCGTACCTAATGTACAGCAAACCATTGAGCTTCCAACAGGAGAATACTGGGAGCCTAAAAACTCATCGAAATATAAAGAAAATGAGATAGTTACGCTTAAAGAAGCTCTTGCAAACTCAATTAACTGGGTTTCGGCATTTCTGATAAAGCGCTATCCTCCTCAGGCTGTTATTACCATGATACGTAAAATGGGTATAAAAGCACCTATTGATCCTGTTCCGGCAATTTGTCTTGGTACACCCGATATTTCGCTTATGGAAATGACCGGCGCAATGAATACATACGCCAATAAAGGAGTTTACATTGAACCGATGTTTGTAACCCGTATCGAAGATAAATACGGAAATGTTATTGGCAGGTTTTTACCACGTACTCAGGAGGCTATGAGCGAGGAAACAGCTTTTTTGATGCTTGAGCTGATGAAAGGAGTTGTGGAAAGCGGAACCGGGGTCAGATTGAGATATAAATATGGATTAACCAATCCAATAGCCGGCAAAACGGGTACTACACAAAGCAATTCTGACGGCTGGTTTATGGGTATTACTCCTGATCTGACCACTGGGATATGGGCTGGCGGTGAGGATCGTAGTGTAAGATTCCGTAGTATGGCACTGGGGCAGGGTGCAAATCTGGCTCTTCCGATATGGGCGCTGTATATGAAGAAAATTTATGCCGATACCAGTCTGCATATTAATACAGGCAATTTTGACCCACCTTTAAAGGAGATCAATGTTGAACTGGATTGTAATGAATTTGAAAGGAAGCAGGCAAAAAAGCAGAAATTTGATTTTTATGATCACTTTTAGCTGAATATCAGCTCACTTACAAACCGTACCAAAGTGAAAAATACAATTTTATACTTTAGTAAGAGGTTGTTATTAATTATCCTGATTTTATCGGCATATTTTGTTACTTATCAGGCTGATGCACAAAATATAACGCTTAATGAATTTATGTCGTCCAATTCTTCGACTATTGCTGATGAAGACGGTGATTTTGAGGATTGGATTGAAATTTACAATTATGGAACCACACCTGTTGGTCTGGATGATTTTGGACTTTCTGACAAACCCGGGCAGCCCTTTAAATGGGTTTTTCCTGATATTGTAATTCAGCCGGGGGAATATCTGATAGTATGGGCATCAGGAAAAAACCGCACTGACCCTGATGCACCTTTGCATACTAATTTCAGTATTAAGGCTGATGGCGAACAGCTTACATTAACCAACCCTTCAGGTATAGCTATAAGCATTGTTCAGCCTGTAGCCCTGCAATCCGACATTTCGTACGGAAGATCACCTGATGGAACTGGTAATTATTATTTCTTTGATGAACCAACACCGGGAACAGCCAACACCTCACAAACATTTAATGAAATTCTTGAGCCTCCGGCTTTTTCACATCACGGAGGTTTTTATACTGAGGATTTTACCCTTGTTTTAAGTCATCCAGATACAGCAGCTATAATAGTTTATACCCTTGATGGTTCTTACCCTGATATCAATAACCTTGAAGGAACGACTTATACCTATAAAAACCAATATCCTGAGAACCCCGGAGATCCTTTTGGAGACTTGAAATACGGTTCGTACCAGTCGTTTTTATATGATGAGGCTATTACGATCACTGATCGCTCATCAGCACCTGATAGTCTCACTCAGATCTCATCTACCTGGCATCAGATCCCATATTATCTACCTGAAAATCCGGTTTTTAAAGGAACTGTGGTAAGAGCCAGGGCATTAAAACCAGGTGCATTATCGGGCAGAGTTAATACAAATACTTATTTTATCACTGATACAATTCCGGAACGCTATAGCCTGCCGGTTATCTCCATCAGTATTCCCGAACAGGAATTATTTGATTACGAAAATGGAATTTATGTTGCAGGTATTGATTATGATAACTGGAGGACGGCTAACCCTACTGTATCCAATACCTGGCATACAGTATGCAATTTTGATCGGCGTGGAGAGAAATGGGAGATACCTTCTCATATTGAACTTTATGAAACGGGCAATCCTTTGCCCCAAATATCTCAGGAAATAGGAATACGTATCCATGGCAGCGAAGCCCGGCGCAGACCCATGAAATCATTAAGATTATACGCCCGTGGCAAATACGGAAAATCGGAGCTTGAGTATAAATTCTTTAAAAACCTTGATGATAACAGCTTTAAGCGCCTGTTGCTGCGTAATTCAGGGCAGGATTTTCTCAGTACAATGCTTCGCGATGCAACACTGCATACTATAGCAAAAGGCTTACATTTTGATGTTCAGGAATATGAACCGGCTATAGTTTTTATCAATGGTGAATACTGGGGAATTCATAATATCAGAGAGCGTTTTGACAAACATTATTTTGAAAGGGTTTATGGTGTTGATCCTGAAAATATTGATTTTCTCACAGCAAGCGAAATCAAGGAAGGCGATACAGTACACTATCGCCAGACCATAAATTATATTGAAGCTAATGGTTTGGCTGATGATGTTCATTATCAGTATATTAAAACAAGGATTGATGTTGATAATTTCAGGGATTATCAGATAGCGAACATCTTTGCCAATAATATTGACTGGCCTGGTGCCAATCTTGAATTTTGGAGGCTAAGAACTTCGGGTTATATGCCCAATGCACCTTACGGACACGATGGAAGATGGAGATGGATGCTTTATGATATGGATTTCTGTTTCGGATTTTCGAGTGGCAGTCAGGAAGCTGGTTATAATATGCTTGCTCATGCTACACTGGAGGGTGGTACTTCTTATCCCAACCCTGATTGGTCAACATTCCTGCTAAGAAAATTTCTTGAGAACGAAGAGTTCAAAACCGGATTTATCAACCGTTTTGCTGATTTGTTAAATACCTTTTTCAAACCGGAAAGGGTAAATTCCGTAATAAATAAAAATGCCAGCAGGATAGAACCTGAAATACCTGAGCATCTTTTGCGCTGGAGCACTTACCCTGATATTTCGACCTGGAGATGGTTCTTAAGTGAAATGCGCAATTTTGCCATCCTGAGACCTGAGCTTCAGCGTCAGCATATCAGGGAATATTTTGATATTGATAATGATGTTGAAATTACACTGGATGTAAATAATCCTGTAGCCGGCTATATTCGGATAAACACAATAAATATTACAAATGAGACCCCGGGTGTGGATTCAATCCCATATCCATGGACGGGGACATATTTTAATGATATCCCTATTGAAATTGAGGCTGTGGCTTTGCCGGGGTATGCATTTAGTCATTGGGAGGGAATAAATCCTGATACATCGGCTGTTGTAGTTATTATTCCCCAGGAAGATTTGAATATTAAGGCTCATTTTATTAAAACTGTTGAACCGCAGCTTTTGTATTTCTGGGTTTTTGACACCACTCTTCCAAACGATTATCCTTTGCAGGAAGTAAATGCAAGATATCAGCTACCCGGAAACGGATTGATCAGCTATCATTCTGCTTTGTTAGGTTATCCGTTTTACTCAGGGCATCCTAACTGGCGAAAAGCCTCGATGGAGCGACGAAATGCCCCTACTGAGATCAATTATCACCCCGAAGGAAACAACGGAGTTCTGTATCCTGCTTCCAATATGCGGGGATTACAGATCAAACAGCCATTTACCGGAGATGCCGGCGAAAATATCATGACTTTCCATTTGCCATCTCCAGGGTATGAAAACCTGATTTTGCGGTTTGCAGCTAAAGATGAAGGTGCTGCTGATTATCTGTTGCCGGAATACTCGGTAAACTCCGGAGAACCTGCATGGTTTACTACAGAACCACCATATGACACACTGATACTAAGCACTTTGTATCAGCTTTATGAAATAGATTTAAGAACACTTATTCCTGCTAATAATAATCCTGATTTCAAGTTACGTTTTCGTTTTGGCGGGTCAGATATGTCGGCTAATCAGGGTAACAGAGTTACATTTAATAATATTAGTCTGAGTGGTACGCCGGTTCAAACTCCCAATATGCCCCCTGTAGTGGTGAATCCGGTTGAGTTTCAGTCACTTATTGAAAACGGAGAATCCTTATTTATTGATTTCAATCTGGTATTTGAAGATCCTGACAATGATACATTGATATTTACAGCTTATGCTGATAATGAAATGTTCGTCAGCCTTATTCAGGAAGATAATATCTTGATTATAAAACCTTTGCGACGCGGGGAAGTTGCCATTACACTTAATGCCGATGATGGGTTTAACAGTACGATTTCAAATACATTCAGAATTCTTATTTATCCTGAAGCCTTTCAGTACAGCCGTGGTAATTATACATTTACTTCATGGAGCCCTGACGAACCGGAGTACTCGTATCCAGATCATATGATATTTCTGCAAAGCGATTTTCAGGATCCCGGGCCGGATAGTCCACTGCTGTTTCCTTATTTCATACCCCTTGACGATTACGATCCTGATGATCAGAAAAATATCGGATTTCCATATAGAAATACTGTCGGAACACGAATAAACGGACTTGGTGATGATGGCATCTCATTCTTAAATACAGGTAGTAATCGTGATTTGGGCGGGATTCTGTTTGCTGTTGACACAAGAGATATTTCAACAGCAACTATAAGCTGGCTTGCCGGAACCCTTGTTCAGGATCAGAAAATATACGCATTACGATTGCAATACCGGACGGATATTCAGGAACCTTTCAGTGATTTTTTGGTGAACGGACAGAAGGTAGAATATATAGTTTCTTATAACGGACATATAAAACAATACGAAGACATTGCTTTTCCGGAAGAATTGCTTGACAAAGAATATGTTCAGTTACTCTGGAGATATTATTTCATTAGCGGTGAATCAGGTTCGGCTCCTAAAATAAGGTTTGATGATTTAAGTTTTAATTTTACCAGTTCAGTTACAGAACCAGAGGAGGAAACCATTTCTGTTTTTTTATCAGGCAATTCGTTAATTGTTAAAATGCCTGCTGATAAATCCGGGATTTTAAATATTTTTGATCTTACCGGCAGATTGGTTTTGAATACAGATTTGAATGGTTCATCAAATACTATTAATGCAGGCTTTGATCCGGGTGTTTATTTTTTAAGGATAATAAGCGGGAAAAATAGCCGGGTTAAAAAGATAATATTGGGATTACAGTAATTATAATTCTGAAAAATGAAATACATAAAGGGTTCAGGGAATTTGGATTTTAACTTTTTAAAATCCGGCTGGCGTTTAACTTTGATCTTGATTCTTATAATTCTGGCAATTGCTACCGTTCATCGTAAACCGTTTAATAAAACTTATATTACCAGTGATGGGCATGCGTATTATGCTCATTTACCGGCTGTTTTTATTTACAACGATCTTCAGTTTTCATTTATTGATGAAATTAAGAACAGCGGAGCACCACATACCGGAAATATCTATGAGTTCAGGATAAATACTGACAGAGGTATTGTAAACATAGCTTATTTGGGTGTATCTGTTCTTTGGGTGCCGGCGTTTCTTGCAGCCCATATAATTTCATTGATTAGCCCTGCTGAATCCAGCGGATATTCAACTTCGTATCAGGTCGCTATCCTTATATCTGCAATTGCTTATCTTATACTGGGTTTATGGGCTTTTGGAAGGTTTCTTGAGAACCTGAAGATCAAACCATGGATCATTTCAGTTTGTTTGTTGCTGATGACCTTTGCTACTTCCACTTTTTATTATACAGTTGATGAGCCTTCGTTTACGCATGTTTATACCATGTCTCTTTTTGCTGTTTTCATGCTTTACGTACAGCGGTTTCTTCAAACTTACCAACTGAAATATCTTTATATATGGCTTATTACACTTGGATTGCTTGGTTTGATAAGGCCTACAAATGTGGTAATGTTATTTGTTATACCCATGATTGCAGGATCGGTACAGGAAACAATAAAATTTTTTAGATGGCTTGTAATCAATTTTCTCAAAGTACTGCCTGCGCTCTTTATTACGTTGTTTGTTCTGTTTCTTCAGCCATTAATTTATTATTTACAAACAGGTAGCTTTTTTGTCTGGTCTTATCAGGGCGGTTCATTTAATTTTTTAAATCCTGAAATTACAAATGTTCTATTTAGTTACGAAAAAGGACTTTTTATTTATGCACCAATATTGATATTTTTCATTTTAGGGATTTGGCCGCTATTTAAGAATAACAGATACTTTCTTTTCTGGCTGTTGATATCAATAGCAGCGCCCACATATGTTATAGCTTCATGGTGGAACTGGTGGTATGGAATGTCGTTCGGACACAGGGCTTTTATTGATTATTACCCCTTGTTTTTTATTCCTATGGCTTATGGCATACAGCATATCAGAAATAATTTTGCCCTTAATTTTTTAATGGTTGTTGCTCTCATGTGTATTGGTTTGAACCATATTTACATGAAACAATATAAAAACTATATTTTTTATTGGAAAATGGATAAAGACAAGTATTGGCGTGTTTTTCTCCATACCACAGAACCTTATATGGGTCTTTTTTGGGAAGAAGAAAAATATCAGGTCACCCTTACGAACCTTAACAACGATTTTCCAGTAACCAAAGCCAGTTATAATATTGGTTTTGAGGAGCAAAACGAAAGAGAAAATATAATACCAGCCCGTGGCATGGCGCATACAGGGATTTTCTCGGCAAGTATTCCGGCAGAACAGGAATACAGTACTTTGATCCGTTTTCAAATTCCCGATTCGCTTTCAATGCAGAAAACAGCCTTATTGTCTCAGGTTTTTGTCCGCCCGGTGTCAAACCCGATAAAAAAAGAACTTCTGTTTGTACTTGAGATCTGGAGAGATGGGCAAGTGGTTCATAGCCAGCAATCAACTTCCAGAACATATAATCATTTTGCAGATCAATGGAACAGACTTTATCTTGTTCAAACTGAAGGTTTTTATTTCATGCCCGGTGATACGGTTTTTTTCTACCTTTACAACCCTTTTCAGAACACTGTTTACCTGGATGATTTTACTTTGTATTTGTTTGGTGAAAACTAAAACGTAATTATTCAGGTTAGTTATTTAATGATATTTCAGAATAGTTAATATGATAAAGAACAAAAATATTTTTATTACCGGCGGAGCGGGGTTTATAGCTAATTCAATCATTATGCATATGATTGAGAATAACAAGATCACTGCTTATGATAATTTTCACCGCGATACTTTGTCAGGAAGTAATTATGCCAGTCATCCCAATCTGAAAATAATCAGGGGCGATGTACTAGATAAGGAGCTTTTGATAGCTTCAATGAAAGGTGCTGATATAGTGGTACATGCTGCAGGTATTGCAGGGATTGATACAGTAATAATCAATCCGGTAAAAACCATGACTGTAAATATGATAGGCACAGCCAATGCTCTTGAAGCTGCAATGATCAATCAGGTAAAAGACCGTTTTGTTGATTTTTCCACTTCAGAAATTTTTGGTTCAATGGCATATAAATCCACTGAGGAAAGCAACACGGTTGCAGGTTCTGCCGGAGAGGCACGCTGGGTTTATGCTGTAAGCAAACTTGCCGGCGAGCATCTCACCCATGCATATTACAAGCAATATAAGCTTCCAGCGGTTACGGTACGTCCTTTTAATGTTTACGGACCAGGACAAACCGGTGAAGGAGCTTTACAGGTCTTTATTAAAAGAGCCCTGAAAGATCAGGATATATATATCAATGGCGATGGCACACAAATTCGTGCCTGGTGTTACGTTGATGATTTTGTTGATTGTTTGATCCGTTGTATCGAAGATCCTAAAGCTATAGGTGAAAGTTTTAACCTTGGCAATGCAAGAGCCGTAATAACAACCCTTGGATTGGCGCAAACTGTTTGTAGAGTGTTAAATTCAAAATCAAAAATCCTGTTTCGGCCCCAGCTTTCAGCCGATATTGAATTGCGAATTCCATCAGTACAAAAAGCTGAAAAAATCCTTGGCTTCAAAGCCAAAATTGACCTTGATGAAGGAATATTAAAAACTGCAGAATATTTCAAATCAATTGATTATTAAATGAAAAAATCCGGTTTTATACCTTTGATGATCCCCGATATTCAGCAGCAGGATATTGATGCTGTGGTTGAGGTATTAAAAACAGGTATGCTTGTTCAGGGACAAAAAGTTGAAGAACTTGAAAAAAATATTGCCGGATATCTTGGAGTGAAACATGCTGTTGCTGCTTCAAGTGGAACAGCAACACTACATATTGCTCTGCTTGCTTCAGGTATAGGAACAGGTGATGAGGTTATAGTACCGGCTTTTTCATTCATGGCAACTGCCAATGTGATTGAACTGACAGGAGCCAGACCGGTATTTGTGGATATAGATATTAAAACATTCAACATAGATGTAATTAAAATTGAGGAGGCAATAACACGAAATACCAAAGCAATAATGCCTGTTCATGAATTTGGGATGGCATGCAACATTACTGAAATCTGTGAAATTGCATCAAAATATAATCTGATTGTGATAGAAGATGCTGCATGTGCGTTAGGGGCAAAAGAAAACGGGAAATATGCAGGCTCTTTTGGAGATATTGCTTCATTTTCATTTCATCCGCGAAAGGCTATTACAAGTGGCGAAGGTGGTATGCTGGTTACAAATAATGATAAACTTGCTGAAAAGTTCAGGATTCTGCGAAATCATGGCATAAGTTCTACTAATGAAAAAACTGAATTCGTGGAGACAGGCTTTAATTACAGAATGACTGATTTTCAGGCTGCATTGGTAAATAGCCAGTTTCAGCGATTTGAACAGATTCTTGATTATAGGAATACGTTAGCCGGCATTTATTTTGAACAACTTAAGAATGTTCCGGCAATTCAATTGCCATTCCTGCCAGACAATAAAAACCATACATGGCAGTCTTATCATATTTTGGTTCCTGCAAATCGCGATCAGATAATTAAAAAGCTTAAAGCGGAAAATATTGGAACAAACCTGGGTGCACAGTGTATGCCTTTTCAGGAATATTTCCAGAGAAAATACAGGCTTGATTGTCAGAAATTGTTTCCTAATGCTATGAAAGCCTATAATCAGGGTCTGGTTTTGCCATTATACAATCAGCTTGATGCTGAAGATTTAAAAAGAATTTCAGAAAAACTTATAAAGATACTGGAAAATGAAAATTTATAAATCACATGGTGATGGCTCGTTTGCAAAGGACCAATTTAAGAAAATAGGCGAAAATGTAATATTCGAAAATGGAGTAATGGTATTTCATCCTGAAAATATATCTCTTGGAAATAATATTTATATAGGGCATCAAACAATTTTGAAGGCATATTATAAAAATGAATTTATCATTGGCGATGGAACTTGGATAGGGCAGCAATGCTTTTTTCATAGTGCCGGTGGTATAAATATTGGCAAAAATGTAGGAATTGGACCTGGAGTTAAAATCATTACATCAACGCATGACGAAGAGGGTATTAATATACCAATACTTCACAGTAAGCTGGTTTTTAAAAAGGTAATTATTGATGATGATGCTGATATTGGAACCGGCGCTGTTATTTTACCGGGGGTTCATATTGGAAAAGGTGTTCAGATTGGTGCAGGTGCTGTAGTAACTTCTGATGTTCCGGATTATCATGTGGTAGCCGGAGTACCTGCTAAAACTATAAAAATCAGAAAATAACAATGAATATCTTAATTGTTACCGCTATGTTCCCGCCTATCAGAACCGGAACATCATTTTATTCAAAAAATCTTGCCGGAATATTACACAAACAGGGACATAATGTAGTGGTGGCAACAGTTAAAAACAAAGATAAATTAACTGAAGATTTCCCTTTTGCTGTTCATCGGCTTAATGCGCTGCATATTAATCTTAAGAATTTTTTCAAACATCTGCGTTTTAGCTCGGTTTTTCCGGGAAATTATTTGAAAATGATAAAAATTGCAAATGAATGTAATTCAGATGTTATACTGTTGGTCAATCATTATCTCGACATTGCATTTCCTGCGATTTATGCATCAGTTAAAACTAAAAAACCACTTTATATTTCAGTGGGAACTCAGATGCAATCGCTGAATCCTTTTAAAAACAAAGTTTTACGCTTAATGGACAGGCTTATATGCGGGCGACTTATTTTTCCTTTCAGTAAGAATATTATTTCATGGGATATTGAGATTGACCGCTATATCAGAGAGGTTCAAAGAAAAAAAATATCAGAAAAATCGGTTATCATTCCTTTTGGCAGCAATGTTAATGAATCGCAAACTAAAAATTACAATCACGATTATTCAAAAATTGATCAAATCATTGGTATTGGTGCTATAATCAGTCAGCGTGATTACCTTTTTAATCTTAAAGTTTTCAAAGAACTGCTTGACAGGTTTCCAAATCTACGCTTGAAAATAATCGGTCATATTTATATCCAGTCGCCTCTAAAATTAGCCCAACAATTGGGTATCAGGGATAAAGTTGATTTTATAGGTGAAGCACCGCACGAAACTGTAATTGAAGAATTAAAGAAATCAGCAATACACTGGATGATGCTTTCAGGCGAATATGTTGGATTGGGTACTGCAACCATTGAAGCAATGACCCTGGGTATTCCTTGCATTTCAAACGTTCCTGAAAACCTTTTTGGAAAAACATTACTGAAAGATATGCAGAATTTCATTTATGCAGGTAAAAATGTTGCTGAGGTTACAGAAAAGGTTGCTATTGTATTATCAGATATTTCGTTGAGAAAGAATATAGGGCTGGCAGGTAAGGATTTTGTGCTGAATAATCTGGGTTGGGATAATGTTGGCAGAGAAATGGTCAGTCTTTTTATGAATAAAAGCGAGTAAAATAATATTAGTTGCAAAGAGGTTGATAATAAATTGATAATCAGCTTTTTGCCTTGCTTTTTGCTTTCCGTTTAATTCTGGTTTTTTCAGCATTTTCAGTATCAATTCTAAGATATTCAGCTTTTGATTCTTCAAGTATATTCCAATAACGTTCAGTTCCATGGGTTCTGAAGAAGATCCCCCAGTAAGTTGCTTTATTCATGGCATCAAAGTGTATTAATCCACTCTTATATTGCCATGTTTGAAACTGATTGAGCGAAAGTATCAACGTAATAAGGGTTAAATAAGCATATTTGAAAAATTTCTTTTTTTGAAGTGCAAACTCGGTAAGGCATGCTAACGGTATAGCCATTAATCCGTATGAATCAATGAATGAACGCAATCCGAAACTTCCTCCATACCACCACGACCACCATGAAGAAAGAATATAAATGTTCAGAACACTAAAAAGCACCAGCGAAAGCAATAATCCGGGAATCCGGCGGGGTAAAAGAAAAATTCCGGCAATTGACAGTATCATCAAAGGTGTATATATAAGCCATCCTTTGCGGTAACTGAATAAGATATTGAATATCTGTGGATTATCAAATGAGAAAGTTTCATTACGAAGAGTATATGCATTGAAAAATATTTTTCCCGATACCCAATGCCAATAAACAAACTGAGGAACCCAAACCAATACAAACAAAAATGCCATTAATGCCACCCAGTGAAAGCGCTTAAGAAAAAATAATATGCGGTTTTTAAAATCGTTGAAGCTTTTAATATCCCATAAAAAAAACAAAACCAGCACAATGATATTGCTTGGACGTACCAGTGTAATAAGTCCGGCTAACAAACCCGGCAAGATAATCGCTTTTAGCGTAGGTTTTTCATAAAATCTTATAGTTAACCATATAAAAGCAGTGATCATTGCAAAATTTCCAATATGCGTCATTGGAGCCTCGTAAGTGGAGTAATAATACATATTGGTTCCAAAAACCAGAACTAATAAAACAATGCTGATAATTTGATCCTTAAAGTATTTGCGTAATATTCGGGTAAGAAATATCAAGCCTATCCATAAATAAAAAAAAGCGCTGAATGTTAAGGCAAAACGATACGGCGTACTATATCCGTCTGCTTCATAATCAGTAAGCAAGGCTACTGCGTGAGCTGCAAAAAAGAATGGACTGTACAAAACTGACATTCCTATTGAATAAATCATTGTTGGCTTTCCTGTTTCAAGATAAATTGGCCATATCAGATTGCCAAACTTTTCAGGATCTTCGTCCCTGAATTTCAGCATGGGGTCATGGTAAATAAAAAATACCGGCAAATAGGCATAATATGATTTAACATCCCATTCAATTACGCGTTCAGGATTATTATAATAGGAATGTTTATAATTAGTTAATGCTATTACAATAAGAATAATGCCAATTGTTATGCGAACAATATTTTTTGAAAAGTAGCTTTTGCCTGAAAGAGACATATATCTAAAAAATATTATATTTCAGGATACAATAAATAGCCCTGACTCCGTCTTTCCAGTTTATCTTTTTTCCACTTTCGTACGATCGGCCATGGTAGCTGATACCGGTTTCGTAAATTTTTAGATTTTTAATTTTTGCCAGTTTTGCAGTTACTTCAGGTTCAAAGCCAAAGCGTTTTTCCTTTAGCTTTATTTGTTTAATTATATCCGATCTGAAAAGCTTGTAACAAGTTTCCATATCGGTCAGGCTAAGGTTTGAGAACATATTTGAAAGCCAGGTCAAGAATTTATTACCCATTGAATGCCAATACCTTACAACCCTATGAGGACTTCCGCGAAGAAATCGTGAACCATAAACCACATCGGCATTTTTTTCAAGAACCGGTTTTAATAGTAGGAGATAATCTTCCGGATCGTATTCAAGGTCTGCATCCTGAATAACCAGATAACCTCCTGTAGCTTCTTTTATTCCCCTGTGCAATGCTGCTCCTTTTCCCTGATTTGGCTGTTGGCTGAAAATATGGATTTCGGCGTCCGGATTATTTTGTGCGAACTCATTTACTTTTTCCAAAGTATTGTCAGTTGAGCTGTCGTTTACAATAACAAGCTCTTTTGTAATATTTTCAGGTAACTGAACTTCTGCTACGCGTTTTAACAATTCCTGAACAGTAGCGGCTTCGTTATAAACCGGAATAACGACAGATAGCTTTTTAAGTGGCATATAATTAGTTTATTTAAGGCAAAAATAGCATGATTAATTGAAGTATGATCAAACAAAAACGAATACTATCGAAATAATACCTGCAATAACATTTTTAAATACCATAAACTGATTATATTACACTGTTGTCCGGTAAAAATTTGAAAAGAGCCAGGCCATGACAGCCCGGCTTCCTTTTCTTAGTAGTTTTGCTTCGTTAAAATCCAACTACAATGAGCAAAACTACATTTTTTTTCGGTCAATCTG
>JBASHR010000075.1:0-1808 GCA_049654165.1 Bacteroidales bacterium
GGCATAGAGTACCACACGTGTTATAAACATGTCGCCCCTACAGGGCTTAGAGATTGAATTTTTATGATTTTCTACCAATATATCGCCCTTACAGGGCTTCAAGTCCGGGCGCTGAGGCTCCCGAAGCACCCTGTAAAAGCCCGAACACTTCTGTAACCTCAGTGTCCGGGATTTGCGCCCATATTCATAAAATTCTTAATTTTTCATTTTTCATTCTTCATTTTTCACGATCCACTATTCACTATTTACTATTCACTGTTCAAGACAGTAATGCAAAAATAAGACTCTTAGTTGTCTTTAGTAATACTATTTGATGACCTTCTTTAATTCTTTATTTTATTCCTGAGTGTGTTATTTGTTGATAATCATATAATTAAGTTTAAGGCAAGGCGAAAAAAACTTTTTTATATTAAAAAACCATAGATATTTGTATTATATGTTTTTGTAGTATATTTTTGCAGCCTCAAATTAAATTCTTAGGATAATGACTAAAAATCATTACATATTCTTTGTAAATATTGGACACCTGAAAATTAATTATTATTAATTCACACCTATACTTTTTTAAAAAAATTATTATTAACTTAAAATTCAAAGAAATGAAAAACCTTACAAGATTTATTTTAGCTCTATTGCTGATTATGGCAATGGGAAGCGTAAATGCGCAATCTACACTATATGTTCCTGGAGATTACGCAACTATTCAGGCTGCTATAAATGCAGCGACTAGCGGAGATATTATTGAAGTGGATGCTGGTAACTATGCAGAAAATGTAAATATAAATAAATCACTTACAGTACGTGGTCCGAATTACCTGCTAAAGGGTAATGACGGCGGCCGTGGAAATGAAGCGGTTATAGTTGGTAATGTGAAAATCAGTAAGGCTGATGTTAATTTGGAAGGTTTCACCGTTCAGACCGGAGACAATAAGAGAGCCATTGATATCTCTGTAGGTTCCGGAGTTTTGATACAGAATAACATCATTGATGGTCTTACCACTTCCACCAATGCGGCCATCTGGTATGGTGGGGCCACAGGCATCACTCATATTGAAGGCAACCTGATACAGAATTTCACCTCTCAGGGCTGGAAGATTATGTTTGACGGTAACGATAATTCAGAGATTTACTTTATCAATAACGAATTGGCCAATATGTACTCCGGTATCATATTCCAGGGAAGTATGGAGAACTCGGTGGGAGAGGTAAAGGATAACCTCATTTATACGACCGGATGGCCTGCAATTGCTTTGGGAGCCAGTTCCAAGCTGGTAAGCGGCAATGAATTTACAGGCACGGGAATATATATCACTGGTAGTGCGAATCCTGCTCATGATCGTGGTAACAATAATATCATTACACATAACATCTTTACCGGTAACGGATATTATATTAATGTTGATAATGCTCCGCACACCGGAAATAAAGTCAACTATAATGCTTTCCTGGGTACCGGATACTATAAGGTAAGAAATGGTCATGACGGATCAAACCTGGATGCCACCTGTAACTGGTATGGAACACCACATGAAGCAGAGATTAAAGCTAAGATCCAGGGCGATGTGAAATATTTCCCCTATAAAACTGATGCTGGTCCGGATTCATGTCTGCAACCTTCATTTAAATTAAAGATCAAAAAATCTAATCCTTAAGATCATGTAAATATTACGGAATATTTTGTCTGTTAAAAAAGGTTTATGATACAGACTTTTAATTAAATACCCGGTAAAATAAAAAACTGAACGGCAGTCGAGTGAAATTTAAAAAGCTTGCTGCCGTTTTTTCTTTTTTGTTCTGGAGAATTCTGG
>JBASHR010000076.1:0-1583 GCA_049654165.1 Bacteroidales bacterium
ATTAAAAAGGTCACCTTTCCTCCTGATGCGGAGAAAGAGGAAAATGGCAGGAATATTGCCGTTATCAGGCTGATAACCAGGATGATATTTGTCTGGTTTATGAAAGAAAAAGGGCTGGTGCCTCCGCAGCTTTTTAATAAAAAACAAGCTCAGGATCTATTAACAGATATTTCTTCCCATGAATCAACTTACTACAAAGCTATTCTCCAGAATCTCTTTTTTGCCACTCTGAATACTAAAATTGAACATCGTAAGTTTCGCTTCCAGAGGACCTATCAGGGCCGAAACAATGACTACATGGATCACACTGTTTATAGATACGAGAAATATTTTAAGGATAAAGATAGAGCTATTTCCCTGTTTAAAGATATACCTTTTCTTAACGGTGGCCTTTTCGATTGCCTCGATAGAAGAGTTGAAGCAGATGGGAAGAATAAAGAGATCAGAATAGACGGGTTTTCTGATAAAGAAGTTGGATTAAGCGTCCCCAATATGCTGTTTTTTTCTGGCGAAAAATATGTCGATCTTAACAGAGATTACGGGACTCAAAACAAGACATATAGAGTCATAGGGCTGATCGACCTTCTTTCCTCCTATAACTTTACGATAGATGAAAATGTGCCTGATGACCAGGAGATTGCACTTGATCCAGAGCTTCTCGGCAAGGTGTTTGAGAATCTTCTGGCCAGCTATAATCCGGAGACAGCCACGACTGCCCGCAAGGCCACAGGCAGTTACTATACCCCCAGAGAAATCGTCGATTATATGGTCACCGAATCACTAAAACAATACATCCAGAGTAACCTGGATAGTATTGCGGCAATCGAAGAAAAACTGGAAAGGCTGTTCTCAACGGACACGGACAAGAATGATAATCCATTTGATAATGAAACCACCAGAAAAATCGTGACTCTTATAGATAATTTACGGATTGTCGATCCCGCTGTTGGTTCGGGTGCCTTTCCCATGGGTGTCTTGAATAAACTCGTATTTATTCTTTCCAAGCTTGACCCCGAAAACCGCCTCTGGAAAGAAGCCCAGCTCAAAGCAATTGATACGGCTGTTACTGACCCTGTTCTCAAGAATAAATTAAAAGAACAAACAGAGAGACAGTTTTTAGACAAAAACTCAGATTATGGGAGAAAGTTATATTTGATTCAGAAATGCATCTATGGAGTTGATATTCAACAGATTGCAGTAGAAGTGGCTAAGTTGCGTTTCTTTATTTCACTATTAGTGGATGAGAATGTGGATAGAAACAAGAATAACTGGGGCATAGAACCACTGCCCAATCTTGATTTTAAAATCATGCAGGGAGATAGTTTAACCTCGCAGTTTATGGGTATAGATCTTGATGAAGAGGCCATCACCGCTGGAAATCCTTTATTTGCTGATGAGATAACTAAATTAATCAATGAATTTCAAAATAAAAAAAATGAGTTTCAGAATGAATCTGATAAAAGCAAAAAAGATCTCTTAGTGCAGGAAATTAATGAACTCATTATAAAAATATTTGAAATAATACTGAGGACAAAAAAGAGCACCTATTTTGAAAGGCTAAAGACCATTGAAGAAACCTGCTC
>JBASHR010000077.1:0-5560 GCA_049654165.1 Bacteroidales bacterium
AGTCACCACACGAGCCGCCGCCATGGCCGGCACCGCCTGGGCGCCTGCAATGGCCATCCCTGTCTTGTCGCCGTTTCCAGCGGCGTCGTGCATGGCGCCAACGGCAGACCCCAGGCCAGTGAGCGGATTGACGGCGCGCACCACTCGGTCGCCAAAGTTTGGATTGGTCTGCTCAAATGCTGCGTTCTCTGTCGACCATGCCGGGCCGACGCGGCCCATGTATTCGCGGCCAGCGTCAATCGCCTGCTGAGGTAGGTTGGCCAGGCTGTCGATCACACCGCCATTGGCATAAGCCTCGGACTCGATCCCAGCATTGATCCCTTCGTCAGCCTGGCCAGTATTAGCCGGGAACATGGGAGATGTGTTTCCACTCTCCGGAATATCCACCGGTCCTGCCGCCGCGGCTTGCATCCCGACCGCCTGCATCGGGCTGGGCTGCGGGAAGTTCGGATCTACCCCGGCCGGAGTAGGAACTTGGTAGCCGCCAGCCTTCATAATCTCGTCGGCCACCGGGGCGACTTGAGGCGCCGAAGCAATGACCTCTCCGGCTTGCATCGAGCTGTAGATGGCTTCGACCATTTTGGCTACCTTATCAGCATCGGTCTTGCCAATACGGGCGCGAATCTCGTCGACCTGTGCCGCCAGCAGTTCTGGTGGGTACTTTGCATCGAGCGCTGCCTGGAGTTGCTGCTTCTCGGCCTCGAGCGCAGCGACACGCGGATCCTGATCGCCATCGAACTTGAAGAACCTTCCGCCATCCTTGTGTCCGAGGGCGCCGAAGATTTCCTTGACCACCTCGGTCGGATCTACCCCGTACTTCTCGAGGACACCGTCGCCCAGTGCCGTCTTGACACCATTGATGCCGGTCAGCAGGTTGTTGATCTTCTGGGTCGGGCTGGTCGCGCTCATGCCGACGTTGATCGTCAGGGTCAGTTCCTGGAGCAAAAGCTCATCGGTCACCATGTCCATGCCCAAGTTCTGGAACATGGAAGACTTGGCGCCGGCTTGCGCCAGCAGGACGTCATCGGTCTCGTATTGCTGCTCGAGAAGCACCAGCTGGCGCAGTACCGGTTCGACCCAGGTCTCGATGAACGTCTTGAGCGAATAGGCGCGCACCTTGTTGGCGTCCGACGCCAGGATTTCCATGCCGCCAACGGTCTCGTTCAGCCGCCTATTGGCCGACACGGACGACTGTGACATGTTGCCGGATATCTCGTCGAAGTCCATGTTCAGACGGTCCTGCTCTTGGTACGCCGATGACGTAACGTCAGCCGTCTCAAGTACCTTCACGTCCTCGTTGATATCGGACAGCATGGTAACCGAGCCAGGCACGTTGCGGGTCAGCGAGCGGATATCGACCTGCTTGTTGCGCTTAACGAAGTACCGCTTGTTCATCGCAAACTTGACATTGTCAATGCGCTGATTGACGATCTCGTTGGTCTCGGCCTGGACGTCTCGGGTCAGCCTGACGTCACCCGGGCCATCGGTGCGGTGAGTCTCGATAACTGAGCGGCCCATCACGAACGGGCGGCGACCGTGTGCATAGCGATCGACAAGCGGCGCCGGCTTCGACAGCAGGAGTTCGGTGCCGAGCGTGTAGAACAGCATGTCCTGGCCAGTCACCTCGTCCTGGATCAGGTTCATATGGACCCAGATGATCGAGAAGTCGTTGATATTGGTCGTGTTCGATGCGCTGGAATCGGTGCGGTTACCCTCGCGAATCATGCGGGTGGAATCCCACTTCTGGCTCGACTGCTTTAGCTCTGTGTCGGAGTACTTGATCCACTTCGATGGCGACCCGTTAGCGCCCTGCCTCATACGCATCTTGATGTCACGAACCCGCATCGGCATAAGCCAGATCAGGTAGGGAGATGAGCCGATCGGATCGGCCCAGTCGGCCGCGGGATCGAAGCGAAAATTCTCCCGCGGGATAAGCTGCACAACAGGCTTGTCGGTGCCCTTTGACGTGTTGTACTCCCAATCCTGGTGGCTGATGACAATACCCTGCACCATCGCATCCTGGTAGGCGCCCTGGCATGTCAGGAACCACGGAATGCTCTTTGTCATGCGGTACTGCAGCAGCTCCTGCATGATCTCTGCGGACGCCTGCTGCATGTCATCACCGGACTGTTCCGGAGTAATGCTGACAATGTCGGACGTGCTGAAGAAGGCCTCCGCCGCGGTCGCTTCGGCACTGCGCACCATCGATCTGGTTTTCGGCCTGTAGAACCGGCTGCGCGCCCGATAGGATTCGGCCATGTATTTCGAGTCTGACGAATGCTTGCTCTGGAACTGTCTAATATCGCGCTCCAGGTCGTTGCGGATATTCGCATCGAAATAAGTCGTGCTGCCCGTATAAGCATCCCGTGCGAGTTGTAGTGCCTTGGCGTCGTCCATCATGTGCTGTGGTCCCCGAGAATGCGGCCGGCGAAATCGGTATTCATCGTCGCCATGTGTTCGTGATTGATTCGACCTCTGGACACCTTGTATCGCTCGAGGATTTCGCCGCCGGCCATGATTGCTCGTTTGCGCAGGTCGGATGCCGAGTAGGAATTATCCAGCTTGAGAGTAAAGCCCCACTGTCCGGACAGCATCAGGTTATGAATGGTCATAATCCCGTTCTCGCCCTGGCAATTAACCGCCCACAGGTGTCCTGGATAATGCTCATTCAACGCCTCGGCCACGTCCTTGGCGAGCGCCATGTCGAGCATATTCTGCTTCTCGGCATGCTCGTTGGCGATAAGCAAGTTATTCTCTTCGCCGCGGTAGTGGATGTTCGGGGTCATGTCCATTCTGGTTCCGTGTTCTCTCGTATCAGGTCTGCCTTTTGCGCGTCAGTAAGAAAAAGATACTCATTGAGCGAGTAATACTGTCGGATGCACTCAGGCAGCTCTTCGTATGTCATGGTGTCGGCGTTGGCGTATCGAACTTGCGCCCATTCGAGAATTCATAGCCAGGCTCTTTGTTCGTGAATATCTCCCCTGATTCAGCCAGGGCGATAGCTACTTCCTCGCTCCATAAGCGCTGGGAGAATGTTGGCCCGCCTGGCGTGTTGATCGGGACGTTAGGATCAGATTCCATCACTAAATCTTTCCGGGGTTAATGAAGATTCGTCGATGATTATGGGCGGCACAGCATCAATGTCGTAAATCCTGCTTATCGCGTCGATCAGGTCGTCGTGAGCGCAGAAAGGGAACGTCAAGAACTCCTCCAGGAAATTCTTGTTCAAAGAGTACAGACGCCCCTCCTCATCAGTGCGTTGCACCGGAGAGAAAACACGGAACGGCTGGCCCTCTGCCCTGACCCGGGCCTGGGCCTTGGTCTCGCCTTCGACTTTTGCCGGCAGGTAGAATCTCCCGTTGCGGAAATCAGGCTCGAGACGCTGCACCCGATCGATCTTGGACCCCGGGCCTTCCCTCGGCCAGGCCAGTTCGACTATCTCGAACTCGTCGCGATCGCGTTGCATCTCGATCTGGAAGTGCTCAAGGTCGGAAGTGCTCCCATACCGCTCGTAGCCCACCCTGACAGCCTGAACGCCAGGCATCCGCATCCATAGCTTGCGTAGATCCTTGATTCGCTTGTAGCGCTCTGCAAGGCCCATTTTGTGATGCCAGCCATCCACCAGCCACTTATTGCCGGCCGAGTCGATACCGACGACCGGGATGGCCGTCTTGTCAGAGCCTTTCTTTTTACTGCTTGCCGGGTCGCAGAGAATGTAGATGTTGAGCGTTGCCGGCCGGATGTCGGAGAACTTCAGCCACTCCTTGTCGAATATCGCCGCGGTGCCTGCGCTGGGATTCTGGAGCATTTGCGCCGCCAGGACGGTAGTGGTCTGCCGTTTCTTTTTATCGTCCCATACATCCTTGGGCAGGAATACCGGGTCGCCATCGCGATAACCCGTGTCGGTCGCAGGGTAAATGCGAGGGATAACGGCCCCCATGTCCATCATGGTTTGATAAGTGTCGCCAAAATGGTAACGGGTGCCGATATGCCATGCCCTGGCCATGCCGGAATCGCCGCGGGCGCCCAGGTTGTCCGACAGCGACCAGGCTTCGGTCGTCTTCTGGATCATCTCAGGCGACGTCACGCTATCGACAGTCACGACGTCGTCATAGACGCGCAGCAGATAGTGGGCACCGGTCGGCTGGCCATCGACCAAGCCATTCCCTTCGACTGTCGCCTCTTTTGCGTTGCCCTTGCGCTTTACTACGATTCCGGAATCTTCGGACCATCGCGGCGACTCTTTCTTCGGGTCGGCCCATAAAACATCTGGATAAAGGGCTTGCAGTGTTCTGTTTGATTCAAGCTCGTATTTAATTTGCCTGAGAAACTTTCTGGCGGTCGGCTTGTTAAAACTGAATATGCCGATGGTTATTTCAGGGTCTTTCAATATCTCCTGAATAATCCCGGCGAATGTAATAACGGTTGATTTGTAATGCTCTCGTGCCCACAGGTCGAGATAACCGTCCGGGTCGCGCTCGACTTCGCGACAGCGGTCATATATCCATTTATCTTTTGCGTCGTTCCGGCCGAGCAGGCCAGTAAGCAAAAAGAACCGATCGGCCTTGCCAAGCTCGGCAACCTGTTGCGGCGCCCAGGTATGAACGTCCTTGTAAATCTCGAGGATCTGGTCGAACGTGCGCGACCAGAGAAACTCCTGCGGAATCACTGGTTGAATTTAGCCAGTTTCTCGGCAAGGCCCGGGATTTCGACAATACCCACAACACCAGAAAGTTCGGTTTTATTGTCGCTTGTGATCGCCTGCTCTGACTTCTCGCGCCATTGTTCGCGCTGGCGATTCTTTAGCCAGAATATGGCGGCCGCAGTATCCGGCGGGTAGCGTTCGATATACTCAACCTGATGATCCATTCCAGTCTTGGCATCAGCGACAATCTTGACCGCTTTGTGCTCATAACCGAGGGCGCGATGGAACAGGGATTTAGCAACCAGGGCATCTGCTTCATCCCTTCCGGCCTTTATGGCACTGGAAAATTCAGGGTGATCATGTATCCACTGGTCAATTGATCCGAGCGAGACCTCGAACAGCATTGCGAGCTTTTCGTTGGTCGCACCGAGCAGGCAATACTTGTATGCCTGCTGCGGGTACTCAGGACGATACAGTGTAGGACGCCCTGCTCCTGGCTTATTCTTTCGTGGGGTGGTAGGTGTATTCGCCATGTGGCGAACTTACTGCTACCCCGCTTGATTTCTACGCTGACATTGACCTAGCCTTCGCGGCAATGTCTTCTGCCTCAAGTTGCTCTGCCACCTCGGCCATTCCCTTCCAAAGCCTTGCGCGATCTTCACAAGCAGAGACAAACGATCTGACCGCCTCGTTCCATGCGTCGCGGCAAACCTCTGGCACGTCTCCACCACCGAAATACACGCTTGCCCACTCGTTGAAAGTCACCGCAACACCTCCCGCCTCACAAACCGCTCCATCACCGACTTCCCGCAGCACGGGCACTTCACTTTGGGCAGCACAGCCTCGCGCCTGCGCTTGAGCGCGACATAGAGTGTGTTGCTCGCCACCCCGACCTGCCGTGCGGCCGCGTAGGGT
>JBASHR010000078.1:0-46188 GCA_049654165.1 Bacteroidales bacterium
TACAGGAGGGCTGCATGAGTTATCAACAATTTAAGAAAGTTATTAGTCTCCCCCCAGACCCCCCTCGTATAAACAATATCAATTATATTTGTATAAAATATTGTCCAAATGGATTAGACCACCTCAAGGAGCTGGTTAAAATAATTGAAAACACTGAAAATGTTGTTGAGGCAATTTATCAGATAACAATGCGGGAAGAGATTCATCGCAGGGAATTTCCAAAAGTTTTTGTGGAGGATATTAAAAAATATTTTCCCATTGTACAGGCAACATTTTATTCAGGCAAGGACAGGCTTAAGGAGTTTTCGGCTTCTTACACCCTGCTTGAAAAAGGATTGAAAGAGGAGATATTTCGTAAAGACCTCAGAATTGATCTGGTTGATAATTTCATTCATGAGATAATATCAATGATACATACAAGTGAACGGGTACGTCAGCTTAAACCTACTGACAGAGAAATTGCATGTAGTATATTCATACCATATCTCAGAGGGATTTGTACGGTGAAGGGTCTTAAGCTTATGGATAAATATTTCAACGAGTCGTCAGATTATAATTAATTAATGAATATGAAAATAAAACATCTTGTTTTAATGATTTTGTTTATGTGCGGGAGCCTTGTGCTGCCGGCTCAGAATAAACTGACCCTGAACCTTGAGGCGGCACGAAAATACGCTCTTGAACATAATAAGGCGATGCTCAATTCAAACTATGCCTATGAGAAGTCAAAAATGGCATTGAACGAAGCTATTTTAAACGGACTGCCTCAGGTGAATGCCTCAGTTGACTATTCAAATGCGCTTGGAGCAAAAATAAGCATTCAGTTCAATGAGAATATGCCGGCTGCCGAGATTGACATTAAACCTCAGAGTAATCTGTACCTTAATGTCAGCCAGTTGGTTTTTAGCGGAAACTACATTGTAGGGGTGCAAACTGCCAAACTTTACAATCAGCTTAGTTCGCTGGGGCGCCAGAAAACCGAAATTGAGGTTATTGCACAGGTTACCGATGCCTACTATCTGGTTTTGATATCAGAATATCTGAACGGATTCCTGCAGCAAAATCTGGTCAACCTGAACAAGCTGTATGATAAGACTTCGGTTCTTGAACATGTTGGTATTATTGAGAAAACCGATCTCGACCAGCTTTGGATACAGGTGAACAACCTTCAGAATGCTTTGGCATCGTCAGAGCGGCAGTTAGAGCTTGCGACAAATCTTTTGCGGCTTCAGTTGGGTGTTACGGTTGATACCGAAATTGAGCTTACTGAAACCATTGATGAACTGCTTGCCGAAGCCGGCGTTGAAAATGACCTTGCAAAACAGTTTGTGGCAAGTCAGAATATTGATTCACGGATGTTGCAACATCAGGAACTGATAGGGGAGAAGATGGTAAACATGAAGCGTGCAAATGCATTGCCTACAGTTGCAGCTTTTTACCGTTACACTCATAAGCTTATCAAGCCTAATTTTGATATGACGCCAAAAAATATTGTTGGCTTACAGATGAATATTCCAATATTATCAAGTGGGGTCAGACATTTTCAAACCAAACAGGCTAAGATAGACCTGCAAACCATTCAGAACAATATCGCATTGCTCAACGACCAGCTTAATATTCAGGAAAAACAACTGAGATTCAACCTGAATAATGCAATTGATACATATAACAATCAGAAAAACAATGTAGAAGTCTCGAGAAGAGTTTATGAAAGTCTGAAATTGAAATATGAACAGGGTCTGATCTCGGGACTTGATATGATAAATGCCGACAACAACTATCTGAAAGCTGAAACCGATTATATATCCGCCATGCTTCAGGTGTTACGGTCGCGGCTGGAACTGGATAAACTGTATGGAGAGATAAATAATTAATGTGTCCGGTTTTCTGCATGTCGTGCAATTAACGACTGGCAGTACATAACCGGCATTGTTTTTTAGGATTTTAAGAACAGAAACATAAAACTCAGAATTTTAGAAACCATAATATTGAAATATATGTCAAAGTCAAGATTTTTAATTGCAGTGATGGTAGCTGCTGTTTTTTCAGCCTGTAATACAGAGAAAAAAGATAAGGAAGCTTCTGATACCCAAGCCCGTATTGAGCCGGTAAGAATAGCTCCTCTTGATTATCAGACGGTTGCCCGCGATGTGGACTATACTGCCAACCTGCAGGCATACGAAGAAATTCATATGACTCCTGCCACTCCCGGAAGAATTGAAAAAATTTATGTTGAAGTTGGCGCAATAGTTTCCAAAGGCGATATACTTGTTCAGATGGACAGGACCCAGTTGCATCAGGCTGAGGTTCAGTTTAGAACTATAGAAACCGACCTGAAACGTTTTGATACCCTTCAGAAAGCAGGCAGTATAGCCCAGCAGCAATACGACCAGCTTGCGGCTCAGGTGGAAATTGCAAAGAACAATATTGCGTTCTTGCGTGATAACACCCGTTTGCTGGCACCTTTCAGCGGGGTCATCACAGGTAAATATTTTGAATCGGGCGAGATGTTCTCAGGAACTCCTGTTCCAACGATAGGTAAGGCCGCCATAGTTTCTCTGGCTCAGATTGATATGCTGAAAACCATTGTGCCTGTTTCGGAAAAGTTTTTCCCGTTAGTGAAAAATGGTATGGAAGTAACGATAACCACCGATATTTATCCGGATAAGGAATTTACCGGAAAGGTTTTCAGGATACATCCTACCATTGATCCTTTAAGCCGTACATTCAATGTTGAGATTTCAGTTGCAAACCGCGGCGAATTGTTAAGACCGGGAATGTTTGGGCGTGTAAAATTCAGCCTCGACAGGTTCGATGCAATGATAGTACCTGCCATTGCTGTGCTTAAGCTGCAAGGTTCGAACGAACGTTACCTGTTTGTTGAAAAGGATGGAATAGCCAGAAGAATTGGTGTTACCATTGGTAAGCGATACGACGACAATGTGGAAGTGATAGCCGAAGGATTACATGAAGGCGATAATATAATAGTTAGCGGACAGGCAAGGCTTCAGGATGGAACGCAGGTAACAGTTGTAAAATAAAGTATTTATACTGATCAGTTGAGAACTGACAGATCAAGGTTCTGAAATACAGATATTAATTCTATTAAATATAAACCAGGAATTACAATATAAGATATGAGCATATATAAAAGCGCTGTCAATAAGCCTATCACAACCCTGATGATATTTACGGTATTAATGGTAATGGGCATTTACTCTTTAATACGCATACCAGTAGACCTGTACCCGGAAATGGACCCGCCCTTTATCTCTGTGCTGACCACATATCCAGGTGCCAATGCAGCCGATATTGAAACCAATGTTACCAAACCGCTTGAAAATGCTCTTCATACGGTTGACAAAGTAAAGGAGGTTGTTTCTACTACAAGTGATAACCTTTCAGTAATAAATCTTGAGTTTGACTGGGAAGTTAATCTTGATGAAGCAACCAACGATATCAGGGACGTGATTGACAGGATATATGGCAATTTGCCCGATGGTGTTGACAGACCGGCTATTTTTAAGTTCAACACCAATATGATGCCGATAGTGTTTTTTGCCGTTACTGCCGATGAGAGCTATCCCGGGCTGGATAAAATACTTGACGAAAAGATAATAAACCCGCTTAACAGAATTGATGGTGTTGGCTCTGTCGGGATGATAGGGGTGCCGCGCCGTGTTATTTACGTGGAAGTTGACCCTCAGCGCCTCGACGCATATAACCTTACCATTGAACAGATTGGAAATATTATTGCAAGTGAGAACCGGAATCTGCCGTCTGGAAATATTAAGATGGGAGAGATGGACTATCAGTTGCGCATCCAGGGTGAGTTTGTTGAGAGTTCAGAGCTGAATGACCTGGTGGTTGGTAATTTTAATGGTAAGCTGATCTATCTTCATGATGTTGCCATGGTCAAGGATACCCTCAAGGACCGTTCGCTGGATGAAAAAATAGGCGGAAAGCCCGGGCTGAGGATGTTCGTGATGAAGCAGTCAGGCGCAAATACATTGAGAGTGGCAAAAGGTGTTCGCAAAGAACTAGCAACACTTGAAAAAGAACTTCCGTCCGATATCAAAATAAATCTGATAATGGACACCTCCGATTTTATTAAGAACTCAATAAACAACCTGTCGGAAACACTGATGTGGGCTTTCCTTTTTGTAGTTCTGGTAGTGCTGTTCTTTCTGGGACAGTGGAGGGCAACTTTTATCATTGCACTTACTATTCCGGTCTCGCTTATTGTTGCGTTCGTATATCTTTTTATAACCGGCAATTCCATAAATGTCATCTCACTTACTTCTCTCTCAATAGCCATAGGTATGGTGGTGGATGACGCCATTGTTGTGCTGGAAAATATTTCGCATCATATCGAAAGGGGTGTGAACCCGCGTGAAGCAGCAAAATACGCAACTAACGAGGTATGGCTTTCGGTTATCATTACCACTCTGGTTGTGGTGGCGGTATTCCTTCCCTTAACTCTGGTTGGCGGAATGACAGGAGTATTGTTCAAACAACTTGGATGGATAGTGACCATTACAATTACCACATCAACCCTTGCTGCCATATCGCTGACGCCTATGCTGTCGTCCCGCCTGCTGCGTATGCAGAATACAGGAAAAAAGATACGCCGCCTCAGTTATGACAAGACCATCAGGGTTTTCCTTGATAAAGTTGACGAAATTTATGTTGCCACACTCAAATGGTCATTGCATCATAAAACTTTTGTGATCATCACCACATTCATAGTATTTGGTGTTTCTGTGTACTTGTTCAGGTATATAGGAACTGATTTCATGCCCGAAACTGACCAGTCGAGGATGAGTATATCTATTGAGCTTCAAACCGGTACCAGAGTTGAAGAAACCATGAAAACAGCCCGTAAGGTTGAAAAGATACTTATGGAACGCTATCCTGAAGTTACCCTGATGGCTACTTCTTCAGGGGCTGATGATGAAGGGAGCATGTTCTCGTTGTTTTCGGCTACCGGTTCGAACATAATTAATATGATGGTGAGAATGAAGGGCATTGACGAGCGCGACAGAACTGTGTGGGAAATAGCCGATGACCTCAGGGAGCAAATTAACCAGTTGCCCGAAGTCGTTACGTTCAAAATAGTTACTTCAGGTGCAGGTATGGGTATGGGTGAGAACACTGTGGATGTTGAAATATATGGTTATGACTTCAATACGACAAATGCTCTGGCTATCGAAGTTCAGGAAAGGTTAAAGACTATAGAGGGCGCTACCGATATTTCAATAAGTCGTAAGAATGATAAACCTGAGCTACAGATAGTTTTCGATCGTGAGAAACTTTCTACCCACGGACTAACCACAACTATGGTTTCGAGTATGATACGAAACCGGGTGAGCGGGATGGTGGCTTCAAAATTCAAGGAAGAAGGCGACGAATATGATATAAGGATACGATTTGCCGAAGAGTTCAGGAGTTCGCTTACCGATATTGAAAACATCACCATACGTAACGGTATGGGTAAGATGATAAAACTCAAGGAGATAGGACAGGTGGAAGAATACTGGGGACCGCCGTCAATACAGCACAAACGTAAGGAGAGGATAGTAGTGGTTTCGGCGAAACCAAACAAGGTTTCGCTTGGCGATCTGGCAAAAAGCGTTAACAAGGAACTTGAAAATCTTGAATTGCCAAGAGGGGTGATGATAGCTGTCGGGGGAGCCTATAAAGACCAGCAGGAGGCGTTTCAGGACCTGGCTTTGCTGATGGTCATCAGTCTGATACTTGTATTTCTGGTAATGGCATCGCAGTTTGAATCGTTCAAGATGCCGTTCATAATCATGTTTTCAATACCTTTTGCGTTTACGGGCGTCATTCTTGCCCTGCTCATCACCGGAACCACTCTTAGCGTGGTGGCGGCGCTCGGGGCGGTATTGCTCATAGGTATAGTTGTGAAGAATGGCATTGTGCTGGTGGATTATACCAACCTGATGCGCGACCGTGGTATAAAGCTTTATGAAGCAATTGTGGTTTCGGGACGCTCACGACTTCGCCCTGTATTAATGACCGCCTTTACTACCATGCTGGGTATGCTGCCACTGGCACTGAGCACCGGCGAAGGCTCTGAAATATGGAGCCCTATGGGTATAAGCGTAATTGGCGGACTGGTGTTCTCTACCATTGTTACTATGGTGCTTATTCCGGTCATGTATGGTATTATTGCCCGAAGCGGTGAACGTGACAAGATAATGAAACTCAGGCAGAAATTTCAGTTTCTTGACTAACCTGATGATAAGTGTTTTGAATTAAAAGAAATTATTTTTTCCGATATGAAAGCAGTTTTTATAGTTTTTAATCAGGCACATACCGAGAGGGTTGAATTTATTCTCGACAAGCTTGAAATAAGAGGTTATACATTGTGGGGCGATGTAAAAGGACGTGGTTCAGAAAGCGGTAATCCACGCCTGGGAACTCATACCTGGCCTGAAATGAATTCGGCATTGCTGACGATAATCCCTGATGAGCTGGTAGAAGAGCTACTTGACAAAGTCAGGAAGCTTGACAAGATAAACACAGAAGTAGGAGTGAGGGCTTTTGTATGGGAAATCACAGATCAGCTGTATAATTAGTCTCCAAAATAGTCATTATCAATCCGTTTTAATTCATAAGTTTTGGTGATTGATACTCCAATATTATAATCAATCATGTATTGAGCCAATTGTTCCCCATCAATAAGAACTATTTTTGTTTCTGTTTTGGGTGAATACTCAATTGCATCTTTTGTGAAATTTGAGGTTGTTATAAATATTCCTTTTTTAGCACCTTGGCCAGCTAATGCTCCTACGAATTTTTGAATTTCTTGTCTGCCAACAACGTTACCTGGCTGCCATCTTTTTGCTTGAATATAAATAATATCCAATCCAAGTTTATCTTCCTTAATCGTTCCGTCAATACCTTCGTCTCTGCTTTTGCCAATTGCTTTTCCAGCATCTTTTATTGAACCTCCGTAACCCATTTTTACAAGTAGTTCAACAACAAGTCTTTCAAAAAATGCAGGCGGCAAATTAATTACCTTGTTTAATATATCCTGAGCAAGTGATTTTCTGAGCCTCTGATATGCTGTTTCCAAATGTTCTTCAGGGGTCTGAGTGTTATCTTCTGTAGTTTCAGGTTCTTCAGAATTATCGCGTTTAATGTTTTGAAATTCTAAGAATTCAGGGAATTGCTTTAAAAATGCAACATTTATTTTTTTTGGATCTTGTTTTAAAATATCCAAACCACGTTCTGTTATAACTGAAACTGCTCTCTTAGGTGAATCAATAAGCCCGGCTTTTTTAAGATAAGTTCTTGCCCAACCAACACGATTATCAAAGATTGGTTGCTGACCGCTTGGCAAAAGCTCTTTTAATTCATCATCAGTCAGATTGAATTCAACTGCTAGTGAATCAATTAAATCTCTATATTTATGCTCTTGTTTATCAGATAATTTTCTGAGTAAGGGAAGCATAAGCGACTGGTAATCAGGTATCATTTTAATGCATGTTATAAGGTTAATGATGTTTCACTAATTATTGAATGCCTTTTCCACGAAACAAATATACAACATTTCCCAAAAACAAAGATTGTCAAATCCAGAAATGAATTTTGCCGGCGATAAATCGTCAGGGATTTATGAAAGAGGTAGTATTTTAATAAGTTTTAAGAGGATAATACATTATCCTGCTTAAAACAATACTGCAATATTTGTCAACGATATATTATCCTACCTCTTGGCTTATATAATTGTTAATGCGTTTGTTACGTGCAGCTATAAAGGTCATGACACGCTTTTTATACAATAAATATTCGTCAATGCATGAAAATGAAGGATATGTGTTAAAATTGTCGAAAGGCAGATAAAATTTTATGTTCTGGTTTTCATCAATAAGGTCATCAAATAAGAAGAATCTGACATAGCCATCAAAACTTTCAAACAAACGAAAAAAACTTTCATATCGCAGTATTGTGTCGTAGAGCGGACTTTGTTGCCCATTGTAAAATAAACGTATACACTCAAGGGTCAGGTCGAAGCGATCGTCAATATATCTGTTAACACCCCGCGCCTGATTTATTGTATATTTTCCGTCAATTTTATTGCCAGGGAATATGGTGTATGCCCCGATTGTAGCTCCGGCTTCACGTAATTCCATTACTTCGTCGTGAATTTGTTGTGTCAGCCATGCTTTGCGTTTGTGGTTACGGTACGAATGGGAAATAGCATCACTCCCTAAAATATATTCTCCGGCTTCTGATTTATGATAGAGGTACACACCGCTTTTATTATCATGCAGATCAAAGATTTTACCGTTTGGAAGAGGTTTGCTCCATAATATCTTATGATATGAACGAAGTGTCGGACTTGATCTGTCAGGATCCTTGCCTTTTGCGTCAGTGTAAAGATTAAATGTTGTATCAATTAACATTTTTCACTGTTGTGTTTTTAGATTAATATACTGCCTGGACATATCCTTTGACAGAATCAAAACAAGTCTTTTTACTTGTTCGGTAACTTGTTCAGTAGCTTGTTAAATTATTTCCTATTTATCTATCATTAGCTTCCCATTTGTCTCAACCTTGATTTGTTTGATTTTCCTGATTACTTGATTTTATTCGCTTTTTGAATCAGGGTCATCAAGAGAATCAGTTGAATACGGGTATGGATTTTTCCTTTTAAGTCATATAAGTTTTTTAATTTCGTTCATCATATTTTCAACCGATTTTACATCTAACTTGGAGAAAGCAAACCATTTTTTGCCCAAGTCCTTCAACGAAGCTCCCAAATGATACACATCTTTTAGATCAATGATTAAAAATCGGTCGTGACTTTTAGTAAAAGTCTTGGCTTTATAATAGCCGTATTGCTCGTTGGCCTTTTTAAGATCTAACTGCAACTGCCTGGAAATGGTTTTAGTTAATAATAACACCTGTACGCCTTTTTCCTTTTTAGCTAACTGTGCCAGCGTACTTTCGTCCACATAATTATCAATCAATACCAGGTTCTTTTTAGCGGAGCGGATAATTTTAGAGGCAAGTTCATAAGCATCAAAGATTTGCCCATCAAAGAAAACGCCTTGGGTGGGCAGTTCCGAAGATTTTATTTGGAAATCAATTTCATTTACTTTTTGTGAAAGTTTTTCAACTGTATCCTCAATTCGGTTCATACGGTTATTGATGGCGTATCCTTTTAACATATAATCTTTCAGCACTCTGTTCGCCCAAATACGGAATTGAGTGCCTCTTTTAGAGTTCACTCTATAACCTACAGATAATATAGCGTCAAGATTATAGTGTAATACTTCTCTTTTCACCATTCTGTTGCCTTCTTTTCGAACTTGTGCAATTTTTGCACAAGTTGTTTCTTCATTTAATTCCTCTGATGAATAGATGTTTCGTAAATGTTTAAGAATAGAGGTTCTATCGGTCTGAAATAATTCAGCCAATTGATATTGATTGAGCCAAACTGTTTCATTTTCTTCGTCAATTCTTACCTCAATATGCTGAGCAAGCTCGTTAGGTTGGTATAATATGATTTCATTCTTCATTTTTTATGAAGACTTTTAATTGTTCTTAATATTTCTACACTTTCTTTGTCAATTCTTTCATTTCTTCCAATATTTTCTCTGGTGAACAGAGTTTAACTTCGTTATTGTTGTTGGGGTTATTTACGCTCAGGCCAACTACATGCACCAGATCGGGACCGGTAATGGTATTATGGTGATCAGGTTTTTCGTCAGACGTTTTTGGCATTGACCATTTTGGCCAAAGGCGGACTTACGGGCTGAGTGTAGCTAAATACATTGCATCGTATTAATTTCTTTTTCATTTCGTAGGTAATTCCGATCCTTACTCCGGTTTCCGCTATCCTTTGATGATACTTTGTGTCAGTGAAAGGTATAAGGGAATGAAGTTTTGTATAGGGATTTCCAAAGACTGATATCCCGTTTTTAAAGTCATATTTCACTGAAACGCCCAAAAGCGCGCCAATGCCGGTCTGATTGTCAATTGGGCTGCTTGTTGAAACATCAATATCAGTGAATAGTCCGCCGTTAACGAAGAAGTATTTCAGGAAGTTTGCTCTCAATGTAAGGGGGATATTAAGCAGTGAAAAATGTGCTTTTATCGGAAATATATCAATGAGGGGAGGCAGATTAGGTTTAATAAGGATATTATGTTTTGAGTATTCTATTCCTGTTTCGGCCTCCAGCCAGCCGTTTATCGGATGCAGATAAATGACCCCTACGGTAAAGAAATGATCACTGGAATAACTTTCTGCCCCTTCTAATTCGTTAAACCTGAACACCTCATTGTTTCCAAAAGAAGAAAAAGAAACGCCTATTTTACCTGTTGCATTTTCCTGAGCAACAATGAAACCCTGACAGATGAACAGAACAGATAAAGTAATAAATATTGCCTTTTTCATTATGTTTTGGTTTTATGAGTTTTTGTAAATATGAAGTACGATATTCAGGATGTTAAACCCATAAGGGTTTTTTACCACTGACCTTCCAGATGCAAAACTTGGCTTCAAATTTATGAAAAGTATTTAAATGTGAGGGTGACTTTCTGTTAGTGTTCAAACCGCTTGTTAAATTCCATACTGTTTATTGATATTCTATACCAGCTTCAGGATGTTTTTCCTGAATAATACTACTGCTATGGTATTTAATATTCCTCCAATTAAAAGGAGTATAAGGATTCTGGTGAGAAAGACCGGATCGGTTACAGACAGGTTCCTCCAGAAAACATCGAAAAATGCCTGTATGCTCCAGTAGTTAACAGATATTGCGGCTAACTTCTGCATAAAAACAGGCATGAAAAACAGGGGCATCATGCTCCCTCCAATGGCACTCATTGCTAAAATTATTAAAATAGAAAGTCCCTGTATCTGTTCTCTTTTCTTTGCAAAGGAAGCTATGAACACTCCAAAGGCAGAGCATGCAAAAGCAGTAGCAACAATAGTTACGATCATTCCGGGTAATTGTGAACCAATTTTCAGTCCAAAGGCAAGCCAGGCAAAGAGGAACATTATAAAAAGCTGTAAAATGGAAATGATATTGGCGGAAATCATTTTGCCCAACAAGATGTTTCCGGGTTTTATAGGGCTGTAAATTAAACGTTTAAGTGTGCCTTCTTTTTTTTCATCCAGTAATCCCAATCCAATACCAACAACTGAAAATAAAAGCATCATCACGGAAATCCCGGCTACAGCCTGAACTAATCCTAGTCTGTTGCTACGTTCTGCTTTTATTATTTTGGTCATTTTCATATCTTCTCCAAAAAAACCGGATGAAGGATTCTTTATTTTATCATTGCTCTGGCTACTTTCAACAATGCTTTTGGCAATAACGTCATAAAGGTTGTCTGACTGGTTCTGAATTAATTGCTGGGTTTGAAGATCTGTAGTTCCTGTCATTTTGGCAAGTCTTTTCCCTATCACATTTTTTGAACCCTTCAGACTGAATGGCAACATTGAAATAGTTGGAACAAGGGATTGTTGTATTAGTCCTACTTCAATTTCCCTGGCTTCATCATATTTTAATTCAAGAGGTAGTACATTCCCTGCCATCAAAGAATCTGAGAAACCTTTGTGAATAATCAGTACACTACTTGCCTCGCCCGTTTTTATGGCATTTTCTGCATCTTCAAGACCTTTTAATCTAATTTGTATTGACTTTAAGGAATCAAGCTGTTCAATAGCTTCTTTGGATTCTGTTGTATTGTCCAGATCACTGACCTGCAGAACGATTTTATTGCTTTTACTCCCTTTTCCAACGCCGCCATATGCAAATGCGAACAAGGTGATAAGTGCAATGGGGACAGCAAGGCCCATAAGCATTGAGCCTCTGTCGTTAAAGAAAAGTTTAAGATCCTTTATAACAATTTTAATCATACTATTAATCTCTTAATTGTTTTCCTGTTAAACTCAGGAAAATCGTTTCAACATTGGTTTTTAATATCTCGATATTGTTGAACTCCAGCCCTGCCTGATTGCAGAAAGACACCAGTTTAGGCAGTTCAGTTTTAGCATCAGAAGTATAAAAATGAACAATGTTCTCAGTTAGCTTAATATCATTCCGAAAAGAATTCAGTTTTTTATAATTATCGTCGTTCATATCTAAAAAAGTAATGGAAATAATTTCTTTTACAGGACTGTTTTTCTTAAGCTCTTCCAGTGTCCCCTCCGCAATAATCTCTCCGTTATCAATTATACCTATCCGATCGCAAAGTTTTTCTGCTTCTTCCATATAATGAGTTGTGTATATGATTGTTATCCTTTCATGATGTAGTTTCTTAATGACTTCAAAAATTAAGTTTCTGCTTTGCGGGTCTATTCCCACAGTTGGTTCGTCTAAAAACAGAATTTTAGGCTTGTGCAGCAAGGCTACTGCTATATTTATCCTGCGTTTCATGCCACCGGAATAATTCTTTACCTTGTCATTCTTTCTGTCTTCAAGTCCAAATAGTTGCAGAAGCTCATTTGCTTGTTGTGATAATTCCTGTTTTGGAACATTATAAATCCCGCCCCAAAACATTAAGTTTTCCAAAGCTGTAAGATCATTATATAAAGCAATCTCCTGAGGTACGACACCCGTTATTTTTTTATTGCGTTAGTATCCGTTTTTAAGTTAAGGTTTTCAATGAAAACTTCTCCGGAATCTGCATTTAGCAGGGAGCTTAAAATGGATATTGTAGTGGTTTTTCCAGCTCCGTTGGGGCCTAACAACCCATAAAATTCCCCTTTCTCAATTGAAAAGTTAATTCCTTTAAGGACTTCTCTGTCTCCAAAGGATTTTTTTAAATTTTTAACCTCTATCATGTTTTTGCAGGGTGTTTTTTTATTGAGTTAACGTATGAACTAATGAATCGTTTGGAATTCCGTAGTGTTTTGACCAGATTACAATTGCTTACTGTACTGGCTGTGTAGCCCGGATATATATAGCAGCAGATGTTTACACAGCTTGTTGGCAATTGCTGTTTATTCAACTATCAGTATTCAATGTCCAAAGATAATTCTTTCGCGGATTCTATTAATATTTTCACATCATTCAATCCTATTGCCCCTTTGAAAATATTATTCTCTTTTATCATTTGGTTAATCCTTGCATGCAGATCAACAGGGTCAGATTCTGATACTTTCTTTACTGTATCAACTCCTAAAGCATACAGCATCTGCGCGTAGGTCACTCCAACCCATTTTATTCTTGACAAATCAGCCAGTCTGGTTAATTCCATTATGTCCTGAAGATCAATCCCTAACGAATCTTCGAGTTTCTGTCTGTCGGACTTTTTCAGGACCTTGTCGTACAACTTCTCTGTATTTGTAATTCCGGCTTTTTCCAATTTGTCAATTGTGTTTTTTGAAATCCCGACAAAATCAGCAAGCTTGTTTGGCTTTGGCAGAGTGCTGTTTAATTCTCCTATTGTAGGCTGCGAACTTTACTACTATGTATTTTTCTCAGAAATACCCATAAGCGATTGTTTTTTTAAGAAGACACTCTGAAATGATTCGGATTTAGTCCATTATAAAGAGTTTGTGCATCAAACTGCATGAATTACTATTTGAATATTTATTGTTGTTACATTTTATTGGAAAGATGTAATATTTCTAAAAATCCAAAAAGCAAAGATGATAGTAAGGATCACAAAAATTGCCTTTTGCCCAAATAATCTTTTCCTCCATTTCAATGTCTTTTCATTAGGATGCTTTAATAAGTCAAACACTAAGCCTGCTATGATGTAAGGCATTGATAATACAAGAATTGCATTTTCTTTAGTTGCATTTAAAATGTCGAAATTCAAAAGAAAATGAATAGCCCTTTGCGAACCACAACCCGGGCATTTTAAACTTGTTAATTCTCTAAACGGGCATTTCGGAAAATAAACATTTCCGCCAGGATTATAGGTCCTGTATAGTATTGCAAAAATTATTACTAAAATAATTGCAATACTCCACTTGAGAATTTTATTAAAATACACTGTCAAACCCGGCAAGAAATGTAATTAAGTAGATAAGTCCAGCAGCAATTCCTATCCAAAAACTTATTGTTGTCCATTTTTTAGCTTCTGCCGCAGCCCTGTTAGCTCCAACAATATCACCGGCATAAAATCGGGATTCAACCTTTGCAGCATAAACTATTCCAACAATGCCAAAAGGTAAACAGCAAAATAACGTTACTAATATTGATTCAACCAGCCAGGTTTTTGGTGGTTTCTGATTGTCCAAATTCTGCGGATTATTATAATCTGAATATTGTTTTGTCAATGGAGGAGGGACTGGTTCAAAGATTGTAGCTAATTCGGGAATTGTACCGGCAGGTTTCCACCTGCTAAGCTCAGGGAACCAAACTAGGGTTTCCCTGGTAATGTTTTTGTTCCTAAGTTCTTCTAATGTAAAAGGACCAAATTGATTTGTGCCGTCTGAATAATAATACTTTTTCATATTCTTTTGATTTTTAGTTTCAACAGACTATTAGCGGTATCAGGCTTTGAAATCCAACGAAATTGACAACCATCCTTTAACCGAAGATGATACTGCAAATCTATAAATAATTTTAAACGGAAACTATATGATCTGCATGATTATTAAACTGGGTTTATGCCCGGATAATCTCAATACTTGCCGGGTAATTTTATGATGTGGAATTCTTTGCGATACGAAAAAAACATTGTTTACTATAGTGCAACTCCAGTTTTCTGAGTTAGCTATACCTGGCTGGTGTTTTTGGTATACGCTTAGTGCATGATGAGCGGGCTTTGTTACTAGACCCCGTTGCTGAAACCGAAACAGGTTGAGACACAACGAATATTCACTTCCTCTGCAATTAGCAATAAGCGATGTTATGCGTACGTGTATCTTTCTTACATAATTGTTGTTGATGCAAAAGTCCTCTTAATACCTTTCTGATAATGTACATCCGGATAACCGAAAATTACAAATAATCCTTCTCTGCTTGTGTGTTTGATACCGTACTTTTTTCTGAATCTTTTTGCTTTAGCCCCATATTGAATTAAAGGATGTATTGCACCTATCATACAAGTGCCTAATCCAAGCGATTCTCCTGCATACATGGCTGTTGTTGCAGCAATAATCGGATCTGCAGGATCACAGTATGGTGATCCGTAAAAATACATAACGAGCGGTGCATCATAGGTAACTAAGTTGATTCCTTTACGCATATTGAAAGTATAAACATCGAACAATGGTCTGATAAAATCCCGAAACATTTCAGCATTTGCTTTTCCCCAAAAAGGTCGCATTAAGGTTAGAAACCATCTGGACACGAACCATTTCATGCTATTTAAGTAGTTGCAAAAGTCGTTTGCAAATAATCTGTTCTTTTCTTTGTTGTCTATTATTAAAACATTTACATCAGAGGGAGGCAATCCCATTGGAGAAGTTTTTGCCGCATTTAATATTTTTTCAATCTTTTCGGATTCCACCGGTTTATCAATAAATTCTCTGATGCTTCTGCGTCTTGAGAATAAGTTATGCAATTGTTCATAACTGGCTGCCTCTTTTACATCTGGCAGGTCAAACAGATCATCAGGTGAAATCATTCTTCCATTGATTTGAATTGCACCTGTCGGACAAACTGCCATACAATGCCCGCATCCAATACATCCAAAGATAGGATTATCGCTCATACATGCTTTATGGTCTTTGATCGTAAGACTAAAGTCTTTGCATACTTCAACACATTTTGCACAGCCTGTGCATAAGTCCTTGTCTATTTTTATTTCGCCACTTTCTTTTACTCTGGATGTTGGAATTGACATAATCTGTTTTCTTAAAGATTTATTGCATGAATTACGTATTTGTTATTTTACAGTGTGCTCAATCGTTCTGCAGCTTGACGCAGTGCTGACATTTTCAAATAAACTTCAATCGAAGAAAAAACTTTCAATTAATACAAATTGTATAATTGGTAAATGTACGCACATTTTTTTTAGACCACCTTTTTTCCTGTTCTTAAAACATTCCTGAACTCAGGAGTTTCTGCCTATAAAAAAACAAATCCCTGGTTCTAAATATTCCGAATAATATACTCAGACTATCAGATTCTCTACTTTTTGAAAATAAAATAAACTGCAAGGATCAGAAAAGAAAATCCTATAGCATGATTTAATCTGAAGGTTTCGTTTTTGAAAACCAAAATAGTGAAGAAAGTAAACACAATCAGAGTTATAACTTCCTGTATGACTTTAAGTTGCCATAAGTTAAATACTCCGCCATTTTCGTTAAAACCAATCCTGTTGGCAGGAACCTGAAATGAATATTCAAACAGGGCAATACCCCAGCTTATCAGAACTATATAGGGTAAGGGCAGGTTGTTGAACCAGGTCATATCTTTGAATTTCAAATGACCATACCATGCAAAAGTCATAAAGATATTTGACAATAAAAGCAGTCCGATTGTATAAAGCCCCCTCATAGATTTGTTTTAGGAATTAAAATTGTTTTTGTGCGCCAAAAGTAGTGAATAAAGCTGATGAGTTGCATCTCCCGAAAATCAGAAATTCCGGTTGTTTAGTGTAAAGTATGATAGCAACACGGCAGAAGTCCGTTAATATTCATCATTTATTTGTTATTAAATCCCGTAAGTGTCTACGACCCTACGGGATTTATGAGTGGCATAGAGTACCATAGGTGTTATTAACATATCATCCCGTAAGTGTCTGCGACACTACGGGATTTGGGGATGGAATTGGCTAAATTTTCTATAAATATATCATCCCGTAAGGGTCCCTACAGGATTTGCAACCCGGGCGCTGAGGTTCTCGAAGCACCGGAGTTTTACGATTCTATTCATTAATGATGTGATCATGAATTGTCACCGGCTTTAGCCGGTGGTAAAAAAGGGTTGACAAAATATTATTGGCTTTAACCAAACCGGTTTAAAAATGTATTTTAGATATAATAACCAATAAATTTCGGCTAAAGCTGGTGGGGAAGGGGTTTTAATATTTAATGAACGGGCTTCAGCCCGTTCCTCTTTAATATTAAACCCCTTTGGGGTTTAGGGATGGAATTTGTTATACTTTCTACAAACATACCACCCCTTTGGGGTTTGGAAGTGGTAATGCGACAGTCGTTTTTTATAAAAATTTCATCCCGTAAAAGTCTTTATATCTACGAGATTTTGCGCTCCTTTTCATTAATGATGTGCTCATGAATTGCCACCGGCTTTAGCCGGTGGGATATAAAGGTGGTGAAAACACATTAATGGTTTTAACCAAAAAGGTTTAATACCGATTGAAAAAATAATAGACCAATTTTCACTCTGCCGGTTATTCCATATATTTCAACCATCCGCTTTTACGATTGTAAATACAAATCGTATACATAACTGCTTCGTACTCAGCCCTGTGTTTTTACTTTATATGAGGAGAATGATGATTTGGATCTACTGTTTCACGATATTTATGAAAGATGACTTTATAATCTTCCCAGGTGGTTCGTTTAAGTGAAGGGTCACGCAGCAGGGCTGCAGGATGATAAACGGGTATGGCAATACGATCCCTGATATTGATCAATCTTCCATGATCCCTTGTAATCCTGTAATTAGGCCCTGCCATATATTTGAGGGCAGTGGCACCCAGCAATACCAGGATTTGTGGATTTATTAACTCAATCTGCTCCATCAGCCACAGCATGCAAACAGATGCTTCTTCATCTGACGGCAGCCTGTTTCCAGGTGGTCTGCATTTGACTATGTTGCTGATAAAGACATGTTTGTCCCGGGTAAAACCGCAGGCTGCAAGGATCTTATCCAGTAATTGTCCGGATAACCCCACAAAGGGTTTGCCCTGAATGTCCTCATCTCTGCCCGGCGCCTCACCTATCAGCATTATTCCAGCATGAAGGTTTCCTTCGCCAAATATCACATGATTGCGTGTTTTACAGAGATCACATTTCCTGCAATTCAAAATTTTGTTTCTAAGTGTCTCGATTTCCGGTAAAAGGTTCACCATTGTTCTGGTTAACTGGATTATTTTAAGTGTTCAAAAAGTTTATCAATGTTACACAACTAATACGTTGTTCGATTTTTTTCAAAATTAACAATAACTTTTTTCATTTTCAGAAGAAGATTAAACTTCTGTAAGGAAGACCTGATTTTCCGGTTTCAATTTAGATTTACAAGTAGCAATAACTTGTCTCATTTAAGTTTAGAGCTTGTTTTGAAAAGGTTTCGAAATATCAATAAAATGAGAATCGGAAAACTTAGAAAGAGAAGGAGTAAAAAGAATGAGTACCCATAAGCATTTGGTTATCATAGGAATAAAATCTTGTGAGGTCTGGTTTTCTTCAGGGTGGTTATCTTGAAAATTTCCTCAGGTAATAGTTGTGATTTTTATATTCGGTCTTTTCTATTAGTTTATCACTTATCAATTCTGTCAACATATTAATATGCCCATCCGATTTCTTCATCAATTCCATAACCGCATCTTCTCTCATAGGATGTACGGCTGTTATACTTAATAAATCTTCCCTGAAATTCCCTGTTGAAGCAAATGCATTTCCTTCATAACCTGTTAATAATTCTACATTAGCGAAGTGCTCTTTAAAAATATAATAGGCACGGTTAACACTGTTCTCATCGGGGGGAATTGCTTCCTTATAGGCGGGTGGCCTTGTAGGAATAGCGATATAGGCGGTGTCGGGATTATAGATTAATATATGTTGCACAGTGTTTTTCAAGTCACTGTCCGAATCATTAATATCTTTTATCAACATTGTTTCAGTAACAAGCTTCCCGGTGTATTCCTCTGCAAATGAGCGTATGCCATTTATAATTTCATTCAGAACAAGTCTTTTATGGGGTTTATTCAAAAGCTTCCACTTTCCGGCATCAAATACATCAGCTTTTACTGATACATAATCTGCTTTGTGAAGGTCTTCCCTTACATCAGGGTAACTCATTAATGAACCATTTGTGATAACGGCAACAGGCACGCCGGTAGATTTTAGCATTGTGATCAGTTTACAAAGGTTGATATCGAGGGTAGGTTCGCCATCAGGTACAATAGTTAAATAATCCGGAAAATCATTTTTGTCTTGAATATTATCCAGGATCATTTTTACTTCATCTGCAAGATTTTCAGGTTTGTAGAATTCCTGCCTGTCAACCTGCATTTTTATAGCTTTACCAATCTGACAATACAAACATGAATAAGTACAGATTTTGTGAGGAATGTTATTCACTCCTAAGCTTCTGCCAAGCCTTCGTGAAGGAACAGGTCCAAAAGTTCTTCTATCCATTTCTATTTGTAAATATTGATTTGACGTCAACCAGTCAGAATTGAACTGGAAATTACTACCGCATAATTAAAGAACTGATGAATGTCAGTTCTTATCTGAGATCTTTTGTGCTTTTATGACCACAAAACTACCGTTCCCATATCCATTCTGAACCTCCTGTATCTCTGTGATCTCTCCAGGCAGTCCGAATATGGTCTGATAAGTTTTAATAATTCTGAAATTATTATCCATCAGATACTTATAGACTTCATCGGTACTATAGAAAACAGCATCTTTGTAAAAAATACTTTTATCTTTAATACTCAGATATAGTTTGCCGACGGGACTCTCTTTGTCAACAAAACCCAGTATAATACAGCCGTCTTTTCTTAATATCCGGTTCGATTCTGCTAATGACTTGTTTATGTCATCAACAAAACAAATTGTTGTTACCATCAGTACAAAATCATAGCTGTTATCTGGTACAGGAAGGTTTTCTGCAACTCCATCAATAACGGATAATCCTCTCTCTATTGCTTTTTCTCTCATCGTTTTTGATGGTTCAACACCTTCCCTGATTCCAAGCGGCACGGCAAATTTCCCGCTGCCAATACCGATCTCAATTCCTCTGCCACTACTGGGCAGAGCTTCACGGATGGCTGCAAGTTCTGATTGAAACGCGTAATGATTCTCAGAAAACCATTCTTCATATTGGTCCAGATGTTTATCAAAAGGTTCTGTTTTTGCCATAGTAATTATCTTATTTTCAATAATTTGACGAATTGCATATTACTTTATGAACTTATGAAAATATCAGCCTTTAAGTTCTAAAACAATTTAGTAACTAGCCTTATATCAACTTTTTATGCTTTTATAATCGAATTACTAATTACTGCATATAAATATATGCTCTTGTTCTCCGCATGGATTTCGGCTAAGATAGCATTTATTCTTCGCATGACCAGGTTGTTTCCGCAAAAAATGCTTATATTATCCTTTTACTCAACGCGGTTTTTCTGTGTATCAGTAGTCCTTATAAAAGACAACTCCGGCAATATGATCTTAATTTCCTGGTCGTTGTCCTCTTTTTTCCAGTAAACAATGAAATTCACCCTTGCGCTTTTGAGTGTGTAGTTATTTATTTTCCTGTTTTCAATTTGTTCAGTAAAGTTTTTTGAGAACTTTAAAACAAATCTCCCGTCTTTGCTCAGACATTCGTTATCATTTACTGTCAGATCATCACCGCTTATAAGCTGAGTAATTCGATATTGTTTGTTCAGAAAATAGTCAAGCCATACATCTCTATGTGACAGATGCATAGTTATTTCGTCTGGTGGCAAATGAATTGCTTTATCTTCAATTCGCAATAGATTGCCGGTTCTGATATGATCAAGAAAGCTTGTGTTTAAATGTATGGTCAGATTGTTCTTTGCTCTTGTCATAGCTACATAAAGCAATCGTTTGTCTTCGTCAGTAATGGGATTGACGTTTTCAAGCATTAAAAAGACATTGTCAAATTCTCTACCTTTTGCTTTATGAATGGTTGAAACCAGGATTGTTTCTCCTTTTTCACTGAAAAAATCTTCCAGTCTTGATTCACGAATAAAAACATCCAGATCCGATTTGTATTTGGTTTTTGTATTGGTATACTCAAAATCTTTGATGAGGTTATTGCAAATTTCAAGTTTACTGCTGGAGCGATATTTATCCTTAAGATTTCGTTTGGCGCTGTCCCATACTTCTTCACTGATTGTGTAGACATCATCAGTTAAATTCAGTTCATTCAGAAAGAAACGAATTTCATCGAGGTTGTAAAGACTGAAACCGTCATTGGATTGGATCAATTTTGCCGGCATATTGTATTTCAGTAGCAATCCTGCAATTTGTGAAGCTTCTTCGTTTGTTTTGGTCATCACGCAAGTTGTTCCTGAAAGCCCGGTATTGAGTATATCCTGTACAAGCGGATTTATCAGATTGCCGTTTTTATAGCGGACAATCTTTATTTGCCCGTTTTTATTTTGTTTTGCAATGATTGTTGCTTTTTTTAAACGCCTGGTAATTAGCTTAACAAACTGATTTGAGAAATCAACAATATTGTTTTTACTTCTGTAGTTTTCAACTAGTTCGTGCTTGGTAGAATTCTCCGACTTAAGAAACTCTTCGAGGTATTTTGAATTCGAGCCCCTGAATTCATAAATGTTCTGGTCGTCGTCACCTACTGCAATCACCCGCATTTCTTCATTTTGCTCCATTAATATCTTTATCAGGTTGAATTCATCTTCATCCATATCCTGTGCTTCATCAATTACCAGAACTGTTTTGGTGATACGATTTTGCTCAACTTCCTTATTCTTGATTTTTTCAATGGTTTTTTTAATTATTTCATCTGATTTTTCAAGACTTCCTATTCTGCCCAACAAATCAAAACAATATGAATGGAAGGTTTTCATTTCTATATACAAGGCTGCATTACCAATAAGCTGAAGTAGTCGTTTTTTAAACTCTGTAGCTGCTGCCCGCGAGAATGTAAGCATGAGCAATTGCTCGTGCTTTACATCTTCCATTAAAAGAAGTGACGCCAGTTTATGAACTAAAACCCGTGTTTTACCACTTCCCGGACCGGCAGCAACAACAATATGTTTGGTTTCATTATCGTTTATGATTCTCAATTGAGTGGGTGAAAGTTCGCCAAATAATTGCCGGAACTTGGCAGGAGTAATATTTCGTTTAATTTCATTTTGCCTGCTTCCTTTGAAATATTTATTCAGAAATGATGAATAGTTAAGCTGAAAATAATCATCCACGAACTGCAGTGCATTTTTGTAATCCCTGATCATCATGTCTGCATATTCGCCAACAATATGTATTTGCTGAACCTTATTCTCATAAAACTGATGGAGTTTCAGGTAATCATCCTTGGTATATCTTTTTTTGTTGTCTGGCTCGGTTCGCTCAATCGTAAGGGCATAATATGTAACAAGAAAACCCCCTTCTATTTTTATTGCTTCAATTCTTGATAAATAAAACAAAGCATCTTCTATATCTTCGATATCAATACTGATTTTGTGCAGTTCCGGTGAGTTCTCATAAGCTGTTTTAAGCTCATGAACAGAAAATTCAACGAGAACTTCTTCTTTCTTAGAATCATCTTCTGACTGGCTTGTAATACAATTATTATAAAGAAATTTTACAATAAACTCAGCTAATTCATATCGCTTATCCAATTTTTCTTTTAGCGACTCTTTTGGGAAAAGCGAAATAATAGCCAGGTAATTTCTTGACTCCAGGCTTTTACGTTTGATCCAGTTTTTAATAGTCCAGAAATTGAAAATGGTTCTGATTTTTTGTGTATTTATATCATTCAGACCCTTTGCTTCAGCTTCTTCGATAAGTTCTTTTAAATGGAAAACCTTTTCTTCCTGCTCAATAAACGGGAGCAGAAATTTTTCTATTCTAACGAATGATTTCAAAATATTGAGTGAACGGTTTATACTTTCACCTTTTTTGATAAAAGCTGTCAAATCCTTGTTGTCAGCCAGGATTTTCTCTTCACGGAGCAGATTGATAATATTAATTACTTCACCTTTTATAATTCCCAGATGATCGCTGATATAATCTATTCTTGATTCTCCGATCTCGTCATCAATAGCATGTTTTCTACTCTTGCTCGAGAAAAGTTTTTTTATGATACGCGTTGCATTTACTTTTTGTTTTTCATTAAATCTTTCAGACTTTCTTATTTTTTCAATAGCGTCCTGAGCGTTTTTTGTAAGAATGCTATTTGCAAATATCCGAGGCATATTTTGCCCGCGTTTAAGATAACCGGCTTCTTCCAATGCGGCAATAGCTGTATAAACACGGGTTTCAATCTCTCCCACACTGTCATCCCAACCTGCTTTTCTTGCAATTTCCAGAGCTGAATTTGAAACTGTTAACCGTAATTGTGTGATTTCTTTAATTGCCTTCCAAATCTGCTGAATTTCTTTTATTGAAAGCTTTGTCTGATTCAGTAGAATGAAATGTTTTGTTAAATCCTCTTCATTGAACAGCACAAAACAATCCGCAGTAATATTTTCGTCACGTCCGGCTCTGCCAGCCTCCTGAATATAATTTTCAAGTGAATCGGAAATGTCATAATGGATCACCATGCCCACGTTCTTTTTATCAACTCCCATTCCAAAAGCTGAAGTAGCAACCATTATCTGTACTTCTCCGGAGATAAAAGCATCCTGATTGGCTGATTTTTCTTTTTTCTCCATTTTGCCATGATAGGGCTTTGCGCTGAAACCGTCTTTTGTTAACCTTTCTGCAAGTCGGTATGCTCTGAGTGTTCGGGAAACATAAATAATAGTAGGGCAATTCTTTTCTAAGACCAGTTCTCTGACTGTTTGATATTTCTCTTCTTCATTTTCTTTTTTAAGAACTTTGTAATACAGGTTTTTTCGTGATGCTTTTGATGTAAAAAGTTCAAGATCCAGCGAAAGCTTTTCATTAAAATAATCGCATATATCTTCTATTACTTTTGGTTTTGCTGTTGCAGTGAAGCATGAAACGGGAATTCCGTTTTCAAGGTTTTTCTTTTTCTGAATGTTTTTTATGAAATCACCTATATAAAGATAATCCACTCTAAAATCCTGTCCCCAGGCTGAAAAACAGTGCGCCTCGTCAATCACGAAACGTGCAATTTTTCTTCCCAGGATTAGTCGTTCTATTGATTTTGATCGTAACGATTCTGGCGAGATATAAAGAATAGATGCTGTACCTTCTTCAACGCGCTCAAAAGATTTTGCTCTTTCAATAGGATCAAGTAAACCATTGATTGTAACAGCATCGGTAATTCCGATTTTTTCGAGATTGTCAACCTGGTCTTTCATGAGCGATTGAAGCGGAGAAATTACTATAGTTAAAGCATTTGAGGTTTCTCCGCTCATCAGAGCCGGTACCTGAAAAGCAATGGACTTTCCTCCGCCGGTAGGAAAAACTACAAGTAATGACTTATTTCTGAGTGCCGCATTTACTGATTCCTCTTGTAATGGTTCACCTCCAATAAGTCTGTATGAATCATATCCAAAAAACCTTTTCAATCCGCTACGCGCATCCAGAGCTTTATTACAATATGAACAACCCGGCAAACATGGATTGCTGCGTAAAAGAAACATGATCCGTTCAACTTCGGGGTAACTTCTTAAAACCCAGGGCGGAGTAACCGAATCTGTTTTTTTGTGTTCGATAAAAGAGTTGATCAGCGCCAGACAATAAGCAAGTTCAATTGAGTATTCAAGAATTATATTGGTTAAATTAGCATGTTCGCAAATCTCATCCTTGAATTTTTGGCGAATAAGGCTTTCAACATCAGTACTTTCGGTTTTGTAGGATATAAACCGGAAAAAGGCATTAAATTCCCTTTTGTCGTTTAATAACAAATAAAAAATTTCTTTGATTGTTCTATCTGCCAGCCGGAATGCTGTAACTTCATCATAAAATAAATCTTTTGCCTTGATTGAATCATTCAAAGGATTATTAACGTCATCCGTTTGAAGTTTGTCGTCTTTCAACAGCGAATGATATGGTTTAGTAGGAAAAAGAAGGGGTGAAAGAAATAAAGTGTCAATAATGTTGGATAGATCTATTCCGGCGTAACTAAGAGCTTTGCCAATGTATTTTACATCGTGATTAAAAATATTGTGCCCGCTAACGAATTGTGTGCCATGAAGAAATTGAATGAATTCTGCTGTCGAAGCTTTATGAAATGAATTTCCATTGTCCCTTATACTCCCAATATCAAGGATCTTATGACTGTTCGGGTCAATTTCAGTATCAATAAAGGCAATCGGGTAAACGGTATGTCCTTTTTCTTGTATCATTATTCATTTTCTCAATCCTGGAATTACTATCCACATCATTCGTTTGGTGTAGAGGTTATACGAAAGCCGACAATCAATTTACGCGATAAAGATACAATTTTGTGTGTAATTACAATACAGGATAAATTATTGTGGATTTTTATTGATGCTTAATATTATTAAGGTTTTTATTAATGATGCTGCTATGATCAAAGTTTTCTTTTATGGTTCTCGTAAAATTTCCAAAATAGTTAATAAGTAGTATTAAATAACTTTTTTCAGATCATTGAAACAGCTATTCTTCCAACTGTAATAAATCTATAGTGTAGGTTCTATGGTAGTCTTATCATTTCAGAACCATTTTTTCCTTTTCAGATAAATCACCATACCTAAAAATGTGACAATGATGATCAGCCAGGCGCCAAAATAACCATACTTCCAATCCAGTTCGGGCATGTTTTTAAAGTTCATTCCGTAGATACCAGCAATGAAAGTCAGCGGAATAAAAATGGTTGCAACAACAGTAAGGGTTTTCATTACCTGATTCATTCTGTGTCCCTGTAATGAAAAGAACATATTTGTCGCACTTTCAAGTGAGGCAAGGATCATATCACTGCTGTCAATCAGGGTCAGACAAAGGTCTTTAATTTCCAGAAAGTATTTTATATGCTTTTGTTCAATATACCTGCACTCACCCCGTTCCACTATCTGGGAGAATTCTTTTATTGGTAATAAGGATTTCTTAATAAAATTAACGAACTTCTTGTGATTTTCAATAATCTCCAGTGTATTAGGAGAAAGCTCTTTGTTGATGTCAGAAAAATCAAATTTTTCGATATCCTCGTCAAGCTTATTAAGAGTTCTAAAATAATTATCAAGAATTGACTCAAGCATTGCGTAAAGCAGATAATCAACAGTACGTTCTCTTAAAATTCCTTTATTTTCTCTTAACCTGACTCTAAGGTGTTCAAAAAAATCCGCTTTTCTCTCCTGAAACGAAATTAAAAAGTGGGAACTGAAAACAAAGCTTATTTGCTCTGTAATCATTTCATTTTCATAAGGAACAATTGATTTTAAGGTCAAAAAGGAAAAGTTTTCATACTCCTGAAATTTGGGTCTTTGGTTAATATCAAGAATATCCTGGATAACCAGGCTGTGAATTCCCTGTTTTTCACAAATTGATGCAATAGTGTCAGCGTCGTGTAATCCATAAATATTCAGCCAGTAATTATCGCCGTCTTTTTCAAGCTTTTGTATATCGTCAGGCGAGATATTCTTTACTTCCTCGAACCCTTCCTTTTTATATTTAAAAAGCTGAATATCAATTTTGTCAGTTTTCAGATCCCCGGTAAAATCATATTTAGCCGGATCATCCTTTTTTCGGTTAAGCTTTTGAACAAATTTTATTGGTTTAAGGAATTCCATTTTTAGATTTTTTAAACAGATATACTCTGTTATTTGAGGTATGTTTGTTATTAAAGTGCCGGCAAATAGGAATACCCGGAATCTTTTTGCTTTGTTTGAACTCAGATATGGTAGTTAGTTTGATATTATTGATACGCACAATTCATCTTGTATTTTTGACAAATTATCAGTTTTAATTTGTTTTTATTCTTTTCTTTCGGAATTAAATTTTACTAATCTTTCCCAATCTATTTCTCCATTTATTTTGCAAAAATCAATCGTAAACTCCCGGGTAAATTTATTAATCATTTGTGTATAAGATTCCATAAATTCATTATTTCGCTCTCTGGCTTTATGCCCAAGTGGTTCTATAATTTCAATATATAATTTTGAGTTCCCTGAAATATATTCCCAAAAGGCCTGTCCACAATATTTGAAATAATCTCCCTTGTCTGGCTTGTTGTCTTGCCCATAACAGCAACCATTAACTGCTAAAATGTTAAGTTTTGAATTACTTGTTCTTAAAGCCTTTTTCGCTGACTTGAAATCTGCAACCATTTTTGCAATTTGAGAACTATTTCCCCAATTTGGTCCAGATTTTATATTCACAATATGGCGTACTTCATCCTTGTCAAATTCAAGGTCAATACCAGTTATACCAGATTTTTTACCACCATAAACTTTCTCATTTATGTAAATAGCAAGCCCTTCAAGCCAGTCTCCAAAGATTCCTTCTTCGCTTGAAGAAATGTGTGCTTCAACAATTCCTTTAATAATTTTTTCTGCTGTCAGAGCATATTTCGCTTTGAATAAGTATGGATTCTTTCTTTTAAGAACTTTACGTAGACTTAGATTATCAAGGCTTCTAATTCTTTTTTCATGAAAGGTACCTATGTTATGCTCAACATAATTAATGACATCTTCAAGATTTAATTTTTTCATAATTTTTCTTTGATTCAAATAAATATAGTTCAACAGGCATAATTTTTTTTCTTACCATTTCACAATATTTCTCCATTATATCAATCCCAATGGAGTGCCTTCTCATTCGGTTTGCAACTAAAAGAGTAGTGCCCGATCCCATAAAAGGATCTAATACTACATCTTCTTCTTTAGTAAAAAGTTTAATAAACCATTCTGGTAATTCCTCCGGAAATGCAGCACTATGGTTTTTATTATTACATTCTGTTGCTAAATAAAGAACATTGGTAGGATAAGCTTTTTCACGGCCAACCCAATTAGAGACATTCTTTCCAAAACCACTTCCAACTCTTGAATTATCTCTTGTTTTGTCAGTTTTTGATAAGTTTTTTAATCTTGCTTTTGCCCAATCACCGACAGAAACCATTACTTCTTCCTGATACATATGGAATTTCTTTTCTTTGTTGAATTGAAGAAGTCTTTCCCATGAATCTCTAAAGCGATTAGGCCATTTACCAGGGTATGAGTTTTTTTTGTGCCAAATAAATTCTTCCGTCCATAACCAACCTTGTTTTCGTAAAGCAAGAATCAATTCTAATACGTACGTGCTACGTTCTCCATTAACCGCTTTTTCTTTTATATTTAAAATAAAAGTTCCAGTGGGCTTTAAAACTCTTAAAAGTTGCTCGGAAATTGGTAAAAACCAATCAACATATTTATCAGGATGAATACCACCGTACGTATTTTTTCTCTGATCTGCATAAGGTGGCGATGTAACAATCAAATCCACGGAATTGCCAGGCAAAGTCTTTAAAACTTCTTTACTATCTCCTAATAAAATATCCGTTTTAATTTCTTTCATTTTGAATCATCTCATTAAAAATTGTTTGATAAATAGTGCCTATACCAGTGAGTAAACCATTTTCTAATCCTTTTTTAGCTACTTGAATTTCATCATCAGTTAACTCTCTACCAATTTTTTCTTGGGCTTCTAATTGCAAATCTTCTTTAGTTATTTCAAATATTATTTCATTTCGTTGTATTTCTTTCATATCTAAATGTTTTTAATTGAATGAGTCATATTTATTAGTATTGAAACTACGTATGAAGTCTGTGAACATGTTTTGTTGTCTTGGTTTCTTTTATTGTTAGTAATTCCGATATATTCATTTTTTATTTTCCGATTCGTATTTAACCCTTGCTTCAGCAGCTTTTAATGCTTCAAGCCCATATTCCTCATCTTTAATGTTACATAAAATTTTCTCACTTAAATATTGAACGAGCAAATCTTGTTTGTCAATATTAAGAATTTTAGAAATCTTAATTATATGCTCCTTTTTTGCATTCCTTTCGCCCCTTTCAATTTTGCTCAATATTGCCGGGTCAATTTCTAACATTGCTGAAAGTTCCCGAAGGAGAAGTTTTTTCTCTTCTCTCTTTTGCCTAATTATTTCACCAGTTGTTTTCACTTGAAAAGTATTTCTTGACAAATTTTGTCAAAAGTAATGATATTTTTTGACTACTTAACCAAATATTGAAATTATTTTTCAAAAGGTGAATTAATTACTTCGAGATATTGCACTATACTCCTGAAAGATGGCAATAACCTGATTTTTTTATTTTGTCTGAACTCAGGAATAGTAGTTAAATTTTGCATTATCGTTGATATTAAGCTATTTAATCTGTTCGTTAACTATTCATTCGTTGTGTTACTGCACTTTTATTTCATCATTATTTTTCGATTGCTTCAAAAAAGTCGCTCAGCTTCCGGCGGTCAAGCTTCCCGTCAGTCCTGACACTACTGCAAAGATCTAGTCCGAATGGTTCAACCATATCAATGGCTTTCCTTACATTGTCTTTATTAAGGCCGCCGGCAAGAAATACCGGAACAGGAATTGATCTTCTGATTTCCCGGCTAAATTCCCAGTTATGAGTTCTGCCGGTTCCACCCAATTCTTTAACTGATAAATTGGGGTTCCCGCTATCCAGTAATATTGCGTCAACATATTTTGAAATTTCAATGGCTTCTTTTACTGAATTGCGGTCAATAACGTGGATTACCTGAACCAGTTTTACATTAGGCAACTCGTTTCGTATCAGCTCATAATCGCGATTTTCCAGTTCGTCCACAATTTGAATTACCGAAGTCTGGACTTTCTTGTAATGCGAAATTATATCTCTGGAATTGGTTTCGCTTGTTAACAAGAACGTTGAAATTAGAGGAGGAACCATTCTCGCTATCCGATATATGAGTCTATCTTCTATCACGCCGGGACCACTTGGCATATGCCCGACCAGACCCAATGCGGAAGCACCATATTCTATGGCTAATTTTGCTTCTTCAATACTGCTGATACAGCAGATTTTTACTCTTAGTCTTCTCATATAAATTAATTCATTGCGAATTGAGAGTCAGAACGTTGTTCAACGATTGGATATAGTAGATATTTAAGAATAAAAAACAGATTTTATATTAAAATATTTCAACATTTAAAAAAAGAAAAGCCTATAAAGCTAGTACTATCTGACAATTGTTTTATATGCAGTATTAGTGGCTTGTAGTTTATCTTCAAAATTTGTATAGTTAAATGACATTTTAGTTTGTTTTAATAGTGATTCAATTCTTTTTTCTGCAAGTTCAATGTATTCTTTGCTTATGTCATATCCTACAAATTTTCTTTCTGATTTTAAAGCAGAAACTGCGGTTGTACCACTTCCCATAAACGGATCTAATATTATGTCTCCCTTAAAAGAATAAAGTTGTATTAATCTGTATGGTAACTCTTCTGGAAATGGAGCAGGATGTCCAATTCGTTTTGCACTTTCTGCATTCATTGTCCAGATTGATTTTGTCCACTCCATGAACTTAATTTTCAGGTAATTCTTTTATATTCTCGACATTTTAAAAATGTATTTCTTTTTCAAATTCTCTAGGTAACTCATCAATAATCTGATAAACTGTATGTTCGTTTTGATTGAATTTAACTTTTCGTAGCCAACCATCATTATCAAAATATTGTTCAACATTTGCAAAGGTAAACTGGGCGTGTATATTTGGACTAACAACAAGTAAGTTTTTTAAGTGATTTCCTTTATCTTTGTCAATATGGTGCAATTCAAAATAAGGAATGCCAGTTCTCGTAAGAAATGTAAAATTTGTAAGCTGACATTCTCCCTTGTATAATTCAAGTAGTATTTTACGAATAGAATATGGAACACTCTCTCTAACTGAAGCTGTCTTTTTTTCTACCTTATTTCTATTAACCATTTTAGTTCTTGAAAGGATTACATATTCATTTTTTAAAACTTCATTCATGGGCAGATTTGTAAGTTCTGATATTGTAGATAAAATATTTCCTGCATGAGTTTCATCTTTGGAGTTTTCAAATTCTGATAGAATATCTTTGAGTTTTTCGCTAAATAATTTCTCAGGCAGAATCTTATATTTTTTATCATCTATTAATTGAATAACTAGTTCTTCACCGTCTGAAATCTTGTAATGTTTGTAAAAAGACTTTAATCCACCTATCCTACATTCACGACTACTGCTAGTATATGGTGTAAATGATTTTTCTTCTGCAATTCCATCCTGATTGACTAAAAAGATTTTTCTACCTGTTTTTGGAAATAAGTCAATTAATGAGACAGGAATAGCTAATAAGCCCTTTTCAATACGGCTTTTTGTAGTTTTAATGGTAATATAGCTAAGTGGCAAATTAGATTTTACTTTCTTCATTTGTTAACTCTGTTATGGTGTCTGCTTCTTCCCAATTTTCTAGATTGGATAAAACCTCATTCTTATTAATTGGTAGTTCTCTTGCTTTTAAAAATGCATCTGATATATTTTGCACTTCAACATTATAAACACAAAATCCTGTAAAGTAGATTTTAACTTCAAATTTTTTATTTTCCATTTTATGCTGCATTTTTTATTGCGTTAGGGATAGAAGTGAAAAGCCCGCAGCGAAGCGAGGACTTGTAACGGATAGCCCGACCCGAAAGGGGAACGCCCAGAAATATTAAAATTTTCTCTACTTTAGCAAGGTCTGCACTTGATTGTCTTGATAAACCAAGTTCCTCACAAACTACATTATTAACCGCAAATAGCCCTAATTCATTTGCAAGAGGTTCAAAAATAGTTTTGCACCATTTTTCAGTAAATTGCCCAATTAGAAAATTCCTGTTCTGTAAAGTCTGCCCTTCTGCATCTAAACCTTTTGGCACATAAGCAAAATAACCGCTTTGCAGATTATAAAATAATTGCTCAGGAGAAGCAAAGTTTTTTAGTGCTTCTTTAAAGAATTGAATTTCAGTATCGTTATTCCAAAGCTTCATGAAGTTTTCTTTTTTACAAAGATAGGCAATTTATTAGGCTTATCCTCACTTAAATATTTATTGCCATAACTATCTGTTTCTTAGACCTTATTGAATGGCGTGTTTCTATAATAAACCTTTGAGCTAACCAAAGAACTTATAATAATGTAAAACAAGAAATAGATTTTTAGATTTGGAAGATAAAAAACAGCCTTCTTTTCAAAAGCCTTACTACATATGTTTATAATTGATTCATTTTTGTCATTTCGGCAAATCCAAAATAGAAAAATTGCCGATTGTTGACGAAATGCTTCATGTAGAAACCTCTGAATTGCTGAGATAATTTCTTATTATTCCGAAACCAAGCCGTGTTATTACGAAAAAAAACCGAAAATAACCCCAGAGTTTCTATTTCGGTTGCAACAGTTTTAAGATAAGCAGTTTGGCATCAGTTAAGCCTTTGTTTATGAGTCCCCTTTCTTCTCCGCTTTTTATTTCTGCCATCATTCCCGGAAAAAAGGCTGTTGATGATGATTTAGTTTCAATTAAACCTTCACCCTGTATGAAATACATTATCACATCAAAATCGTTAATGTGTTTTGCAATTATTTCTCCGGGTTTGAGTGTAAGATGGATAATTTCAAGGTCGGGTTTTGAAAACATTATTTTCCCGTCCAACTGAAACGGGACTTTAGGAGCCGACTCTACTGTGGTAATTTTGAGCATGGTAAATGATTGAGTTTTTATTCAGATTTTGGTTTATAAAACAATTGGTTTAGTTTGTAACGGGTGGCAAGCCACGGATGTTTCCATATCATGCGCGGACCGGCATAACGCATGACCGTTTTTATATTTTCGCGCATGGCAGGACTATAACAATGAACCGGACAGGTCTTACACGAAGGCTTATCTTCGCCGAAAGGACATCTTTCAAGACGTTTTAAAGCATAATCCCTGATCTTGTTACAGGAAGGGCAGGGGATTTCATGATTATGACCACGACAATATATCGTAATCATAGCATCTACGGTCTTTTTCTCTATTTCAATATGTCTGGATTTTTGTATTCTGAACATGATTCTCTGTCATTCAGGATAGAGTTTCTATTTCGGGATAAACAGCCGGAATAACATTACTGTTCAAATTTTTGCATCTTTCTTGTTTTGATAAATGCAAGGTCGGGTTCGTGATAATAAACCAAGGGATTTTATATAATAATCCCGTAGGTTCGGAATTATCAGGTTTTGATCATTGTAAGCAGCATTTTAAACTGCACCAGAGCCGATACAGCATGAGGAACATTTGCAGGCATGATTATTGCGTCCCCGGCTTTCAGATGATAACTTACCTTGTTGATTATAACAACGGCTTCACCTTCAATTATATTAACAAGAGCATCGAATGGCGCGGTATGCTCACTCAGACCCTGACCGCGGTCAAATGAAAAAAGAGTTACGTTGCCAGTAGGTTCTTTAATGATTTGTTTGCTTATTATTCCATTGGCTGAATATTCAATAAGCTTACTGAAATTCATTATTTTTGAGTGTTCAAATCCTTTATTTTCCATTTTTCTGTTTTTTGGTGGAGTTAAAAAAACGGGTGTTCATGAACACGCACAAACACCCGTATATTATTATAAATATTAATTAGCCAGCAGTGCTATATCTTCATCTAGATCACCAATGGTCGTTATGTTGAATCTGTCGCCCAGTAATTCTTTTACTGCCGGTGAGAAGAATCCCGATACTGTTGGTCCACGCTTAATATTTTTTACACCGAGGGATAGTAAAGCAAGGATTACAATGATGGCTTTTTGTTCGTACCATGCAATATTGAACGACAATGGCAGTTCGTTAACATCATTTAGTCCGAAAATTTCTTTCAGTTTCAGTGCGATCACTACCAGTGAATAAGAATCGTTGCACTGACCAGCGTCGAGTACGCGGGGAATGCCATTAATATCGCCCAGAGGAAGTTTGTTATAGCGATACTTAGCGCAACCTGCTGTTAATATAACAGTGTCTTTTGGAAGTTTTCTGGCAAACTCAGTGTAATATTCACGCGATTTATTACGTCCGTCGCAACCACCCATCACAATAAACTTACGTATAGCTCCTGATTTTACAGCTTCTACAACTTTATCAGCAAGGGCAAACACCTGATTATGAGCAAATCCTCCTATGATTTCGCCTTCTTCGATGGCTGTTGGCGGCTGACATGTTTTAGCTAATTCAATGATTTCTGAAAAATCTTTGGGGTTGCCATTAACACGGTCAGGGATATGTTTGAATCCGGGATATCCTGAGGCACCGGTGGTGAAAACCTTGTCTTTATAATTTGCCTTTGCAAGTGGAGGCACTATACAGTTAGTAGTGAAAAGTATAGGCCCGTTAAAAGTTTCAAATTCTTCACGTTGTTTCCACCATGCATTTCCATAGTTACCAACAAAATGTTTGTATTTTTTGAAAGCAGGATAATAATTTGCAGGTAGCATTTCACTGTGAGTATAAACATCAACACCGGTTCCTTCAGTCTGCTGCAGAAGCTCTTCCATATCTTTTAAGTCGTGCCCGCTGATAAGGATACCCGGGTTCTTACCCACCCCGATATTTACCTTAGTCATTTCGGGATGACCATAGGTGCTGGTATTGGCTTTATCCAGCAGTGCCATAACTTTTACTCCATGGCTTCCGGTTTCGAGAACCCATTTTACGAGGTCTTCAGGGCTTAAACTGTCGTCGAGGGTGATTTCCAGTGCTTTTTGCATAAAAGAATAAATCTCGTCATCTTCATAGCCAAGTACCATGGAGTGCTCGGCATAGGCAGCCATACCTTTGAGTCCGTATATGATAAGTTCGCGCAATGCTCTTATGTCTTCGTCTTTTGTGGCAAGTACGCCTACATGAGGAGCTTTGGCAACCATTTCTTCAACGGTTTTGGCTTCCCATGTTGCACATTCATGCAAAGTGGCAGGATTAAGTTCGATGCCGGCTTCTTTAAGCTTGGTTTCAAGTTCCTTACGAAGTTCTATACCTTTGAAAATTCTTTTTGTAAAGACGTCAAAATCAAAATTGGCGTTGGTAATGGTTGTAAACAAACTTTCGGTTACAAACCTGTCAACCATCCTGTTTGCAAGATTATGCGCACGGGCTTTGTTGTTGATGACTGAAAGCCCTTTTAAAACAAAAATCAATAAATCCTGGATATTGGCAACATCATCTGTTTTTCCGCATACACCACGGGTTACACATCCAGTTCCTTTTGCAGTTTCCTGACATTGATAACAAAACATTGTACTCATTTTAATTTGTTTTTTGTGTGATTAAATATTATTTAGTTTAACTGAGTTCTGTGAGTTTAGTCTTAAGATTTGGGGATTTTATCCGGAATTATATCCATTCTTCTTTTAATACTTCACCCTGCAGGCTTATCATGGCGAGTTTCAGCGGAATCTTCCTGTCTGCCATTGCAATGGCTGTTTGTGCAATACGCTGAAGTGCGCTGCAACAGGGCACTTCCATGATTACTACAGTAAGTGTGTTGATATTGGCTTCCTGAATCATGGCAACCAGCTTATCAACATATACATTGAGGTTTGAATCGAGCTTGGGACAGGCAATAGCAAGACTTTTACCCTTCAGATAGCGCTGATGAAAGTCGCCGAGTGCAAAACCAACACAATCGGCAGCTAGCACAACATCGGCATTTCTTAAATATGAGGCATTGGGATTAAGCAAATGAAGCTGGACAGGCCAGTGACGCAATTCCGAACTTCCGTTACTTTGAGCCTTTGGCTCATTGACAGTGGGTTCAGGCGTTATTTTACTGAAATCTATTGAAGCCAGACCAGGGCAGCCAGTATGATTTGCTTTTTTCTGTTCTTTAATAACCTGTTTAAGGGTGGGTTGCCCGATACCTTTTTCGGGTTTTGCACCAGGACTGAGGTCAATATTATTTGTTTTGATATAGTCAATAGCTTGTTTTAGGTATTCTGTTTCGTTATGGTCGCGTAGATGCTGCAAATGAGCCAGAACAGTGTTTCTGCCTTTTTTGACCATTTGTTCCATTACCAAAATTTCGTCATAGGGCTGAGCTTCGCGTTCTTCAATGCTGATAGCACCAAGAGGGCAATGTCCTATACATGCTCCAAGTCCATCGCACATGATGTCACTAACCAGACGTGCTTTGCCGTCAATAATCTGCAATGCGCCTTCGTGGCAGTTTGGGATACATTCGCCGCAGCCATTGCACAAATCTTCATCAATTTTTATAATCGTTCTCTTCAATTTTTCAGGATTTAATTTTTATTTCAGATAATTTTTTATTTTTCAGATAATCAGCGAAATGCGTAGTAAAGTCCTGTGCTACACTGCCATATATACATTCAGTAAAGGGGCAGGGCATATTTTTTATACTACAGTATTTTTCTTCAACTTCACCTTCGATTAGCTGGTAAATCTGAAGCAGGTTTATTTTACTTGCATCATGTTTCAGAACAAAACCACCTTTCGGTCCGCGGTTCGAATCTAAAAAACCGTATTTTACCAGTCTTTGCAGTACTTTAGCCAGATGATTACGTGAGGCTCCCGTTGTTTTGGCAATCTGACCGGCATTCATCCTTTCCTCACTGGCTGCAATGAGTGCCATGCTATGGATTGCAAGCGATGCAGCCTCTGAGATACCAATAAATGAAGCCATAAAATATGAAAGTAGTTAATTAAGTATTTGAATGCGCAAATTTACGAATATTTTCGAAACCACCAAATGAAGTTATAATTCAGAGAGTCAGTGGTAGGGTTTTGCGTCCCTATTCATAATGTAATGCAGATGAATTGCCACCGGCTTTAGCCGGTGGTAATAAAGCAAAAAATCAACTTCTTGGCTTTAGCCAAACCGGTTTAAAAATGCATTTTAGATATAATAGCCAATAAATTTCGGATAGAACCGGTGGGGAATGAGGTTTAATATTAATTAGGAACGGGCTGAAGCCCGTTTCTATTCATTATTCATTTTTTATTAAATCCCGTAAGTGTCTGCGACCCTACGGGATTTGTAAGTGGCTTAGAGTACCACACGAGTTATAAATATGACGCCCCTTCAGGGTTTGTGAGTGGCATAGAGTACCATAGGTGTTATTAACATACCACCCCTTCGGGGTTTTTGAGTGGAAAAAGTACCACAGGGGTTATAAAAATGTCATCCCGTAAGTGTCTCTGACCCTACGGGATTTGTAGCATCGGGCGCTGAGGTTCTCGAAGCACCGGAATATTAAACCCCTTCAGGGTTTGTGAGTGGCACAGGGTGCCACACGTGTTATAAATATGTCGCCCCCACGGAGCTTGGTGAAGGGTGTCGCGCTATTATCTATTAAGATTTCGCCCCTATGGGGCTATTAGCATAGGAATTCTATTCATAATGTAATGCATATGAATTGCCACCGGCTTTAGCCGGTGGTAAAAAGGGGTGACAACACATTATTGGCTTTAGCCAAACCGGTTTAAATAGTTATGTCAAATACATATTTATACATATATATAGATGAGATGCATATGTGTTTTAGCTTAAAGATAATCTCTTGGATAAATGAATTGAAATTATACTTTAAAATGGTTCAAAAAATGCCATTATAAGTAATTGGAATCCAGCATTGTACAAGAATTGTATAAAAAAAATAAAAAAAAAGCTTGATTTTAATAATTTCATTATATATTAGCCGACCCAATTAGCAGCATTAAATTTTTTTTTGTTTATGAAATTCTTATTCATGTAACTGAAAATCACCTCTTTAAAATGCTGTGATTGACTGAATTCAATAATAATTTAAAAATACATCTTTAACTATGAAACGAATTTTACTCGTTAACAATTTTGAAGTTAAATCTAAAGTTGACTTCAGGGGTTTTATCGTGGTGTTTGCAATGTTTTTCCTGTTTGCAAACCATTTTTCACTGAATGCTCAAAACTGCTCGGTAAATGCGGGAATATATGAAGAAGTATGCGAAAATGAAAAGCTGTTTTTATACGGTGAACGAACTGGTTTGTGGCCGGGAGGTTCAGTAACTACATGGTCGCAGGTAGCAGGTCCTAGCGTGATCATTGTTGATCCTCATGCACTTACTACTGAAGTAATTGGAATAAGCGGAGGCAATGATTCTATTGATTACAGATTTAGAATTTCTAGTAAATGTCTGGATGGCTCATTGGTTTATCAGGATGTTGTAAAAAGAGTTTATAGAATTACGCCCGCAAATGCAGGCAGTGGATTTACCTCATGCCCTGGAACTGACATAGGTGGATTATCGGCAAATAACCCGGGAACAAATGAAACCGGACAATGGCGGATCGTTGGAAATAATAATGCAGGAGTATCATTTGCTAATGCTAACGACCCAGAATCAAAGATTAATCTTGAAGCAGGGCGTTGCGGTTCATCAAAGCTTGTATGGCAGATAATTAATGACAACGGATGTACTTCGCAGGATACGATAGAGATTTTCAATCGTGGTGTGGACCCTAATATTTCTGCCGGTCCTGATCAAGAACTTTCTCATTGTTATTCAACAACGCAAAGTACTAATCTGGCAGGTTCTTTTGGCGGTTGTGGAATTGATGGGCAGCATGGAGTATGGACTGTTATAAGTGGTCCTAATATTCCCATAATAGTAAACCCCGACTCAAACAATACCGTGGTCAGGAACCTGATAGAAGGCACTTATCGCTTTCGCTGGACAGTTAGCGGTTCCTGTGTTTCAGGTTATGATGAAGTTAAAATTACTGTACCTGCGCCTACAGCAGATATTACAAGAGCAGATGCCGGTTCAAACCAGGTTTTTTGTGATTCCAGAACTTCAACAGTGCTTAACGGTAATGCACCGCTTTATATAAACGAAACTATAAAATGGGAACAAACTGGCGGACCTGGCGGAGTAACTATAATAAGCCCTACTTCACCGGTTACACAGGTTACAGGGCTTGATGGACTTAGTACATATACTTTTAGATATACTATTACAAACTCAGTAACCAATTGCTCAAGCACCGAAACGGTAACGGTTTCATATCTTGATGATGCGCCATCATTATTCATTACTCAAAAGCCAATCTTGCTCCCCTGTGGGTCCACAGTTGCTGAAGTACCATTTATTTCTAGTGGTTCAGGAGTTAATCAGTACAGGATTTTCAATGGTCCGGAAGGAGTGTTTACTTATCCAACTGAATGGACAAGCTCCGGAGGTACCAGCCCGGCAATTATTCCCAATCTTACTGACCCAGGCGAATATCATATACAGATGAGACGTTACACTGCTGTAAATGTTGGTTGTGAGTCTGCATTTGATGATGTTGTTGTTACAGTGTCAATTGAAGGTGTTGAAGCAAATGCCGGTACACCCCAAATTTTAAATTGTAATGTTACAAGTACCACTCTTGCCGGAAACGATGCCGGACCTCATTATTGTCATACATGGTCGCAGGTAGGCGGACCTATTCAAGTAATTTTACGTGATGTTCATGATAAGGATTTGGGTATTGATGGTCTGGAGCCTGGTCTATATACTTTCAGGTGGTGTATATCGGGAGGTCCTATGTGTGAAAATAAATCAAGTGAAACTACAGTACTTGTTTCAAATGAAGAACCTGAAGCTAAAGGTGCCGGAGATCCTCAGATTGTATGTTATGGTAGCCCTGTTTTTCTTAATGCAAAGCCAAAAAACTTTGTTTTTGAGGTAGGCACATGGAGTGTAGAACCCAATGAAGGGGTAATGATCTCTGATATATTTGATCCGAATGCCGTGGTTACAGGGTTACAGGCAAATACTGAGTATCTCTTTTCATGGACTGTAACTAACGGTTGTGGCTCAGCAACAAGTACAGTTACTGTTACAGTAAGTGATGATCTTGGACCCGGTATGGCTGATGCGGGATCAGATATATGTGTTACCGTTGGTCAGACAACTGCTACTTTATCAGCTAATGCCCCACAAAGTGGCGAAACAGGAACGTGGAGTTTTGTAAGTATTCCGGATGGAGCAACTACACCTACTTTTTCACCTAATGAAAACAATCATCAGGCTGTAATTTCTGAACTTGAAGAAGGAACCTATATACTGGAATGGGTGTTAAATACAGATAATGCATGCAAGCCAACAAGGGATACTGTTTTGGTAACAGTTGCTGATATTACTGAAGCCCATGTATGTAAAAATATATGGGCTTGCAGTTCAGAATTTCAATTAGTGGGTAATGACCCTGCCGCTGGGGAGTCCGGACTTTGGACCCAGATTTCAGGTCAGGGCGGAGCACAAATTGTAAGTCCAACTTTCTCCACTACAGTTGTGAAGTATGCTCCTGATGGTGTCTATACTTTCAGATGGACTATTACCAATGGGGCATGTATGAGTTATGATGACGTTAAGGTATTTGTATCAGATAATCCACCATCCACTGCGACAATTACACTGGCAAATGATGTTTGTGGACAGACAACCAATACTTTAAAGGCTGAGGAACCTACGGCCGGTAATGGAAAGTGGTCACCAGTTAGCGGACCTAATACCCCTGTTTTTACAAATCCGAACTCTCATGAGACCCAGGTTACAGGACTGATAACCGGCGAATATGTGGTAAAGTGGACAGTTGAAGGAGGACTCTTTTGTGATCCATCAGTTGCAACGGTTTCATTTACAGTTGTTGAAAAAGCAAATGCAGGCGCTAATCAGGCTTATTGTGACGAAATTACAGCCGTGAACCTTACCGGTAATGCTACAAGTGAAGGTACATGGTCAGTTGTGTCAATGCCTGGTGGGGTGTTAACAGTAACTATTACTACCACATCCGACAATTCGGCGGTAGCTTCGGGTTTATCACCCGGCACAGATCCGGAAAAGGGAACTTATGTTTTTCGATATACAATTTCTGCTAATGGATGTGAAAGTCATGATGATATGGAGGTGACACTATGGCATCCGCCAAGTGTAGCCGCTGCCGGAGATGATCAGGAATTATGTGATGAGAGTATATTTGATTTGCAGGCAACTCCACCGGATTTTGGTGCCGGCACATGGACTAAATTATTTGGCCCTGAAAGCGGTGATTTTACTGATGCCAATGATCCAGAGACAACATATACAGGTGCAGAACCCGGAGTTTATGTATTTGAATGGACTGTTGCCAATGGTGATTGCAGTAATGCCGATCAGGTAAGAATAGAAAATTACGCCAAGCCTTCACTTTCTGATGCCGGCGATGATCAGGATCTGGTTTGCAGTACTGAAACCATTATGGCTGGAAATGATCCGGAAATTGGTGTAGGAACATGGACTTTGACTGCACAATCGCCAACAACCCCCCCGCCTACCATAGTATCACCCATATTATATAATACACTTGTAACAGGTTTGGGTCCCCAGTCAGATGGCAGTCCCGGTGTTTATACTTTTTCATGGACTATTAGCAATGGTAGTGTATGTACTCCAACTATAAGTTATACATCAATAACTGTGTATCAGATACCTACTCCGGCTGTAGCAGGCCCTGATCAGGAATTTTGTGGTCAGATTTCCACAACTTTAAGTGCAGATAAGGTTGACGTTGGTACAGGAACATGGACAGTTATCAGCAAACCTGATGGTGCAGGAGATCCTGTATTTACACCGGATAAAAACACCCATGATGCGGTAATCTCTAACTTGGGATATGGTGTTTATGTTCTGGAATGGGAAACAAAAACCGAGTACTGTACTTCTACTGATACCATGACCATAACTAACTATGAGGAGCCTTCTGATGCTGATGCAGGAAAAGATGCTGTGATATGCCAGTACGATGATCTTTTCCTGAATGCAACGCCTCCCGATGTAGGTATTGGTGAATGGTATGTATTGCCAGGAGGACCAAACACTCCTTTTATTATTGATAAAAATTCACCTACAACTCAGGTACTTGGTACAATTACCGGGACTTATAAATTTGTGTGGACAGTGAGCAATGACGGATGTGCTACCAAATCAAGCACTGTAACAATTACTATAAATCAGGAGCCTGAACTGGCTGTTATTGAGGGTGGGAACAGGGATTTATGCGACGGCGTTACATCAGTGGAATTAGAAGGGAACGTACCTGAATCGTTTGCAACAGGAACATGGACTGTTATTTCTATTGATCCTCCTGGAGTAAACACACCTACTTTTAATAATGAACACGATCCTACCACTAATATTAATGGGCTTATAACTGGTTCGCCAAGAAAATATACTATTCGCTGGACAGTTGCTAATGGTATTTGTGTGAAATATGATGAAATTGAATTACGGAACTGGGTTCCATTAACTGACCCTAATGCAGGAGCAGATCAGGTTGTGTGCGATGTGGGTACTGTCACTCTTACAGCAAATACACCTGTGGTAGGAACCGGAGAGTGGCAATTTAAAGCAGGACCGAATACTCCAGATATTGTAAATACATATTCCAGCACAACGACGGTTACCGGGTTAATTCCGGGAACATATACTTTTTCCTGGGTTATCAGCGCCACTGAAGGACCTTGCGAACCAAAAACAGATGATGTAAGGATTATTAATCGCAGTCCCATTATTATTACAGTGCCTGCTGACATAGCTGTGTGCGTAGGTGCTGAACCTGATCTGGTGGCTAGTGCGAGTGGAGGCTCAGGTACTTATACCTATCAATGGCAGCAAAGTGACAATGATTGTAGTGGCACCTGGAATGATATTCCCTCTGCTACCAGTTATACATATACAGCAGTTGGTCTGGCTACAGGTACTTATTATTACAGAGTTATTGTAAGAGATACCGATCCGTTTGCATGTGAATCTGTTTCAGACTGTGTTACTGTTACTGTGGTTAAGGATCCCGAAATTGATACTCAGCCCGAAGATGATGAAATATGTGTAGGTGGTTCGGCTGCATTTTCTGTAACAGCTTCAGGAGGAACCCCGGCACTTGATTATCAGTGGCAGTATTATAATGGAGCTTCCTGGAATAATGTTGTGAACGGAACTCCGACACATGTTACCTATCAGAATGCCACCACCGCAACTTTAGGTATAACAACAGGCAATAATGTTACTTCTGGTTCTTACCAGTACAGGGCTTTGGTTTCGGCTACCGGTTTGGATTGTAATACTATTGGTACTATAACTGCAACGCTTAAGATTGTTCCTGATCCGGAAATAAATACCCAGCCTGTGGGAGACGAGCTTTGCAGTGGATCAACTCATACAATGAATATAGTGGCAACAGGACATGCATCCAGTCCTGTTAAATATCAATGGCAAACAAGGATACCGCCAACAACTTCATGGACTAATGTGGGTACTAATACCAATACATATACAACTCCGGTGCTTACTGCTACAGCACCTGACATTACGGAAATTGAGTACAGTGTCGTACTTACTCAAACAGAATCCGGATGTAGAAAAAGGTCCAACGAAGTTACCGTTAAAGTTCATCCTTTTCCTGCTGTTACAAGTTCTGACAAACACCTTATCTGTAATAATACTACGTTAAATTATAATATTACTTCAGACGTACCAAATACAACATTCACCTGGACGGCAGCTCAGACAGTTGCTCCGGCGGGTGGAGCAGTAACCGGATTCATTGATTGTATTAGTAGTTGTGGGTCAGAAATTAATCATATTCTTACAAACAGTGGTACTTCTCCTGGTGTTGTAGAATACTATATTACACCAACAGGGGATGATCCTACCAATTGTGAGGGAAAGACCTTTACCCTTACAGTAACAGTGCAACCAACACCGGTGGCATTGGCAACACCAACTTTTACAACCATCTGTGATAAGGCAGTTACTAATATTCAATTGGGAACTACAAATTCCGACACTACACCTGCAGTTACATATACCTGGGAAGCTTCATCGGTTGAATTGACCCCTGGAGTGCATTTTACACAATCATGTGATGATAACTGTGGAGAATTAATTGAGGAAATAATCCATAATCCATTAACACATCCTATAACAATTACTTATACAATCACTCCATGGATAGGCGATTGTGAAGGGAGTCCGGTAAGCGTTACATTAACTGTGAACCCTTCGGCACAGGTAGATAAACCAGGAGATATGGTTTTATGCCATGATGAATATTCAGTGGGTGTTGGTTTCACTACTGATAGAACGCCTGGTTCTACCACCTATACATGGGAAATAGATAATGATGATATATGGGACCTAGGCTTATCAGGTAACGGAAATATTCCCGGATTTACAGCAAGTAATACAACTACCTCGCCATTAACAAGGACTGTTAGGGTTATACCACATTATACTTATAATGGAGTAGAATGTCAAGGCGACTTTAAAGAATTTACTATTACCGTGAATCCGCTTGGTCAGGTGGATAAGCCTGACAATCAGATAGTTTGTCACGATGATCCTACTTCAGTTACTTTTTTATCTGTAAATACAGGCGGAACCACTACCTATGAATGGAAGCATATCAATCCGGCAATAGGGCTAGCTGCTTCAGGAAATGGAGATATCAGTTTTGATGCTATTAACAATACCACAGCACCGGTAAGCTCAACCTTTACTGTTACCCCAACATTTACAAATTCAGGTAAGAGTTGTACAGGCCCTTCAGAAGAGTTTGTGATTTGGGTAAATCCGGCAGGGCAGGTTAATGAAATTGATCATCAGCGTTTATGCAATGGAGAAACTACGATTCCGGTTGTATTTGAAACAAATAATACTGGTGGAACAACAACTTATGCATGGACGAACAACACAACCTCCATAGGTTTGGCAGCCAGCGGGGATGGAGAAATTCCATCTTTTACAGCTGTAAATAATGGAAATACTCCTGTTGTTGCCACTATTACAGTAATACCTACGTTTGAAAACGGAGGTACTTCATGTGAGGGTGAATCTAAGGAATTTACCATTACAGTTGATCCTACTCCTGTTGTTACAAGTCCATCTTCTATTACTATATGCAGTGATGAAAATGTTAATTATCAAATTACTTCCAATGTTGAGGGTACTACCTTCATCTGGACCGCGCAAAATACTGTAGGAACAGTTACAGGCTGGCCTTCAGGAGTGGTTACAGGCACATATATAAACGACCTTCTCACCAATATTGATGAAGCCGATGGAGTGGTTATTTACAGCATTAAACCTATTGGTCCTGATCCGTTAAATTGTGGAGGTCCTCCATTCTATCTTGAAGTGAATGTTGTCAATTGTAATCCTGTCATTGGTGTGGCAAAACAGCTTGTTAACGTTACTAATAACGGGGATGGCACACATGATGTTAAATTCAATATAAGGGTTCAGAATTATGGTAATGTTCAGTTATATGATATTCAGGTTAGCGAAGATCTTGATAATATCTTTGGTCCTGACAATTATGAAGTACTTGAGCTTTACAGCACATCATTTGATGTAAATATGGCTTACACCGGAACGGCGCCTGATACCCTGTTACTTAATAATGGAGGTACTTCAAATATTCTTGACCCTGGAGCTTCCACCAATATAGTGCTTAACCTCAGGATTTTAAGTGCCGGAGAGTATGAAAACTCTGTTTTTGCCACAGGTGAAAGTATAGGAGGTACTGTAACCGATACTTCACAAAATGGCAGTGATCCTGATCCAGATGGTGATGAGGATCCTACAAATAATAATGATCCAACTCCTGTTGTCCTTGAAGATTGTGATCTATCAATTGATTGTCCGGTCGGTAGCCCTTATATATTTAATGTTACACCAGGGTATTGCGGTTATCTTGTTCCGGATAATAGTCTGGATGCAACAGCTCAAACAAATTGTGATCTAGTCAGTCTGAGACATGATTTTGGGGCTTGCTGCTATCATACTCTTGAAGACAAGCTATTACCGGTAGGAAAAACTGATATTATCTGGACGGCAAGAGATGCTTCAGGTAATGTTAAAACCTGCACAATTACAATAACAGTTATTGACAATGAGCCTCCTGAATTTATTAATTGCCCTCAGGGGAATGAGATAACTGTATCACTTTTCCCAGGAGTTTGCGAAGGAGGAGCCAATTGGAGTATTCCGGTAGCAGTTGACAATTGCGGAGAAGTTACGGTTACCCAAACACAAGGACCAGCTCCCGGAAGTGTCAATACAGTTGGTGAACACCTTATTGAATACACCGCAAGAGATGCAAGTAATAATATTGCTACCTGCACATTCACACTCAAGATTATAGATACTGAAGGACCAGTGATTGTATGCCCGGGTAATATATTTGTAGAAGTCACTAATAATTTCTGCACATGGGTTTCGCCGGCTGGCAGCCTGACCCCATTGCTTGCAAACAGCAACTGTCCAGCCACAGTATCATATGTTATAACAGGAGCAACCACAGCAAGCGGCGCCAATGATGCCAGCGGAGTAGTCTTTAACATAGGTACAAGTGAAGTAACTTATACTATCACTG
>JBASHR010000079.1:0-53676 GCA_049654165.1 Bacteroidales bacterium
TACTAACCTGAAATGCTGGATGCAGCTTTCCTCATCAGGATGTTGTTTGACAAAATCTATAAAATTCATTTTTTGAAAATTTTGTACAAAGATAATAAATTAGGTATATTTACGGCTAATCATATAATTTATTATTGTGTTACTCAAAGCGGATTAATCAGGAGGGAATAATAATGTATTTTGTTTTTAAGCTTATTGTATAAATCCTTGTTGTGTGCTTAAAAACCTGCTGAAGCAAACTTTAGAAGGTTCTTATTTTTACAAGAAATAAGTTCCATCCTGTCCGTCATAATACGACAGACTTAGATTTATTGCTAAACAACTAATTGAGTGTCAGTGAGATGTTTTTGACGCTTCGAAAAACCGGACAAGTCGGGTCAGCTTTTTGGCTTATAAGAAAACCAATTGCCTGATATGCAGGGTTCTGTCAGACTCTTTCAATAACCATAGCAATACCCTGTCCTACACCTATGCACATAGTGCATAATGCTTTGTTCAACTTATAATGATGTAGCTGATGCACGGCAGTAGTAACTATTCTTGCACCGCTCATACCCAATGGATGCCCGATAGCAATTGCTCCGCCCCAGCGGTTTACCCTCGGATCCTCGTCTGCTATGCCTAGTTGGCGTGTGCAACCCAGCGATTGTGCTGCAAAAGCTTCGTTAAGCTCAATGATATCAATCTGATCAAGTGTTAGATTTAAGCGTGACAAAAGTTTTTTGGTGGCAGGAACAGGACCCAACCCCATAACACGAGGAAGTACTCCGGCAACTGACATTCCCAGAATTTTTGCTTTTGGAACCAGATTATACTTTTTTACAGCTTCTGCTGATGCTACTATCAATGCTGCTGCTCCATCGTTCACTCCTGAAGCATTACCTGCCGTTACACTTCCATCAGACCGGGCAACAGGTTTTAATGTGGAAAGCTTCTCAAGCGAGGTAAGTCTCGGATGTTCATCGGTATCAACAACCACAGGATCTCCTTTGCGTTGCGGAATTATCACAGGGATGATTTCATATGAGAACAAATTATTTGTTTGTGCATAATTGGCTTTTTCCTGACTGCGTTGAGCAAATTTATCCTGATCTTCACGGCTTATTCCATAATCTCTGGCAATGTTTTCTGCTGTTTCAATCATTGATTCAGTGCCGTACTTTTTATCCAGTTCCTTGTTTATAAACCTCCAGCCAATAGTAGTGTCGTACATTTTCAAGGTTCTGGAAAAAGCTTCGGTAGCCTTATCAATTACCATTGGCGCTCTCGACATGCTTTCAACTCCACCGGCAATAATAAGTTCGGCTTCTTCAGCTCTTATGGCACGAAAAGCAGTTCCTATGGCATCCATCCCCGATCCGCATAATCTGTTGATCGTTGCACCCGGTATTGTTTCGGGCAAACCAGAAATAAGCACCGCCATACGTGCTACATTGCGGTTGTCTTCTCCCGCCTGATTGGCACATCCAAATAAAACATCGTCAATTTCACTTTGTACTATTCCCGGATTTCTTTCGATTACTGATTTAATGGTAATAGCAGCCAGATCGTCGGGTCTTACAGATGACAAACTGCCTCCATAACGTCCTACCGGTGTTCGGATCGCATCACAAATAAAAACTTCTTTCATCTTAATATTAATGTTTAGGCTTTAACTGAATCTAATTTAGGTTTAATAAGTCTGAATCCTTTGAGCATAGCTTCTGACAAACGGTCAACTTCTTTCTGTGTAATTACAGTTGAAAACATACATGAGCAGGTGTTGATCATCATAATATTTTCCTTATAATACAGATAATCAAGCAGTTCATTTATCAGAGTTGAGATCTCTTTTGGCTGATAAGCGTTGCGGTATGCGTTAGGAGGTGTTGCGCTAAAATGTATGCGGAACATTGAACCAGCACCTGTAACAGAAGCTGAAATATCAGCCATGCTAATTGCCTCTTTTATTTGCTTTATAGCTGTCTGGGTAATGGCATTAATTTTTTGAACCGCTTTTTCATCAAATAATTCCATAGCAACCCTGCCTGCAGTAGTAGTGATTGGATTTGCCGAGAAAGTTCCTGAATGAGGGAATAATAATTTGCTTTCAGTAGGGTCAAGTACTTTCATAATATCAGCCCTGCCTCCAAATGCTCCAACCGGAAAACCTCCGCCTATGATCTTACCCATGGCAGTAAGGTCAGGTTTGACTTTATGGGATTGTTGAGCACCTCCATAATTTACACGCAAGGTAATTACTTCATCATAAATCAATAAAGCCCCATTTTTTCTTGTCCAGTTATAGATAGTTTCGATAAATTCGTCAGTTGCAGGGAACATTCCAATACGATGCGGAACCGGGTCAATAAGCACAGCAGCAATGTTTTCTGCCTGAGTGTCAAGGATTTTGATAGCTCTTTCGGTATCGTTAAATGGAATGATAATAACGTCATTCAATACGCCTTGTGGTGTGCCATGAGCAAGAGGAACACTGTTTGGCTTGTTTATATCACCCCAGTTTGCAGGATTCGCAGTCTGGCTGACTTCGGCATAATCGTAGGTGCCGTGATATGCACCTTCGCATTTTGCAATTTTTGGGCGCCCGGTAAATGCTCTGGAAGCTTTTATCATTGCCATTACAGCTTCAGTCCCTGAATTGACAAAACGTAGCTTTTCCAGACTTTTTACACGATGCGAAAGCAACTGGGCAAATTCCACTTCAGCTTCGGTAGCTATTGTGTATGCAGTACCTTTCCTGAGTTGTTCTGTAACCGCTTCAACAATGGCAGGATGGGCGTGTCCATGAATAAGCGATGCCATATTATTTGCAAAATCAATGCGTTCTGCACCATCAATATCAGTTACATAACAGCCTTTGGCATGAGCAACGTAGTTCGGGTAAGGCTTGCGGAATATAGTGTTGCGACTTACACCTCCCGGTATTACTTCTACAGCCTTTTTGTAAATTTCTTCACTGGATTTGTTTGTAGTCATCGTTTATAATTTTAGAGTTTGGATTTTAATTTTAGTTTTCTGTAGTTATAAAAAAGAACACAGGCAGGAGAATCTCGATTTATGGTTCTTAACTTTCCTGCCTGAATAGAATAAATGTTTTGACTTTAATATTTGATCTTGCCCTTGCGAATTTATTTTTTCTTTAAAAGGGCTTCGGTTTTTGATTGCAGATAATCAAAAGTAACTCCCGGAGCAAGTTCCCTGACTATCAATCCATCATTCGTAACATCAATGATTGCAAGATTGGTATATATCCTGTTTACCACTTCCTTACCGGTAAGAGGGTAGGAGCATTTCTTTACAATTTTAGGTTCACCTGTTTTGGTGGTATGCTGGCTGATCACAAAAATGTTCTTAACACCTGCGATCAGATCCATTGCTCCTCCAACAGCGGGAATAGCTTTGGGTTCACCGGTTGACCAGTTAGCCAGATCTCCATTTTCCGAAATTTGTAATGCGCCAAGAACACAGTAGTCGAGATGTCCGCCGCGTATCATTGAAAAACTGTCGGCATGATGAAAAAAACATGCACCCGGTATAGCAGTTACATATTTTTTTCCGGCATTAATAAGCTCAGGGTCTTCTTCATCAGCCTGAGGAGAAGGTCCCATACCCAGCAAGCCGTTCTCGGTATGATAAATAACTTCCCTGCCTTCAGGTACATAGCCTGCAACCAGTTCAGGGATGCCAATGCCAAGGTTCACATAAGAACCATCCGGAATATCGAGGGCAACTTTCTGTGCCACTTCATTCATTTCCCATCCAATTTTCTTTTCATCTGTTACCATGGATACCTCCTGTCTTCAGCTACAAGTCTTGATTCATCAGCAGGATTGCTGACATGTACTACACGTTGAACAAATATTCCTGGTGTAACAACTACCTCCGGGTCAATAGCTCCAAGTTCTACAATTTCTCTTGCCTGTACAATAGTGGTATTGGCAGCCATACACATTATAGGTCCGAAATTTCTGGCAGTTTTATTATATAACAGATTTCCGTAACGATCAGCAGTTTTGCATTTTACCAATGAGAAATCGGCACGGATGCCATGCTCCAGAACGTATTTATGTCCATTAAATACTCTTGTTTCTTTTCCTTCTGCCAGAGGTGTGTTTACTGATGCGGGGGTATAGAAAGCAGGAATTCCGGCTCCGCCGGCTCTGATGCGCTCGGCAAGGGTTCCCTGTGGCACCAGTTCAAGTTCTATTTCGCCGTTATGGTATAATTCAGGAAAAACCTTTGAGTTAGCACTTCTGGGAAATGAACATATCATCTTTTTAACCTGACGGTTCTCAATCAGAGCTGCAAGTCCTACATGACCGCTGCCGGTATTATTACTTACAACAGTCAAATCCTTTGCTCCGTGGTCAATCAACGTATGAATAAGCTCAATCGGGCTTCCGGCTTCACCAAACCCGCTTATCATTACAATTGCACCGTCAAAAATATCAGAAATAGCTTCTTTAAGCGATCCAACAACTTTATTAATCATATCTCAACATTTTAAAGCTATTTCTTCCTTCCTGTCTGTATTGAATCATGAAGCTTGTTTTCAATTTCTATGAGTTCATCTTCAAAGAAATGTTTATCGCCTTCGTAAGGTCTGAGATTGGCAATTGTTTTCTCAACTTCATCATAATGAGCCAGATAAACCTTGTCCATCCATTCCATATTGCGCCCTTCGTTAAATTTGAGTGCGAAATATTTCTCACCTTTCAGATCAACTGTGCCGAGCAGTGAAATTTTTCCTGCCGATGAAGTCTGGGTTATATAACGTGAGGGACGGTTAATGGATGCCAGTGAACGGTAAATCTTGTTAAATACCTTGTTGATCTCAGAAACCGGCTGATTGAAATAATGGAATTCACCAGTAGGTCTGGCAAGATACATTGAGTGGAAACCTAATCCAAGCATGGCAAGGATATTCCCCAGATCAATCCAGTTTTGTGCTGAACGGTCAACATCAACTTTTCCATTTTTATCCTGGAATAAGCTTATATGGTTCATAATAGGACTCTGGCTCTTGAGAGTAACACCATGAGCCTTAAGTCGGCGGATTGCAGCTATTGTACTGATATTAAGTAATTCACGCGGAGTTGAGAAATGCGACATCAGCAGTGGTTGTATCCCATTGTCATACAGCCTCTTGAACAGTTTAAGCATATCGTTGTATTCCGGCGTAATGATCAGTTCAGGATGATAGGTGAGCACACGGGTTCCAAGACGTACGGTTCTGATATGGCTTAATTCCGGATCTTCAATTATTGGAGTGATATACTCTTCAAACCTTTTAGCTTTGATATAGCTGGCGTCGCCACCGGTGATTAAAATATCAGTTACCTCCTTATGCTCTCTGAGATAATCATGAACCTGCTTGATTTCTTTCTGGATAAACATGTCTTCATCATGGCGCACCTGAGCATGACGGAAACAATAATTACAGAATGAAAAACAATTTTGTGTCTGCATGTCGAAGATCAGTTTTACCGGCGGATATTTATGCTGGCTGCCTTCAACTACTTCAATTTCTCCATCTTCATTTATGAAAGTAGGCTTGTTGAGCTGCTGTTTTCCGTCATGAGGATTAGTTTCATGAAGATAATCTTTCACAATCTTTTCTCTTTCTTCTTCCGAACCGGCATTCAGATATGCTTTTGTTACATCCGCACGCATCATTCCGGGCTGAGGGAATACCAACTGGAATTTGGAATCATTCTTGAAGTCAGCCCAGTTAATGGTATTCAATACATGTTTGGTAGCCATAAAGCGATAAACACGGATGAAAAGTTCTCTTTCTTCAAGATGACCAATTTCAATACCATGGCTGGAAAGAATCTCAGCAATTTCGCGGAAACCTTTAATTCCGATGTATTGCTTTTTGTCGTTAAAGTAGAATTCCCCGGTTTCCTTTAATCCGCTATGCTGGGGATAAGTAAGGTGTATCCTGTGAAGAACACCGAGAGGCAGCAAATTTTCATTTCTGATGATTTCTTTTGTTTCTTCAGAATAATGAAAGCGATGCATCATTTTTTCAACATCTTCATTTGTGAACATTGCATCTTTTTTTGTGGCAGTTAAAACTTCACTCATTTTTTTGATATATTTTATTGTATTGCAAACACTTATATAATTGAACTATATTCTAAGAATGCATTGATAATAGAGTAAAAAATTTGGATTCAGAGGTTCAATGCGCTGATACTGTGTGTGTTGATTCTTTCAGCAAACCCCATTCAGGCAGATTTCAGCATATTGAATTGCTTGCAAAATTAGTGAAATTATTGGGATTGGAAAACAAAAAGCTCAAAATCAGTTAAATTCAGAGAAATCATTCAGGCTTAAGAGGTTTTATTGATTTTTGTCTTTCATTTTCCTGTACAAATTTCCGATCACAATAAATATTATAGCAACTGTAATACTCACCAGTGTTTCGTTTAGATTGATCCAGTGCAATCGTTTGGCAATTATTGTAGCACCTATGGCAAGAGTTCCGGCAGTAAAAGCAAACCATACAGCTTCTTCTGATATTCGTTTTCGGTAATAAATACCAAGTATGATAACTATAGCTCCTATTGAACGTATGGCATAAGATACATAGGCAGCTTCGAGGATGGCGCCGTAAATAAATATTGCAAGCGGGATAGTAATTATATTGACCAGCAAAACCAGGCGACGGGCTGTATCAACAATGTTTTTATCAGCAGCTTCCTTGTTAATAATGCCATGGTAAATGTCTTTTGTTACAATTGTTACAATAGCGAAGTTTACAGGACCTACGGTAGATAGTATTGCAGCAAGGATTCCCGATAATGCCACACCTCCCAGTACAGGATGGATAAATTCGGGAGTGGTCATCAGAATGGGCAGGATCATTTTTGGATTTGTAATGGTTGTAGTATCGAAAAACATTCCTGTTTTCGCAATAAGTCCCAGCAAGGCTATCATAATTCCAAAAGGTGCTACAATGAAGGCTGACAGAATAGCTGCATTACGTGCAGTTTTTGCATCGCGGGCAGCAAAAATGGGTTGTATGCTTGCCTGACCTGCCATACCGCCAAGTACACCACCAAGAATAAGACTAAGAGCGTAAACGTAGCCGGCACTAAATGGATTATAGAAATTCTGAGGTGAGCCAAGTTCAATCATTCTGGATGATAAGGCTGAGAGCCCGTCAATTTTATCCAGGCCTACCCATAAAGCAATGCCTATACCCGCAAACATTGTAAATACATGTATCATCCCTGTGATGGCTATTGCGTGCATACCACCTATATAGGTGTAAATAGTGATGAAAACCGATGAGATCAGTACAGCATTTGTCCAGCTAACCCCAAAAAGCGGGGCAATGACACTGGCACAGGTTTGTAGTTGAACATAGGCAAGTGTGATATAGGCAAGTGTAAAAGCTATTGCAGAATAAAAACGTGCTTTACTTCCAAACAAATGTTCAAGCATTTCACTTACTGTATGAACATTTTTTTCGCGGTAATGCTTTGCAACTGTGAATCCTATTATTATCATGCCAACTGCTGTGGAAATATTGTAAAGGATAGGTTGAAGGGTTCCTGTGGTAAAAGCCTGTTCGCTAACGCCTATCGTACTCATTCCTCCCAGCCATTCGGCAGCAACTACCACAGCGCAGGCTACCAAACCTAGATTTCTGCCTGCCACAAGGAAATCGGCAGCGGAACGGCTTGCTACTTTACGGGTCAGAACCGAAATCAGCGTGACCAAAGTGAAATAAGCAAGAATAACTATTAAGTAAATGCTCATGTAAGTATCGGTTTGCAATAGATGATTTTCATTGAGTTTTGAAAGAATAATATTTATAAACCGGTAAAAGGGCTGATAAGTTTGCGAAGGAAGTAACAAAAATTAAAACATGCAGTAAGAATTATCATTCTGATATCTTTTGATATATCTTTGCAGGTTTTTCGAAAGGTTTTTCTTACCATGAATATTATAATAGCAGGCGATGGCGAAGTTGGTTTTCACCTGGCAAAGCTTTTAACGGGTAAACATCATAACATCACTATTGTTGACCCTCACGAGGAACTTATGAAAGTTATTGAAAGCCATGCTGATCTAATGGCGGTAACAGGCGCATCAACTTCTATTGAGGTTCTTGAAAATGCTGATGTTAAAAAAGCCGATCTGCTTATTTCAGTTCTGCATGATGAGCAGGTAAATATTATGACCAGTATACTTGGTAAAAAACTTGGGGCAAAACGTACTATTGCCAGAATCCAAAACGCCGAGTATCTTATCCCGGAAAATATGAAATTATTTCAGTCGCTGGGCGTTGACGATATGGTTTGCCCGGAAAGCCTGGCGGCAAAAGAACTGGTAAAGCTTCTTCAACAGCCTGCAGCAACTGAGATCTTTGATTTCTCGGGCGGAAAGCTTATGTTGTTCCTTATAAGCCTTGACGAAAAATCTCTGGTGTTGGATCAGACTCTTAACGAAATTGTCAGGCAACATCCTAAGCTTGATTTCAGGGCAGTGGCAATTCACAGAAATAATAGGACCATTGTACCCAAAGGCCATGATAAATTCAAATTGGGTGATCTTATCTATGTTGTTACCAAACCCAGTGGAATAGAAGAATTGTTCAGATTGGGAGGAAAGGAAAAACATAAGATCAATGATGTGATGATAATTGGCGGCGGACGTATTGGCAGAGAAACCTGTCGTATGATAGAGAACGATTATAATGTGAAGCTGATTGAAATTGATAAGGAAAGATGTATTCAGCTTTCCGACATTTTGCATAATACCCTTATAATTAATGCTGATGCACGTGATACACAGATACTTGAGGATGAAGGGATCATAAATATGGATGCTTTTATTGCTGTTACTGATGATTCCGAAACTAATATGTTTTCGTGTTTACTTGCAAAACGCCTGGGCGTAAAACGGGTTATACCCTTAGTTGAAAACATTGATTACATAGATATTTCACAAAGTATTGGTGTGGAGACAATCATTAATAAAAAGCTAATTACTGCAAGTCATATTGTTCAGTTCACAATGGAGGCAGAAGTAACGGCTATTAAATGTCTTAGTGGAATTGACGCCGAAGTTATGGAGTTTGTGGTCAAACCCAGGGCAAAAATTACAAAAGGAACTATACGTAAGATTCAAACGCCCCCCGGATCATTGATTGGCGGTATTATCAGAGGTGAGGATAGTTATATCGCAACCGGTGATTTCCAAATTGAAGCCGGAGATAAAGTCGTAGTTTTTGCTCTGCCGGATGCTGTTGAAAAAGTTTCTGCCCTGTTTAATTAGTATTAATTAGGTGTCTTTTATGCCAGATCTGACTAAAATACATTACAGGATCATTATTAAGGTAATGGGTATCTTTCTGATGATAATAGCCATAATGATGTGGTCAGGTCTGATATTTTCCTATGTCTATAACGAACCTGACAAACAGGCTTTGATATTATCAGGTGTGATTACTTTTATGAGCGGCTTTGTTTTATTCACCATTAACAAAAAAGTGGATTATGAACTCATAAACAAACGCGATGGTTTTGTAATTGTGAGCCTTACCTGGGTGGTCATTTCCCTTTTTGGAACACTTCCTTTTTTACTTTCGGGTACCATTGATAATTTTACCGACGCCTTTTTTGAAACCATGTCGGGGTTTACAACAACCGGCTCCACTACCTTAATTGATATTGAAGCAGTAAGCAAAGGGGTATTGTATTGGCGCAGTATGACCCAATGGATAGGAGGGATGGGTATTATTGTTCTTTCACTGGCTATAATGCCTATACTTGGCATTGGCGGTATGCAGCTTTTTATTGCTGAAATGCCGGGTCCAACCAAAGATAAACTTCATCCCCGTATCACTGAAACCGCAAAACGTTTATGGGGTATTTATGTTATGCTTACTTTTATTCAGTTCTTGCTGTTAATGGCTGGTGGGATGAATGTTTTTGAATCAGTTTGTCATTCATTTACCACCATGGCATCAGGAGGGTTTTCAACAAGGAATGATAGTGTAGCATCGTTCTCGCCTTATATTCAGTATGTTATCACGATTTTTATGTTGTTAACCGGAATAAGTTTTGTATTACATTACTACGCACTTCAGTTCCGTTTGAAAAAGGTCTGGGAAAGCGAAGAGCTAAAAACTTACCTGGCAATTATAGGTGGTGCTACCCTGTTCATAATGGTATCACTATTACTGACAACAAGCAGCAAGCCTGAAGCAGCATTCAGGGATTCACTTTTTCAAACTGTATCCATTGTTACAACCACTGGATTTATGAGCTATGATTATATGTTGTGGCAGCCGTTTCTTTGGTTTTTCATGCTTATGCTTATGTTTACAGGAGGATGCGCAGGTTCAACAGCAGGAGGTATAAAAATCGTGAGGCAATTGATCTTGTTCAAGAACAGCAGACTGGAGCTTCGTCGTCTGATACATCCCAGTGCCATTATTCCGGTAAGACTTAACGGTAAAGCAATTCCTGAAAGTGCTATCTATAATGTACTGGCTTTTTTCATTATCTATATCCTGATCTTTGTTTTTTCTTCTCTTTTTATGACGATGATAGGTCTGGATTTTGAAACTGCTATCGGTTCAGTGGCTTCATCGCTTGGAAATGTTGGTCCCGGCCTGAAAAATACAGGCCCCACTCTTAATTATGCTTTTATTCCGGTTGCCGGAAAATGGTTGTTAGCTGTTTTAATGCTATTGGGAAGGCTTGAGTTATTCACTGTTTTAGCATTAATTTCAAAAGCTTTCTGGAGATTTTAAGAAACAAAGGAAGCCTCTTTTTTCAGTAAATAAATACTTATTCTGCAAAATAATACTACTATGAGAACCCTTGTGTTCGTTACACGAAATAAACATAAAATCCAGGAGATCAGCGATCTGCTTGAGAAGCATTTACTGAAAAATGAAAATAATACCTGGAAGATCATTGGCCTGGATGATATAAATTGTAATGAAGATATTGCTGAAACGGGCAACACGCTTGAGGAGAATGCCTTACAAAAGGCAGAATATGTTTCGGAGCATTATCATTTTGATTGTTTTGCTGATGATACGGGACTTGAAATTGATGAATTAGGCGGGCGCCCGGGGGTAAATTCAGCGAGGTATGCCGGCGATGAAAAGAACTTCGATAAAAACACAGAAAAAGTATTGAAGGAGCTGGAGGACAAAGAAAACCGCAAAGCACGCTTTCGTTCTGTGATTGCTTTGATATTGGGTTCAGAAAAATATTTCTTTGAAGGCGTGGCTGAAGGAAAGATCATTGATGAAAAGCGCGGAAAAGGAGGATTCGGGTATGATCCGGTCTTCATTCCTGATGGCTATAAGCAGACTTTTGCTGAAATGAGCCTCGAACAAAAGAACCGCATTAGCCATAGAGCAAAAGCAATTAATAAGCTTATTGATTTTCTTACGGATATATAAGATCAGTAATATTTTTCCCGCTCATGATGCCATAGTATGGCTTCTTCAATCATCATGGTAAACAGTTCCTTAATGCTCATTCCTATATGATTTGCCATTTTCGGGACTATGCTCCCTTCTGATAACCCCGGAATGGTATTGACTTCCAGAAAATAAAATTCGTCGCCATCAAGAATATAATCAAAGCGTACAATTCCTTTACAATTAAGTTTTTCGTATAAAAAAACAGAAATTTCCCTGCATCTTTCAGCGAGATTTTCGTTTATGGGAGCTGGTACTATTTCATCGGCAAGACCATCAGTGTATTTGGCTTCGTAATCAAAAAACTCTTTTTTACTAATGATCTCACAAAGTGGAAGAATTACCATTTTATCATTATTCCTGATTAATCCACATGCTATTTCCCTGCCTTTAATAAATTCCTGAACAAGTACCTCATCATCGTGCATGAAGGCTTTTTCAATGGCAGCTTGTAGTTCATCAGCCTTGTTTACACGTGATATTCCAACACTGGATCCTCCTTTGTTAGGCTTAACGAAACAGGGGAAAACATTGGATTTTATGATACCCTGCTGATTAAAATCCTGTCCGGTTTTGATTATCTGCATTTTGCCGACCTTCACTCCCAGATTTTCTACAATATGATTAGTAAAATACTTGTTAAATGTAAGAGATGAAGTGAATACATCGCATGCGGTATATGGGATTTTCAACATATCAAAATATCCCTGAAGTTTCCCGTCTTCTCCCGGAGTGCCATGAATAGCTATAAAAGCACAATCGAAACGGATCTCCAGCCCGTCAACCATGGTTGAAAAATTATTTTTATTAACCGGTATTTTTGTGTTTTCATCATGATAATAAAACCAATTATCTCCTTCAATTACTATCAGATATACATTATACAGGCTTTTGTCCAGATGGTTTTTAATAACTGCTGCACTTTTCAGCGAGATTTCAATCTCACCGCTCCAGCCACCGGTAATCAATGCAATGTTCCTTTTCATACAGTATTTTTTTGCAAATTTATCATAAACCCGGTATTGCGAATCTCATTCATGCTTTTTTGAATACTTGCAGGTTCGCTATTGTAAATTGTAAGTTTTTTTACAAACGTACAGCCATTTTGATAATTTTGCAAAAAATTATATAATGGCTGACAGCAATTCAAAAAAATCATATTTCGGCCTTTTAGTAGTGGTAATGACGGCTTCCTTTATTACTCCATTTATGGGTTCAGCCGTTAATGTCGCTTTACCTCAGATTGGCAATGAGCTTGGCATTCACGCTGATGGGCTTAGCTGGGTAGCCATGTCGTATATTTTGGTATCGGCGGTTTTGCTGCTTCCTTTTGGTGCATTATGTGACATTATCGGGAGAAAAAGGATTTTCATAACAGGCATGACAATATTTTCTGTTGCCAGTTTCCTGTGTGCAATTTCCAGCTCATCGGCAATGTTGTTTACTTCAAGAGCTTTACAGGGCCTCGGGTCTTCAATGATATTTGGCACTTCCATGGCTATGGTAATGGCTGCTGTTCCACCAAAAAAAAGGGGAAGTGTAATAGGTACCGTTGTATTTGCTACCTATACCGGTTTGGCAATAGCACCTGTAATTGGCGGTCTTATGATACATGTCATGGGATGGAGAAGCATATTCTGGCTTACATTTATAATGTGTTCGTTGATAAGTGTGGGTGCTTTTTTCTGGATAAGCGATGAATCAGGTTATAATAAAGCATCTGGTTTTGATTTTGTAGGCTCGGTTATTTATGTTTTGTCGTTAAGTTTATTTATGTACGGCGTTTCAAAAATTACCGAGACCTATGCTATAATTCTTGCTGTATCAGGCTTTTCCGGTTTGTTGTTTTTTATTTATTATGAATTGAGGAGGGAAAATCCTTTGTTTAACGTAAGGCTTTTTGCTTCGAACCGGATTTTTGCATTTTCCAATCTGGCAGCTCTGATAAATTATGCAGCTACTTTTGCAATAGGTTTCATGCTAAGCCTGTTCCTGCAATATGCAAAAGGTATGAACCCTGCCGAAGCCGGAAGTATTCTTATAGCTCAGCCGGTGGTAATGGCTATAGTTGCTCCTCTTTCAGGGCGACTTTCTGACAGGATGCAATCGCGCTGGCTTGCTTCTGCCGGAATGGCTGTTATTGTAGTAGGTTTATTACCTTTTGTTTTTATTGATGATTCTACTTCTATTACTCTGATATTTATATCCTTATTGATTCTTGGCATGGGATTCGGATTATTTTCTTCTCCCAATACCAATGCAGTGATGAGCTCGGTTGACAGAAGCCTGTACGGAGTGGCTTCAGCAACTATTTCAACCATGAGGCTTACAGGTCAGATGCTGAGTATGGGAATTGCAAGCCTGGCAGTGCACGTTTTTGTTGGCACCCGGAGAATCGAAGCCGAGAACCTTGGAGATTTCATTCATGCTACTCAACTTGTTTTCAGCATATTTATTATTTTGTGTATTTTAGGGATCTTTGCTTCACTAGCCCGTGGTCACGAAAGCCAGAAAGGATGATTGCCCGGAGATTAGCGAATTAATGTATCAGCGTTAATAGAAGAATGGATTTATGAAACCCTTCCTGTCCGGAATTCGGAGAACAGGGCATAAAGGTAAAAGGGATGCAATAATAATAAGGAATATATAATCGTTTAACCAGCAAACTCTGATGCTGTGAGTAGCTATATTAAAAACCTTATTGAGCGTGGCGAAGGCCAGCATCTCGATTTTAAATTTGAGATCGCCGATTCACGTAAAATCGCTCGCTCGCTTGTAGCATTCTCAAACAGCGAAGGCGGAACATTGCTTATCGGCGTCAAGGATAATGGTGCCATTGCAGGGGTTAGGAGCGAGGAAGAATTCTATATGGTTGAGGCTGCTGCAAGTCTGTATTGCAAGCCCACAGTGAGTTTTCAGGTTCATGAATGGAATATTGAAGGCAAAACAGTTCTGGAAATTACCATTCTTCCTGACCCTGATGTTTTGAGAAGCGCACCCGACAAAGCCGGAAATTTCAAAGTATATATACGCGTTAACGATCAGAACCTTTTGGTTAACAATGTGTATTTGCAGGCAAGGAAAAAAAAGCGTGCAAAAGGAGGAGTATTTCTGGCTTATACCGATAAAGAAAAAGAGCTTCTAACCTATCTCGATCAGAATTTTAGTATCACCTTATCGAAGTTTCGTCGCATATCAAATCTGAAGAAAAATCAGGCTGAGAAAATCCTGGCAAATTTTATTGCCCTCGATATCATTGAGCAGATATTAACTGAAAATGGGTGTTATTACAAATTAAAGGATGGTAATTTTCAAATTCCCTTGAACGAAAATTATCCAAAAGGTTTTTTGAAGTGGTGATATTTACCAAATCTTGTTATTTTTGCTCACGACATTATTGCTGAACAACAATTTTTTTGGTCAATAATTATATCTTGTGATTCCAGGCCAGAAAGAAATGGACCTTTTGAGGCTTCTTTACGGTTTGAACATAAATACAATCAGGATTAATATGATTTCTGTTTAAATGTTAACTCTTTAAAAACCACAACCTTATGTTAATTGTTATATCCCCTGCAAAAACCCTTGATTTCAGTGTTAATAAAGTTAAAAATTCTACAAAGCCCATGTATCTGGGCGAAGCTGCTGAACTAGCAGCTTATATTGAGAATTTTAATCCTGATGAGCTTGCAAAACTGTTTAATGTGAGTCATAAATTAGCCGAGCTAAATGCAAACCGGTATGCAAAATGGAATATTAATGACCATGAAAACAGAGGTAAAGCTGCTATTCTGGCCTATAAAGGTGATGTTTATGAAGGCATGCAGGCTTCTGATTTTACCGATGCAGAACTGGGTTTCGCACAACAACATCTGAGGATTATTTCCGGATTATATGGCGTTTTACGCCCTTTGGACAGGATTATGCCTTACCGGCTCGATATGTCAACACCGTTGAGTTTCCCAGGATTCAAAAATCTTTATGCTTACTGGCAGGACAGGATCACAACACATGTGATATCAGCAATGAAAGAGCTAAGTACTAACATACTTGTTAATCTGGCGTCAGAAGAATATTTTAAGGCAATTGATACTGATAAACTTGATGCTCAGATAATTACCCCTGTTTTTAAGGATAATAAAAATGGTGTGTATAAAATGATCTCATTTTATGCCAAAAAGGCTCGTGGTATGATGAGTCGGTTCATAATAAAGGGAAAGATCCAGGATCCTGTGGAAATCAAATTGTTTAGCGAAGATGGCTATTTCTATAATGAGAATCTCTCAAACGGGAACTTATGGACATTCACACGAGGATAGCTTTTATACGAATTGTATCTACAAAATAGCCTGGGCTGTTTTGTAAATTACAACCGGTATTGTTTCATTGGTATAAGGAGTTGTTAATGTTAAGCAATAATAAAAATATTTTTACGAAAATATTTGTTGAATCAAAAAAGTTGTATATTTGCACACTTTTTAAAGGAAAGTTCGGTCCGGTAGTTCAGTTTGGTTAGAATACGTGCCTGTCACGCACGGGGTCGCGGGTTCGAGCCCCGTCCGGACCGCCAAAAACCTTGCAGGTTAATGATCTGCAAGGTTTTTTTATTTAGCTGTCTTTACTTCACATAATAACTATTTATCGCACTGGTTTTATCAAGTTGAAAACTGTATGATTTTAAAAGCTTGTTAATCAGATATAAAAAGAGAGTCCTGACTTGTCCCTTTTAATGCGGTCAAAACATTTTGTATAGAATTCCAATTATTTTAGCTGCTAGTTCCGCTTTCATTAAGGTGGTTTTACCAGATACCTTATTGAAAATGACCATCTGTGCTTCTTAATATCCTCTGTGATAGTTGATAACCACTGAGAACACAGAGGTTCACAGAGAAATCTGTTGAAAGATACTCTGTGTTTCTCCGTGCCCTCTGTGGTTAAATGAATTACTATTGAAATAAACGAGTATTATATTGCTACTGTACAACCGTGAATTTTCAATCCGTGGTTAAGAGGACAACATGCTCTGGTTTATCCAACCTAATAGAAATCAAAAGCCAGGAAAACAAAACTTTTTTAGAAGTGCGCTACTGCACAATGATTACCCGTTTCATTATGTTCAGGCTTCAGTTTTCTTTGCCCGAAACTTTTTTGCCTCCAACCCAGGTGCTTAGGATTCTCGTTTTTAAGATATCTTTTTCCGGGATCTGCATGATATCAAGGTCGGTCATGATGAAATCTGCTAGCTTACCGGCTTCCAGACTGCCTTTTTCCTTTTCTTCGAAAGCTGCTTTCGCCGCCCATATTGTCATTGAGCGTAAAGCTTCTTCACGGCTTAATGCGTTTTCCATCTGAAAACCATCTTCGGGGTAGCCGCTGTGATCTTTTCGGAAAACGGCTGCATAAAATGTATGTATTGGATAAATTTCTTCAATCGGAAAATCGGTGCCATTGGGCAGCCAGCCATTTTCATTTAACAGCATTTTTTGTGCATAACTGTATTTAAGCCTTTCATTTCCCAATCGCTGCCCTGCCCAATACATATCGGAAGTGGCATGGGTAGATTGAATACTCGGTATTATAGAATACTGCCCGAACCTTTGAAAATCATCAGGATGCACCACTTGTGCATGTTCTATCCGCCATCTTAGATCGTTTTTTTCGGTCAGGAATTCACTGTAAACATCAATCACTCTTCTCACTGCAGCATCGCCAATTGCATGAATATTCATCTGATAGCCATTGTTATACGCTATTTCGCTGTATTTTCGTATAACATCAGTGTCATCAACCCAGATTCCCAGTTGTTCAGGCGCGTCATAGTATGGTTCGAGCAATCTTGCTCCCCGCGAGCCCAAAGCTCCGTCAGAATATAGCTTTATTGAACGAACCGAAAGTCTGCCGGTCTTATATACACCGTTTTTTACAAAATGATCTATGTTTTCATCAGTTGGGTTGAGCATAGCATAAATTCTCATCCTGAGTTTGCCTTTTTGCTGTAATGAATCAATTAACATAACAGTGTTTTTATCAAGACCTGCATCACAAACAGATGTTAAGCCGGCTTCGAAGCAGTTTTTTTGTGCTTCCTCAAGTGCAGCAATCAGTTCGTTTTGATTAAGTGGAGGAACTGCGTCTTTAAATCTGTCGGCACTGTGTTCAAGGAAAACACCGCTTAACTTTCCATCATGATAAATGGCTTCTCCTTCAGGGAAAGATGTGTCATCATCAATTCCAAGCCTGTTCATTGCCTCCTGATTTACTATAACTGCATGACCATCAATTCTTATCAATACAACAGGCACATCCGGAAAAATTTCTGAAAGTCGGTAATGAACCGGAAAGTTTTTATCCTGCCATTTATTCTGATCCCATCCTCTTCCAAGCAACCATTCAGTCTTATGATTGTCAGCATGTTGTTTCATGATTTCTAAAACATGCTCAAACGAAGAAGCCTCACGTAATGAAGCCTGTTGCAGCCCTGTGGCATACCCTGTAAAATGACTGTGAGCATCAATAAAACCTGGATAGATTGGTTTCGTACCCGCATTTATCATGTTTTCTGAATTATATTTTCTCATGATATCAATGTCGGTTCCCGTTTCCAGAATAATACCCTTGCTTACTGCCATTGCCTGAGAGGTGCTGAAATATTTGTCAACAGTATATATTTTGGCGTTATAAATTATTAGGTCAGCTTCTTTTCGGTTTTCAGTACATGCAGTACTCATAAGGATTACAGTTAAAATTGAAAAAAATAAGGATGTGTTCTTCATAATAGAGTGTGGATTTATTTTGTTTATCGAACAATCGGTATTGGTGTATGTTAGTAGATTGTTCAGTTGCGAAATTACATTTTTAATTTTTAACTGTAGTTAAAGGTTTTTGTCAAAATCATTTTTTACTTTTGCAAACTGTTAAGAATAATTTAGAATTAAAACTTATGAACCGTAGCATTTTTACTCCCAGGTTTTTTGTTGTCAGCGGCATTATTGTACTTGCCATAGTTTTACGTCTGATACCTCATTTGCCTAATTTTACTCCTTTGGCAGCAATGGCATTATTTGCCGGAACCTATATGAAACGCAAGGAATTGGCTTTTGCGATCCCGTTAGTGGTTATGCTTATAAGTGATATTTTGCTTGGCTTTCATAATACCATGATTGCGGTTTATTTGAGCCTTGCCATAGTTGTGATGATTGGTTTTTACCTTCAGCGCAATGTTAAGGTTCACAGAATATTTGTTGCTTCATTGCTTTCTTCTGTAGTTTTTTACCTGATCACAAATTTTGCTGTGTGGGCTTCAGGAATGGTTGGCTATCCTATGAATTTTGGAGGTTTAATGCAAAGTTATATTGCAGCTATTCCCTTTTTCCGTAACGCATTATTAGGTGATCTTTTCTATAACGCCGTATTTTTTGGAAGCTTTTATCTTGCTGCACTAAGATTTCCGGTTCTCCAGCGCTAATTTTATTAAGAGATTGATATTTCCGGGATATCTCATTTGTTTGGTATCCTGTTTTTTTTATTCTTGGCTATAACTGCAATAGCCGCGGTTTCCGGTATATTTTTCCAGTCGGTATTACTCGTTGGCTGGCATAACAATGGCTTCAGGCTTTAAATGTGAAGTATTAAGAAAATCTCTCTAAACATTCAGAATTTCGTTAAACCATCTGTGATTTTTTAATTATCAGGTGTAATGATTACTGTTTGCCTATATCAAAACCTCATTGAATCATATTGAATATTTTGTCTTAATTTTGCCTTTAATCAATCTGGATTAAATTATGAATCAGAGAAAATATGAGAACAGGAATGACACAATTTGCGCTATAAGCACAGCTTTCGGCATGGCAGCCATTGCAATGATCAGATTGTCAGGCCCGGATGCGGTTTCTACTATAGAGAAGGTTTTTAAACCGGCACGGCGAAACATCAGGCTGACAGATCAAAAAGGATACTCAATGTTTTATGGCGATATTTCTGATAACGAAGGACTTATTGACACTGTGGTAATCGGGCTTTTCAGAGCACCAAATTCCTATACCGGCGAGGACGTGGTGGAAATTTCATGTCATGGTTCAATTTATATTCAACAGCGTATTATGAATATGCTTACTGACTGTGGCATAAGAGTAGCAGAACCGGGAGAGTTTACCTTGCGTGCCTTTCTTAACCGTCGCCTCGATCTATCACAGGCTGAAGCTGTTGCCGACCTTATAGCATCAACTTCCAAAGCATCACATCAATTGGCTTTATCGCAGATGCGTGGTGGGTTCTCAAAAAAGATAGAAGCTTTACGGCAACAATTGCTCGATTTTGCTTCATTGATTGAACTGGAGCTCGATTTCAGCGAGGAAGATGTTGAATTTGCCAGCCGCCCTCAGCTTAATGAACTTCTTAATGAACTAAAAACTGAACTTCAGAACCTTGTCGATTCTTTTAAACTGGGAAATGTTCTTAAACATGGAATACCTGTTGCTATCATCGGAAAAACAAATGTTGGGAAGTCAACCCTGCTGAATGCAATACTTAATGAGGAAAGGGCTATTGTTTCTGAAATACCCGGTACAACACGCGATACTATTGAGGATGTGATCAGTATTAAGGGAATTGCGTTCAGGTTTATTGATACTGCCGGTTTGCGCGATACTTATGATGAAATTGAAATAATTGGCATTGAGCGTACCCATGAAAAAATTGAGCAGGCTGCCATTATTTTATATATGTTCGATCTTAATGAATTTAGTATCAGCGAATTAAAAGAGGATCTTGAGAACCTGAAAAGTAAACTGGGTAATCTGGATAAGCGAATAATACTGATTGGTAATAAGACAGACCTGCTGGTAGAAATACCCCACGATTTCAAGGAGTTAGTTGAATATGAAACCATTTTTATAAGTGCAAAAAGAAAGGAAAATATCAATCTTATTATTGATTCGCTACTTTTATCAGTTGAGCATGGCATTACTGATACTGATATTCTGGTGAGCAATGCACGTCATTTACAGGCTTTGCAACAGGCGCTTAAAGCTATCCAGTCAGTGGAGGAAGGCTTCCTTATAGGGCTTTCAACTGATCTGATATCCCTTGACATACGTATTGCCCTTCACCAGCTTGGAGAGATCACGGGGAAGATCACTACTGACGATATTTTAAGTAACGTTTTCTCGAAGTTTTGTATTGGGAAATAAAATATACCGGCTCCCGGAATTCAGAAACCGGTATGTTTCTTAAATCTGCATAAAAGTATTTGCCTAAAAAGGCCAGAATTGATTGTCGTACCAGATTTTTTCCTTCAACTCTTCATTCAGATCATTGAGGATTTTATGATGACCTTTTTCCCAGTCGGCAAGAAACTGATACAATTCCTTTTCTTCAGGGTCGGTAGATTCTTTTGCGCGGGTTGAATAAACTTCAATAGCCTTGTTTTCCATGTCAATAGCTGCTGAAATGGCTGCAGCCTCAAATCCTGCGGCTGAAATGCGCTTTGTAATGGTTTTGTCAAGAACCATATTTGCCACTGACTCATCAGCTTTCGCTCTTATAGAAACTTTATCAAATTTTCCTTTTTTCTGATACTGAAGATAATGCTCTGAAAGAAATTCAATGTGCAATTGTTCTTCTTCTGCCATAATAGAGAATATCTTCTTTACATCGGGATCATCAGTTTTGGCAGCAACTGTTTCATAAAAGGCTTTTCCTCGCTTTTCAAGTAAAATAGCGGTTTTTAGAATGTCAAGAGCAGTTTTGGTTTCCATAATTCAATCGTTTTTTGAAATAAAATATTAATAAATTGATGTTTGGATTCTAAATTCGAGAACGAGGGCGTAAAGATAAAAAAAAGCCGGCAATTAAGCCGACTTTTCTTTTAAGGATCGGATGAAAAAAGCTGTATACTAAGTGATTTTAATATCTCCTATTGTATCCTCTATTGTCGTCTCTTCCTCTGCCGAAGCTTTTGTTCTCTTCACGTGGTCTTGCAACTGAAACATTGAGCTCACGGCTGTTTAATGCATATCCGTTTAATCCTGCAATAGCAGCATTACCCTCTGCTTCGTCCGCCATTTCAACAAAAGCATAACCTTTGCTCCTGCCGGAGAGTTTATCAGTAATGATTTTTACTGAACTAACCTCACCGTACCTGGCAAATAATTCTGAAAGCTGATCTTCATTAGCTTTGAAGTCAACATTTCCTACATAAATGTTCATAACTGTAAAAAAATTAATTTTAAAAACGCGGCAAAGATAGCCTTTTTATACACCCTCACAATAAATCATAATAAATAATGCTTTTAAGAAAAAAAAGTACAAAAATTGACATTGTAATTATCTGTTAACGAAATAATTATGCTCAATGTTGAAAATGTTTAACAAGTTTTAATACTTTGTAATGATAATGAATTAGAAAATTGCTGTAGGTTTGGGCTTTATTTTCAGGAATAGGGGAGATCAGTCTGTTAAAACCTTTGTTTTGCTTAATAAAAAGTTGTTTATATCGTTAATACAGTTAAAAATTCATTAGCACAATGCCAGTAAATGCCGGAGGATTAAGCGATACAAATGATATGGCAACTGTTTTTGGCAGCTTGTTCCATAAATTCACCAAAAGCTTTCCCGATAGTATAAAAGCCCTGCCTATATCGGGTTCCCCGAGAAAATACTACAGGATAAAATCCGGTGAAATTTCTGTTATTGGTTCTTATAATTCTGATATTCAGGAGCATAAAGCATTTCTGACTTTAAGCTATCATTTTTATGATATTAGACTTTCTGTACCTCGTGTACTTTATTCAGAACCTGATACAGGTTTTTGCCTGCTTGAAGATCTGGGAGATGAAACTTTGCTGGAACGTATTAATAAGGAAAGGACTCTGCCTGATTTTCATGAGTTGCTTATTCTTCATTATCAAAAGGTGTTGACCGATTTAATCCGGTTCCAACTGGATGGAGATAAGGGCTTGAATTATAATAACTTGCCTGTCCCTGAATTTGATAAGCAGGCAATGTACTGGGATTTGAATTATTTTAAATACTACTTTTTAAAACCATCAGCAGTAGTGTTTAATGAAAAGATGCTGGAGCTTGATTTTGAAAAACTATTGTTGATTCTGCAACAGGAGAAGCTTACAGGTTTTATGTACCGTGATTTTCAGGCACGTAATATCATGTTGCACAATGAGAAATATTATTATATTGATTATCAGGGTGGTAGAAAGGGACCATTACAATATGATGTTGTGTCGTTGCTTTTTCAGGCAAAAGCTGCTATTCCTGACTATTTGAAAGAGCAACTGCTTGATTATTATATGCAGGAACTTGAAAAGCGTATTACGTTTGACAGGAAGGAATTCAGAGTAAGGTTCAATTATTTTGTATTGTTGCGATTATTACAGGTTATGGGAGCTTATGGTTTCAGAGGTTGGTTCGAACGCAAAGCTCATTTTCTTGAAAGTATACCTTTGTTGCAACCAAATATTCAATGGCTGTTTGATAATCAGAATTGTATTTATGAAATGCCGGAGCTAAAAAGAGTGTTATCTGAAATTTTGTTTAAGATGGAAAATAATTTACTGATTCAGACCCCAAAACTTACAATTGAAATTAATAGTTTTTCCTATCGCCGTGGTATTCCTTATGATCCGAGTGGTCATGGTGGTGGTTTTGTGTTTGATTGCAGATCGCTCCCCAATCCCGGATTACTTGAGCAATATAAAAAACTCACTGGTCTTGACAGCGAAGTGATACTATTTCTTGAAAAAGAAGATGATGTTAAAGATTTTATTAAGAGCGCTGCCGGTATTGTAAAACAATCAGTCAGGAATTATCTGAAGTCTGGTTACACCAATTTACAGGTGAATTTTGGATGCACAGGCGGACAGCATCGTTCAGTATATTGCGCTGAGAAATTAGCTGAAATTCTGAAACAACAAACTGATATTTCAATAATCTTAAAACACAGGGAGATCAACCCTCTAAAGTAAATTGAATATGTCTTGCTGACAGCTTTTTACCTAAACAAATAAATTCAAAACTTCTAATAAAACTTATTTCTGTACTGCTAAAATGATAGACGAAGTTATTTCACAATTTACATCGCTACAGCCTGAAAAATATTATGACAACACTGAAATAGTGCATCTGACTGCAAAGCAGATCATCAAGGATTTTGCAATGTTTGGTCTGGATATACGGTTTTCGGGCAACACTGAATTCGCATATATGGAATTGATGGGACAAATGGTTGAAAACATTCAGGGATTATTACAGCATGATAGTGAAAGACTGTTTGCGCTTATGTATCAGATTGATATCAGTCAAACGGCTGTAGACAAATGCCTTGGATCACCAAAAAACATTGCAGCACATCTGGCTGACCTGGTCATACGCCGCGAAATGCTGAAAGTGTTGACAGTAAAATATTATAAAGAGCTGAAAAATAAAAAATAAAGCTATGTCAAAAGCCATGATACTTGCTGCCGGCCATGGAACACGGCTTTTACCACTAACCCTTGACCAGCCCAAAGCATTGGTTTTAGTTGCAGGTAAGCCTATGATCGTTCATGTTATTGATCGTTTGAAACAATACGGATTTGAAGATATTATTGTAAATCTGCATTATCATGGCGAAAAGTTGAAGAAGTTCCTGGGTTCTGAAAAGTTTAAAGACTTGAATCTTGCTTTCTCTGACGAAAGCGAACAGTTGCTCGACACAGGAGGCGCTGTTGGTAAAGCCAGATGGTTTTTTGATGATGAAATGCCTTTTCTGGTTCATAATTGTGATATTATTTCCTATGTCCCTTTTGATAAAATGATTGAATTTCATGTTGATCGCAAAGCTATAGCTACTTTGGCTGTGAGTAAAAGAAAAACATCCAGACTTCTGGCATTTGATCAGCAGGGAAGTCTTGTTGACCGCTTTGATCCTGCGATGAACAATGACGTTAAAGCTTTGGCATACAGTGGGATTTGTGTTCTGGATAAAAATATATTTTCCTTCATGCCTGAGAAAGGAGCTTTTTCTATTATTGATGTTTTTATTAAAGCTTCGAAAAGCTCTGTAGTTGCTGCTTATGAGCATGAATCGGATATATGGGTGGATGCAGGAAGCATAAAAAATATTGAAAAAGCCGAACAATTGTTGAAAAATGTTCATCTTTGAACATGAATATTTCAAATAATACATTTCTTGGAAAGGTTGCTGCCCGTATTGTGCAGGATCATGGTAAAGACATGCAAAATGTTTGTGTGATTCTGCCTAACCGCAGGGCAGGGATTTTTCTGAAACGCTGTTTAAGCTCTCATTTTGAACTCCCGGTGTTTGCACCTGCAGTTTTTTCAATTGAGGATTTTGTTTTTGAGCATGTTGGCTTGAACCATACTGATCAACTGATACTGCTTTGGGAACTTTATCAGTGTTATCTCATTACCAGCGAGAATGATGCCCGTTCGTTTGAAGAATTTCTGAAATGGGGAAGGATATTACTGCAGGATTTTGAAGAAATTGATTTGCATCTTATTGATGCTCAGGCTTTATTTACTTATTTGTCGGATGCTAAAGCACTAGAATTATGGAACCCTGGAAAACCTGCACTTACCTCTGGTCAGCAAAACTATCTGACATTTTATCGTTCACTGAAAGAACTGTACAAAGTTTTTAAAGATCGTCTTCTTTCTCAGCGGATGGCTTATAACGGATTAGCATTCAGGAAATTATCTGAAAATAATTCAGTGTTTTTCAGTGAACTAAACTGGAGTGATTTTTATTTTGTTGGTTTTAATGCTCTTACGCCGGCTGAAAGAAAAATAATAGATCTGATCTCAGGTTCAAAAAATGTTGTTAATCTGTATGATTCTGATTCATATTATTTAAACGACACAAAGCAGGAAGCCGGAAAATATCTTAGAGAAACGCTTAAATATTCTAAAACCGGAGCATTTGAGTGGGTAGGTGATAACCTGTCAGAAAGTTCTAAAAGCATTGAAGTTATTGGCTCCCCGCATAATATAGGACAGACCCTGATTGCCGGTTCAATTCTTGAAAGTCTGGGCATATCCAAGGCCGAAAATACAGCTTTGATTCTTAACGACGAAAGCCTGCTTATACCCATGCTTAACATGATACCCGATAGTATAGGCGAATTCAATATTACTATGGGTTTTCCATTTTCGTTAACTCCGGCTTATAGTTTATTGGAAATTCTTTTAAGCCTGCATTTAAATGCTATCGAACGAAGTCGGAAAGATGTTGATAATACTTCGGAGAAATTACCTCTGAGATTTTATTTCCGTGATATTTCCGGATTGCTCAAGCATCCTTTCATACTTAAATTTCTTTCATCTAAGATGGTGGAACCCGATTTGGTTCAGGAATTATTGAATCAGGGTAAGGTGTTTTTTACAGTCGGGGATATTTTTGGTGAACTTGAGAGTAATGAAGAGGTTTTATCTTTGTTTGAACTGATTTTTAGCGATTGGGAAGAGATAGACGATATAGTAGATAAATTGCTGAAAATCAGTTCTGTTCTCTTTTCTGCGTTTAATAGCGAAAACCCGGATCAGACCCCAAATCTTGATTTGGAATTCCTTGGAAATTTTTCTTTGATAATTAACAGGCTTAAGTTTTTAACCGGCAAAGACAATTTTAATATCAGCCTTAAAGGTTTGCAGCAGCTTATCCGAACCATTGCAGCTTCCACTAAAATTCCATTTACAGGCGAACCTCTGAAAGGCGTGCAAATTATGGGGATGCTTGAAACCAGGACGCTTGATTTTGAAAATATTATTATTCTGGGAATGAATGATGATCTTTTACCTGCTGTTAAGAATCTTCAAACCTTTGTGCCTTTTGATATACGCAGGGAATTCGGGCTTCCGCTTGGCAATGATAAAGAAGCTGTATTTGCTTATCATTTTTACCGACTTTTACAGCGTTGCAACAATATTTATCTGGTATATAATACCACCACCGATGGTTTGGGTGGGGGCGAAAAAAGTCGTTATATTCTGCAGATCGAACATGAGCTAACTAAAGTAAATCCGAATATTTCATACGTTGAAAAGTTTTACAGTCCGCCTGTAAAGTTTGATATGGCGATGAAAGAAATATCCATTGAAAAAACTGCTGATGTTATGGCTGACCTTGAAAACATGGCTGTCAGCGGTTTTTCACCTACTGCCCTAAGCAATTTTATAACTTGTTCGCTGAAATTTTATTTTACCTATATACTTAAACTGGGCGAGGAGAATCTTACTGACGATAGTATGGATTCTTTGACTTTTGGAATAGGAATACATGATACACTTCAGGAGCTTTATTCCCCATACACAGGAGTGCCGCTTACAGCTAAAATCCTTGATAAAATTGCTTCTTCCGCTAATGATACGTTACACAGATGCTTTTTGAAAGCATATAATAATAATGATATTGACTATGGCAGAAATCTGTTGATGGTAAAGGTTGCTGAATCATATCTTCGGCGTTTTGTGAACCTTGAAAAAGAGTTTGTTGCAGAATTGTCGTCAAAAAATAAACACCTGGTTATTGAAGAGATAGAAGTAGAATTTAATAAAGTAAAACCAGTTTTTATTAAAATTACTTATAAGGGAAATAATGATTTTCCTGTTAGAATTCGTGGTAAAGCTGACCGTATTGATAAAATTGGTTCGCAGGTCAGAATCATTGATTTTAAAACCGGATATCTATCGGATAGTGAGCTTAGTGTAAAATCATGGGATATTCTGCTTACTGCTGCTAAAAAAGAAAAAGCGTTTCAACTGGCAACTTATGCTTTTTTATATGCAAAAACTTACAATACAGAATTACCTGAATCAGGTATCATATCTTTCAGAAACCTTAACAAAGGTTTTGAAAAGGTTAAATTACCGGACGACAATAACGATGCTGTATCTCAAATCGAATTATTGTTACAACAACTGATTGAGAGCATATTCAATACTAATGAACCTTTCACTCAAACAACTGAAACCGACAGTTGCAAATATTGTCCGTTCAAAAGTATATGCAACCGGTAGATAAAGCTCAAAAATATTGCGGGGCTTAATCCTTAGATAAAGCCCCTGATTTTAGTTCAATATTGATTTCAGATATACTTTCAGGAATTTCAGGCTTTACAATTTTTTAAAGCCTGTCCGCAAGTAGTATTACAGAACTATAACGCTGTTTTCAGCGTCGCCGAAACCGCTTGGTGCAAATTTATCGGCTTCCTGGTCGTTAATCCATGTTTTACCGTCAAATAAATAACGGAATTGATATTCACGACCTGTATCAAGATCCAATGTGATTGTGAATGAGCCGTCTTTCAGTGCGTTCATTTGCCCGGCTTTTTCTTTCCATTTATTAAAATCACCTACAACGGCAATTTTTTTTGCTCCTGCCGCTAATCCTTTTTCAACTTTAAAGGTTACTTTACAAACAGGCTTGGATTTTAAATATTGCTTTTTAATACTCATTTTTCTGATTTTTAATGGTTTAACAAAATTTTAAAGGTTTAATACTATCCTTTTTTAAATTTTTGAAGGTGCAAAGGAAAGAATTTTTTAGGAAACACGAGCCTTTTTATTTTAAATTACTGTTAAAACCTAGTATGAAACCTGATTTGTTGTTTAATGCGAAATAGAGTATTAAAACTTATGATATTTTGTAATGGTTTGTTATGTGCTGATTATCAGCCAGATAATATTTGTGAACCTGGTTTGAGAATTCTTACAGAAATCATTCTTAATTTCCGCACCTAGCAGGCAATTTAGTGATCAAACTTTTCATGGCGTTGCTTATTTTTCGCTTGTTTATGAACTAATTGCTTGTAAATGAGTTAATTAATAAAAAAGAGAATTTTTTTTTTGTTGGAGGAACATCTGAAACTTGTTTTATGATAAGCAAAATTTAATAGCTTAAAAATCATCAGGATTCATTGAATCTATTGACCTTAGGGATAAATATGTTGTAATTTTGTAGAATTAAAATAAAGCGGATAAAAATGAAAAATATAATTACCCTTGAATCAGGATTCAGGACATTTTTCTGTCTCTTTGTTATCTTATTATCAGTACCACTTATTGCTGATAATGTTATGATTCTGCCTGATGTAACAGGAGACCCTTCTGAAAATATCATTGTGAACATTGAGGTCAATAATGATGATATTTTTGTTGCTTTTCAGCTCGACATACCTTTGCCTTCAGGTTTTGATTATGTCAATGAAAGTATTTCGCTTAATGAAGCACGCATGGATGATCACCTAATCAGTGCTCAAAAGCTTCCGGGAACAGATATTTTGAGGATTGTTACAATATCAATTACAGGTGCACCATTTAAAGGTAACTCCGGACCTGTTTGCTCTTTTGAACTTACGACACCTAATGTACCAGGAGCATATTTTCTGGAAATAGAAGATGCAATTATTTCTGACCCCGATGCGACTAATATTATTACAGGTTCACAAGGAGGGTATATAAAACTTGGTGACGTTTATATTGTAACTTTTGATGTGGAAGACGAGATTGGAAATCCTGTCAATGATGCTATTATAACACTGGATGGTGTTACAAATCCTGCCGGATTATATGAGTTCTACGCTATTGATGGAACTCATCCATACAGTGTAGTTAAAAAATATTACAATACTGTAACCGGTAATGCTATTGTTGCAGGCAGTGATCTTTTAGTCCCGGTTACTCTAAGTCTTGCTCCTACTTATAGTGTTACATTTATTGTTACTAATAAAAATAATTCTGAACCGATAGAAGGTGCTTTAATTACATTGAAAGATGTGGATGATGTAATTTACCAGGGTTTAACACCGGCAAATGGTACTTATGAGTTTTCAGGATTGATAGCAGGAAATTACACATATACAGTTGTTGCTGAAGGCTTTGGTGTTATTAATGGTTCATTGCAGCTAATTGACCAGAATCTGATTCAGAATGTTGAAATGTCAAATACTTTTTCGTTGACTTTGGTTGATAATCCGGCTGGAGCTGCCGCTGTTCTCATCGGATCTGGAAATTACGTTGTAGGTTCACAGGTAACTGTGCGCATTGTAGCTTGGCCAGCTTATGTTTTTGAAAACTGGACTATAGATGGCGAAATTATCTCAACACAATCTCAGTTTAAGTATACCATGCCTGCAGAAGATGTAACAATTGTAGCTAATTTTTATAAAAGAACAGTAAATCTTACCCTTGAAATAAACAAGCCTTTCTATGGTTCTGTTACAGGGGCAGGGCAGTATTTTTACGGAGATACTGTTACAGTAACAGCTACACCTTCATCTCCAAGCTGCTCTTTTGTCAGTTGGAACGAAGGATCATTAGTACGCTCTACTGATCCGGTGTGGACATTTGCTCTCACTGCACACCGTACATATACTGCTATTTTTACAGCAGAATCCAGTTATGATGTGGTTTTTGATGTAAAGGATAAAAACGGACAATCAATCTCTGATGCAATAGTAACCTTATTTGGTATTGCCAATGCTCCAGGAAATTATCAGTTTAATGATGTACCACCGGGAACTTTTACGTATACAGTTACAGCAGATAATTATAAAACCTATACTGGTCAGATTACAATGGTGGATGAGGATTTAGAAGTTGAAGTAGTTTTGCAGGATTTAGTTCCTGAATTTAATATTTTCCCTGAAAGCAAAGATTTTGGGATGGTTCTTGTTAATTCACAATCTGATCCGCAATTATTTGTGGTCAAAAATATTGCTGAAGGCATTTTAAATATCACAAATGTTGAATTGAGGCTTCAGGATATTGATCAGTTTATTATTGTTGATGCTAATTCTTATCCGGTTGCATTAACTGTAAATGATTCTCTTGTTTTTGAAATCATCTTTGCTCCAACCAGTATAGGTTATAAAACAGCCATACTCACAATTACCGATGCCCTTTCCAGAGTCATGCATGATGTAACACTAACAGGCACAGGTTATTTAACTGCACAAAGTTTGCCTTTTGAAGAAGATTTCACTGATATTGAGCCAGATGAGATACCTGAGAGTTGGATGAGGAGTAGTATGAACTGGGGTGTAATGAAAACTGATAATGCCGGTGGATCTTCACCCGAAATGGTTTTTAACAGTGAGCCGGAAGACCGGGGTGTTTTTAAACTGATTACCCCGCCAATATACTTCGAAGATGAATCACTAATTAATCTTTATTTCAAGACTATGGTTAAGGATTTAGCTAATACTCCCGGAAGTTACAGTCTTAGTGTGGAAACTTCAGCTAATTATGGTCAGACATGGATAAGTCATTGGAATGAACAGCCTTATGAGAATATTCCAGCTAAAATTATAGAAATAGATTTAAGCTCCCTGTCAGGTAATACTATCATTTTGGCATGGGTTTTTGAAGGAAATACCGCGGATATCAGTTCCTGGTTTATTGATGATATATTGATATGTTATGTTCCTTATAACAGAATAATATCAAATGAGACCATTAGCGGGCAGGCATGCTTTGATGCTGTTAACAGCATTGGTATTTCCAATGTAACTATTAATTCTGATGGTGAAGCTGATTTTATTTCAGGAGAAGGGATCATAATCCAGCCTTCTGTTCCCGGTTTTGTTGTTGAACCAGAAGGCTCAGTAAGATTTCATGTACTTCAGAATATTGTTTTCCAGTCAAATACTAAAATAAAAGCAGGTGCATATATGAAAGCAGAAATTGCTGCTTTGCCTTATTGTTGTCAACCTACACCTTTAATGACAGCCAGAAATGATGAAGAATTGATTGATAGTGAAGTTATTGTAGAAGATAGATTTTTTAGCTCTTCATTGCGTGCTTTTCCAAATCCAACATCAGGTCGTTTAACTATATATTTTGACGAAGCTGCTGAACAGAATACATATCTGGAAATCTATAATATGATCGGAAACCTTATATTAACAAGTCATTTAAACGGAATTAAACATTTTGAAATTGATATAAGATCTATTCCAAATGGAATTTATCTTCTGAGAATATTATCTGAGACTGAGTCGGCAACAATGAAGATTATTAAAGAGTGAGACTCATCACTCGTGACTTTTTTGTATCAATGATATGTAAGGCGCTAAAATATTGAATAACAGATTTGCCTTATTTAAATCGGGATTATTGTTAAAAGAGCCAGAATTATTGCTTCTGTTGAAGTCAATAGCGACACTTCAAATAATACTATCTCTTAGCCATACAGTTAATGTAGCGATATTGAGATAGGAAGCAATATGACTGAATTGTAAAACATAGTATTACAGTTCAAAAAATAATACATTGCTTTATATAGCAATGAAAACATCTGTATGTTGCTCAGTTTGAAAAATACAATTAATTGTGCTAAGGAGGTGTTGTAAATATTTTGTGATTATTTTTGCAGATTCATTGAAGTGATTTTTGGAGGAATCAATATTTTACTATAAAACTGTTGCTTTATGCGCATAATTACTCCTGCTGAACTTAAAGCACGTATGGACAAAGGTGAGAATTTTCAGATCATTGATATACGTGAGTCCTTTAATTTTTCTGCCGGACATATCGAGGGTTCTCTGAATATTTGTCAGAGGGATATACCTGATAATGTTCATCAAATACAAAGGGTTGATAATGTGGTGATTGTGTGTGCTTACGGTATGAAAAGTGATCAGGTTTACATATATTTGCGTGAAAAGCATAAATACAAGAATCTGATGATCCTTGAAGGTGGTTTATATGATTGGGCGGCTATGTTTGACCCTAAAATGGTTGTTTTTTAGTTTTATCCAAACACAAATTTTACCAAACCCCCATCCACACTAAAAGTTTGCCCTGTAATATATCCAGCATGAGGCGAGAGCAGCCATGCTGCAAGCATTGCAAAGTCATGGGGATTACCCATAGCTCCTAACATCAGTTCAGCTTCAAATTGTTTACGGGCTTCAGATACAGAAATATTCAAAGTCTCGCTTTTTTTAACAAAGAGCCTTTGCATAGCAGCAGTATCATGATAACCAGGCGCTAATACGTTTAAAGTAATCCCTTTAGAGCCAATTTCATTGGCAAGGGTTTTTGCCATTCCCACAACAGCCATACGCAATGAATTACTTAAAATCAGATTTTCAACCGGTTGTTTTACTGAAACGCTTTCAATAAACAGTATTCTGCCATAGCCTTTTGCCAGGAATCCCGGTAGTAATTGATTTAGAAGGTCAGCTTTCCACCGGAGTATTGTTCTGTATGCCTCATCCCAATCCTGAAGGGTGGTTTCAGCAAATGATTTAGCCGGCGGTCCACCGGCATTTATCAGCAATCCATCCGGGATACGTCCGTTCAGTATTTTTAATAAAACAGGTATAAATTCGGGTTGAAAAAGATCTCCGGGCAGGATTTCAATATTATCCGGATAGGTTTGTTGTAGTTTTATTAAAGTTTCTTCTTTACGAGCAATTGCCAGAACTCTTGCATCCTCGCCGGCAAGTCTTTCAGCGACAGCCTTTCCAAGTCCGCTGCCTGCACCACAAACAATAAAAAACTGATTTTTAATATGTAGGTCCATAAGAAAAGGTTTTTCCCGGTTCAGTTACTGATAATGTCTTACGATAAATTGCTTTATCAATTATAAAAAATTGTATGAGTGTGTTTTTCAGTATTTTATAATTTCAATTTGTTTTTCAAAAACCTTGCTGTATATGATGTTTCAACAAATGCAATTTCTTCAGGAGTACCTGTGGCAACAATATTACCGCCTTCTTCACCACCTTCAGGTCCAAGATCAATTATCCAGTCAGCGCATTTAATTACTTCCATATTGTGCTCGATCACCACAATTGTGTGATTACGTTTGATAAGTTCGTTAAAAGCAAGTAACAGCTTGTTTATATCGTGATAATGCAAACCGGTGGTTGGCTCATCAAATATAAATAATGTGGGATTAACAGCCTGTCCTTTAATAAGAAAAGATGCCAGCTTAATACGCTGTGCTTCACCACCACTGAGCGTACTCGACGATTGACCCAGTCTGAGATATCCCAGCCCAACATCAGCTAATGGTTGTAATTTATTTATGATGCGCCTGCATAAACTATCGTGTTCAGAATCTTTTCCAAAAAAATCAAGTGTCTGGGTTACTGACATATCCAGGATATCAGCAATGTTTTTATCATTATATGTAATATCAAGGATTTCATTTTTATAGCGTTTACCCTGGCAAACATCACATTTTAATTCAATATCAGCCATAAACTGCATTTCGATATGTACAACACCTTCGCCTTCGCACTCTTCGCATCGTCCGCCTTCTATATTAAAAGAAAATACTCCGGGTGCATAACCTCTCATTTTGGCTAATGGCTGCAAACTGAAAAGTACACGTATATCGTCCCATGCTTTAACGTAGGTAGCCGGATTTGAACGGGTTGACCGGCCAATTGGGTTCTGATCAACCAGCTCTACATGCACAATACTATTTATATCACCGGATAATTTTGCATATTGACCGGTTCTTTCGGAATACCCTCCAATAATTTTGCGTAAAGCAGAGTAGAAAATGTTTTTTACCAATGTGGTTTTCCCTGATCCGCTTACACCGGTAACCGCAGTGAATGCTTTTAATGGAAATTTTACATCTATGTTTTTGAGATTATTTTCCATAGCTCCGACCACTTCAATGTATTCTTTCCATTTTCTTCTTCTTTCAGGAAGGGGTATCTGTAACTTCCCTGAAAGATATTGTGCAGTGTAGGATTTATCATCTTTCATTAATTCATTCCATTTACCTGCAAACACAAGTTCTCCGCCATATTCTCCTGCCAAAGGACCAATATCAATAATATGATCGGCACTGCGTATTATATCTTCATCATGTTCTACCACTATTACTGTATTGCCCAGATCGCGCAGTTGCAGCAACACTTGTATTAAGCGTTCAGTATCACGGGGATGTAGCCCTATACTTGGTTCATCAAGAATATACATTGACCCTACAAGACTGCTGCCCAGACTGTTTGCCAGATTAATACGCTGAGATTCGCCGCCTGATAATGAATTTGACAGACGGTTCAGAGTGAGATAACCTAATCCTACATCACAGAGATATTGAAGTCTGTTGGTAATTTCGGTAAGTAATCTTTTTGCAATAGTTCTTTCATTGTCAGTGAGTTCAAGGTTTTTGAAAAAATCCAGGGCTTCTTCGGCCTGCATCAGAACTACATCAGAAATTGATTTTCCGTTAATTTTTACATAATTAGCATCTTTTCTCAGGCGGGTTCCACGACATTCAGGACAAATGGTTTTACCTCTGTACCTTGCCATGAGCACTCTGTACTGCACCTTATATCCATTGGCTTCTACCATTTTAAAGAAAGCATCCAAACCCTCAAAATACTCGTTGCCAGTCCAAAGTAATTCTTTTTGTTCAGGACTTAGTTCATAATATGGTTTATGAATAGGAAAACCGAATAATCTTGCTGTATTTACCAGTTGATTTTTCCATTCGCTCATTTTATCTCCCCGCCAGCAGGCAATGGCTTCTTCATAAATTGACAGGGACTTGTCAGGAATAACCAGATCCTGATCTATGCCTATTATAGAGCCAAAGCCTTCGCAACGCTTGCAGGCACCGTATGGATTATTGAAACTGAACAGATTTGGTGAGGGTTCTTCAAAAGTAAGACCATCCAGTTCAAAGCGGTTTGAGAAATCATGCTTTTCAAGCTTTCCGTCAATTTCAATCTCAACAACACATTGCCCTCGACTTTCAAAAAATGATGTTTCAACTGAATCAGCCAGGCGGCTGCGAATACTACTGTTGCCTGTCTGGACTAAAACCCTGTCAATCAATACATAAAACTGAGAATCTATGCTTTTTAAAGCAGCCGGATCATTTATCAATTCTTCAATCCTCAATACCTGGCCATTATTTTTGATTCTTGTAAAACCCTGTTGCATCAGGACTGTAAGATGGTCTTTGAGTTTTGTTTTTTCTTTTTGAACTAAAGGCGAAAGAATCAACACACGGGTATTGTCCGGCAGGTTCAGGATATAATTCACCACATCGTCCACGCTATGGCGCTTTACAATATTTCCCGAAACAGGAGAAAATGTTGCTCCTATGCGTGCATATAACAGCTTCAGATACTCATATATTTCAGTTGATGTACCAACAGTTGAGCGTGGATTACGTGTGTTTACCCGCTGTTCGATAGCCACAGCCGGAGAAATGCCAATTATATGATCCACTTCGGGTTTGCTCATCCTTCCAAGAAACTGACGGGCGTAAGCACTAAGGCTTTCCACATATCGCCTTTGACCTTCAGCGTACAGAGTATCAAAAGCGAGTGAGCTTTTTCCCGAACCTGATAAACCTGTAATTACTGTCAGGCTGTTACGCGGAATATTTACATTTATGTTTTTAAGATTGTGAACGCGTGCACCCTTGATAATTATGTAGTTATGAAAATCGTTTGAATTAGACATGAGCCTGGCTGGTAAATTAATCTGCAAAATTATATGATTTTCTCATGCCGGAATGCGAAAAGCACAAAGCAAAAGGTTTACAAAAAGGTTCTGACAGAATTTAATTATGATTATTCCTCTGTTATCCTATCGAGTAGTTCCGGGCGACGTTCCTGAGTACGTTTCAATGACTGTTCATGCCTCCACTGCTTGATTTTTGCTTCATGACCAGAAAGCAATATTTCCGGAACTTTCCAGCCTTTATAATCAGCAGGGCGGGTGTAAACAGGAGCTGAAAGCAAATGATCCTGAAATGAATCAGAAAGAGCTGATGTCTCATCACTCATAGCTCCCGGTATGAGTCTGATAATACTGTCGCAAACTACTGCTGCGGCAAGCTCCCCGCCCGACAACACATAGTTCCCGATTGAAATCTCAAGGCTTATAAAATGCTCGCGAATACGCTCATCAATTCCTTTATAATGTCCGCAAAGCAAAATGATATTGTTAAGCAGCGATAGACGGTTGGCTTCGGGCTGGTCAAAAAGCCTGCCATCGGGGGTAAGGAAAATAACCTCATCATAATTGCGTTCTGACCTCAGTTTTTCGATTGCATCGGCAATAGGTTGCAGCATCATTACCATACCACTGCCTCCTCCAAACGGGTAATCATCTACATGCCTGTGTTTTGATTTGCTGAAATCCCGTATGTTGTGAAAATGAATTTCCACAAGTTTGTTTTCTATTGCCCGTTTAACAATAGAATGATCGAATGGACCGGCAAACATTTCAGGAAATAAAGTAAGGATATCAATGCGCATGGTATTAACATGTTATATTTATTTTGCAAAAATACCCTGAAATTCCGGGATTTGATAAAAACTACAGACTATAAATGATTAATTTTGTGCAGCCAACTGTTTGATTTAATATTTTTGATATTTCAATTACTATTACGAATCTTTAAGATTATGCATGTAAGTTTAAATAAAACACCCGGTTACAAACCAGTTTTTTCGTTGCTTGTTCTATTGCTTGTTCTGACAAGTCATATTTATTCACAACCATTAGGGCCAGCTTATGTTGTTTATTTCAAAGATAAAGCCAACTCTCCCTATTCTATTGGTAATCCTTCTGAATTTCTTACAGACGAGGCAATTACACGAAGGCAGATTCAGAATATACCAATACAGGAAGATGACATTCCGGTAAATTCAGAGTATCTGGAACTCCTTGCTGCCACAGGTGCTCAGATCGCAGCGGTTTCCAGATGGTTCAATATGGCGGCTGTGTGGATAATAAACCCTGATATTATACCCGAAATTGAAGCTCTGCCGTTTGTTTTGCAGATAATACCTATGAATGGAATTCCTTCCGGCTTCACAAAAGCCAATTGGAAAACCAAGACATTTTTCGATGAGGAAACTATTGAAATTGAGCTACATCCATTAAGCCGGAAGAGCATAAATTCTGATTATTATGATTACGGACAAGCAGCTACTCAGATTGAAATGATAAAAGGCAAATATCTTCATAATCTGGGCTATCGTGGTGAAGGAATAGTAATTGCCGTACTGGATGCCGGTTTCAGAAATGTAGATATAAATCCTGCTTTTGATAGTCTAAGAGCCAATAACCGTATTCTTGGCACACGCGATTTTGTTGTGCCTGGAAATAACGTGTATAATCCCGGCATTCATATTCATGGTGCGAATGTGCTTTCAATTATGGCTGCCAATATGCCGGGTCAAATGGTAGGGACTGCTCCGGAGGCTTCGTACTGGCTGCTGCGCACTGAAGATGCTGATGGACCATATAATAATACTGAATATCTGATGGAAGAGTATTATTGGATATCAGGAGCTGAATTTGCTGATAGTGTGGGCGCATACGTTATCAATTCTTCTCTGGGTTATACCACTTTCGACAATCCATCACAGAATCACAGCTATGACGATATGGATGGAAATACAACCCCGATAACTCTTGGCGCCAACAAGGCTGCTGAAAAAGGAATGTTGGTTGTGAACAGTGCCGGGAACAGTGGTAATTTGCCCTGGAAATATATCAGTGCTCCGGCTGATGGATTAAATCTCCTGGCTGTTGGCGCTGTTAAGGGTAACGGCAGTTATGCATCTTTCAGTTCCATTGGTCCGAGTGCTGATGGCAGGGTGAAACCTGATATTACAGCCCGGGGTGATAGTACCAGTTATGTAAATACTTCGGGACAGGTTAGAGCCGGTAATGGAACATCATATTCTTCGCCGGTTATAGCCGGAATGACTGCCTGTTTGTGGCAATCAAATAAAAATGCTGACATTGAGGGTATTTATCAGTGTATCATTCAAAGCGCCTCACAGTATCAAAATCCTGATGTTTACAAAGGCTATGGAATACCGGATTTTGAAATGGCGCGCTTTCTGCTTACCCGCGATGATTCCATTATTTTGTCTAAAGGAATTATTCGTGTAACGCCAAATCCTGTGAAATCACAAATTTTTATAGAATCCTTGAAGTCAGGTGTATTAATACAGGATATAAGTATCTGCGATCAGAACGGTAGGGTAGTTATAAAACAAAATTATAGCAAAGGGCAACCTTATATCACTGAAAATGTGAATTCGCTTAATTCAGGATTCTACATATTACGGGTTGACTTTGATAACCAGAGCGAATTTATTAAGCTGGTTAAATTTTAAACTTTGCTTTGATTTCTTTACATCCTGCATTTTTTGGCAATTTATTTTTCTTTAGCCTTTTTCTTCGGTATTTTTTGCAAATATTTATAAAAAAAACCTCTTAACACAGAGAGATAATTGCTTATCATTGCTTAAATTTGCTGATTATTTACCATACAATCACCCCAAATGAAAAAAGCATTTCTTCTGATGCTACTGGCAGCTATTGTCAGTAGTAAAGTTATAAGTCAATGTGTTCCGGACACTACATATATCAGACCAGGTATTTATCCTGACACTTCCACCGGTATTCCGCCGGCATATGCCACCTACCTGTATGAAGTTGTGATCACGGCTGTAATCCCAGAAGATACTTTGTTTCTTGGAAGCCGGGTTCCAATTGATTCTATTGGAGTTAATAATGTTATAGGACTTCCTGAAGGATTTACAACAGCTACCGATTCCCCCAGCGGTTTCTGGAAAGGAGGCAAGCGAGGTTGCATGTTAATTACCGGTACACCTACCCATCAGCAGGTAGGTGAATATCCACTGAATTTCAAACTGGCAGGATATATAGCTTCATGGCCCCTTCCGTTCAATTTTGATCTAACTTCGTATAGTCTGATAATCTATGATTCAGTTGCGTTTGGAATTGCTGAGCGTGAAATGCCTGTTAGCTCTGTGAAAGTTTTTCCGAACCCATTCACTGAAAAATATACAATAGAACTATATGTAACAACACCGGTTCTTCTCGATATGTACATATCTGATATTAACAACAGGGTAGTAGCAATTAAACAACTTAACACCGGAGTTGGGATCAATCATTTTACATTTGATGCTTCCGATTTAAAACCCGGATTATATTTCTGCCGTTTAATTACAAATGACGGAATTGCTGGAAAAGCTTTCAAAATTCTCAGATATTGATTGTCATGATGTTATGCCTTGTTAGTTGAATTAGTTGATTAAAAAGTTTAATGATCTTATTTGAAATGGTTTAATGAAACTTTATAATTTTATTAGATATCTGTTATTGTTCATGCTGCTGCTTTGTGTTTACATTACTGAGGCACAAAAGCCAGTAATAAGTGGTGTTGTTATTGATGAAAAAAGCGGCGAACCTCTTGCCGGCGTAAATTTGATCTACGGCGATAATCAGGGTGCAGCTACTGATGCTAAAGGTTTTTATAGGATTGTAACCGAGCCGGGCAGGATAAGATTACAATTCAGGTTTGTGGGATATCATACACATGTGAAAAATATTAATGTTCAAAATGGAGATGTCATTACATTGGATGTTCAGTTATCGGAAGAAACTCAATTCCTTAGCGAGCTGGTAGTGAGTGCATCACGGTATGAGCAGAAACTTTCGGATGTCATTGTTTCAATGGAAGTTATTAACAAAGCAACTATTGAAAACACACACTCGCTATCCATTGAAAGTGCTTTGCAACAGGTGCAGGGCGTTATGCTTCTCGACGATCAGATCAGCATCCGGGGCGGTAATGGTTATAGCTATGGAGTAGGCTCAAGGGTTATGCTGCTTCTCGATGGTCTACCAATACTTACCGGAAGTGGGGGAGAAGCAAAATGGGATTTTGTGCCGGTTGAGAATTTGCATCAGGTAGAGGTTATAAAAGGCGCATCATCAGCTATTTATGGCTCTTCGGCTCTGAATGGTGTTGTAAATATCAGAACCTCCTGGCCCGGTACCAAACCTGAAACAAATCTTACGTTTTACAGTGGCCTTTACGGACAGCCCAAACGTAAAGAAATATCATGGTGGGGAAACACTCAGCCATTTTATTCAGGGTTGCGGTTTATGCACAGCCGGCAGGCTGGTAATCTCGATCTTGTTATTGGTGGGAATCTGTTTTCTGATATGGGTTATCGCGAAAACGAACATGAACAATATGCCCGTTTTAACATTAATACCCGTTATAGGAGTCAGAAAATAAAAGGTCTGTCGTATGGTGTGAACACAAATTATATGGTGAATAAAGGTGGAAATTTCCTTTTATGGCTCGACGGCGATACAGGTGTTTACCGCTCATCACCGGTTTTTGATCAGAGGTTCGATAACAAACGTTTTAATTTAGATCCGCATCTTACATATTTTTCAGGACAAAGCCGTCATACATTACGAGGCAGGATATTTAATGTGGCTTACGATAATGACAGTCTTACTAATCATGATGATACATATTTTGCTGAATATCAGTATCTACATCAGTTTGAGAGGAATCTTACACTAACTGCCGGCGTTAATGCAAATAAAGTTGTTTCAGAATCCAACCTGTTCAGCGGAGAAAAAAATACTGCTTCAACTCAAGCAATCTATTTTCAGGCCGAAAAACAATACATGGATTTGAAATTTACTTTGGGAGGTCGTTATGAATTCCAAAAAGTCAATAAAGATACTGAACTGTCGGGACCATTGCTCAGAGCCGGAATTAATTATCAGGCAGCTCAATTCACGTTTTTAAGAGCCAGTTTTGGCCAGGGATTCCGTTATCCGGCAATAGCTGAGAAATATGCTTTTACGCAGGTGGGAGCATTGAGGATTTTCCCAAATATGAATTTGAAACCTGAACATGGATGGAATTCTGAAATTGGGATCAAACAGGGCTATTCTTTTGGCAAAATAAGAGGCTATATGGATGTTGTTGTTTTCTGGACTGAGTATAGGGATATGATTGAATTTACTTTTGGACAGCATTATCCGGATACGTTAAAAAATCCTGATCTTCTTGATTTTTTTAATTACACAGGGTTCAAGGCTGAAAACATTAGTGATGTGAGGATCACCGGTTTTGAGATTGGCTTCGTAGGAGAAGGAAAAGCAGGGGCATTGAATTATCATTATAATTTCGGTTATACATATACCAATCCGGTTGACAAAAATTTTGATAAGGAAAATGCACTGAAATATACTTCAACAGATAAAAATATTCTGAAATACCGATTTTATCATAGCAGTAAAGCAGCTTTTGATGTTTCTTATCGCAGGATATCATCCGGGTTCAACATTGACTATCATAGCTATATGATCAATATTGATAAAGCTTTTGAAGATTCTCTCCGGTTTGAGAATGGGGCTCCCTATGGTATTATACTTCCGGGCATGAAAGCCTATCGGGAAAAACACAATAAGGGCGATGTAATTGTGAACTGGCGTTTTTCGTGGGAACCGGTTCCGGTAATTCGCATGTCAGCAATTATAAATAACCTTTTCAATCGCGAATATATGACCCGTCCTGCTGATGTGAGACCTCCCAGGGTATTTGCACTGCAGTTATCAATCAAGTTATAAAATTGCAGTAATCAGGCTGTAACTCAAATAACTGGTTTATAGGTTTGTTTTACTAATGATCTGATTTACAATACAATCAATGCTTAAATCAAATGCCTCAATAATTAACTGAGCCTGATTATAATATTTCTCCCTTTCCATCAGTTGGTCAGTTATTTTTAACAGCATTTCTTCTTTGTTTAATCCTTTTAGCATGGGTCTTTTATAACGGAAAGGAGAATTGCTCAACCGCGAGACTAAAACCGGAGCACTTAACTTAATATAAACTGTAAGCCCATGTTGATTCATCAAATCCATATTATTGTGAAAACACGGGGTTCCTCCACCACTTGCAAGGACCATTCTATCAAATTTATTTATGAGTTCGAGGAGCACCTCATGTTCCAGACTACGAAACTGGACTTCGCCAAAGCGTTCAAAAAACAGAGCAATACTGGTTTTATATTTTTGTTCAAAATAATCGTCGAGGTCATAAAATTCATACTCCAGCTTCCTGGCAAGACGCTTTCCCAAAGTTGTTTTGCCACTTCCCATATAGCCTGTTAAAAAAATCCTCATGAAATAAATTAATTGATTTAATGCAGTGAATATCAGTGATTAGATTAGTTTAAGAATTTTTGGTGAATAATAGATTTTTCCCTTTCTGATTGTAAAAATAGAAAATTTTATACATTCGTACCGCAGGATAGTAAAACAAGTACTTTTATAACTTTGAAACAGATAGTTTAAGCCTTTGTTTTTTCGAACCATTAAATCAAAATAATTTGCCTTTAAAAAGCATACTTGTAAAATACTGGGGATACACTGAATTTCGCCCCTTGCAGGAGGACATCATCAAATCAGTGATGGATGGGCGTGATACCCTTGCTTTGCTACCAACAGGCGGGGGTAAATCAGTGTGTTTTCAGGTTCCTGCTCTTGCAAAGGATGGTTTATGTCTGGTAATTACACCTTTGATAGCTTTAATGCAGGATCAGGTTGAAAATCTTAAACGAAGGGATATTAATGCTGCTGCTATATACAGCGGCATGAACCAGAGACAGATTGAGCTTGTACTTGACAACTGTATGTTTGGTGATGTTAAGTTTCTGTATTTATCGCCTGAGCGGCTTGAAACTGAGAAATTTCTGGCTGTTTTGCCTCGTTTGCCGGTCAATCTCATCGCAGTTGACGAGGCTCATTGTATATCTCAATGGGGTTATGATTTCAGACCTCCATATCTGAGAATTGCTGCTATACGTGAATTTCTGCCTGACGTGCCGGTACTGGCATTAACAGCCACTGCAACTCCCCTGGTTGTGAGAGATATACAGAATAAACTCAGTTTCAAAGAAGAGAATGTTTTTCAGAAAAGCTTTGAACGCTCCAATCTTACTTATGTGGTTCAACACGAAGAAGATAAAATGGGGAGGCTGTTGAAAATATGTAATCGTATAAATGGCACAGGTATCGTATATGTGAGAAATCGCCGTAAAACACGGGAGATAGCTGAATTTCTGAATAAAAATATAATTTCTGCTAATTTTTATCATGCCGGACTTGATACCACAACCCGTGATAACCGGCAGGCAGCATGGATGAAGGGAGAAGTTCGTGTTATGGTGTCAACCAACGCTTTTGGAATGGGTGTTGATAAACCAAATGTCCGCTTTGTGGTTCATACCGATCTACCCGATAGTCTTGAAGCGTATTTCCAGGAAGCCGGGCGTGGAGGCAGGGACGGAAACCAGTCGTATGCAGTAATCCTTTACGATAATTCTGATATTATTGAATTAAAACATAATCTTAACCTTACATATCCCGCTGTTGATGTAATAAAACAGGTTTATCATACCCTTGGCAACTACTATCAGTTAGCCACGGGTAGCGGCAAAGACCGGAGTTATGATTTTGAGCTTAGTGAATTTTGTAATCGTTATAATTTGAATCCGGTTGTTAGCTATAATGCACTTAAATTTCTTGAAAAAGAAGGTTATATCTCTCTTAACGAAGAGGTTGGCTCTCCTTCACTTATCAATATCCGGGTTAAAAAGGATAATTTATATCGTTTTCAGGTCGAGAATCCATACTATGACTCTTTTATCAAGCTGATATTGCGTTCTTACACTGGTTTGTTCACAACTTTTGTACGTATCAGCGAGGCTGAAATAGCAAGACGTATGCCAATGCCGGTAAATGATGTTATCAGGAATCTTCATGCACTTAACAAATTTGGACTTATCTCTTACGTCCCCCGCAAAGAAAAGCCGCAGCTCATTTTTCTCACTGAAAGGCTTGATGTAAGTTCTTTGCAGATATCAACATATAATTATAAGGACAGGCTTGATGCGGCTAAAACAAGATTGGAAAGCGTTATTCATTATGTTCAGAACCGGGATACATGCAGAAGTATTATGTTACTGGATTATTTTGGTGAGAAAGATGGAAAGCGTTGTGGTAAATGTGATGTTTGTGTTGAACGTAACAGAATGGAATTAAAGGACATTGAGTTTAATAAAATTGTTGAACAGATTAAGCAATTGCTTTCAAAGCAGGCTCTTTCAATGGAAGAGATCGTGGGATTGATAAAAGGATTTAATGATGATAAAATATTAAAAGCATTCAGGTGGCTACTTGAAAATGACAGGATAGTAGCAACAGATCTCTATAAATTCAGGTGGAAGACAGGAAATGTTAAGAATGAGAGAAAAAGGAATAATGAATTATTTTGATTGTAAGGCATACTGATTTTTAAGTTTTTATGAAACTCCAATTATCTTTTTACAGCAGAACCAATGTGGTTGAAATAGCCAGAGACCTACTGGGGAAAACACTTTTCACCAACATTGATGGTGAACTAACCGGTGGCATAATCACTGAAACAGAAGCTTACGCCGGAGTTCATGACAGAGCTTCTCATGCATTTAATGGCAGGCGTACTGCACGAACAGAGGTGATGTATATGCGTGGAGGGACTGCCTATGTATATTTGTGCTATGGCATTCATCATTTGTTCAATATTGTTACCAGTGAACATGAAGTTCCTCATGCTGTTCTCATCAGAGGTGTTAAAGCCACACATGGCATAGATATAATTCAGAAGCGAACCAATAAAAACATCACAGTTGGTGAGGTTATCAGTGGTCCGGGTAGAGTCTCCAAAGCCTTGGGTATCAATGTGTCATTTTCAGGAACTGACTTGTTGGGTAATGATATATGGCTGGAAGACAATAACTTCAGGGTAGACCCGAAAAAAGTAAAAATCACAGCGCGAATCGGTGTTGAGTATGCCGGAAAGGATGCTTTATTGCCATATAGGTTTGTTATTTGAAACCAATAGAATTTTGCTTGAATACATCTGTGTTTTTTTACTTTTAAGCTGGTTTTTTTGTTTTACACACGTCAGAATGTCTTGTTTTCAATGAAAAATTAGGTTTTGTACAAGAAATTTATTGTTATATGAGAGTTTGTTGGCTGTTTTTCAGCTTCTTATGATTTTTAATTATTTTTAACAGCTTTTCCAAATGTTAATAAATTTTAACTACATTTGCAGTCTCTAATCTTTTGTTTAACTAAATTCAATTTGCAATGAAAAGATTATTATTTCTTTTGGCATTTTTTGCCTTTGTTTTCAACGTTAAAGCTCAGGTAGTTCTTTACGAAGATGACTTTGAAGCATACACAGTAGGAGCTACTCTGGTTTCTCAGAATCCTGATTGGGCCGTATGGCCGGGTGGTACATCAGGTGTTATCAGCACTGACGTTGCTCATAGCGGTGCAAAATCAGTATATGTTTCAAGTGATAACGACCTTATTTATGCAATGGGAAACAAGGTAAGTGGAAAATATCAGGTAGATTTTTACTATTACATCCCAACAGGTTTTGGTGGATATTTTAATTTCCAGCGTCATCAGTCTCCCGGTGTTGAATGGGTTATTGAAGTTTATTTTGGTAATAATGGTAATGGATTTATTCATGCCGGCGGAGAGAATGCTGCAACCTTTAATTTCCAGCTTAACTCATGGACTTATGTTAAAACCATTATTGACCTTGACAGCGACTGGGCTGAGTTTTACATCAATAGTAATCTCGTTCATCAATGGCAATGGAGTAAAACTTCACAGGGCGCTGTAAGCCCTTATGGTGCACAATTAGGTTGTGTGAATATCTATGCAGGAGCTCCGACAGGACAGACTGCAAAGTTCTATTTTGATGATTTTTACTGGGCTGAGCTTACCGCTGGTAATAACCCTGCTATTGCCGTTACACCTGAACAATTTCAGAAAAATCTGACTGCAGGGCAGGTCGTTACCGACAATCTTAATGTTCAGAACGTAGGTACTGCACCTTTGAATTACGGTTTACAGGTAAACTATGTTTTTGACAAAGGTAATCCTGTTCTTGAAGCCCCTGAATTCAATTCAACCATTAAGAACCCTGCAGGCAATTTTGTTGTTGATCCTAATCCAAGACCTTCTGCTGATCCTGCTAATCCAACTGATGAAGTTATTCTCAATTATGACGGACCTAACTATACGGCAATTGGTTTGAACAACCCCAATCAATGGGAAGTTGCAGCTAAATTTACCAATGATATGACTGTGCCACATGCGGGTATGATGCTTACAAAAGTTGATGTGTATATTAACCACACAGATAATTGCACATTTAAATTGCGCATTTACGGCGAAGGTTCTGCCATTGAACCCGGAGCTTTGCTTCACGAACAACAATTTTATCCTACTATGCCTGAGTGGCATACTATTACGCTTACCAACCCTATTATTGTAACAGGTGAAGAATTATGGGTAGGTTACTGGATTGATCAAACTGTTGGAAGTACTTATCCTGCCGGAGCTGATGAAGGTCCTGCTCATCCTCATGGAGATTATATCAAAACCGGCGCCGGATGGGGACATCTTTCAAGCAATGCTTCATTGGATTATAACTGGAATATCAGAGCCAGACTGGACGGAACTGCCGGACCGAGCTGGTTATCACTTACTCCGACAGCCGGTACTCTGCAACCTTCAGCCAGTGCCAATCATACTGTTACATTTAACGCCAGCCTGCTTAGTCAGGGCACTTATAACGCTGTTATTAAGGCTGTTAGTAATGACGTTAACAATCCTTTGGTAAACATACCCGTATCAGTTAATATTTCAGGTTCATCACAGGAACCAACTATTAGTGTGAATCCAATGTCACTGACCCAGGAATTACTTGTTGGTCAGACAGCAACTAAGCAGGTTAATGTTGCTAACGTAGGGCAATTACCACTCAATTACAATGTTGCTATTGAGTTTCTGAGTATGGATGGTGCTGCAATACAGCCAGTTCCGGAAGGAAAAACCGAATCATTTGATATTGATTTAAGTCTCGCTCCGACTCAAACTACAGGTGGAAATCCTGTAAATATGACTGAAACAGATCCTGTTGTTTTACATTATGATGGCGAAAACGCTGATGCTATTGGATTGACCAGCGGCGGTACTTTTCATGTTGCTGCCCGTTTCCCGTCGGCAATGACTACACCTTATCAATATTACATGCTTGAATCTGTTGAAATTTATATCAATGACGTACCTTCATCAACCATTGTTAAAATCTGGGGACCAGGAACAAGTACCAGTCCAGGTACTTTATTGCTACAACAAAACATTACCCCTACAGCCGATAGTTGGAATACTGTTACTTTATCAACTCCGATAGAAATTACCGGTACTGATATCTGGATCGGATATACAGTTACTCATGCTGCTTCTCAGTATCCTGCAGGCTGTGATGCCGGACCTCATCACCCAAGTGGAGACGGATCATGGATCTCAACTAATGGCACTTCATGGAGCAGATTATATGAATTGGTTCCCGATCTTAACTACAACTGGAATATTCGCGGTAATCTGTTCCCGGGCGTAGTTCCATGGTTAAGTGTTAATCCTACTTCCGGAACTGTTCCAGGCGGATCATCCAATATGCTGAATGTTGTTTTCAACTCAACCAGTATTAATGTTGGTGTTTACAATGCCAATCTCAAGATCAGCAGTAACGACCCTGCAACACCAATGGTTACTGTTCCTGTACAGTTAAATGTTACAGGTACACCATCCGGACCTTCTATTACAGTTGATCCTGCCTCTATTTCCAAGGTATTGCCTCTTGGTCAGTCAGGTAGCGAAACACTGACTGTTGGAAACGTTGGAATGCAGACTCTTAATTTCAGTGTGAACATTGCTTATCCTGAACAAAAAAGCAGACCGGTGAAAACTGTACCTGTTGGAGAAGTGAGTCATTTTGAACTAGACCTTGCAAAAACTCCTACCGGAACCAATGGCGGAAGCCCAAAACCTGATTATACTGATAATCCAGTTATTCTGCATTATGATGGCGAAAATAGCGATGCTATTGGCTTAACTAGTGGTGGTACTATGTATATGGCAGCACGTTTCCCTTCGGCTATGGTTAATCAGTATGCTTATTACACACTTGAAACAGTATCAGTTTATATTAACGATGCTCCAAGTGCATCCACTATCAGAGTATGGTCAGCGGGAACATCAACTGCTCCCGGAACATTGATTCATCAACAAAACTTCACAGCAGTTGCTGACAGTTGGAATACAATTACACTTACTACTCCTGTTACTCTTGATGGCAATGATATATGGATTGGTTATAATCTTACCCATGCTGCCGGTGAATATAGTGCTGGTTGTGATGATGGCCCTGCAAATCCTGATGGAGCCTGGATTTCAACTAATGGTACTTCATGGAGCAGATTGTTTGAATTAGCACCTACGCTGAATTATAACTGGAATATCCGTGGTACAATTCATCCGGGTGTTGCACCATGGATTACCGTTAATCCGCTTGCAGGCTCAGTTGCTGCTGGTGGTTCAATGCCACTGACAGTTAATTTCAATGGCGCTAATCTTACTTTTGGCACTTATAATGCTGATATTATTTTAACAAGCAATGACCCGAATAACCCAACTAAAGTAGTTCCGGTTCAGTTAACTATTGAAGGAACTCCCGAGTTCCCCAACATAGTGGTTACACCTGAGCAATTATCAGTAGAAATGCTTCCTGAAACTACAGAAAGTAAATCTCTGACCATTGCTAATACAGGGGATGCAAATCTGGAATACACAACCAGCATACAATATCTTGCAGCCGGTGATTCGGATGCATTTGTATATTTTGAAGGTTTTGAAGGCGCTGTTTTCCCACCTGCTGGCTGGACAAAACTTAATCCTGTTCCTGGCTCAGGCTGGACTGATATTTCTGCCGGTACCACACCTATCCCGGGATGGACTGGTGGTACTGCTGATCCGGCTCCTGATGGCGGTAATAAAATGGCATTCTGCACCTGGACTACCGGTGGTGATGCAGCCAACGATCAGTGGCTTGTTACCAAACAGTTTACAATGGTTGAAGGAATGGAGTTATCTTTCTGGTTGCGTTACTGGCCAAATTCATATATAGATCATGTACAGGTTAAGATATCCAAGACTGTTCAAAACAATGTTAATGCATTTACAATTCTTGTTGCTGATCTTAACTTTACAGCAGCCAGCCCAATAACATGGCAGCAATATACCTATGATCTTGCTCAGTTCCTGCAGCCCGGAGAAACTTTCTATGTTGCTTTCCGCGAATTTGTTGCTGATAACAATAGCGATGGCGCTGTTATTTTCCTTGACAATGTCGGCTTATCAGTTTCATACGATTGGCTGAGCATTGATCCTGAAGCTGGTAATATTGCTCCTAACGGACATAAGACACATACCGTAAACTTCAATAATGCTGGTCTCGCCCTGGGTAATTATACAGCAAATATCATTATTACAAGTAATGACCCTGACGCACCTACTACTATTGTTCCTGTGAGCATGTCAGTTGTTGAGGTTATTATTACCCCGGGAGATGCTAATGGTGACGGCGTTGTTACTATAGCTGACGTAGTTGCAATAATTAACTATATTTTGTTTGGTAATCCTGAACCTTTCTTCTTTGAAAATGCTGATGTAAACGGTGATGGAAATATTGACGTAATTGATGCTGTAGCTACGATTTACATCATTCTTGGAGGTAAAAATGAATCTTCAAATGTTATTTCAGCTCCGGGTTCAATTTATCTGAACCCCAACAGCATTGAATTGCAAAGTGATGGTACACTCGCTGGTTTGCAGTTTGAACTTGAAGGAATACAAATGAACCAGCTTAAACTTGCACTCGAAGGTTATGAATTTGTTGGTGCAGTAAAAGATGGTGTCCTCAGAGGATTAGTATTTAGCTTTGACAATACTCCAATACCTGCTGGAATGGTTACTTTGTTCGATATTAATTCTGAAGTAAATCCTTCGTGGGGTGATGTGTTTGCAGCTAATGTAAATGCTGAAAAAGTTGATGTTTTCAAATACACCAATGGTTTAGAAAATGAATATGTTCTTTCAGTATTCCCCAATCCTGCAAAAGAATCTATCTCAGTTAAGTCAAATAAGTCAATTAATCTGATTCGTTTGACTAATCAACTGGGACAGGTAGTTGAAGAGGGAACTCCTCAGGTGGAAATGATGACCATAACTACTTCTGGTCTGCATAAAGGAATTTACATTCTCGAAGTACACACAGATAATAATGTATCAGTACAAAAGATTGTAATTGAATAATTTGCTTTTGCAGAATTTGATTTTTTCATTCAAACAACAGAGGCTGCTTCTTAAATGAGGCAGCCTCTGTTGTTTATTAGTTTCTTTATAACCGCTGAAGTACGAGTTTCTACTTCACTTAATACTTGTAAATCCTTCAACATAAATAAAACTTTCTTATTTTTAACGCCCTGAACTACAAACGTTAGAGAATAGTATTAATCTGAAATCACTGTTATTTATGAAAACCTGTCAATCTTACACACAACTCTTATCAAAAAAAATTTTAGCTATTGTTGCCCTGTTGATAATGTTATCTCCGGTTTTTGCTCAACCGGGTTTGCCTTCACCAAAAGAACATTTTGGGTTCGAACCGGGAACTGATAAAATGCTGTTCAACTACGAAAGCCTGATAGACTATATGATGAGATTATTCAGGCTATCGGATAAAATGTATGTAGAGCAGATTGGTGAATCGGAAATGGGTAAACCAATGTATGCAGTATTTATCTCATCTGCTGAAAATATAAAACGTCTCAGTGAATTGAAAGAAATAAACCGACAGCTTGCGTTGAACGGGGCTCTTGGCTCTGATGAGCTGGACAATATGATTCAAAATGGGAAAACCTTTGTTCTTTTTTCTATGTCAATGCATTCAACGGAGGTTGGTCCTTCACAGGCAACGCCGGATATAGTTTATGATTTGCTCACCTTGAAGGATAAAAAGACTGAGTTCATCCTTGACAATACGGTTTGTGTAATAGTACCAAATCACAACCCTGATGGAATGAATATGATTGTTGACAATTACAACAAATACAAGGATACGCCGCTGGAGGGCTGCTCAAATCCGGGAGTATATCATAAATATGTCGGGCATAATATAAACCGCGATTTTGTAATGTTAACCCAGAAAGAGAACCGGGCAGTTGCCAGCCTTTATAATAATGAGTGGTTTCCCCAGGTGGTAATTCAGAAGCATCAGATGGGCACTACCGGGCCACGTTATTTTGTTTCGCCTTCCAGCGATCCTATAGCTGAAAATGTTGATGCAGGGGTTTGGAACTGGATTAGGATTTTTGGTTCACAGGCTCTCACTGATATGACAAAAGCCGGTTTGAAAGGTGTTTCAACGAATTATTATTTTGATGATTACTGGCCGGGCTCGGTAACTACCTGTATCTGGAAAGGTATAATTGGGATGCTTTCAGAATGTGCAAGTGTGAATATTGCTTCTCCTGTTTATGTTGAACCCGGTGAATTTGTTACTATAGGTAAAGGTCTGGGTGAATATGCTAAAAGCATAAACCTCACTGAACCCTGGCCCGGAGGATGGTGGCGCTTAAGTGATATTTTTGAATATGAACGCGTTAATACAATGAGCTATTTATACACTGCTGCATTGCATAAAGAAGATATACTCAGGTTTAGAAATACTTATACCCGTTCCGAAATTGAGAAGTGTAAAAATGAACCTCCTTATTATTATATATTACCGGATGAACAACATGACAGGAGTGAACTTGTTTCTCTTGTGAACCTTATGGAAGAACATGGCGTTGAAACATTTCAGCTAATGGAAAAAACTCAGATTGATGGCAGAGTTTTTAATGCCGGTGATATTGTTATCCCTTTGTCGCAACCTTACCGGGCATTTATTAAAGAAGTAATGGAAATTCAGAAATTCCCGGAACGCCATTACGTGCCAGAAGGTGAATTAATAAAACCCTATGATATCACCTCATGGTCATTGCCTTTGCATAAAGGCTTGTCTTCATACGAAATAAGGCGATCTGCTGAACATCTGGATAAAAAAATCAGGCGGTGTAATATACCATTCGATATGAAAGAGAAGGCTCCGGAACAGTTTAATTATATGCTGTTTTCAGCTAATGATAATGAAAGTTATAAAGCAGCATTTTATTCATTATCAAAGGGAATGGAAGTAAGGCGTACTACTGAAGCTTTTAAATACAATGAAATTGAGAGCCCGATAGGAAGTTTTATAATTAAATCCGGCTATAACAATAATGATTTGTTAGAGAAACTGAACGTAAGCCCGGTTTTTATTTCCGGAAATAATTTGCCGGAATCTGATTTACTGAAGCTGCCACGCATTGCATTGGTTGAAAGCTGGTATCAGGCTATGGATGCCGGATGGGCAAGATATTTGTTTGATTCATATTATTTGCCGTTTACTGTTATACGTCCGCTTGATTTGCAGGAAATCAATTTATCAGCCAGGTTTGATGTGGTTATATTCACTGACGAAAGTAAATCACTATTAATGGAAGGTAAATTTGGCAGGGAAGGGGCTTATATCATGTCACGCTATCCTCCTGAGTTCTCAAAAGGAATGGAGAAAAAAGGATTAGACAATGTGCTTCAATTTATTAATCAGGGTGGAACAGTGCTTTCGTGGGGAAGATCAGTTGATTTATTTACTGGTTTGTTGAGTATAGGTGATGGCATAACTAAACAAGAATTTCAGTTGCCTTTCCGGAATATTGGTTCAGAACTGGCTAAGAAGGGACTTGAAGTTCCCGGGTCTGCACTAAGGATGAGGCTTATGAAAGATCACGCTCTTACTTACGGTATGCCTGAAGAGTTGGGGATTCTTCATAAAGGCAATCCTGTTTTTTCTACCTCAATCCCGATTTTTGATATGGACAGAAGAGTAATTGGCTGGTTCCCCGAAGATAATATTCTTATGAGTGGATATGCCGGCAATGAGAAATTACTTGCGCGAAAAGCCGCTATGGTCTGGATAAAAAAAGCAAAAGGTCATCTGGTACTTTACGGCTTCAGCCCTCATCACCGCGGACAAACTCCGGCTACCTACAAGCTTCTGTTTAATGGCGTATTAATGAATACAAGCTTATAGCTGAAAGGTATAGTGTCAGGAAAGAATGACTATTAATATGGTTAATACCGATTGGAAAAACGATTGTAAATTTTCAAAACAGCTTGAACTATTTTGTAAAACAAATCATATAACTTACATTCCTGCTGGTTTATTTGGGCACTTTCAGAAAATGCTTAAGTATTTGGTTTATAAATAATTAAGTTGTATCTTTGTAGAAACAAAACCCCGAAAACGAGCATAAAGTCTCAAAATCGGGGTTTCTCATAAAAAACGAGATGAAGAT